>JBIIFU010000007.1:0-104562 GCA_044237035.1 Crocinitomicaceae bacterium
TTAAATCTTCAATTTTAATTCTCTTAAGTCCCTCTATAAGCAGTAATAATAATGCGAATTAATTTCTAAAGAATAATTTGAACCGTGATGAATCAAAAGAAAATGTTCTAAGTAATAAAATTATTTTATCATGACCAAAAAAGAAAAGGCAAAATACGTAATTGAGGAACTAGAAAAATTGTATCCTGAAACTCCAATTCCATTAAATCATTTGGATGCGTACACCTTATTGATTGCGGTTTTACTTTCTGCTCAATGCACGGACGAACGCGTAAATCAAATAACACCAACACTTTTTTCAAGGGCCGCCACTCCGTCTGATATGATTTTATTGTCGGTTGAGGAAATTCGAGAAATTATTAAGCCTTGCGGATTATCACCTCGAAAGTCACAAGCAATTTTTGATCTTTCGCACATTATTTTAGATAAACATCAAGGTGAAGTACCACAATCATTTGAGGACTTGGAAGCAATGCCGGGTGTGGGACACAAAACGGCTTCGGTAGTAATGTCACAAGCATTTGGAGTTCCTGCTTTTCCAGTAGATACGCACATTCATCGTCTAATGACACGCTGGGGCTTAACCTCAGGGAAAAACGTTGAGTTAACTGAAAAAGATGCAAAAGCCCTATTTCCGAGAGAACTATGGAACAAACTGCATTTGCAAATCATTTTTTACGGTCGAGAATATTCTCCGGCTCGAAGCCCGAAGTTCGAAGCTGATTATATCACTCGCACAATCGGAACGAAGAAGGCATTGGGTGAATTGAAGTGAGAAATTGATTTTCTTTAATAGGTTCCCCCAATTTCTACGCACAACTACGTAGCATACTTATGTAAACACCTAGCAATCCCTTAGTAGGGCTCCGTATTTTGCGGTTGAACAACCTTATTTATAGAAAAACTTCTTTGGAGTTAGCGCAAATTTGTTTCAGAAATCAAAACGAAACAAAATGAAAACTTCAGTTCGCAACCTTATCGCAAGTCTTTTCTTAGGAACAGCTCTTTTTTCTGCAAACGCTGAAACAATCACAACAGGTGCTGTAGTTAACACAAATAATCAAGAAGTAGTTTCGTACACAGTTCACCACATCAGCTGCGCAGGTTTAACAGATGGAAGCATCGATATCGAAGTAGCAAATAATTCAGTTTCTTCTTTTTCTTGGGAAAACGGATCAACAACTGAAGATTTAACAAACCTTTCTGTAGGAAACTACCGCGTGAAAATCCAAACTACAGAAGGAGAAACGTTGTGGGCGTCTTTCGAAGTAACAGCTCCTCAAGCACTTCAAGCAATGATTACGCAAACAAACTTACATACAGCAGTAAATTTAGATTTGTTCGTTCAAGGTGGAGTTGCTCCATACACATACGATTGGTCTAACGGAGAAACAAGCGAAGATTTAATGGGAATTACCACTGAAGGCGCATACAATGTAACAATCACAGATGACAACGGATGTCAAGTAAATGTTGCGAGCTACGTTGCTACACAAGCAGCAGGAGTTGAAGAAATGGAAAGTACATTTAATTTATATCCAAATCCAAATAATGGAACTGGAACAATTACTTGGAATAACGCAGAAGTAAATCAAATTACAATTGTTAACGCAGCAGGACAAGTAGTTGACAACCAAGAAATCGCAAATCAAACAAGCGCAACTTTCAACGGATTAACACCAGGAATGTACGTAGCAAAAGTTCAAACAGCACAAACAACACAAAACATCCAGTTCGTAGTTCAATAATTCATAGGTTCAGTTAATTTTAGTTTAATCGAAAGCATCTCCAAAAGAGGTGCTTTTGGTTTTTAGTAGAATTGAAAACTTTGAACATATAAAATAGATGTAATTCAAAATATTATTACTAATTTTGCGCTCTTGAAATTAAGATAATGACAGAAAACTTTTCATTCGATACGATCAAAAACAGATTCAACAACGATAAGCGTTTTAAAATGATTACCTATGTTGTTGGAGGTATATTGGTATTAGTTCTTGCCGGTTTGGCTTATTATCAGTTTGTTTGGAAATCGACCAACGATAAGTCGAAAGATGCATACTGGAAAGGGTTGAACTATGCAGCGAAGGATTCCACGAATATGGCTATCACAGAATTAACCAAAACAAAAAAGAAATACGACGGCTACATAGGAGGTGAAATTGCTCAATTTGTTTTGGCGAGACAATTCATGGCGAAAGGGGAATTTAAAAAAGCGTTGAAAGAACTTGATGAAACTAAGTTAGATGGAACTTTTCTTGAGGCAATGCGCATGGGATTAATTGCTGATTGTCACTCCGAGCTGAAAGAATACAAAAAAGCAGTTGAAAAGTACGTTGAAGCTTCTGAGGTTGATGCGAATGAATTTACTACTCCAATGTTTTTGTTTAAAGCTGGATTGAACAGTGAAAAAGTGAATGATTTCAAAAAGGCTGCTGAATATTATACAAAAGTTCGTGATGAATATCCTGGTTATGCGAGTCAAATAACGGTTGATAAATACGTTGCTCGTGCATCCGGAAAAGTTGTAAAATAAGTTTATAATGGCAACTGAGCACCAAAATCTTTCCTACTTCAATGAGAAAGATGTTCCAAACGGTGCACAATTCAAAATTGGTATTGTTGTTTCTGAGTGGAATTCTGAAATTACATTAAATTTATTAAAAGGAGCAAAAGAAACACTTATTGAATGTGGTGTTGTAGAATCGAATATTTTAATTCATTTTGTTCCTGGTACTTTTGAACTGGCTTTAGGATCTCAATTCTTATTTGAAAGCACAGATGTTGATGCTGCAATCGCTATTGGTGTTGTCATTCAAGGGGAAACAAAACATTTTGACTTTGTTTGTCACGGTGCAACACAAGGTATAATGGATGTGAGTTTGAAATATAACAAACATATTTCATTTTGTGTATTAACCGATTTAAACATCCAGCAATCTATTGATCGTTCAGGAGGTAAGCATGGTAATAAAGGTGTTGAATGTGCCATTGCCGCATTAAAAATGATTCAATTACAGAAAAATCTTTCTAAAAAGTCGTAATTATGACATTAATTAAATCGATATCCGGCATTCGCGGAACAATTGGAGGTACTCCAGGAGATGGACTTACACCCGTTGATGCGGTGAAATTTGCTTCGGCTTATGGCACGTGGTTAAAATCAAATTCAACCTCTGGTAAACTAAAAGTTGTAATTGGAAGGGATGCTCGAATCTCTGGAAAAATGATTAGCGATTTAGTATGTTCAACTTTATGTGGATTGGGAATTGATGTCATTGATTTAGGTTTATCTACCACTCCAACGGTTGAAATTGCCGTTCCACTAGAAAAAGCAAATGGAGGAATCATTTTGACGGCTAGTCACAATCCAAAACAATGGAATGCCTTAAAATTACTTAATGAAAAAGGCGAATTTATCTCTGGAACAGATGGAGAAAAATTATTGGAAATCGCAGAAAAAGAAGATTTTTCATTTGCTGAGGTCGATGATTTAGGGACGTATAAACAAGATGATTCTTACCTTCAAAAACATATTGATTCTATCCTGGTATTACCTCTAGTAAACAAGCTAGCTATTGAAAATGCTAATTTCAAAGTGGTTGTTGATGCTGTAAATTCTACTGGAGGAATATTTATTCCGGCTTTATTGAAAGCCTTGGGAGTTACGCAAATTGTAGAGTTGTACTGTGATCCAACAGGGCATTTTCCTCATAATCCTGAACCGCTTCCTGAACATTTGGTAGAATTATCTCAAACGGTAGTTTCAAACAAAGCAGATTTAGGTATTTCAATTGATCCGGATGTAGATCGTTTGGCACTTGTATGCGAGGATGGAACCATGTTTGGAGAAGAATATACGCTTGTTGCAGTTGGTGATTATGTTTTGTCTAAAACTCCTGGTAATACTGTTTCAAACATGTCATCTACAAGAGCATTGAGGGATGTGACAGAAAAACATGGTCAATCATATTCTGCATCAGCAGTTGGGGAGGTGAATGTGGTAGTAAAAATGAAAGAAACAAATGCCGTAATTGGAGGTGAAGGAAATGGTGGGATTATTTATCCTGAATCTCATTACGGTAGAGATGCCTTAGTTGGAATCGCCTTATTTTTAAGTCACTTGGCTGAAAATAAAGGTACTGTTAGCGCATTGAGAGATTCCTATCCGAAATACATTATCTCAAAAAATAAAATTGAATTAACACCCTCAATCGATGTTGATCAATTATTAGAAAAAATGATTTTGGAGTATAAAAATCAAGAAATTGATACTACGGATGGAGTAAAAATCTATTTTGATAAGGAATGGGTTCACTTAAGAAAAAGCAATACTGAACCGATTATCAGAATTTATTCAGAAAGTCAAAATAAAGAAAAAGCTGAGGAATTAGCTCAGGCTATAATAGGTCAGATTAAAAAATTAATTGATTAACCCTTGAGTTCTTCGATTTTATTTAAGACATCTTCAAGACCTTCTTTGAATTTTTCAAAATCTTCTTTATACAAGAAAATTTTGTGTTTTTGGTAATTTTCATAACCGTCTTCACTAGTTACTTTTTTACTCTCAGTCACGGTAATGTACAAATCATTACTTTTGGTTGACTTTACATCAAAGAAATATGTTCTCTTGCCGGCTCTGACCGCTTTCGAATAAATTTCGTTGTTTTGATCGTTTGACATACTCTTACATTTTTATACAAATATATTATTTTCAATATATTTCAAACATAGACGCTTAAATTTGTGTAATAGTTTGTTCACACATTGTTAAAATTTTTCGAACTTCATCAAGCGTTGGCGCCTCTGCATAATTACGCAAAACAGGTTCAGTTCCTGAAGGACGAATCATCAACCATCGTTCCTCATCGAAGAAATACTTGAATCCATCAGTGGTTTGTAGTTCTTTAACAGGGTAATCACCAAAACTTTTGTAATTGTTTTCTTTACAATTTTGAATTATTCTATTTTTCAATTCTTCTGTAATATGAAGATCGTTTCGTTCAAATTTGAATTCGCCAATTAAATCATACACCTCTTGAATCAATTCATCCAAAGTTTTACCGGATTTTGCCATGAATTCCCAGATGATTAATCCCATCCAAATCCCATCTCGTTCTGGGATATGACCTTTCACAGCAATTCCTCCTGATTCTTCACCACCCAACAAAACATCTTCTTGAACCATGATGGAAGCAATTTCCTTAAATCCAATTTTAGTAATTTTTTGCGGTAAATTATATATTTTACAAAGTCGATCTACACGAGGTGTTACGCTGAATGCAGTGGCAACTATTCCTGATAAATGCTTGTATTTCACCATGTAGTGAATGAGCAACAATATAATATGATGCGAGTCAATAAATTCCCCTTTTCCATTGTAAAGCCCAATTCTATCTGCATCACCATCAGTAGCTAAAGCGCAATCTACGCCTGGATTTTCCTTAATGTAATTCTCAAGTTCCTTTAAGTTTTTCGCAATTGGCTCTGGAGCCTGTCCCATAAACGAAGGATTGTAATCGCAATGTAATAATTCAACTTCCGGCAAAATTTTTCGCATTACATTTTGACCAGCTCCATACATGGCGTCATAAACCAATCGCAAACCAGACGTTTTTATCGCATGTAAATCAAAATTAGCTTTCACGTGATTGATATACATGGTTTCTAAATCCATAATTTCTAATGTGCCTGACTTTTCAGCTTCCTTCAAGTCTATTTTTGTGTATGCTGAATTTGCGTGAGCGGGAATTATATCTTCAATTTCTTGAATGTATTCAGGTTGTAAAGGCCCACCAAAATCTGCTTTTATTTTATAGCCATTATACGAAGGTGGATTGTGGCTTGCAGTTAAGATTACTCCAATTCTACAACCATAGTTTTTTGTACCCAAAGACAGCATTGGCGTAGATATGAATCCTCGATTCATGTAAACTTTAATTCCTTGCGAGAGAAATACTTTCGCTGCGGTTTCCATAAATAACTCACCAGCAAATCGACAATCGTGACCAATGGTTATTTTCGGTTCAACTCCTTGATTGAGTAACCATTTTCCGGTAGCCTCGGCAACTCGAGCAACATTTTCAACTGTAAAATCTTGCGCAATAATGGCTCTCCAACCATCTGTTCCAAATTTAATTTTTTCTGACATGTATCGTAGTTTAGATTAATTTTTGTTGACCTTTTTCAATTTCGTATAAATAACGTTGAATTGTATTTTCCAATCCCAAATATAGTGCATCTGAAATTAATGCATGACCAATGGAAACTTCATCAATTTCAGGGATTTCTCGAATTAAATAGGCTAAATTTTCTAGGCTTAAATCGTGACCAGCATTTATACCGATATCTAATTTCACCGCTTCCCTTGAAACATCGATATATTTTCTAATTGCCTCTTCTTTATTAATTGGATAATTTTCAGCGTAAGGTCCAGTGTAAAATTCAATTCTATCTGCACCCACATTTTTCACTTTTTCCAACTGTTTTAAATCTGGGTTCAAAAATAGCGAAGTTCTAACTCCCATTTCTTTCAATTCAAGCAAGATTTCTTTCAAAAAACTTTCATTTTGAATCACATCCCAACCAGTATTCGAAGTTAATACATGTGGCGGATCAGGAACTAACGTAGCTTGCGCAGGTCGAATGTCTCGAATGATTGACATAAATCGTTCATCTGGATATCCTTCAATATTAAATTCTGTTTTTACAACTTCTTTTAAATCGTAAACATCTTTTAATGTAATATGTCTTTCATCTGGACGCGGATGAACGGTAATTCCTTGTGCGCCAAATCGTTCGCAATCAATGGCAACTTGAACAACGTTAGGGTTGTTTTCTCCGCGAGCATTACGTATTGTAGCTATTTTATTAATGTTTACACTTAGCTTTGTCATAATTGGAACAAAATTTACTAACCAAAATTACGAACTTCATTTATAAATTAGTACTTTGGTCGCAAATTATGAGAGCAATTGATTTAATTACAGAAGAAATTCCTCCTTTAGTACATACAGATACGGGAGAAAAAGCTATTAATTGGATGGATGAATTTAAGGTTTCTCATCTACCAGTTTTGAAAAATGGCAATTTCGTTGGGGTTGTTTCAGAGTCTGATATTTTGGATAGATTGGATGAGTCTCAAACGCTAGACGCTCTTTTTGATCATTTGCCAAGACCTTTCGTGTATGATCATGTTCATATATATGAGGTTCTTTACCGTATGTCTGAATTCAAATTGAGTGTTATTCCAATTCTCAATGAACAAGAACAATATTTGGGTTGTACAAGTGTTCACGTGTTAATTAATTCGTTAGCGTCAACTGGAGGAATTAAAGAGCCGGGTGGAATCATTATTCTAGAAATGAATACGATTGATTATTCCTTAGCGAAAATAGCTCAGATTGTTGAAAGTGAGAACGCTAAGATTTTAAGTTCGTATATTTTTAGTTCGTCTGATTCAACAAAAATAGAAATTACTCTGAAAATTAATCAAACGGATTTATCTCGTATTATTCGATCTTTCGAACGCTACGAAATGGATGTTAAAGCAACATTTCAAAAAGGAATGCACGAGGATGATGTTCAATGGCGCTTTGATTCGTTGATGAATTACTTAAAATTTTAAGTATGCGAGTAGCCATTTACGGTAAAAAAGTCACAAAGCAAACAATTCCTGTTTTTACTGAAGTTTTTTCGTTTATCGAGCAACTCGGTTGGAGCATAGTACTTGAGAAGGAATTGAAGGATACACTGCTCTCTAAAACTGACATTAATAAAAACTACGATACGTTTTCTTCTCATCAAGATTTTTATTCAGGTATTGATTTGACGATTAGTCTTGGTGGAGATGGAACATTTATTAAGACTGTAAGTTACATTCGGAATTCCGGAGTTCCAATCATGGGAATAAATACGGGACGAATGGGTTTTCTATCCAATATTTCGAAAGATCAAATTGAGGATACGCTGAATAAGGTCAAAAATAAAGAATTCGAGTTTCAAAAACGGTCTTTGTTAAGAGTTTATACAGAAGAAGATTTATTCGGTGAAGATAATTTTGCCTTGAATGAATTAACCGTTCATAAAAAAGATACGGCTTCGATGATTACTGTTCATGCGTCGTTGGATAATAAATATTTGAATTCGTATTGGGCAGATGGACTAATCGTTGCAACACCAACAGGATCAACGGCTTATAGTTTAAGTTGTGGTGGCCCAATTATCACTCCTGGTTGTCAAGTGCATATTCTCACCCCAATTGCACCACACAATCTGAATGTTAGACCAATGGTGGTTCCTGACCACTTACCCATTGAATTAAGTGTAGAAGGAAGAGATCGAAAGTCCCTATTGAGTTTGGATGGAAATTCAAAAAGTATTAAACAAGGTGAAAAAGTTATTGTAAAAAAAGCGGAATTTATGATCAATGTAATTCGCTTCGAAAACAACAACTTCTTAGATACGATTCGTAATAAAATGCTTTGGGGAATTGATGTGAGAAATTAAATTTCTTACTAATCTAGAGGTTGTTAACATTTAGTCTTTAGAAAGAAATAGGAGTGACATGTTTGATTTCTGAAGAAAATGAATAATTTCGATTCAAATTGAATTTTATGGTTAAGAATCTCCCTCGGCTTTTACTAATTCTTGGAATTTTTACATTAATTAATACAGGAATCGCCAGTTTAAGTGGTGTTTTTAGTGTGTTAACCGGGCCTCCTTCAGCGGAAGAAATCAAAAAACAAGATGTTGAAATGGCACAGCTGGTTCAAGTACTTAAAGAATACGATGCTTCACCGGAAGCAATGGAATTGGTAGAAAAATTACAATTTATAACCAAAGCATTGAACGAGAACTATGTTCTTTTTACTGGTATATCAGCACTTATTTCAATTTCTGGTTTGATAAGCGTTATTCTCATGTTTAAGAGAAATATTTACGGATTTCACCTCTATATTATTTATAGTTTGTTGTCCTCAACTTCCATGTATTTAATTGTTTCACCCGATGATGTTCCTACGCCTGTGGTTGTAGTTAATCTTATTATTTCTGGTTTATTTATTTTCTTGTATTCGCGAAATTTAGCCTGGTTGAAATCGGATAACTCTATTGAAGAATAAAAAATGAGTACGGCATTAATCATCGGCGTTTTAGTTGCCTATTTTCTAGTTTTAATCGGGATTTCAATAGTTACTTCCCGCAAAGCAACAAGTGATACTTTTTTTACCGGTGATCGCCAAAGTCCGTGGTATCTGGTAGCTTTTGGGATGATAGGCGCTTCTTTGTCCGGAGTGACATTTATTTCAGTTCCTGGAAAAGTGATTAATGATGGAATGGCTTATTTTCAAGTGGTTTTAGGATATGTCCTTGGTTATATTGTAATTGCTCAACTTTTGATGCCTTTGTATTACAGGCTGAATGTAACATCGATCTACGAATATTTAGAAAAAAGACTGGGATTAATCAGCTACAAAACTGGTGCTGCATTCTTTATTTTATCTCGGACCTTAGGTTCAGCAATTCGCTTGTATTTGGCAACTATTGTTTTACAATTATTTCTGTTTGAGGGTTTAGGTGTTCCCTATTGGATGACTGCGTGTATAACGATTCTGTTAATTTGGGTATATACCTTCAAAGGCGGAATTAAAACGATTGTTTATACAGATACGTTTCAAACGTTTTTCTTGGTAAGTTCAGTTATCATTTGTACCATTATCGTCGCTCAAACTTTAAATGTTGACTTGCTCGGATTATGGGATAAAATTTCAGCGACTAAAACCAATTCAGGGCATTCTTTGTCTCGAATTTTTGTGCTAGATGATTCAAATGCGAAGAATTATTTCTATAAGCACTTTTTTGGAGGTATGTTTCTAGCTATTGCCATGACAGGATTAGATCAAGATCTGATGCAGAAAAATTTGACCTGTAAAAATATCAAAGAAGCGCAAAAAAATATGTATTCATTTACGGTTGTGCTTGTTGCGACCAATTTCTTGTTTTTAGTATTGGGAGGCGCCTTGTACGTTTTTGCTGCTTCGAAAGGGGTTGATTTACCAATGAAAACGGATCATACGTTTCCAACCTTGGCCTTAACCGAATTCGGAACACTTGCCGGAGTCTTTTTCTTGTTGGGAATTACAGCGTCCTCGTATGCTTCTGCAGATAGTGCATTGGCTGCTTTAACAACCGGTTTTTGCATCGATTTTTTGAACTTTAAAAATAGGGAAGAATCGAATAAGAAAAGAACAATGTTGTTTGTTCATATCGGTTTTTCTGTTCTTTTCCTCTTAATAATACTGGGTACAAATTGGTACATTGAACAAAATCCAAAAACAGATATCATTGATGTAATATTAACCTTGGCATCGTACACTTACGGTCCTTTAATCGGACTGTTTGCCTATGGAATTTTAACAAAAAGAGCAGTTTTCAATCCAATTGTTCCGTTAATCTGTGTTGGTGTACCTGCTTTGTGCTACCTTACTGATAAAAATTCAGTTCAGTGGTTTGGAGGGTATAAATTTGGTTACGAGATGTTAATTATCAACGGATTACTAACGTTCGCTTGCCTTTATTTAAGTTCATTTTTTATATCAAAAACATCCATTCAATATGAAAATTAATTTGAATGATAACGGATTACATTTGCGTTTTGCTCCTTTGAGCTTGACTCGTCCTATTGGGAATTTGCGCATGGGAATTTTTACCAATGATGAACGTTGGTTGGCTTTTTTGAATGGTTTTGATTTAAATTCATCAATTGAAATTGGCTTCTCTACCGAACAATACCTACAAGGAAAATTTCCGAAAGTTGAAAATGCACTTGAAATAAATGCTGCGATTATTCCAAACGATGAGCTTGTCGCTGCTGTTTTACAAATGGAAGAAAATTCATCGTTAACGCTCGGAAATACGTGGATAGCAAAAAATGGAACTGGAGATAAGAAAATCGCTTTTACAGGCACTGAACCGGTAATTCTAGAACAGCGTTGGGATCTATTTCAGAAAAATGATATTGTATTAGCACAAGATTTTCAATTGATTACAGTCAATCGTACTTCCGAGAAATTATCTAAAACAAGTACCTTGATTGGAGATTCATCACTTTTATTTATCGAACCTGGCGCGAAAGTGCAAGCAAGTATTTTGAATACATCCACAGGACCAATTTACGTGGGGAAAGATGCGGAAATTATGGAAGGGTCAGTTGTTCGAGGGCCTTTAGCGATGTGCGAGCACAGTGCGTTGAAACTCGGAACAAAAGTATATGGTGCATCCACGTTAGGTCCGCATTGCAAAGTAGGAGGGGAGATCAATAATGTAGTCATGCAAGCATATTCCAATAAAGGGCACGAGGGATTTTTAGGCAATTCATTAATCGGTGAATGGTGTAATTTGGGTGCTGATACCAATACATCCAATCTTAAAAACAATTACGGTTTCGTTTCAGCGTATTCCTATGAATCTGAGCAAGAAGAGAAGACAAATGTTCAGTTCATGGGACTTTGTATGGGCGATCATTCCAAGTGTGGAATTAATACCATGTTCAATACCGCCACGGTTGTAGGTGTTTCGTGCAATATCTACGGAGGAGATTTTCCGTCTAAGTTCATTCCTTCTTTTTCATGGGGAGGCAGCGCGGGTTTAGTTCCATTTAAATTTGACAAAGCAGTGGAATACGCCAATAATATGATGAATCGCAGAGGTTTGGCATTGAGCGAGGAGGAAGTTGAGATTTTGAGGGTTTGCGCGATTTGAATTAAATTATCTTTCTTGTTTCAATACAAAAATCCAAACAACCACAACGGTATCATTTTTCCATTTCCAACTTCAATATTATCAGCTGCTACAAAGCTATTTGGTATCTCTTTAATCTGCTTTTTCGTTTTACTTTTACCTCCAATTTCAAAGGTGTATGTATCATTTACAAAGAAATCAGCGTGTTGAGAAGCATTTACTTTATGAACATTTGCTACTTGGTTGTAGAAAAAACTTTCGCGCACGGTTCCTTCTAGGATGGAGTTTTTGCCAATGGCATACATCAAGTTGGGGTGGTGTAAATACACTTTTTCAGGCTTTGCCAAATTGGCTTCACTTGAAGATTTACTTTGCAATAAATTGAATAATTTAGCATCCTCCAAATAATTTAAGTAAAGCATAACCGTGTTGCGCGACACCTCCAGATCTCCGGCAATTTTTGACACATTGGGTTGGTAGGGCAAGGCATGCGAAACAAGGTACACCAACTTTTTCAATTTGTGAATGTATTTTACGTCCACATTGCGCATGTAGGGTAAATCCGTTTCTAACATCAATGTGATGGTATTTAGCAATTTTTGCGAATAGGTTTTAGTGCTTTCCAAAAAGAATGGGTAGTAACCGTATTTCACATAGTCGATGTAATGAGCAATCGGATGAATTTTCGAAGAAATTTCACGCGCAATTTCCGTATGGTTTTTCAGTAAATCTTCTAATTCGATTACAGGAAACTTTTTTCCAGTTTGAATTTGGATAAACTCACGCAAGGAAAGTCCATTCATCACATACACAACTGCTCGTCTGCTTAAATCCGCTTTTCCCGACTGAATATGCAATAGGGAAGATCCGGTAAAAACAACTTTGAGTTGGCGGTAACGGTCATAAATGTTTTTCAGCTCTTGACTCCAATTAGGATATTTGTGTATTTCATCAATGAATAGGTGAGTGCCACCTTGTTTTACCCAAGTATCCGCACATTCAACTAATTTCATGGTGGATAAATGAATGTCATCCATACTAATGTATAGAGCTTTGTTTTTACCCGCTAAATTTTTGATGATATGATTAATTAGAAAAGAAGTTTTTCCAACGCCACGTGCCCCAGTAAGACCAATTAATCGGTCATTCCAGTCAATATCCATCGTTCTTTCAAACCTTGATTGGAAGTTTTTTAGTATATCTTCGTGCGTTGCAATTAGCTCATTCATCTTTTCTAGATTTTACCCAAAGGTACAAAAATAACCTTTATTTGCAATACAAAACTGTCATAATTTAGCATAAATTGCAATATAAATATTATATAATCAATATAAATTGAATTTTAATCATATCAAAAAATACTAAAATTTGTAATCTAAACATTGCAAAAATAAGTTTTTAATGATATTTAATCATTGCAAAAAGTGATTTAAATTGCCATTTTAATAGATTAAAACACCGTATTTCCAATGATATTTAAGCAAATTAAATATAGCGAAAAAAATTGAACTATTTTCATTTCGATAATATTCACTATTTTCGTAACACGTTTTATGAGTAAGCCAAAAATTTTAGTTACAAACGACGATGGAATCACTTCTAAGGGGATAGCCTCACTGATTGAAGTAGCTAAATCTTTTGGAGATGTAATTGTTGTGGCGCCTGATAAACCTCAGTCTGCCACAGGTCATTCAATAACCATTCATCATCCATTAAGATTGAATGAATATCACGGTTTTGAATCTATCCGCGCCTATTCTTGTTCTGGAACTCCCGTTGATTGCGTGAAACTTGCAATTTATGAAATTCTCAATGGCAAACCGGATTTACTACTATCAGGAATCAATCATGGAGAAAATACTTCAACAAATGTGCTTTATTCTGGAACGATGTCGGCCGCAGTGGAAGGAGCAATGGAGAATATACCATCAATTGGTTTTTCGTTGGCAAATTTTTCTACGGATGCAGATTTCACAGCAGCGAAATGGGCGGCAAATCAGATTATCGAAAAAGCTTTAGCTAATTTAATTCCTGAACATACGTGCTTAAATGTGAATGTGCCTGATATAGATGTGAATGAAATTCAAGGATTTAAAGTGGCTCGACAAGCACATGCTTTTTGGGCAGATCGCTTTGATAAAAGAATAGATCAATTCGGGAAGCCCTATTATTGGTTAACCGGAGAATTTTCAAATGTCGATCATCACAAGGATACTGATTTGGCTGCGATGAAAAATAAATATGTGAGTGTTGTGCCGACTCATTTTGATATGACGGCTTATTCAAAAATTGATGAAATTAAAAACTGGAAATTATGAATTTTCGACATTGGGGATGGGAACATACGAGAGGACTTTTGGTTGGGTTATTTTCACCAATTGTCTTCGTTCCACTGGTAATTGTAATTATGGCAGAATTTCAAAATTATCCATTCGAATATCTTTGGAAACAGTTTCTGAATATGGATATGGTTCGTAGTAAATTTCTATCTCTTGCCATTATCGCTAATTTGTTTTGGTTTTATCTTTCGTTAAATAGAGAAAGATATGAGTTGGGGATGGGAATTATACTCGGTACTATTCTTTATTTGCCTTATGTGCTTTATGTGAATGTTATTCAGTAATGATTAAAAAACCAGCTCGGATTTACATAATTGCAGGTGAAGCTTCTGGCGATTTACATGGGGCTAATTTACTGAAAGAACTTTATAAGTTAGATTATTCTATCTCTGTTCGAGCATGGGGAGGTGATCGCATGAAAAATGAAGGAGCAACGTTGGTGAAACATATTTCCGAACTTGCTTTTATGGGGTTTATTGAGGTTCTACTAAATTTATCTACAATCCTAAAAAATATCAATTTCTGTAAGAAAGACATTTTGGAATTTAAACCGGATGTGTTGTTGTTAATTGACTATCCAGGATTTAATTTACGAATAGCACAATGGGCAAAGAAAAATGGAATTAAAGTACATTATTATATTTCACCACAAGTTTGGGCATGGAAAAAATCTCGTGTTAAGATTATAAAAGCTTCGGTCGATAAAATGTATTCGATTCTTCCATTTGAAAATGATTTTTATAAACAATTTGATTACGAAACTCAATACGCTGGACATCCGCTTTTGGATGAGGTAGAGAATTTTAATCAAGTTCGATTGACCAAAGATGAGTTTTTGAATAAAAATAAATTATCTCAAGTTCCTATAATTTCAATTCTTCCCGGTAGTAGGAAACAAGAAATCAAGGTGAAACTTCCCATAATGCTTGATGCTGTTAAATCGTTGAAAAATTATCAAATAGTTATTGCAGGAGCACCAAATCAAACGGCGAAAATGTATGATGAATTTGAGGCTCAGGGTTGTAAAATAATCTTTGGTCAAACCTATGATTTGCTCAGTAATTCCGAGGCAGCGATAGTAACGTCTGGTACTGCAACCCTAGAAACAGCGATCTTAAATATCCCAGAGGTTGTTTGCTACAAAGGCTCGTGGATCTCATATTTCATTGCAAGGTCATTAATAAAGATAAATTATATATCCTTGGTGAATTTGATAATGGATCAACAGATTGTTAAAGAATTAATTCAGGGTGAATGTAATCCCTTTAAAATTCGAGAAGAATTGGATTTATTGCTAAATGATAAAAATTACCGGGAAGCAATGCTTTCTAATTTTGAAATTATGCGTGAGAAATTGGGTGGACAAGGCGCTAGTAAAAAAGTTGCACATTCATTGTTGAAAACTATCTCAGAGTAACGATTTTCCTCAAATCAGCTCACTTAATTTTGTTAAATGGTGAAAACAACATTTTTTCTCGCCATAATCTTGATGTCGTTTGGATACGCTCAAACCATTCGTATTGCCGTTTTTTCAGGAGATAAAATAAATAGAATTAGCTTTTCATACAATGAATCTAGTTATTCAATTTATGCTGATACACTATATATTGGTGAGCTAAATAATTCTGATTTTGTGGATCTTATTGCCATGGATAGCTCAAAAGTGAAATTAATCTTTGGTGTACTTGAAATCGGAGTTTATAAAAAGATTAAACTGATTCAAAATCAATCAAATGGTTTCTTAACCTTAACTCAAAAAGCTACGGAAATTAGACCCCGAAAATACGTGGGAGATTTTGAAATTACTCGAAATAAAAATGGACTTTCGATGGTTAACGTGGTAAATCTTGAAGATTACCTCGCTGGCGTTGTGGAATCTGAGGGCGGAGTTGGACATCATTTAGAGTATTATAAAGCGCAGGCAGTTCTTAGTAGAACGTATGCAATAAAAAATTTGAATCGACATGGAAAAGATGGGTATGACTTGTGCGATCGAGTTCATTGTCAGGCTTATCACAACAAATGGAGATTTTCTAATACCATTCTACAAGCTGTTGCTGAAACGAAACAAGAGATTCTAGTTCACAACAATAATTTATTTGTAGAAGGATTTTTTCATGCAAATTGCGGAGGACAAACCTCGGAATCAGATTATATCTGGAATGAGTCAATTCCATATTTAACTTCATTTAAAGATACATTCTGTATTTATACTAAGCAAGCAAATTGGGAGAAAAAGATTGCTAAATCAAAATGGACGTCTTTTTTCAAAGAAAATTATTTTATTCCTGAAAGTGATTCTTTTTTTGCATTTCATCAATTTCATTTCAAGCAGGAAAATAGAATGGCTTTTTTCGTTAATCCAAAATATGGAATTCCATTGCGAGATATTCGAGATGAATTTAAACTGAAATCAACCTATTTTTCTTGTTCTGATGAAGGTGAATTTGTATTGTTAAAAGGAAAAGGATATGGTCATGGAGTGGGCTTATGTCAAGAGGGAGCAATGAAAATGGCTAAATCAAAATTTACCTATCATCAAATATTAACGTACTATTACAGTGGAACAAAGGTGCTTAAATTATCCTCGCTTATCCCAAAAACAAATTCAAGCAATCAACCAAAAGAACCGGTTACATTTGAAACCTTTTTTGAAAATTCCACTGCTGAAAAAATGGAATAAAAAAAGTCGTCATTGCTGACGACTTCATATTAAATAGGTTGTTTACTTTCTATCTTTTGTGCATTGGTTCATCAGAAACAGTTAGTTTCTTACGTCCTTTTCTTCTTCTAGCAGCAAGAACTCTTCTACCATTTTTTGTTGCCATTCTACTTCTGAAACCGTGTTTGTTTCTTCTTTTTCTTACTGATGGTTGAAATGTTCTTTTCATAATCTATAATTTTATCCACAAAAATGGAGTGCAAAGATAGAAAAAAAATAATTTATTCAAGCAAAACTGAAAAATATTTTTTCTGTGAACTTATTTTTGAAATAAGTACCTTTGTTGCCCAATCTGATTTTTAGGAATATGTCAGCAAAATATACAGAATACAAAGGGCTTAATTTGCCAAATATCGCAGAAGTTGTGCTCGAAAGATGGAAAAATGAATCCGTTTTTGAAAAATCTATTTCAACCCGCGAAGGGAATCCATCATTTGTTTTCTTTGAAGGTCCGCCTTCAGCAAATGGACTTCCAGGAATCCATCATGTAATGGCGCGTTCCATAAAAGATATTTTTTGTCGCTATAAAACACTGAAAGGCTTTCAAGTAAAACGTAAAGCAGGTTGGGATACGCACGGTTTACCTGTCGAATTGGGTGTTGAGAAAGAATTAGGAATAACAAAAGAAGATATTGGTTCCAAAATTACAGTTGATCAATACAACGAAGCGTGTAAAAAAGCGGTTATGCGCTACACGGATATTTGGAATGATTTGACCGAAAAAATGGGGTATTGGGTGGATATGGAAAATCCATATGTGACTTATGAGCCCAAATACATGGAATCTGTTTGGTGGTTATTAGGTCAACTTTTTGATAAAGGATTACTATATAAAGGTTACACCATTCAACCGTATTCTCCAAAAGCAGGAACTGGACTTTCATCGCACGAATTGAATCAACCGGGTTGTTATAAAGATGTAAAAGATACGACGGTTGTGGCGATGTTTAAAATGATTTCTGGAGGCTTTTCCCCCTTTGAAGGGGGATCAAGGGGGATGAACACAAAATCACCCCTCTCAATCTCCCCTCACTTGTCTGCCGACAAGGCAGAAGGGGAGAAGGTAAATACCTATATCCTCGCCTGGACAACAACCCCATGGACTCTTCCATCAAATACAGCATTAACCGTAGGTCCAAACATCGAATACGCTTTGGTTTCAACTTTCAATCAATATACGTTTGAGCCAATCAACGTCATATTAGCCAAAAATTTAGTTGGATACCAATTCGGAAAAGGATTTCAAGCCGCTGAATCAGTAGATGAACTTTCAAATTACAAAGCGGGAGATAAAAACATACCTTATTTTGTTGCGGGAACTTGTTTAGGAAAAGAATTGGTCGGTATCAAATACGAACAACTTTTACCCTATTGTTTACCTGCTGAAAACGCAGAAAATGCTTTTCAAGTTATTCCAGGTGATTTTGTAACCACAGAAGATGGTACTGGAATCGTTCATACTGCACCTACTTTTGGTGCGGATGATGCTAAAGTCGCGGCCGATGCAGGAGTTCCACCGATGCTCGTTTACGATGATAATGGGAATCTCGTTCCACTAGTTGATTTTCAAGGTAAATTCAGAGCTGAAGTTACCGATTTCGCTGGAATGTATGTGAAAAATGAATATTATGACGAAGGATCAGCTCCTGAAAAATCAGTCGATGTTCAAATAGCTATTAAACTAAAAGAGGAAAATAAAGCATTCAAAGTAGAGAAATACGAACACAATTATCCTCATTGCTGGAGAACCGATAAACCTGTTTTGTATTATCCATTAGATTCGTGGTTTATTCGGGTGACGGATAAAAAGGAGCGAATGGTGGAATTGAACAATACCATCAATTGGAAACCTGAATCTACTGGTACAGGTCGATTTGGCAAATGGTTAGAAAATGCAAATGATTGGAATTTATCACGTTCTCGTTATTGGGGTATTCCCATTCCAATTTGGTCAACAGCAGAAGGGGATGAGCGTATTTGCATTTCATCGGTTGAACAACTGAAAAATGAATGCGAGAAATCCGTTCAGGCTGGCTTCATGCAATCAAATCCATTTGAGAAGTATGAAATTGGAAACATGTCCAAGGAAAATTACCAAGGAATCGATTTACACAAGCACATTGTGGATCAAATTACCATAGTTTCTCCTTCAGGAAAACCGATGAAACGCGAAGCAGATTTAATTGATGTATGGTTTGATTCAGGCGCTATGCCTTACGCTCAATGGCATTATCCGTTTGAAAATAAAGAATTAATTGACAATCGTGACGGTTATCCTGCAGATTTTATTGCAGAAGGTGTAGATCAAACACGTGGATGGTTTTATACGCTGCACGCAATCGCAACGATGGTTTTTGATTCAGTTGCTTATAAAAATGTGGTTTCCAATGGACTTGTTTTAGATAAGAACGGGCAAAAAATGTCAAAAAGATTGGGGAATGCAATCGATCCGTTCACAACGTTAACAAAATATGGACCTGATGCTACGCGCTGGTATATGATTACGAACGCACAACCTTGGGATAACTTGAAGTTTGATTTGGATGGAATTTCAGAAGTTCAACGCAAGTTTTTCGGAACACTTTACAATACCTATTCGTTTTTCTCGCTTTACGCAAATATTGATGGTTTCAATTATTCTGAGTCGGATGTTCCGTTAGACCAAAGACCCGAAATTGATCGTTGGATCTTGTCAAAACTACATTCATTAATTGCTGAGGTGGATGAGGCTTATGCGAGTTACGAACCTACTAAGGCAGGTAGAGTAATTCAAGATTTTGTGAATGACCAACTATCCAATTGGTACGTGCGTTTGTGTCGTCGTCGTTATTGGAAAAGTGATGATCCAAAAGATAAATTGTGTGCGTATCAGACGTTGTATACGTGTTTGGAAACAGTTTCCATACTCGCTGCTCCAATTGCACCGTTCTACATGGATCAATTGTTTTTAGATTTGAATAACACAACAAAAAAACATATTGCAACTTCCGTTCATTTGGCTGATTTTCCAATTTCTAAGGAAGCGTTTATTGATAAAACGTTAGAAGCACAAATGGCATTGGCGCAAGATACATGTTCACTTGTTCTTGGATTGCGCAAAAAACAAATGATTCGCGTGCGTCAACCGTTACAAAAAATTACAATTCCTGTTTTGAATAAAGAGATTGCCGATAATTTACAACACGTAAAAGAGTTGATTCTATCGGAAGTAAACGTAAAAGAACTTGAATTGTTGGAGGACAGCGGAATGTTGGTAAAAAGTATCAAACCAAATTTCAAAACCATTGGTCCAAAATACGGTAAGCAAATGAAAGCTATTGCTGAATTGGTGAAATCTTTTACAGCAGATGACATTACGTCTATTGAGTCAAGTGGCTCTTGGCAAGGAGAAATCGATGAAGTAGAAATTACCTTAGAAATTACCGATTTTGAAATTCAAGCGCAAGATATTCCGGGTTGGTTGGTTGCTTCTGAAAATGGGTTAACTGTTGCCTTGGATATTACCATTTCACCAGCTTTGTGGTCAGAAGGGATTGCTCGTGAAGTTGTAAATCGAGTTCAAAACATACGAAAAGAAAGCGGTTTGGATGTAACTGACCGAATTCTTGTAACTCTCGATACAAACGAAAAGCTTCAAACTGCCATTTCAGAAAATAAATCCTACATCTGTGCTGAAATTTTGGCCGATGATATCCGTTTTGAAACGCGAAATGGAGATGCTGTTTTAACTGATATTGAAACTGAAGGAGATACAAAAATTTGGGTGGAGAAGAGTTGAGTTCTATCCTCCTCAAGATCGTGTAAACTTCTTCTTTATTCGTTATCTTCTTTGGCGCATTTTGGACTGCAGTATGGAAATTGTTGCCTTAAACCATTAGGTGAATAAGTTTTTTCCATGTCAAATAAATAGTTGTATGGATCATATTTCTTTTTTTCTGAGTTATAACCATTTTTCCAACCTTTTATTTTGGATTTAAGGCAGTATTTACAATCATATTCTTGATTATATTCCTTTTCACTGAAAGTTCGACCATCCGTAAATTGATCATTGAATTTATTTAAAGTTCTGGTTAATTCATTTTGAATACTTTCAACAATTAAATTACCATCAAACGATGGATTTTTTGATGATTTTCCATTGATAAAATTACTTTCCTCTTCCAAATTCCCATCTTGATCATAAAATTTAAAAATACCATCAGCTAAATTATTTTTGAAATTACCTTCTAGATCTAACTTTCCATTTTCATAATAATATGAACATAGACCATTTAATTTATCATTTTTATAGGATTCACAGGCTTGTAGTATACCAGAATTGTAATAGAGTTTACATAATCCCTCCCTTATATTATTGACATAATTTTCTTCTAGCTGTATTTTTCCATTTTCTGAAAAAATTTTGTATACCCCCTCTTTTTTGCCATTTTTCCATGTTGCAGACTCCATTAGTTGTCCATTTTCATAGTAAAATTTACAAATGCCCTCATTAAGAGTATCTTTTAAAAAATCCTCCGATTTTAAATGCCCACTTTCATAATATGTTTTAAATAGACCATTTTGTTTACCGGCAGAGTAATTTCCTTGTCTTTTAAGTTTTCCATTTGCATAATAAAACTTAAATTCGCCCTCTCTCTTGTTATCCTTAAAATTCCCAACTTCTTTTAGTTGCTTGTTGTCATAAAAATATTTACAAATGCCATCCCTCAATGTATCATTAAAAACTATTTCAGATTTTAATTCACCATTTTCATAGAAGTTCGAAAAGATTCCCATTCTTTTTCCTTCGGTATAATTTCCCTCTGTTTTGAGCGTTCCATTGTCATAAAAGCTTTTGAAATTACCAATTAACTTTCCATTAGTATATGTTGATTCCTGGCTAATTTTTCCATTTTCATGAAATAAATTCCATTTTCCCTCTCTGCCGTTAATAGAAATCCCAGTTGAACCTATGTCAGTTCCATCACCCATTTGGTAGCTTCCTTTTCCTTTTACGTTTCCATTTTCAAAAAAGAATGTCCATTTTTCATTATACTTTCCATCTTTGAAGGTTCCTTCTGAACTTATTTTTCCATTTTCAAAATGTGAAATGTAAGCCCCATCCATGATCCCATTTTTTTGAACATATTGTTCCTTTGAAATACCAGAGAATTCTTTTTTAGCCAATTCAGAACTCAGCTTACTTTCAGTATTCTGCAATAAAAGTTTCTTTTCTTTAAGAATTTGTAGTGCTAAATTGTGATTGTATACTAGATTGTTATAAACATTAAATTCTTCAAGTTTTTTGCCTTTCAGGTCACCTTCTGCGGATTTTTCTTTGATTTTAATTAATTTTTTTTCACCTCCAATTTCATCCTTCAAATAGTCTGTCATTTTACGGTATGAATTAACTGTATCAGAAATCAACATTGAAATATCATTTTTTACTTTTACTATTTGATTTTCAATAGTTCTTATGACGGCCGTATCTTTGTAGTTCGATTTTTTAAAAGTCTTATCCTCGTAGAATGAAGTAAAACTCCCCGTTTTTTGTCCATCTTTTATTTCACATATTGATTTAATTTGTTCCTGCGGATAATAATTCAATGCAATTCCTGAAAATGGAATATTATTATGATAGAATAGTCCATTTTGCATAACAAGATTAGATTCCAATACATTTACTTGAGATTTTAAAAAAGTAAAAGCGAATAAGACAAAACAAAAAACAACTTTTTTCATTGAAGCATATTTTTTCACTCGCCCCGCAGTGAGTTTATACACAAATAAAAAAGCGTGGGACAGTTGCTTAGCTTGCAAGAGTGGGAGACGAAGCCCAATTCACAAAGCAAAGCAACGCCCACGCAGTCGCATGAGCGTTTAACTTTAACTTCCCTGTGAATTAGAAATTTCGTCTTTTCTCTTGCAGGTTGTTTAGCAAACGCTAATTTTTTATTAATCTAAATTACTCCATTGAGTAATTTACCCTAAGGGCTGATGAAAATAGGTACTATTTTATCAGGATTAACCCTGATATTTTTATGAAACCTCATAAAAATCGTCAATTAATTGCCTAACAATTAATGAAGGGTTAATTTTTCCCCGTTGGGAGTACACAAATGTATGCATTTATCAATGAATGACAAAAAATGAAAGTTGTGGGACACAAAAAATCAGGAAGAGAAGAGTTATGATTCTAGCTCAAACATTATTTTTCTCACCAACAATTCGATAAATCATAGGAATGGCAGGTTCAATGTTTGAAAATACAAACTTGTCTTCATCTAGTTTCTTCAAATTTGAAAAACATTCGAACGGAGAAAAATCCATTTCACTGAATTCGTAGATAGAAATACCTGCTTGAATCAACGTATTTAGAATTTCGCCAATTCCGTGATTCCAAGAAATTGTTTTAGTTTTTATCGGTGCATTTCGATCGGCATACGATCCCTCAATTTCTTCTTCAATGGGTTCGCTGTTGAAATAATCGTATTGGATGTATTTCATGTCGTTATCGAAAGTCCAAACAAACGGATGAAAATCGACCATGATGAATTTTCCTCCCGGCACTAAGGCGTTTTTTATAGTTTCTGCCCAAGGTTCTAAATCAGGAAACCAACCTATTGTTCCGTACGAGGTAAAAACGATATCAAATTGATTGTAAAGTTCCTTTGGTAAATCGCAAACATCCGAACATACAAATCGAGCATCAAGACCTAATTCTTCGTTTATTCGAATGGCATTTTCAATGGCAACCTCTGAAAAATCTAATCCGGTAACTTTTGCTCCCATGCGTACCAAGGATAGTGTGTCTTGTCCGAAGTGACATTGCAAGTGTAAAATTCGCTTTCCGTTAACGTCTCCCAAAACCTGTAATTCTGGATTTTTTAGGGAATTTTTTCCGGCTAAAAATGCTTTTTGGTCGTAAAATTCAGATTGTAAATGAACGACTGTTTTGTCATTCCATGCCTTACGATTTATCTTCAGGTAGTTCATTTTTTACTTCTTCAAAATCATCAAATGAATCGTCGTCCTTGTCTTTTTTTCTTCCCGCATGGTATTCTGTTTTTACATTTAATAAGGGTTTTCCTGAAAGAAGGTAATTAATTCCATTGAAGATTTTAATTAAAGTACTGAGTAGGAAAAAGAAACCGATTACCTTGAAAATAAAACCAATTAATGGCGTTTTTTCAATTCCAGTTACTGTCTCGTAAAACCAAAGTGCAATTGGGTTTTTGGCAAAACCCGGTAAAAAGAAGAGAGAAGCGTAAAAGAGAATTGAAAGAGATAATACGATGATTTCTGCTTTCTTATTAAACCGTGAATTGGTTCCTATTCCTCTTAATAAATTCGAGTATTTTTCCATCATTTCTGCTTGTCGCTCATTCTTTTGCATTTGACCAATGAAGTAGAGTAGAAGGACAAGTCCAGAGACAATCATGTTGAAAAGGGCTATTTCATTTTGTCCGTCATCTAAACCATATAAAAAGAGAACGTTTACTAAAAAAATGGATTTAACTCCTTTGGAAAAATAGACTTCACCTATTGTTTTTTTTCGTCCACCTGTTGCCAAGGAAATGAGTAAATTGATAAAAAACCAAATGAACCCATAGATGGCGAGGAGAACTCCAATTTTAAATATCAGCTGAATAACTTCCATTAATTTTTAATTCTTTTATAATGATCGTATTTATCTTTGATGAAAAGATATAACTCCATTTCGGTAGATGTTTTGAGGAAGGTTTCTGATAAGCTCAAGAAAGAAATAAAATCGTCAAATTCATCTTCGTTTAATTCAATTATATCACTGGCAACGTATAATCTAAGTAATTCCTGAACCACTTTTCGTTTATTATCTTTAAATTCTTGTTCGGCTATCCAACGTTTGTTTTTCTCCTTTTTTGAAAAAGTTTGATAAAGTGCTGTGATTGGACTTTGAAGAACATCAACCCCTGTAACCAATCTTGTTTCTCGCATAGCCAATGCCTCTCTTTCTTCGCGAATTTGACTCAACGTTTTCAATGGTTTAATGACCATTTCCTTCAATTCTTGGGGTTTTGGAACCAAGTAGATTTTTTGTTTGCTCTGACAATTAGAATCTGCAATTATGCGAAATCCATGAATTAAATACCCTTTCACAGAAATAGAAATACTATCGTTATTTTTGGTATAAACCGAGAAAAAACCATTGGGTTGACCAAACACGCCTTGCCCAGTGTTTCGATTGACAATCATCAAGTTATAAAAGGATTGAATTCCACCCGAGTCTATTACCTGACCAGTTAATAAAACGCGATCACACTTTTGGCCAAAAGACAAGGTTGAAACAAATAAAATCAAGATAAATATAAAACGCATAGGCGCAAATTTTAGCAAGAATTTTACCAAAACGAAATTTAAAGTTTGGAGCGAGATTCCTCTACTTTTTCTTTCAATTCATTCCGATAACTTTCCATTTTATTGAAAACCGTTTGATCAAAAGCAGCGATAATTCGAGCAGCAAGAAGTCCGGCATTTTTGGCTCCATTTAATGCAACAGTTGCTACAGGAATTCCCCCTGGCATTTGCAGAATGGACAATATAGAATCCCACCCGTCAATTGAATTTGATGATTTAATGGGAACACCAATCACAGGCAAAGAGGTTAATGATGCCGTCATTCCTGGTAAATGCGCAGCACCTCCTGCACCTGCAATGATAACAGAAATCCCGTTCAAATGGGCATTTTTAGCATATTCAACCATTCTCTCAGGAGTTCGATGTGCTGAAACAATGTCAATTTCCGATTCAATACCCAATTCTTGTAATATGTCTTTGGCTTCCTGCATTACCGGAAGATCTGAAATACTACCCATTATGATTCCTACTTTAGCCATTTGATTCGTTTTTATCTGGTATTTCCGTTTCTTGTGATTTCGCAGTCAGTTTTATTTGTTGTTGCTCATTTTCTGGTTCAATTTCCATAGAAGACGACTCAATGGTTGAAGGTATTGATTCATTAAAATTGTCTGCAGCTTCATTCAAATTAGTACTTCCGTAGTGAACAGTTTCTTTAATATCCACCATCACCTGATCCAAAGGTTGTTGAAATTCTTCTTCCGTTTTTTGAAGAATAGCTGATAAATTAAGATCCTTCTTAACATCTAAACCTGATTTTTTTATTTCATTTTGTAAATCAGCTGAAGCATTTCTTACTTCTCGCATTGCCCTACCGAATGTTCGTGCCATGGTAGGAATACTTTTAGAACCAAAAAAGATGAGGATAAAAAGGAAAATTACTAGCACTTCAGTTCCTGAAACGTCACTCAAGAATAAGGGCAAGATTGCGTTTGTAATCACAAAACAAATTTACAATTAATAACAGAGTTAGCAAGGTTATATTGTTTTTGTTTTTGCAATTTCTTGAGGTTTTTACCGTTTTTCTCCTCGAATTGCTCACTATTTGTAGTCAATTTTCGTTTTTTATTTAGTTGATTTGGTTATCTTCGCAGCTCAAAAATTAGAATTATGTCAAAAAAAGAAGTCTATATTATTTCCGCTGTGAGAACGCCAATGGGTTCGTTTTTAGGAGCTTTCGCTACAATTCCAGCGACACAATTAGGTGCAACAGCCATTAAGGGAGCAGTAGAAAAATCAAATGTTCCTGTTGATGCTATCGATGAGGTTTTTATGGGGAATGTTTTGCAAGCCGGTGTAGGTCAGGCTCCTGCTCGTCAAGCGGCTCTGGGAGCTGGATTAAATCAAAATGTTCCTTGTACAACGGTTAATAAAGTTTGTGCCTCTGGTATGAAATCAATTATGCTTGGTGCTCAAACAATTTTAGCGGGTGATAATCATATAGTAGTGGTTGGAGGAATGGAAAATATGTCTCAGACGCCGCATTATGTTGATGGTAGAAATGGGACTAAATTTGGCAATATCACTATGTTGGATGGAATAACAAAAGACGGTTTGTTAGATGTTTATAATAAAGTTCCAATGGGAAATTGTGCTGAGCTTTGTGCAAAAGAATATAATATCTCAAGAGAAGATCAAGACAATTTTGCAATTACTTCATACACAAGAGCTGCTGACGCATGGAAAGCAGGAAGATTTGACAATGAAATCGTTCCCGTATCTGTTCCTCAACGAAAAGGAGATCCGATTGTAGTTTCTGAAGATGAGGAATATAAAAATGTTTTTTTAGATAAAATTCCCGGGTTGAAACCGGCTTTTGACAAGGAAGGGACAATTACTGCTGCAAACGCATCTACATTAAATGACGGTGCATCTGCTCTTGTATTAGGATCTGCGGAAGCGGTTGAAAAATATGGCTTAAAACCAATTGCTAAAATTGTAGGTTATGCTGATGCAGCACAAGCTCCGGAATGGTTTACAACCGCACCGTCTTTGGCGGTTCCAAAAGCATTAGAGAAAGCAGGTTTAAAAACCTCGGATGTTGATTATTGGGAGTTGAACCAGGCATTTTCTGTGGTTGGATTAGCAAATATTAAAATTCTTGGATTGGATGCTTCTAAAGTGGATGTAAACGGAGGTGCTGTTGCATTAGGACACCCACTTGGAAATTCAGGTTCACGAGTTATTGTTACCTTAATCAATGTCTTAAAGCAAAACAATGCTAAAATCGGTGCTGCTGGAATCTGCAATGGGGGAGGAGGAGCTTCGGCAATGGTGATTGAGAATTTGTAAATTAAATCAATTATTTTTTAGTGAATCCCCAGTAAAATGGGGATTTTTTATTTTAATGCTCTCGAATATCCTTTACATTCAATTGCAACGTTTGTCGATCTCGAAATGAATTGACCTCAAGCGAATAGGCCATTTGATAAGGAATTCCTTTAGCAATTTCAGCTTCTTTTTCCACCATATTAAACGCAATTGCTTCCATGACCAAATCATGGGTTGGCTGCAAACATTCAATTTTTAAGTGATTTTCTTTCAGAATTCTGCTACTTTTAGTAAATAAATTTTTTGTCAGAAAAACGGGTTTCATGTTGCCAGGACCATGAGGTTCAAAATATTCTAAAATCGTTTTTAATCTCGGAATTTTTGTCCGATTCTCGTGGGGTAGAAATAATTCGTCAAAATTGATTTCTAAATCGATTGTTTGCGTTGGGTATTGATTATGTGCACCAAGTCGTGATTGAACCTCTTTGTCGAAGCGTTTCATAAAAACGGCTAAATTTTCTTCTTTTAAAGTTAATCCTGCCGCGTGCTCATGCCCACCGAATTGCTCTAGTAAATCTGAACAATTATCAATTGCCTCGTACAAGTTGAAATTATCAATACTTCTTGCCGAACCTGTTATCAAGCCATTAGATTTAGTCAAAACAATGGTTGGACGGTAATGCTTTTCAATCAGTCTTGATGCTACAATTCCAACAACACCCTTGTGCCAATTTGGATTGTAAACGACAGTAGATTTTTTCAATTGAAATTTTGGGTCATTTTCAATTTGTTGAAGTGCATCTTCTGTTATTTGTTTATCGATTTCTCTTCGATTTTTATTATCCTGATTTATTTCCTCTGCAATTTGTACCATTTCTGCGTGATTGGTAGAAACCATTAAATCAACAGCAAATTTCCCACTTCTTAATCGACCTGCGGCATTAATTCTAGGTGCAATGGTGAAAACTACATCAGTTAAATTCAGTGGGAATTTTTTTCCTGATAACTCAATAAGTTCTTTGAAAGCAGTTCTTGGTTTTTCATTCAATTGTTTCATTCCAAACTTTGATAGAATGCGATTTTCTCCAGTTACTGAAACGATATCTGCGCCAATACTAATTGCAACTAAATCAAGGTTTTGTAATAAGTTGGCTTCATTCCAATCATTAGTTTTATAGAGCGCCTGAAGTAATTTAAACCCAACCCCACATCCGGATAATTCTTTAAACGGATAATCACAATCCTTTCGCTTTGGGTCAAGAACAATACAATTTGGTATTTCTTCACCGGGTTGATGATGATCGCAAACAATAAAATCTATCTTATTTTCACGAGCATATTGAATCAAATCAATGGATTTTATTCCACAATCTAATGAAATCACTAAAGAATAATCGTTTTCAATCGCAAAATCAATTCCTTTTTTACTAATCCCATATCCTTCTGTGTATCGATCTGGAATGTAATACGAAATATTCGAATAATGAGGTAATAAACTCAGATACATTAGAGAAACGGCTGTAGTTCCATCTACATCATAATCACCAAAGAGTAAGATTTTTCCATTGTTTTTGATTGTACTTTTAACCAATTCCACCGCTAGATCCATATCCTTCAACAAAAAAGGATTGTGTAATTCACTCAACTTTGGTCGTAAAAATCGCTCGGCTTTCTCTTTAGAATCAATGCCTTTTTGCAAGAGTAATTTTGCTATAATCTCACTTACTTTTAATTCGTCTTTTAGTCTTTCTACATCAGCGTTGGATGGTACTGATTGAATTATCCACTTCTTACTCATTCTCCACAATTTTACTTTAAGTTACGAAAAAATTTTCAGCTAACATCCAACTTCAAGCAATTCTTCCGTTGCCGTGTAAAATAAAAATGCTTTGATTTGAGGCAATTCCATTTCTTTGAGAACTTTAGCATATTCAGTAATTTGCTTGATATCCTTTTCTTTTTTGCTTCCTGTTTTAAAATCGATTATTATCGTTTCGTCTTCTTTTATTACAATTTTATCCGGACGTTTTATTGAATCAAGGGAAGAGATAATTGTAGATTCATTGTAGATCTTTTTTGTATTAATGAAAATACTTTTTTCAATGAGTTTTTGAAAAGTTCTTTCTGCCTTTTCTTGTAAATCGGATGTGTATTCAATAGAAATTTTATCCTCGTCTGTCAATTTTTGAAGTATCTGCTCGATTGTTTCTAAGGAGTCACACTGGGACATAAGTAAATGAAAGGCATTACCAAATTTTTGTTCGTTCGATAGTTCATTGGATAAGTTATCTTCTCGAATAGCTATTTCCGGAAACCATAAATTATCAGAAATCACTTTTGGTTCATAAAAGTCAACTTGTTTTGTACCTGCATTGGCTTTTGGATTTAGCTCCAGTGATCCGGTTGTAAATTCTATTTCACCAGGTTCGGCACCTCCCACAATTTCTTCTAATACCGAGTGAATCAAACTTCCTAAATTTGATCGTTGAAAATAGTTGAACGCGTAGAGTCGTTCTCGTGGTCTTGTTAACGCTACATAGCACAAATTAACTTTATCGGTTAAGATTTGGTTTTTTTCAATTATTTGAGCATCAGCAATTTCTTTGACTGAATGGTCTTTTTTCAAGGAAGTATAGATGATATTTCCTTCTACTTCAATTAAATGCTTGGAAAATCCTTTTACCTCTGTTCCAAAATCTAAATTTGGTAAAATAACCACGGGAAACTCTAGGCCTTTCGCTTTGTGGACGGTCATGAGTTGTATGGATTTTTCAGACTCAGGGAGTAATACAGTCATTTTTTCATTATCTTTTTTATAATGATCAAGGAATCCTTTTAGATCACTTGAGTTTTTCTGCTCGAAACTATAGACAACATCGGCTAAATGATGTAAGTATGGATTCGTTTCTTCAAACCAACCCATGATGCCATAAAATTTTTGCAATAAGCTGTAAATAGTCTCGTATTGACAGAAAAAAGTTGATGAATCTTTAAAATTTTCAGTTATGAAACTAGATTGATCAAAATCGCGGTATTTTTTTCCGTTATATTCTTTTTCTAAAAAATATTTCCAATAATCAGCTTGTGTTTTATTTGGTGAAATTTTAAAAAATAGATCCGCAAATTTCTTGGATTCTGTTTTGTTTTTTGGATCTAAACGCAATTTCAAGTATGATATGGTCAATCTAACTCGAGCATCATTATTGACAAAAAGTGAATCTGAAGAAACAACCGGAATACCCCGATTTAATAATTCAATTGCCCATGAATTGAGATCCTTGTTCTTGTCACCCAAAATACAAATATCACTGCGCTTATACCCTGCTTCATCACAGCTGTGAATAATTTCTATTATTTCATCAATTCGCTCTTCGAGTGTGATTTTTTTCTTGGCTGAAATAATTGAGACAAAACCATTCGTTTTTGAGGTGGGAGTTTGGCTTACTGGATGGTAGAATTTCTGGGATCCTTCATCCAAACGAAATTTCATTTTTTCAAAAAATTGATTATTAAATTTTACTACTTCCTGAGCTGATCGCCTATTTTCAAGTAAGGGCTTACAATCCCCTTGCCTTTCAAAAAAATCAGATTTTTTTTCTAGTTCACTTGAATTTTCCGGGTTGTAAATTCGAGGAAGTGCTACAAATTGTTCAGCCACGCCATTTCGAAAACGATAAATAGATTGTTTGGGGTCGCCTACGATAAAATTCAAATAATTATGTCCTAAAGATTCCTCAACTAATGGAATTAGATTCAACCACTGCATGCGTGATGTATCCTGAAACTCATCCAATAAGTAATGTTTAAATCGAGTGCCAATCCGCTCATAAATGTAAGGCGCATGCGATTGTTGAATCAACTCTGAAATTAACTTATTGAATTCAGATATTTGAATAATTTGATCCTGTTCTTTTATTTCTTCTAAAAAGGTTGACATAAATTTCAACAAAGCCATGCTATGGAAGTTCTTCACAAGCAGGTAAAGAAGATGAAATTCGTTGAAATGAGTTTCATAAAATGAAATAAAATCAGCTAAATCTGTTTGAAAATCTTGAGGAAGAAATTGTCCCTTCTTTGGCTCGGCCATGAGGGCAGTAGCATAGGAGGGACTGATAGGATTTTTTCCAAAAAAGGAAGATCCACCTTTCAAATTGATTAGTTGATTGAATGCTCTTGATTTTTGAGGTACTCTGTCTTCATCCATCCCTTGGTCGAGAACAGTAGAATAAACTTTTTTTGCTTTTCTAGTTAGTTCATCACTCAGCCATTTTCTTCTAGTATTAAGATTGGTGAATTCTGAAACCTCGTATTTTTTTGCAGTGATTTTTTCAATTTTTGGCAGAACACTTTCTTTCGTTAAAATCTTGGCGAATTCCACTAAAATTTGTTTAACGTCCCATTTTTCGCCATCATCGAGATTGCTTTTTGCGAATGAAAAAACTAATTCAGTTAATTCCTCGGCATCTTTTTCTCCAATTTTGTTTAATAAATTATCTACCAATTTCTCTACCAAGCGATCGGTATTCATTTCGACATCAAATTGGCCGGGTAAATCGAGGTCACGACTAAAATTTCGAATGAGTTTGAGGTTGAATTTATCAATGGTCATTACATGAAAGTCTTCATAGCTGTGCAACAAGGAACGCAAGGACTTTTTGGCTCTTTCAATAAGTGTCAGTCTGTTGACTAACAAATCAGTTTCTAATTTTTCGAAAATTGAAATGGCATCTTCAACTGGCTCTGCAAGCGTTGATCTCGACATATTATCCAAAGCCATCAAAACGCGTTCTTTCATTTCGTTTGCCGCTTTATTGGTAAATGTCATAGCCAAAATATGTCTAAAATCTTGGAAAGAATGATCAGTTTTTAGAAGGATTTTTAGATACTGAAATACTAAGTTGTAGGTTTTTCCACTTCCGGCAGAAGCATTTAAAATTAAAAGAGGTTTATCCATTTGTTGATTCATCGATTTTCTTGTAAATTCGTAAAAGATTATTGCTTTTTTAAAGTTACGAAAAAATTAAAGGAAATAACATGGTAAAATACAGTATTGGGATTTTTTCAGTTTTTATTCTACTGCTTTCCTGTAAGAAGAAAGATCCCCAACCTCAACCGGTTGATAATTATTTGAAAATTACCGTTCAACCTACGTATTCAAATAATGGGCAGCAAAATATTCAGCTTGATTCAGTTTACACTACTCCTGAGGGGTACAAAATGAAATTTACAGATGTTAAATTTTACGTGACTAAATTAAAAAATGGAAATTCAAATTTACTTGAATCCGCTTTTTTTGATTTCAGAGAAACGGGGTTACTTTTAGCAAGAACAAAAGGAGATTTTGCAAAATATTCAAGTCTCCAGGGTTATATTGGGGTTGATTCAGTGCTAAATCATTCGGATCCATCTGCTTTTCCAAATGATAGTCCGTTGAATATTTCAAATGCGGGACCAATGCATTGGGGGTGGAATCCAGGATATATTTTTATCAACTTGGAGGGAAAGGTCGATACAATTCCTGATGGAGTAAATAATTTAGATCACAGTTTTAGTTTTCATATTGGAACTGATTTGTACCGAAGAGATTTTTATTTTCCGACTGTGAATTGGCAAACTGTGTCAGCTACCGAAAAAGTTTTTCCGTTAAAATTAGATTTGTGGAAATTTTTACATAATCCATTAAGTACAATAGATTTAAAAACGGAATTTCTTACGCACACTGCTTCTGGACAGCAGGCTTTAACGGTCAAGGTGACTTCTAATTTTCAACAGTCTTTAATAGCCTACTGATGAAATATTTGGTGTATGTTTTTCTACTCATTGTTTTGATTTTTTCGTGTCGGAAAGATCGTGTTGGTTACAAAGCAACGCCTTATGTGTTAGAAATTCCATCCCATTTTCCGGATATGATTATTCCAGCAGATAATCCCATGACAGTGGAAGGTGTTGAGCTCGGAAGATATTTGTTTTATGAAAAAAAACTGAGTGGTGATAATACCATGAGTTGTGCATCGTGCCACTTTCCAGAAAGTTCATTTTCTGATCCCAATCAATATTCAACAGGTATTGATGGAATTCAAGGTAATCGACAATCTATGGCATTGATAAATATGGGTTGGGAGAATTTTTTCTTTTGGGATGGAAGGAAAACATCTTTGGAGGAACAAATTATAGATCCAGTTATCAACCCTATTGAGATGCATGAAAGTTGGAAGAACGCAGTCTCAAAATTGAACCAAGACATGAATTACCGCAATCGATTTTTTAGGGCGTTCGGCGAGGAAGGAATCGATTCAGTGAAAGCGACCAAAGCAATTGCACAATTTATACGAACGATGATATCCGGTCAATCAAAATTTGATGTAATGTATAAATTTGAGAATGGAATAACTTTGAATGCAACTGAACAAACTATTTTTCAAACCATTGATAATGAGGAATGGGCTGGTTATGATTTATTTAAAAGTTTGAACGGAGCAGATTGTTTTCACTGCCACAATGGTCCTTTGATGCGCGTGAAAAAGTTTAGTAATAATGGACTTCTCCCAAATTCTTTCAACGATTTAGGGCGTGCTGCTGTAACAAATAACCCCGAAGATAATTACAAGTTCAAAGTTCCAACATTGAGAAATATCGCACTCACAGCTCCTTATATGCATGACGGAAGATTTACCACCTTGGAAGAGGTAATTGAACATTATTCGAGCGGAATTCACATGAGTCCGACTATTGATCCTTTAATTGAATTTGGAAGTCAAGGGGGGGTACAACTCGACGCTCAAGAAAAATATTTATTGAAAAAATTCTTATTGACTTTAACCGATGAGAATTTCATTAACAATCCAAATTTCAAGGATCCCCATTAATTAGAAGCTAATTTAAACAAGTTTAAATGAATCAAGATATTCGATTAACCACAGAAGACAAAGCATTAAAAATTAATCTACGTAGAGATATTTACGGTTGTTTCGCGGAAATTGGAGCAGGACAAGAAGTTGCTGCTAACTTTTTCAAGGCTGGTGGTAGCTCCGGTACCATCGCTTATACGCTGTCAGCTTATGACATGAAAGTTTCTGATTCTATGTACGGTGAAGCATCACGTTATGTGTGTGAGGAGCGATTGGTAACAATGGTTGAAACTGAATTTAATCATTTAAAAAGTCGCTTGCCAAGTAGAACAAAGGAATCTAAGTTTTTTGCATTTTGTAATACTGTTGAATCACTGAATTACCACAAGACTAATCAAGGTCAAGGGTGGATTGGTTTGCGTTTTCAATTGCAAGAAGAAAAAACACCGAATGATGTTATTCTTCATGTAGTGATGCACGATACAAGTAACAAAATGCAACAAGAAGCTTTGGGTATTTTGGGGGTGAACTTGATTCATGCATGTTATTTTCACAATGATAATTTGGATGATTTTCTAACAGATTTAACCCATCGACTTCCTCGTGATAGAATGGAAATTGACATGTTGCGCGTATCTGGTCCTGATTTTGAAAATATTGACAATAGAATTATTGCGCTTAATTTGGTTAAACGAGGTTTCACGGATGCAACTATGTTTGACCTAGCAAAAAATGTATTGCAACCAGCTACTGCACTATATAAAAAGAATGTATTGTTAATGCGCGGAAGATTTCGGCCTGTTACAAAAGTTCATATTGACATGATAGAGAAGGGAAGGGAGCAATTTTTAAAGGAAAGTCAAGTAAATCCAGACAAAATGGAGGTTATCTTTGAATTAACCTTGAAAGATTTAACTGCTGATGGGAAAATATCAGATAAAGATTTTGTTGATCGAGCTGAATTATTAGGTTCATTGGGTTATACAGTGATGATTTCCAATTATTTGAAACATTATAAAATGATGGAATATCTTACTACAATTACTAAAGAAAATTTGTTAGGAGTTATTTTAGGGGTTTATAACCTCAGTTCAATTTTTGATGAAAGGTATTACGACAATTTGCCAGGTGGATTATTAGAGGCATTTGGTAGAGGATTTGGACACAATGTAAAATTGTATGTGTATCCCGCTAAAAATGTGGAGGATGGGTCTGTGTTAGATTTAGTAAATTTTAAAATTGCCGACAATTTAAAAGGACTGTTAGAGTATATGCGAGCAAATGATAAAATGGTTCCTATTGAAAAATATGATCCTAAATTATTGAGTATATGGTCGGATGATGTGCTTAGTAAAATTAAATCAGGTTCAACATCTTGGGAAGAAGACGTACCGGATGAAGTAGTGAAAGCAATCAAATTTTTTGAATTATTTGGTTATAGATCTAAAGTAGTGTCATAAATGCCGCACATTAAAAATGCGTTGATTCGTTATCGAATTATCGATCGTTGCATTCGAAATAAATACAAATCATATCCTTCTAAACAAGAACTTCGTGAGGCCTGCGAGGAAAATCTGTTCGGGACGAATTATGGTGAACATATTTGTGATTCTACTATTGAAAAAGATTTATTCAATATGCGAATGGATCATGATGCACCGATAAAGTATAGCAAAAAGCACAACGGTTATTATTATGAAGACCCTAGTTATTCGATTAATGACATACCACTTACTGAAGATGATTTAGAGTCTATCCAATTTGCGGTTAACACACTTCAACAATTTAGAGAGGTTGATATGTTTAAACAATTTGGTCAAGCTATAGATAAAATAGTTGACCGTGTAGCAATTGAGTCTAAGCAATCATTAAACAGTGAAAATCCAATTGTACAATTTGAAACAGCCTATTCATCAGGAGGAAATGAATTCCTTCCACCCTTGTATGAGGCAATTATTAGTAAAAATAAAGTAATATTCAATTACAAAAGTTTCAAATCAACTGATTTCAAAGAAAGAATTGTTTCGCCTCTATTGTTAAAGGAATATAGAAATCGTTGGTATCTCATTTCATTTGATGAATCAAAAAACGATATAATTACCTTTGCTTTGGAGCGAATGTTAAATCTTGAATCAATTAAAGAAAATTCAATCATACCTAGTAGCTTTAATCCCAAAGAATATTTTGAATATTCCACTGGAATAACCGCTTATAAAGGAGAACCTGAATTAATAGAGATTAAAGCAGATTCAATTTCAGCAAAATATATTTTATCCCAACCTTTTCATCATTCCCAAAAATTGATAAGCGAATATAATGAGTATTCTATCTTTCAATTAAAAGTGTTTATTTCAGAGGAATTAATTCGAAGCTTTTTAAGTTTTGGTGGTGAAATAGAGGTCTTATCTCCCGCTAATTTACGTTCTATGATTAAGCAAAGATCATCGGAGCTTTTTCAAAAATATAATTAGATCTTGCATAATTTTCTTTCAGAACGATAAAATATTCATTTTGATTGGTGGATTAAAAATAAACATCTATATTTGACTCCTAATATTAAAAGACCGCCTATAGTTTAAAGTTCTACTTTTTTTTGACATACTCAAAACTAGTAAACTATGAAAACTATTTCTGTTCAGGACGATCGAATTCTTATCCAATTATATAAAGAAGGAAATGAAGATGCTTTTAAGCAACTCTTGTTTCGACATAAAGACAAAATTTTTCGATTTATAAAACTTAAAGTTAAAGATGTTGATTTGGCAAATGACATTTTTCAAGATGTTTTTATAAAAGTTATCAATACGATTAAAAGTGGTACATACAATGAAGAAGGTAAGTTTCTACCATGGGTAATGCGTATTGCACACAATTTAATTATAGATCATTTTAGACGAAATACCCGATATAAACATGTTTCAGAGTCTTCCTCGTTAAAAGATGATTATAATGTTTTTTCAACCTTGTCCTCTGAAAATAAAAATATTGAAGAACAAATTACAACTAAGGAGTTGCTAGATCAAATGGTTACATTGGTTGATTACCTGCCACATTCGCAGAAGAAGATTTTAAATATGAGAATTTTCCAAGATATGTCTTTCAAAGAAATAGCTGATATAGAGAACATTAGTATAAATACTGCCCTTGGTAGAATGCGCTATGCTATACTAAATATCCGAAAACTTATTGAAAAACACCGACTGGTTGTTGATTTGTAAGAAATAACTAATTATTAAGGGCAAGAAGTTCATTCATAAAATCATTCTTTTGCTGTAATCTTGGGATTTTTTGTTGAGCAGAGGTCTTTCCTGACTGAATCATCCAATCAGTAAATAAATTTTTCCGAGCCACAATAATGTAAGGTAAGTCTAACGCAATATTATTTGTTCGTTTTGATTCATAATCTGAATTTGCTTCACACAAGGCATCATCAAAAATCCGCGTAAATTCCTCCAATGATTGGGGAGCCTCATCAAATTCAATCATCCATTTATGGTGAGCATTTTTTTTAGATGAAGCTAAAATGGCAGTTGCCGTATAGTGTACCACTTTTGAATTTGTTTTTTCACATGCAATTGCTATGGCACTATCGGCATTTCCAACCATCAATTCTTCTCCACATAAATTTAAATAATGTTTCGTTCTACCGACAATTTGAATCTTATAGGGTTTGATTGAGGTAAATTGAACAACATCTCCTAAATTATAGCGCCAAAGTCCACTATTATTTGTAATAACTAGTGCATATGCCTTCCCTTTCTCAACTTCCCACAATGGAATTGTCTTGGGATGGTCGTTATCAATATCTTCAAGGGGAATGAATTCATAATAAATCCCGTAGTCTAGCATTAAAAGTAGAGAAGGATCAGAAAAGTCATTTTGAAGTCCAAAGAATCCCTCTGATGCATTATAAATCTCTAGATAATTCATAGATTCCGAAGGGAGCATTGTTTTGAAAAAATCACGATAAGGTTCGAAACTTACTCCACCGTGAAAAAACACTTCTAGATTAGGCCAGATTTCATGAATGTTATCCTTTTTTGTAAATTCCAATAAACGATAAAACAGTATTTGATACCACGATGGAATGCCTGATACGCTTACCATATTTTTATTAACGATACTTGGTAACATTACTTCAATTTTTTCAGAAAAATCAGGAATCATACAAGTTTCATAAGAAGGCTCTCTGAACAAACCGAGTATTGGATTTCCAAATTCAGCCAACATTCCGGACAAAAGTCCAATATGTGCCCCATTATCATTTACAGATGTTTTACCGGCACCAACAACCAAACTTTTACCAGTTAAAAATTTACTTTTTGGATTTAAATGAAAATACAAGGCCATTGCATCATATACACCGCGATAGTGCATTGATTTTAAACTTTGCTTTGAAACAGGAAGAAATTTACTTTTTGCACTTGTTGTACCGGACGATTGTGCAAAGTGCTTTATCTTACCCGGCCATAGTAAATTTTCCTCACCTTTGAGCATTCGATCGATTTGTGGTAAAATATCATCATACTCAAATAGTGGAACTCGTTGAGAAAATTGCTCAGGAGTTTTTATTTCATTGAATTTGTATATTTTACCAAATTCAGTATTACTTGCGCTCTTTATCAAATCAGAAAATTGATTGCGCTGAATTTTCTCAAAGTTGATGGAGAAGTCTTCTATTTGACGAATACGTTTTGAAAGAAATTTTCTTGCTATGGCAGTCAACATATTACAAATCTAGAAAAATGTTACAAGAAAATATATAAATAAGATAGGAAAAATTGTAAATCAATCGTCATGAAATGTTTACAAATAGAATAAGAGTAAACGATAGTTTATCAATTTTTCATCATTTCATCAACTCTCTTTTGACGTTGCATTGGATTTTCGCGAACAGAATTCTGTTGCTTAAATAATTGATATCTTGTAGGTTGTGTTTCTTCAGGCCAACTATTGTTGTCTAGATCTGTGTCTGCAGTTTCTAAAAAAGGATCAAGTCTAACGGATTGTAATACTTTGTCGAAAATGAAAACTTTGGAAACTTTATCTTCATACATTCTCCAAATTTCAGCGGGTATTCTTCTCACTTCTTTGGATCCGTCTTCGAAGGTAAACTCAAGAATTAATGGCATTACAAGACCGCCAATGTTTGAAAAAGATAATTCATAAAACTGTTGATTAGAATTTAATAGTTCCAGTTCATCTTTGGCTAATTTAGTTTTAAATTCACTATATTCTTTTTTATCCAGTGTATCTACCTGATATATATTTCTTTTAGCGTAAAAATCGTCAATTCCTAAATCTCGTTCATTGACCGTTTGAGGAATATCATTTTTATTTCTTCCTTCACCTATATGAACGTCTTTTTCATTCTTTTGCTTGAGTAGAAACGCTTTTTCCTTATCAGGGTTTTGGGTATTCAATTGAAACCACTTCACATCATCTATTGAAATGTCCACGTTATCAGTACCGTAAAACCATCCTCGCCAGAACCAATCAAGATCCACGGCCGAAGCGTCCTCCATCGTTCGGAAAAAGTCTGCGGGAGATGGATGCTTGAATTTCCATCGTTCACAATAGGTTTTGAAGGCATAATCAAATAACTCTCTTCCCATAATCGTTTCCCGTAAAATATTTAGGGCTGTAGCGGGCTTACCGTATGCATTATTACCGAACTGAAAAAGTGATTCTGAATTAGTCATAATTGGTGAAATTGTTTTCTTATCACCTCTCATGTAATCTGCAATTAGGTGAGCGGGACCACGTCTTGAAGGATACCCTCTTTCCCATTCTTGTTCTGTAAGATATTGAACAAATGTATTCAGACCTTCATCCATCCAAGTCCACTGCCTTTCGTCAGAATTAATTATCATTGGGAAGAAATTATGTCCGACTTCATGGATAATTACTCCCCACATACCATATTTTTCTCCTTCAGTATAAGTTCCATCAGCTTCTGGTCTACCGCCATTGAAACAAATCATCGGATATTCCATTCCAATTGATTTTGAGTGTACAGAAATGGCTACGGGATAGGTATAATCAATCGTGAATTTAGAATATGTTTTGATGGTATGAGCTACTAATTTAGTGGAGTATCTTTCCCAAAGAGGGTTGCCTTCTTTCGGATAATAAGACATACACAGCACATTTTGATTACCCACCTTTTGATTTTGAGCGTCCCAAATAAATTTCCGTGATGTGGCAAATGCAAAATCTCGTACATTTTTAGCTTTGAAAATCCATGTTTTGGTTGATTTAGATTTTGTTTTTTCCTTTTCTTCAGCTTCTTTTTGAGTGACAATTAGCACCGGTGAATCTGATTTTTTGGCGATTTCTAACCTTTTTTTCTCTTCGGAAGTCAATACGTCATTTAAGTTTTGACATTCTCCGGTCGCTGCTACAATATGATCAGACGGAACGGTTATTGAAACTTCATAGTCACCAAAAGGCAAAGTAAATTCACCACGACCCAAAAATTGTTTGTTTTGCCAACCTGTTACATCATTATATACGCACATTCTAGGGAAATGCTGTGCAATTGTGTATAGGTAATTCTTGTCTTTTTCAAAATATTCATAACCGGATCTACCACCCACTTGCATTCTATCATTGATATTGTACCACCATTTTATTTGAAAGGAAATGCTTGTTTTTGGCATGAGTGGCTTGTCCAAATCAATTCTCATCATTGTTTTGTTAATGAAGTATTTCATTTTGGCTCCACTCATATTTTTTATTTCTTCAATTTTAAATCCACCGTCATAATAGAAATTTTTCTTTTTGATATCACCAATTGATTTAAAATCCTCCATCTTTTCAATTTCAATTATTTTAGAATCAGAATCTTGACTGTAAATGTTTTGATCCAATTGTAGCCATAAATAAGAGAGTTGATCAGGAGAGTTATTTGTGTAGGTAATTGTTTCAATTCCGTACATTTTTTGGGTAGCATCGTCGATGGTTAAATTCATTTTGTAATCTGCCTTTTGTTGGTAATAACCATGACCTGGGGCACCCGACGCAGTTCTGTAATCATTTGGAGACGGTAATTCTTGATCTAGTTGGGCAAATTTCTTTTGAGAGGATATAGAAATACTTAATGAAATAGCGCAAAAAAGTAAAAAGATATTTTTCATAATTTAAAATAATTCGATAGGTTGATTTTGATTCGTTGAGGTAAAGTTTAAGGTAGTTTTCTTTCGTTTTTGAATAAACGTAATTTTATTTTGCTGTTCTGGAAAGTAATCCATTAATAAGCTAAATTGAACATTTAATTTTGTCCAAGGCTCAATTAAATTGCAAGATAGATAAACTTCAATGTTACCGTTCAAAAGTATTTGATGCCCATCTATTTTGAAAGATGACACCCAATTAGGTTGGTCTCCAGTAGCTTCTGTATAAAAGAAAAAATTAGAATTAATAACTTTTTCAATGGAAGAAAATTCAGTTTCATCAACCAAGGCTTTATCAAGGGAATTCACAATAAGATTTTCTTTTTTCAAAAATGCTTCTAAATCGTGAGAAGCAAGAGTTAGTGTTACCTCTAATATAGCTGATTTCTTGTTGTATTCCACTTCAGCAAAAGCAAAATAATATTCATGTGCCTTTAATGTGAGAATTGGCCCAAATAAATAGAAAATAAGGATTAAAATTTTATAGATGATACTTAAGGATTTTTACATTTCTTCTTACTAACATATTCCCATTTACAAGTTGGATAGCCAGTTTTTATTTGATTAACAATATCAGTTTCGTTTTCCCCAGATACTAATCTATAGGTTACTTTATCGCCACAGGTTAACTTTATACATTTGGAAGTTGTGCTATTATAAGCAAAGCTGAAAAATGACATTATTGTAATTACACCAATTGAATATAGAAACAATCCTTTTTTCATAAATTTTAAATTAGATTAGTAAATTTAATGAAAATTCGTTTGATTAAAATGTTCAAACTAAAATAAACTTATCTTTTTTCTGTTTTTCTAACTATGGATTCTGCCCTATATGATTCTTAAATTAATTTTAACAACCTTTTTTTTAGGATCATTTTATGCAGTTGGTCAAGTAAGTTCTTTTCGGCAAAAATATATTGTGCCTAGTGATAAAGAAATTTGTTTTGATACCCTAAGTATTTATCCGTCGTCCTTTGAAATTTATTGTTTTGGTAAAAAAATAGATTCTTCGCACTATGAACTTGATTTTGCGAGGGCAACTTTATTGTTAAAAAGTGATTTGTGTGATTCGCTTTTACTGTCATACCGCGTGTTTAATTTTAATATTTCATCTCCTTATCAACTAAGGAATGAATCTATTGTTTTCAATGGGAATATAGATGAGCGGGACAAGTTTTTGATTTCAACATCGTATTCAGTTGATGATGTTTTTGGTGGTTCTGAAATTTCAAAACAAGGAAGCATTTCTCGAGGCGTATCATTCGGGAATAATCAAGATTTAGGAATAAACTCTTCCTTGAATTTAGAATTATCAGGACAGATTTCTCCACAACTGAAAATCTTGGCGTCAATCTCCGATGCAAATATCCCAATTCAACCTGATGGAACTACAAATAAACTTCAAGAATTTGACCAACTTTATATTCAGATTTATAATGATAATTTAAAATTAATTGGTGGAGATTTTTGGTTGAATAAACCAGAAGGATATTTTTTAACCTATAAAAAAAGGGCGCAAGGATTGACATCATCTTATCAATATAAAAATAATGCCGGTGGAATATGGAAAACCCAAGTCAGTGGTGCGCTATCAAAAGGAAAGTTCAATCGTCAAATAATCCCAGGTATTGAGTCTAATCAAGGGCCATATAGATTACGTGGATCTGAAAATGAACCTTTCATTATTGTATTGGCTGGTACTGAACGAGTTTTTATTGATGGGCGATTGCTTGAGCGAGGACAAGAATATGATTACACAATAGATTATAATACTTCTGAAGTAGTTTTCACATCAAAAAACTTGATTACCAAAGATTCTCGAATTGTAGCAGAATTTCAATATTCTGATCAAAATTACGCTCGTTCATTGGTTCAATCTTCAACAAGTTATGAGTTTAAAAAAATGAAGTTTTGGTTAAATGCCTATTCAGAACAAGACGCGAAGAATCAATCACTGCAACAGAAATTAGATAAACAACAAAAGCTTTATCTTTCATCAATCGGCGATAGTCTGGAGCTTGCTCGCATTTCAAGTATCGATTCGGTTGGATATTTTCCTAATCAAATTCAATATAAATTGATTGATAGTCTTGGATATGATTCAATTCTTGTTTTTACAAATAATCCAGATTCCGCAAAATACAACGCTTTTTTTATTCAGGTTGGTGCAAATCAAGGTGATTATGTTTTAGATCAGCAAATTGCATTGGGAAAAATATATAAATGGGTAGCTCCCGTTGCTGGTATTCCACAAGGTGATTTTATACCTGCACGATTGATCTCGACTCCAAAGAAAAAGCAATTTCTATCATCAGGTTTTAGTATAACACTTTCAAAAAATTCGACACTTAAATCAGAATTGGCTTTGTCAAATGAAGATAAAAATACGTTTTCATCATCTGGAAATAACGACAATATTGGTTTTGGAGGAATGTTGAATCTGGAAAATAAATTTAACCTAACTAAGGATTCTACGAAGTACATTTTCTATCAAAACAATATAAAATATGAATATATCAATCAAAATTTTTCTCCAATTGAACAATTTAGAGCAGTTGAATTTGATAGGGATTGGAATACGCGTAGTATGAATTATGTTGGAAATCAATCAATAATTCAAGTGGAAAATTCCATACATAAGCAAAACCATGGAAAAGTATCGTTGGATTTTCAAAATTATTCAATCGGTCAAGATTTCATGGGTAATCGATTGTTTTCAACATGTAATTGGAATGATAAAGGGTGGAAAGTTATTTGGGATGCCAGTTATCTTATTTCCAAAACTCAATTAAAAAATGATTTCGTACGACATCGTGCTCAAATTTCTAAACAAATTAGAAAAATACAAGTTGGTTTTATTGATGATCATGAATTTAATGTATTTAAATCAACTGTATTAGATCCAAGGAGCTATCAATTTTACGATTATCAAGTTTACCTTTCAACTGCTGACTCAAGTAAATCTAAATTTAAATTGAGTTATCGAGAACGATATGATTGGCGGCCTTTATCAACGAGTTTAAGGGCAGCGGCAAAGGCAACGACAACTTCTGCTGAATTTCAAGTGAGAGATAAAAAAAACAATGTATTAACCCTTATTTCAGGTGTAAGAAGTTTAAAAATCCTTGATTCAACATTGATAAATCAACAGGCAGAAAATACGCTAATTGGCAGGGTGGAGTATAATGCTAAATTCATTAAAAATTTAATCAATTTCTCTAGTTTTTATGAGGTTGGATCAGGATTAGAGCAGCGAAAGGACTTTGTTTATCTCAAGGTTAATGACGGTCAAGGTATTTATACTTGGATTGATTATGATGCTGATGGTGTTGAGGATTTGAATGAATTTGAAATAGCCCAATTTATTGACCAAGCAAGCTATATTCGTGTATTCATTCCAAGTTCAACTTATTCTAGAACCTATAGCAATGAATTGAATGGTAGCTTATTTATTCGACCTGAGAAAGTTCTTCAAAAAAAGAATGGGATAGTAAAGAAAATTGGTCTTTTTTCAGATCAAATGCGTGTTAGAATATTGAAGAAAGTAAATACTTTAGAATACAATGAACTTTTTAATCCATTCTATGCAGAAATTCGTGATTCAAATTTATTAACAATGAATTCAAGTATTAAGAATACTCTTTTTTTTAATCGAAATTCTTCACTTTTTGGAATGGAGTATAACTTTCAATTGCTTAATAGTAAAACACTGCTGGCTTCTGGATTTGATTCTAGAAAGAATATATTGAATGAAGTTAGTATAAGATGGAATATAACTAAGTATTTTGCATTAAAGCTGAAATTTGAGTACGGAAATAAAGTGTCAATAATCGATTATACTGTTAATCGCAATTACGATATACAATTTCAATCCTATTTTTCAGAATTTATTTATCAGCCGAATACTAATTTCAGAATTGGAGCAGTTGCCCAAATAAGTATGAAAAGAAACTCAACTGAATTTGGTTCAGAAGAAGGAAACAACTACCAACTTTCAATAAATACAAAGTATAACCAATCCCAAAAAGGAAGTTTAATCGGTGATTTTAAAACCGTTTTGATTAATTATAACGGTAATGTTAATTCCGCGGTTGGATTTGAAATGATGGAAGGACTTAAGCCTGGAATGAATCAAATTTGGAGTCTCGGATATCAAAGACTTGTTTCTAAAAACCTGCAACTTTCCATACAATATTCAGGACGAAAATCAGAACAAACGCGTATTATTCATACTGGAGGAATGGAATTAAGAGCTTTATTTTAAGCAAGAATATTGTTTTTCTTTAGTAAAATACTCTTTAAGAGTGTATAAATCAATGGATGTGGGATTTCACGTGTTGAAGAAATCTGAGGGCAAAAACTACAAGCTACAAAAAAAGGATGTCTTTGTAGGCTAACTATTTCAGGTTCTTCAAATTGATTCCATGCTTCAATTTCAATTATTTCGTTTTTTAAACTTGAAATTAGCTGAGGATATAAGCTGTAGCGAGAAGAGCTTAATTCAATATTTGAAAAGTTATCATAGAGTTGGGTAAAATTCTTAGATTCAGGAATGATAGTAATTTTCTCAAAACTATTTCCAGAAACTAAATTGTCTGAGATTAATTTTTCTCCTGAGTTATGCAAATTATACAATTGAATTAATACTTCAATGAATCCTTTAAAAGATTCCCCGGTTACCAAAGTAGGAGACTTTAGCTGGATAATTGTACGTAAAATCCCATTTAGGTAAAATACATTTTGAAAAGGTCCTGGTGCAAAAACAAAACCGTCAAACCCTTCAAAATAGATAGGTTTCTGCTGAATTGCTTCATTAGGTCGAAGCCAATAGTAATTTAATTCTATTTCAAGAAAATCAGCGGCATGGTCTAGCGATAGATTGGTTGCTTGATGAGAATTATAAGTGAAATTATAATCTCCAATTACTGCTATTTTGAGTGATTCACTCATTTTTTTTATTTACCATAATCGGTAAATTATCTTTTAAACCAACCTCTGAATTTGCAGTTGTTTAGGGTCATATTTAATAAACCTTGATTGGGATCTTGTCTAAATACAGTAACACTAAAAGAACTTTCAAAAAGCGAATAATCACCAGTATTATCTGATGCTTGATCTAAAATTGTAAAATTAACAAAGCCGGGTGCGTCCGCGGTAGACGTTTCCCAACGATCACCATTAGAATCCCAATATTCAATCTGAACACCTGGATTTGTTCCTGTCATTGCACCGATATCCATTAAAGGAACTTGAACACCAGAATTTAATGAATGAAAATCGTTAAACATAGTAAGAGTAGGAGTTAACGAAACACCTGCGTCCCATTGTAATGGACCAAAAGTTAATTTGATTTTTTGATTCTGTTGAATGGAAGAAATTTCAGCCGTGTACAAACAATTTGAGAGAGTAGGAGAGGGATTGTTGTAATATAAATTTTCATTATAACAGTTGTAGCCCAAGACATTCTGTGTATACTCTGCATTAGTCCCATTGATGAAACCTTGAAAGCTGCAATTTAAGTCAACAGTACTGTTTGGTGGAGGAATTACCTCATGTTTAATACATGATGAAAGAACCAAAATTATTGACATAAAGAAGAATCCAACTATTTTCTTTTGCATTTTCAGTGAATTAGTTACTAACAAAGTTAATTAATCTTTTTAAGATTTACAAGATTGATACTCAATTATTCATTCTTGGTTTCCAGGGATGATCTAGTGCTCCTTGGTCTTTAGCTATTTTTCGCGCTAATACAAATAAGTAATCGCTTAATCGATTTAAATACATCAAAACCAATTCGGCAACGAATTCATTCTCACTCAGAACGACCACATTTCTTTCCGCTTTTCTACAAATGCAGCGAGCCACGTGACAAAAGGATGAAGTTTGATTTCCACCAGGTAAAATAAAAGAACGCATTGGCTCCAATTCTTGATCCATCTCATCCATCCATTTCTCCAACAACTTAACATCTTTATTTAAGAGGTCTGGAATTTTCATGCTAGATTTTTCCGGATCGCAGGCTAAACTCGAACCAACGGTAAATAGACGATCTTGTATCTCAATTAGTTGCTCTTGGTAGTTAGATTTTATTTCACCATCTCTAATCACACCCAGCCATGAATTTAATTCATCCACAGTTCCGTAGCTTTCGATTCGCAAAGAAGCCTTTGAAACTCGGGTTCCACCGATCAATCCAGTTTTCCCTTTATCCCCTTTTTTAGTGTAGATTTTCATAGTGTTTATTTAACTAATCCCAAACAAACTTTCATGCGGATTACTCGTTTTGCTGCTTGCTCAACCTTAGCTCTAAATTCACTGTCTTTTTTCATTCGAGTGTAAATATCTTGAAAAGATTTCTCTATGTCTAAAGGCATTAAGACAATATCACAACCTGCATTAATTGCTTTTTCAGAAGCATTTGGTACTTTGCTAACCCCTCCCATATTCATGGCGTCAGTTACAATCAACCCTTTGAATCCTAGTTTTTTTCTTAGAAGTTCTGTTACTACTGTTTCTGATGTTGTAGCGGGCATTCCTTTGGTGTCATATTGTTTGTTGTTCTGAATAGCGATGTGTGCAATCATAATGGATAAAACACCATCAGCAATCAGAGGAGGATAGTTTTCTAATTCCTTTAGTTCTCCATTGATTGTTTGAAGTGATTTGTGTGTGTCACCTGAAACTAATCCATGGCCCGGGAAATGTTTAGCTGTAGCAATTATGTTATTCTTTTGGGTTTCCTTGATAAAAGCTTTTGACCAAGGCATCAAATTTTCTTTTTTAGCTCCAAAACCTCTGTATCCTACTGTTGCATTAGTAGAAACATCTACAACCGGAGCGAAATTATAGTTGATTCCGATTTTATTTAGGTCAGTTGAAATTAATTTTGCAACTTCCGTAGCCTCTTCAAGGGATTTAACTTCTTGTGCTTTTTTAACTTGTGTTGAACCCGTTATTTTTCTATTTACCAAGCTTGGCTCGGCATCAGCAGAATATAAAAATGGTAAATATCCTTTTTTCTTATTTATTCCCTCAAATTCTTTTATCCAAGTTGTGAATTCATCAACTGTTCCATTGAGCATAAGCACCCCGCCAATAATACCTTTTTTCGTATATTTTTCAATGTCTTCTTTGGGGAGTCCCAATCTTCCTGTTGCCGGCATTATCAATTGAGCTACTAGTGCAGAATCAGACATTTTTTTAAATTGTAAATCTACTTTTTCATCTAAATCCACGTTCTCCTCAAGAAAATCCGATAATTGAAAATCTGTTTGTTTAACTCTTTCTTTTTTAGCAAGATCAGTAGATTCTAAGCTTGTTTGAGAACAACTCATCAATGGAATGCAGATAATAAGAGCTAGGAACATAGAATATTTAGTCATAATAATTAATTTACTTACAAAAATAGACTTGGTTTTTGAAACAAAAAAGCCTGAAAAGTGAACTTATCAGGCGCGCATTGTCAATAAATATGCCTAGATTATTTTTTATAAAATGGCAATTTTACAATTTTGGCTTTTACACCCTTATCTCGAATCTCTATAAATATATCAGAATCTAAACTAGCATGCGAAACTTCAACATATCCAAGCCCAATTCCAATTTTCATGGATGGAGACATTGTTCCAGATGTTACAATTCCAATGTTTTGGTTGTTTGCATCTAAAATTCGATAATCATGACGCGGAATACCACGTTCAATCATTTCAAAGGCAACTAATTTTCTCGAAACTCCTTTTTCTTTTTGAGCTTTTAAGTAATCTGAGTCAACAAAATCTTTGGTGAATTTTGTAATCCAACCCAACCCTGCTTCAAGAGGTGAGGTTGTATCGTTAATATCATTTCCATACAAGCAAAAGCCCATTTCTAAACGCAAAGTATCTCTTGCTGCCAATCCGATTGGTTTAATTCCAAATGACTCGCCAGCTTCAAATACACGATCCCAAACCAATGAAACATCCGCGTTTTTTACGTAGATTTCAAATCCTCCTGAACCTGTGTAACCCGTAGCTGAAACCATCACATTTTCAACATCGGCAAAAGTGCCGAATTGAAAAGTGTAATAAACCATATTTGACAAATCAATACTTGTAAGCGTTTGCATTGCTTCTGCTGCTTTGGGTCCTTGAATCGCAAGAAGAGAATATTCATCTGATAAATTATTCATTTCCACTCCCAAATCATTGTGAGAAGAAATCCAATTCCAATCCTTTTCTATATTAGATGCATTTACTACTAAAAAGTAATGATCGTGTGAAATTCTGTAAATAATTAAATCATCAACAATTCCACCTTTTCCATTTGGCATGCAGCTATATTGAGCTTTACCATCAACTAATACAGACGCATCATTGGATGAAACTTTCTGAATGAGCGCTAATGCATTTGGTCCTTTAAGTTCAAATTCACCCATGTGGGAAACATCAAAAACACCTACTCCTGAACGAACGGTTTCGTGCTCAATATTTACACCTTCGTATTGGACAGGCATATTATATCCTGCAAATGGTACCATTTTAGCTCCAAGTTCAATATGTATTTCGTTTAGTGCTGTGTTTTTCATTATTGGAAAATTAGTTGATTAATTTTTAACTCGTTCCACATACATCCCTGTTCGTGTATCTATTTTGATTACTTCGCCATTATCAATAAACAAAGGAACGCGAACTTCAGCTCCTGTAGCTATGGTTGCAGGTTTGTAGGAATTTGTGGCAGTATCACCTTTTATTCCAGGCTCAGTGTACGTAACTTCAGAAATGATATACATCGGCAATTCTACGACCAACGGAGCTTCTTCCTCTGCATGAAAAAGTATATTTACATTCATTCCTTCTTGCAAAAAGGCAGGTTTTTCAACCATTTTAACTGGAATATTAACTTGTTCAAAGGATTCATTATTCATGAATACATACGAATCATCCTCTTGATACAAATATTGATATTCTCGATTTTCAATTCGAACAGTTTCTATTTTGTGACCCGCTGAAAAGGTGTGATCTAACACTTTTCCAGATTCAATTTGTCGCATTTTTGTTCGAACAAACGCTGGGCCTTTTCCTGGTTTAACATGTTGAAATTCAATTATTTGAAATAGCTTTTCGTTGTGTTTGATACACAAGCCATTTTTGATATCTGCTGTAGTTGCCATATTTTCTTTTTTTTGGTCAACAAATATAGTTGAATTACATACACAATTCAAACTTTTATTTAAACATTCCTTGATTAACTAAGTTTGAAAAAATTATAATTACCCTCATTTTTTTGAAAACAAACACATCATTTCTAAAAGCTGTTTAACTTTGAAAAAAATAGTTATGAGATCCATTATTGAAGCTGCTTGGGAAAACCGAGAATTATTAAAAGAAAATCAGACCGTCGAAGCAATTAATCACGTCATCGAAGAGTTAGACAAGGGGATTTTGCGTGTTGCAGAGCCATTAGAAACTGGAGATTGGATTGTAAATGAATGGGTAAAGAAAGCGGTTGTAATGTATTTTCCTATTCGTAAAATGGAAACAATTGAGTTCGGTCCGTTTGAATTTCACGATAAAATGGCTCTCAAAAAGGGCTATGCTGAACTTGGTGTGCGCGTTGTGCCTCATGGTATTGCAAGATACGGAGCTTACATTGCTCCCGGTGTTATTATGATGCCATCCTATGTAAATATTGGTGCGTATGTTGACTCTGGAACCATGGTAGATACATGGGCAACAGTAGGTTCTTGTGCTCAGATTGGAAAAAATGTTCATTTAAGCGGTGGAGTAGGGATTGGGGGTGTTTTGGAACCTCTTCAAGCAGCACCAGTTGTAATAGAGGATGATGCTTTTATTGGTTCACGCGCTATTGTTGTGGAAGGAGTTCGTGTCGGAAAGCAAGCAGTTCTTGGAGCAAATGTTGTATTAACTAAATCAACCAAAATTATTGATGTTTCTGGTAGTGTACCCGTCGAATATCGTGGGTATGTTCCTGAAAGAAGCGTGGTAATACCAGGTTCAATTCCAAAATCATTTCCTGCAGGTGAATTTCAAGTTCCTTGCGCCTTAATTATCGGCAAACGGAAGGAATCTACAGATAATAAAACATCTTTAAATGATGCTTTGCGGGAATATGATGTTGCCGTTTAGTCTTTGGGAATGATGAATTTTTGTTTCTGATACAAATAAAATCAATGTTTTTTTCGATATTTGTATCCTACTTACTAACTACAAAACATTTGAAATGAGAATATTGATCACAGGTGGTGCAGGTTTTATTGGGAGCAACCTAGCAAAAAGATTAGTGGATGAAGGAAATGATGTGGTTGTTCTTGATTCTTTGCTGCGTGGAAACAAATTAGATAAAGAAACTTTTCAAAAGGTATTATTTGTCAAAGGAGATGTGCGTGATAAATCATTAGTGATTGAAGCGGCTAAAGGATGCGATTTGGTTTTTCATTTTGCGGCAGTTCTGGGGGTTGATATTGTTGCTGATAATCCAGTGGAAACTATGGATGTTGAGGTAATAGGTACACGCAATGTTGTTGAAGCATGCGAGTTGAATAATGTCAAGTACTTAATGTATGCCTCAACGAGTGGAATATACAGTCATTCAGCAATTGTAAAAAATGCCTTGACAGAAGAAGTTTTGGTAGATCCTCGTACTTCCTACGCAATGGCGAAACGATATAATGAAATTTATCTAGCATCTCATCACGAAGAACGAGGGTTAAATGTCATTTCACTCAGATTCTTTAATGTGTATGGTTGGAATCAAGATAATCGTATGGTGGTTCCTTTGTTCTTTGAGCAAGCACTAGCTAATGAACCGATAACTGTTTTTGGAAATGGAAAACAAACGCGTGATTTTACTTACATCGATGACACGGTTGAATCATGTATTCGACTAATGAATACGCCTGGATCCCACATTGTAAATATTGCCAATGAGGAGGAATGGTGTATTGAGGATTTGGCTCATTCCATTAAAAAAGTAACAAACTCTAATTCAGAAGTGATTTTTATTGAAGCTCCAAAAAAACGTTACGATTACGAAGTTGAACGAAGAGTAGGAAGCTCAGTAAAACTTAAAAGTTTAACAAACTACAAACCAGATACCCAATTAAATGAAGGGTTAGAAAAGATATTTTCAATTAATTATTCAAATCATATTCATTCAAATTTATGAGAGATCAAGTAATTTTTGACTTAATTCAAGAGGAAAAAAATAGACAATTACATGGGATAGAACTCATTGCTTCTGAAAATTTTGTGAGTGAGCAAGTGATGGAAGCGATGGGAAGCGTTCTAACGAATAAGTACGCTGAAGGTCTTCCAGGAAAACGTTATTACGGTGGATGTGAGGTGGTTGATAAAGTTGAACAATTGGCGATTGATCGTTTATGCCAGCTTTTTGGCGCTTCGTGGGCAAATGTTCAACCTCATTCTGGGGCTCAAGCAAATGCGGCTGTCTTTTTGGCTTGTTTACAACCAGGAGATAAAATTTTGGGCTTTGATTTATCGCACGGAGGACATTTAACACATGGATCTCCAGTAAATTTTTCAGGAAAATTATATAGACCTTATTTTTATGGAGTTTCCAAAGAAACTGGTTTAGTTGATTATGATTTAATGGAGGAAAAAGCAAAACGCGAACTTCCAAAAATGATTATTTGCGGTGCATCAGCCTACTCAAGAGATTGGGATTATGCAAGAATCCGCAAAGTTGCAGATGAAATTGGAGCGTTGGTTTTAGCAGATATTTCTCATCCTGCTGGGCTAATTGCTGCAAAATTATTGAATGATCCTTTGGAACATTGTCATATTGTAACAACTACAACACACAAAACGTTGCGCGGACCTCGAGGTGGCGTAATAATGATGAGACACAACATTGAAAATCCTTTTGGCTTAAAGTGGAATAATGGAAATTTGAAATCGATGGGAGCATTACTTGATGCGGCTGTTTTTCCAGGTATTCAAGGTGGTCCACTTGAGCATGTTATTGCATCCAAAGCAGTAGCTTTCGGAGAGGCATTAAGTCCGGAATATAAAACTTATATGCAGCAAGTTCAAAAAAACGCGAGTGTAATGGCTCAAGAATTTGTGAAATTAGGTTATTCAATTATTTCTGGAGGAACTGAAAATCACAGTATGTTGATTGACCTTCGTTCTAAGGGGATTACTGGAAAAGACGCAGAAAATTCATTGGTAAAAGCGGATATAACCGTTAATAAAAATATGGTTCCTTTTGATACTGAATCTCCGTTTGTTACTTCAGGAATTCGAATTGGCACACCTGCAATTACCTCTAGAGGGGTGAAGGAAGATGAAATATCAGCGATAGTTTCTCTTATCGATAAAGCACTAATGAATAAGGATAATGATTCTTCGTTATTGGAGATTCGTAAAGAAGTAAATGCATTGATGTCAGCTAGGCCTTTGTTTACTTGGTAACATGCTTTTTAGAGCCAAGAAGGATTATACATTTTTAATAGTATTCCTTTTTGTTCTTTTACTTTATTCGGGAATTAGCCTATTTACTATTATCTATGAAGATGATTACTCAGTAATTTGGGTTTTTCTAATTGTCTTAACTTTTCTCGCATTACTTTTTATTTCAATTTATAAAACAACCTATTTTCGTTTAGATCAGCATAATCTATTCTGTAAAAGTTTAATTTTCAAGAAAGAAATCCCTTATTCTTCAATAAGAAAAGTTGAAAAACAGCAAGGAATTTATGCGGGAGTTAAATTTTCAACGGCGTGGAAAGGAATAATAGTTCATTACAATAAATACGACGAACTACTTATTTCTCCTGAAAATGAAGAAATATTTATTGCTAAAATCCATGAACGTATTGAAGGAAGTAGTACTTTGTAAAATGACTTAAATTTTTCCTTTGTATTAAGTTATTATTACTTTCAAAAAATATGAACATCTGATTTTTAGATGGATACAATCATTAATTTAGGCTCTTAAAACTAAATTATGGCTATAAAAAAGAAAATCTTTGTTTTAGATACCTCTGTATTATTACACGATCACGAATCAATTACAAATTTTGATGATAACTATGTTGCTATTCCGATAACAGTTTTGGAGGAACTAGATAAGTTTAAGTTAGGGAATGATACCAAGAATTTTTCGGCTCGTGAAGTAATTCGATTCATTGATAAATTGTCAAACACAAACCTCCTTCAAGAATGGATTAGCTTGGGATCAAAAAAAGGGAAGTTTAAAATTATTATGGATTATAACCCTAAAAATATTGATGCCGAACACATTTTTGCCGCACAAAAAAACGATCATAAAATCATTAATTCAGCATTGGTTTTGCAACAGGATGAACCTAATTGTAAGGTCGTTCTTGTTACCAAGGATGTCAATTTGCGCATTAAAGCAAAGGCAATTGGTGTTGTTGCCGAGGATTACCAAACCGGTAAAGTCACTTTAAAGGAAATCACCTCTGACAGTGCACAAACTATTGATGGGGTTGATTCTGATATCATTCGAGAAATATTTATAAAAAGTACAATTGCCGAAAACGGACTTTTAGGTAAAAAGAAAAAGACTAATTCCTATTACATCTTAAAAAATGGAAAAAATTCTTCTTTGTGTTATTATAATCATTTAAATGATGAGGTTGAACGTATTGAAAAAGAGTATGTTTATGGAATAAAGCCAAAGAATGCAGAACAAGCTTTTGCTTTTCATGCCTTGCTGAATCCGCATGTAAAATTGGTTGCACTTCAAGGAGTTGCAGGAACAGGAAAAACATTGTTGGCTTTAGCCTCTGCGTTGGAACAAGCAAAAAGTTATAATCAAATTATTTTAGCAAGACCAATCGTTCCTTTGTCTAATAAGGATATCGGTTTTTTGCCGGGAGATGCGAACGATAAAATTGGGCCTTACATGGAACCTCTTTGGGATAATTTGAAATTTATAAAATCTCAGTTTGGTCCGAATGAAAAGAAATTGAAACAGATTGTTGAAATGGAAGAGTCTGGTTCTATGTTAATTACACCACTTGCTTTTATTCGTGGGAGAAGTTTGTCCAATATCATTTTTATCATCGATGAAGCACAAAATTTAACACCTCATGAGGTTAAAACAATAATAACTAGGGCGGGGGAGAATACTAAGATTATCTTTACTGGTGATGTACAACAAATAGACACACCCTATTTGGATGAAAATTCAAACGGATTGGCATATCTTGTTGATAAATTGAGTGGTCAACCGCTATTTTGTCACGTAAAATTGGAAAAAGGAGAGCGATCTGAATTAGCAAACTTGGCCAATCAGTTGTTGTAAGAGAAAATCAATCATGCATTCCTCTTCCAATCATTATTGTTTGGCGGTACTTTTCGATTCTACTTGTTCTCGTGGAACTTTGTTTGGCTTGTGCAAAATGCAATAAATAGCCTCTTTGTCGACCAGGTGTAAGTGCTTCAAATGCTTTTTTAAATTCAGCAGATTTTTCAAATTCAATCGTTAACTCATCGGGTATAGTAAAATCAGATGTTTTTTTAGGGACTACTTTCAATCCTGCTTTGTGAACTTCAATTGACTCAAATATATATTCTTTGATGGTATTTTCATGCTCTCTGATTTGATCGATAGAAGTAAAGCGTAATTGGCGTCCTGCTTGAACATTTTCAGTTTGTTGAACTAATAAATGGGCAGAATCCTGAAGCAATGCACCGTTGAAAAAGGTAAGGCCACAATATTCTTTAAATGCATACAGCATAATAATATTCTTCCCATTGAATGTATAACACGGATGACTCCATTTCACTTCTTCATTCAATCCACATTGATTTACTATGGATCGCAATAGAACAAGTTCTTTTTGCCACGTATGAACTTTACATGCAGGAGTTTCATACAATTTGCATCTCCCACAACCTTGGGCTAAATAATGATTAACCAATTCGTTCATTTTCAATTTTTTCGCTGGTAAAGTTACAAACTGAAAGAGTTTGAAAGGGAAAAATAGTAATTTTAGAAAAAAAAATCATGAAAGTATTCCTTGCCCTAAGTTTTGTCCTCATTTTTATTTCAGGCGTTAAAAGTCAAATTATTGTAAAAACAGCTGAAACCGGTTTGAATTTACGAACTGAACCAACGACGTCTAGCGAAGTTATTCATTCTATTCCTAATGAAACAGAACTTTTATATGCCAATGATTGGTCAGAAGGTTGGATTAAAGTTCGCTATTCCAATTTGTATGCGTTTGATAAGGATGAATCACAGGAGGACATTGATGCCATTGGTTGGGTAAATGCAACGTATGTTGAATCCACTATGTTTAAATCATCGATTTTACAACCCATGTCTTGGGAACAGCAAACGGATGGTTGCTTTTGGGGAATTTACAGTGTGGGCGGTTTAATTGGTTTAGAAAATTTCAATCCACAATCCACTGAATCTGCTTTCAAAGTAAAAGTAAATGGCAGTTTTCAAACGCTAAAGGTTATTGATACCAACCCAAATTATTTTAAATGGGAAAATTCAACGTTAAAGATTGAATTTTTTGGTGCAACCACTGATCGAGGCATTGAATCTAGTGAATCAAAAGGAATGCTGCGTGTGGAATACAACGGCAAAGTGGAGTACATTTATGCTGCTCTTGGCGGAGGGTGTTGATTTAGAAAACTATTTATCTTAATGTTCTTCGTGTTCTTCTCTATGGGATTCAGTCGCCTGTTTAAACGTCGATCTTATTTCCGGATGACGAATTTCACCACCCGTTGTTCCAGTTTCTTTTGCAACATATAATACTACAACACTCAGAAGAATTGTACAATACGTTAGAATATCTGAAAATTTCTTCTTTTTCCAATTTGCCCAAAGACCTACTAATGATAGAGCCCCCAAAAGATAGGATAAAACCATGAAAAGTTCAGCTTTTTCTTCGTGATCATGAATCAAATTGTGGCTTACTCCTGTTAAGTGTTCAACGATTTCTTCAGCTTCTTCACCTGATTCAAATGCCGGATAAGTAGCAATAGCTCCTAAAATAAATAAGAAGAATGCTGTTCGTTTCACAGCATCAGATTTTGAAAATAATCCGATAAGTAGAACCACCAGGGCAATAAAAGGAATAATAATCGGTAAATGATTTGTAATTAAATGTACATGAGCTTCATTCATATTTTTTGTTTTTAAATTTTACTAACCTGCTACGCTGACTCCAATTAAATGACCAATCCCAAACGTTATAGCCGCTGCAATTAAGCCAAATAATACTTGTCGAAATCCTGAATACCAAATACTTTTTCCGGTAAACAAAGTGATACTTGATCCGATAACGAAAAGCCCACAAGCACTTAATAGGGTACTAAAAATAATTGCCTTGTAGCCGCCAACGAAGAAAAAAGGGAAGAGCGGAATGATTGCACCAATTGCAAATAAGAAAAAGGACGTCAATGCAGCCTCCATTGCTGAACCTTGCAATTCTTCTGAATTGATTCCTAACTCTTCTTTGATTAAAATTTCGTGTGCGTGATCTTTGTTCGAAATTACTTCTTTCGCCATTTTTTCTGCCATTTCGCGTTCAATTCCTTTCGAAATGTATATTAAAGCCAATTCTTTTTCTTCGCCTTCAGGATTCGTTTCCAATTCATCCATTTCAAGTTGCATTTGGTTTTCATACAATTCCTGAGAACTTTTCACTGAAATCCATTCGCCTAGTGCCATAGACAAAGCTCCTGCAAGTAAACCCGCCAATCCGGCTAATAAAACCTCATCTCGACCACTTGTCGCTCCAGCAATTCCCATTATCAAACTAAAATTGGATACTAAGCCATCATTTCCTCCTAGAACAGCAGCGCGCAATGCATTGCCACCTACAGAACGATGTCTTTTTTCGAAACGAGCCAAAGATGAACCTGAAATAGTTGAATTTGAATTTAGAATATTTCGTAAAATAGCCACATGAGCTGTATCGCTAATAGAAGCTTCTGATTTTGTTTTTTTACGAGCACCAATTACTGCATTTGAAACACTTTTTTCAGTGTCCAGTAAAACGCCTAAAATATAATCATAACCAATAGTTTTGCCAATAAAATTAAGGGTTTTAGCTCTTCTCGAAGGGTTTGGTAATAGCGAAAGGGGTAAATTATTTTTTGCCATAAACGCTTCTGCGTGTCCTTGTTCAATGATACTCATTTGACGAAAAACCTCTGCTATATTGGGATCTGATTCGTTTTCTGCTAAAATTCCATATAAATAGCCTGCATCTACCTCTACTTGAATATTTTGTAAACTAATCATAATTTAAAGGTACTGAATTCATTTATCAAGTTAGAATATTACATCAGAAACTTTTTACAAGTTCACCATTCAATTATTTTAATCGATTGCCATGAATTGAAATAAGTTTTGAAAATTTCGACATATTTTTTCTGTAAATTTACTAAGCTTAGAAATTATTAGTAATATTGCATCATCAATTCAGGCACATTTTTCTGGGTGTCTTTGAAAAAATCACGTTTATTTCATTTATCATTTTGATTATCAACAACATTTATGGATAGTAAAGAATTAGAAAAGAAAAAACTTTCTGACTTACGCGTTATTGCTGAAACATTTGGAATTGCCAATGCGGGGCTATTAAAAAAAGAAGAAATTATAAAATTACTTGTTGTTGGTGAAGAAACACCAATAGAGGAAAAAAAGGTAGAACAACCTCTTGAAGAAAAAACAAGTGCCAAGAAACCTCGTCAACGCACAAAACCTGAGGCGAAATCTGAAAAAACCGCTGATCAACCAGTTTCCTTGTTTGATTCAACTGAAAAAGAAATAGCAAATGATACCTCAACACCTGAAATTGAAGAGGTAAAAAATGAAATTGCCGCAAAACCTGTATCTGAAAAAGTAGTTGATGAAAAGGATAAACAAGAACCTAGTGAAAGGAAACCGAACCATCAAAGACATAATCAAGGAGAACATCGAAATCAAGAGAGAAGACCTAATCAAGGAGATCATCGAATTCAAGAGGAGAAAGCAGTTGAAAAAGACTATTCAGCATTTGATTTAGTTGGAATTGTTTCTGCAGAAGGAGTTTTAGAAGTAATTCAAGATGGGTATGGCTTTTTACGTTCGTCTGACTACAATTATTTACCTTCTCCAGATGATGTGTATGTTTCTCAAAATCAAATAAAATTATTTGGATTAAAAACGGGTGATACCGTTAAAGGAACAATTCGACCTCCTCGCGAAGGAGAGAAATATTTTCCTTTGGTAAAAGTTGAGTCGATTAATGGACGTGATCCGTCGTATATTCGTGATCGTGTACCATTCCAATATTTAACACCGTTATTTCCGGATGAGAAATTTAAATTGACAGGTCACAAACAAGAAACTTTATCTACACGTGTGATGGATTTATTTGCACCGATCGGAAAAGGTCAGCGTGGAATGATCGTTGCTCAACCAAAAACGGGTAAAACGATGTTGTTGAAGGACGTTGCGAATGCAATTGCTGCCAATCATCCTGAAACGTATTTGATTGTTCTTTTGATTGATGAAAGACCTGAAGAGGTAACTGACATGGCTCGTAGTGTTCGTGCGGAGGTAATTGCATCTACATTTGATGAACCGGCTGAGCGTCACGTAAAAGTAGCCAATATGGTATTGGAAAAGGCAAAACGTATGGTTGAATGTGGTCATGATGTTTGTATTTTATTAGATTCAATTACGCGTTTAGCTCGTGCATACAATACAGTTTCTCCGGCATCTGGTAAAGTATTATCGGGTGGGGTAGATGCTAATGCACTTCACAAACCAAAACGTTTCTTTGGTTCAGCTCGAAAAATTGAAAATGGAGGTTCATTATCCATTCTTGCAACGGCATTGACTGAAACAGGTTCTAAAATGGATGAGGTTATTTTTGAGGAATTTAAAGGTACAGGTAATATGGAACTTCAGTTGGATCGTAAAATTTCCAACCGTAGAATTTATCCGGCAATTGATATTACTGCTTCAGGTACCCGCCGAGAAGATCTTCTGGTTGGAAAAGACGTATTGCAACGCGTTTGGTTGATTCGTAAGTTTATTGCGGATATGAACCCGGTTGAGGCCATGGAATTCATGAAATCGCACATGGAGAATACCCAATCCAATGAAGAATTTTTAGTTTCAATGAATAGCTAGAATGAAAACTGGATTATTAATAGGCGTTTTTGCTTCTTTACTTTGGTTTTGTACTAAGTTGATTTTCTTTTGGTCAGGTTGGTCTTCCGATTCGGTTAACGGGTTCGTTTTTCTAAATATGTTTTTAGCCACTTTTGCTGTTGCTTTTGGTTTATATTTGGTAAAGAAAAAAGGAGGGGAAAGCAATGTGATGACTGATGTCAAAAATGCAATGGTTTCAGGTGTTTCATACGCTGTTTTGACCAGTATTTTTATTTATTTGTACTACGGTAAAATTGACACAGGATATAATGAACGTCAACTCAAAAAGACTTATGTTCAAATTGAAAAAGTCTTAAGCGATTCTGTTCAAGTAAAGAAAATAAAAACTGAAAATGCACAATTTAGAAACTATTCAAAGGAGCAGTTATTCAATGAAATGAAAAAAAGTCCTGAGATGTTTTTTAGTGCTCAATTTACCATGACTCTAACGCTATTGGCTTTGATGATCTATGTTACCTTGAATAGTTTGATAATATCGGTAGTTTTTCGAAAATTGATTTTTAAGGATTAACTTTTAAGAAAATCGATCATATAGCCATCGTGGAGCTATTTTTAAAATCATAGCAATCAAACGCCAGCGTTTTGTGACATAAACCACCTTCTTTTTTCTGACAATGGCATTATACATCTGATTGACAGCTTTTTCAAGAGGCATTACCCAAAACAATCCTTCACCTTTCGCCATTTTAGTGTCAACAAGACCTGGTCGAATATCTGTTATAAAAATGGGCATTTTAAGTTTTGCAGCTTTTTGTCGTAATCCCTCCGTGTAATTTATTTGATAGGCTTTTGATGCATTATATGCAGGAGCTTGATGGTTGCCGCGAATTCCACCGATGGAACTTATTACCACCAAATGACCAGATTGCTGTTTTTCAAAATAGTTGAATGTCCAATCTGCAATACATGTAAATCCTACTATGTTGGTGTCGATGGTTTTATTTTCGATTTCAAAATCTAACGCTTCGTTTATTTCGCCTATTCCTGATGATATGACAAGTAAATCCAAACCACCTAGTTCATCGATCAATTCTTCTAATTGTTGAATGGATGATGCGGTATCGGTTACGTCTATAACTTTGGTCAAATAGGCATCAGGATTTTCATCTTTCAATTCAAGAAGTAACTCCTTTCGACGACCTGTTATACCAACTTTGTAATTACTTGCTGCAAATAGTTCGGAAAGTTCTTTTCCTATTCCAGATGTCGCACCGATTATTATTGCTTTTTTCATGCTGTCGTTTTATAAAAATAGATACTTCTGAAGTAATTAAAAACATTTAGTGCTGACCATTTTTATTTCCTAACTCAAATTTTTATTGTAATACTGATTTTTAAAAATCAAATACAGTGAATAAGCATGTAAAATACTAATTGCTAAGTTCGACCATGGAACAGGATTTAATATATCTGAAACAGCAATAAGCGTTAAGATTTTATAGACTATTTGAATCGGAAACAAAACAACCGCAATACTTGTTCTCTTGCTTTTTGAAATCAATGCGATACTACTCATAACTGCAATTGAAAGGTAGACGCAAGAAAGAATTTGTCGAGCTGGAGTTTCAGGTCCAAAAACTTCAATTATCGAACTATTCAAGTTAAAAAACAGCAGAGTTCCCATCATCCCAGCGACAAGCACATTTACGATGTGAGATAAGTAAACAATATTCTTTTCTAGCATTTTAAAGTTCGAAAAGCCAATTGCATTTTTACTGTTTTCTGTGTATATGGTTTAGATTAACTTACTTCCAACAAGCCAAGAAAATCCAGCCGAAGGTGAGAATCAACAAACAAGAAATTAATACAACTTGTTGTAAAAATGGAATTGATAGTTTGGAAGTTGACTCACTATTATCTTTTGAAAGAATCGTCATGATTAATCTTAGGTAAATATAAACACCTATTGCTGAATTAACCAACGCAAGTATAATCAACCACGGATAGTTTGACCATACAGACGAGAAAATCATCAATTTACCATAAAACCCGGTAAAAGGAGGAATACCAGAAGTTGAGAGTAAAGCAACAATTGCTACCAATCCAATCAAAGGATTTTTATAGCCAATTCCTTTCAATGAGCTTATTTCATCGCTTTCGTCATTGACGATTGATGAGATGGTAATTAAAGAAACAACAGACAATCCATAACCAACCATGAAAATCCATAACGATGAATCTTGTACACTTCCCGGATATAAAATAGACATTAAGGCATACGATCCATTTGTGATACTAGAGTAGGCGAGTAGTCTTTTAAATTTAGTTTGAACTAAGGCGGATAAATTCCCAACGAACATGGAAATAGTAATTAAAACGGCAATTAAAATTGTCCAGAATTCATGCACGTTTACAAATGCTATATGGAAAAACTTAACGAAAGCAAATACGCCCACCAATTTTACAACAGATGACATATATCCCATGAAAACCGTTGGACTACCTTGATACACATCAGGAACCCAAAAATGAAATGGAGCCGCACCCACCTTAAATAAGAATGATGCAAGAATGAACAATAACCCAACATAGAACATTGGTCCAGCAGGATTTTTGGCAGTAAATTCTAAAATTCTTTCTAATTCAAACGATTCCGTTGAACCATAAACCAAAGCTACGCCGAATAAAAGTAAGCACGTAGCAAATGCTCCCATGAAGAAATACTTTACTGCTGCTTCCGAAGATTCTTTCGATTGTCTTTTGGCTCCTGCAAGAACGTACAATGGAATAGATAAGATTTCCAAACCTAAGAAAAACATAAAGATATCTTGGAAACCTAATAAGATAACTCCACCTGAAAGAGAGAAAAGTAAAAGTGCATGGTAGTCGCCCACATGCGTTTCATCTTCTTGAAAGCCTTTATCTCCAGTTAGAATAATCAATCCTGTTATTAAAAGTGCTAAAATTACAAATGCATTTCCAGCATCTCCAAATTTCAAGATATTGTATTTATCACTTAAAATATCAAGAGGAAAATATTGTACGATACCCGCTGCAATCAAACCTGCAATAGAAGAAATTGTCGTTAACTTGGGTTGTTTAAGTATTCCCAAAAATAGAGCAATGATACCAGTTAGAAAAAGAATAATAATTGCTTCCATGTCTATAAAGAAGTTGGTGCGTTAAAAATAGCTAGTAATCGATCTAAACTTGGTCCAACCAAATCAGAAATGAGGTGCGGAAATAATCCAAATACTACGACTGCAATTGATAAGATGAAAAACACAACAATTTCATTCCAACGCAAATCTTCGAAAGTGTCATTTTTAGGAGCGCCAAACATGGATAATTGATAGGCTCGCAATGTGTAAACTGCACCAAAAACCAATGTTGTTGCACTTAAAACACCAATCCATGTATTAAAATCAGTCAATTCTTTCAATAAGGTAAATTCACCGATAAATCCGGCTGTAAAAGGAACTGATACTGAAGCAAAAGCAATTATTGCAAACCAGAATCCGAATTTGGGTGCAAGGGTGGCTGTACCTCTCATTTCACTTAGATCACGTGTTTTTAGACGAGATTCTAGTATTTCAGCAATTAAGAATAGTCCAACTGCAATTAACGAGTGATTCACAATTTGAATGGAGGCACCCACAAGAGCATCTTTGGTGAAAATCATAATACCAGCAGCTATAAGTCCTAGGTGACTAATTGACGCATAAGCAAACAATCGTTTGATATCATTCATTCTTATACACATGATAGCTGCGTAAAGCAAACCAACCACTGATAAAATCAATATGAGCCATTTAAGTTCTGCGATTCCTTCAGGAGCAAGTGGTAGCATCCATTTGATCATACCAAACAAGGCCATTTTCAACATCAATGCTGACAATAACATAGTTCCTGACATCGGAGCAGAAGTATAGGTATCGGGCTGCCAAGTATGAAAAGGAAACACGGGGATTTTAATCGCAAATGCTAGCATAATTCCTGACATAATCCAACAAGCTTCTTTTGCAGGAAGTTGAACCGCAACCAAGTCAACGTAATCAAATGATTTTGCTTGAAGACCAAGAGCGATGAAGGACAACAACATACCAAGTGATCCAATCAGGGTATAAATAAAGAATTTTAATAAAACTTTGTTAGCTCCACTTCCAAACCAGTAGAGAATTAAGAAGATTGGAATAAGAGTAAATTCCCAGAAAATATAAAAGAGAATTCCATCTTCAGCTGAAAAAACTCCTAGAAGACCGAATTGCATCAAAAACACCAATGCATGAAAAAGGGGACTTTCAGATGTTTTATCGTTATTATAATTGCTTAGTAAAATAATAGGAATGATTAAGTTGGTCAGTGCAATCATTAATAACCCCAAACCATCGTACCCAATGTGGAATGTCATCCCAAAAGGCAAGGTATGATTTTCATAGAGCGTAACTGATGAAGCTGAATCGAAGTTTACTAAATGAAAAATAGCAGTTCCGGCAGATAAAATACTACCAAACAAACCGAATAACTTTATGCTATTTCGGGGTATAATAAAGGATATTAATCCTAAGGCTAAAGCAATGATTAAGAGTTCCAAAACTTGAAATAAATTAAATAATACCCAATTAATCCAACAATTCCGATAATCATCCAGAAATAATAGCTAGATAGAATACCGGTTTGAATTTTTCTGATTTGATTTCCTGAGGAAACCACTAATGTTGTTAGTGTAGAAATAATTCTAACTAAAATTCCATTTTCAATAACAGGAAGAACTTTTTCTGATTTCCATTCTGTTGTTTTTACAAAAAGAGAATGATACAATTCATCAAAATACAGTTTGTTTGTAGATAGTTTCTCCCAACCAGTAAATTCAGATTCGTCTTTGGTTGTTTTTTTCTTGCTAACATAAATGGTGTAGGAAATACCAATAATAATTAAAGTTAGAACACTGGTTCCAATCATTATTCCAACAGCAGCAGAGGTTTCTAAATGATGCGGATGAACAGCACTTAAACCGAAAGTACTGTGATTTAAGAAATGATCCAACCAATGCGATCCTGACTCAATTAAGAAAGATGGTAAATTCAATGCGCCACCTAAAACTGATAGGATTGCCAGAACGACAAGGGGCATTGTCATTACTGCAGGACTTTCATGCAAATGTTCTTTTGTATGATGATCTCCTCTGAATTCTCCAAAGAAAACCAAGAAATACATTCTAAACATGTAGATAGCAGTCAGAGAGGCAGAGAGGATTAACAATCCAAAAATTACAGGTCCATGACCAAATCCAGCGGCTAAAATTTCATCTTTTGAGAAAAATCCAGACAAGAATGGAAATCCTGCTATGGCTAGTGTTCCAATTAAAAATACTAGGTGTGTGGTTGGCATGTACTTTTTAAGTCCACCCATTTTAGTAATATCTTGCTCATGATGATTGGCATGAATGATACTTCCAGAACCAAGGAATAAAAGCGCTTTGAAAAATGCGTGTGTTGAAACGTGAAAAATAGCAACCGTGTAAGATCCAAGACCAAGAGCTACGAACATTAATCCTAATTGAGAAACGGTAGAGTAGGCTAGAACTTTCTTAATATCATTTTGTCGCATGGCTATGAAAGCAGCCACAAGAGAAGTTGCCAAACCAATATATAAAATGATATTCTGGGTGTATGGAGCAAGTTCAAACAAGAAATTAGAACGAACCACCAAATAAATTCCAGCCGTCACCATTGTTGCAGCGTGTATTAACGCAGAAACGGGTGTAGGACCTGCCATCGCATCAGGTAACCAAGTAAATAATGGGATTTGAGCTGATTTTCCAGTAGCTGCTAAAAATAGACATAATGTAATCGCAATTATAGCAACTGAATCAACTCCAATTGACATAGTTTTCAACTTAGTAGCAATCTCAGCAAATTCAAGACTTCCAAATTGGTTGATTAACAAGAAACAACCAATCATCAATCCTAAATCTCCAATTCTATTCATTACAAAAGCTTTACGAGCAGCCAACGTATTAAGCATTCCTTTTTCTTTGTCGTTGTAGTGGAAACCAATCAACAAGTAAGAACAAATTCCAACTCCTTCCCAACCAAAGAACAACATAAAATAGCTACTTCCTAAAACAAGAATTAACATGGAAAACACGAACAAATTCAAGTAAGTAAAGAATTTATAAAATCCAGGATCTCCTTTCATGTAACCCATGGAGAAGATATGAATTAAGGTTCCAATACCCGTAATGATCATGGTCATCCAAATAGCTAATCCATCCACTTGAAGTCCAGCATTTAGAGAAAAATCAGACATCTGAATCAAGGTAAATAAAGGTACCTGAACAGCTTTGTCTAAAGAAAGAAAAATGGTGAAGGAAACAATAAAAGGAATAGCCACCATGATTGTTCCAATTGCCCCAACAACTGTTTCAGAAAAGTTTTTCCCGATTGTACCATTGATAATTCCACCCAATAGAGGAAAAAGTAAAACCAGAAGAATGAGTGATTCTGTAGCCATCTTTTATCCTTTTAAATTGTTTAATAAATCAGCATCGATGCTTCTATTGTTTCGATAGGCCATAATAAGAATAGATAAACCGACAGTAGCTTCAGCAGCGGCAACAACAACTATAAAAAACACAAAAATTTGTGCATCACCATTGCCAAAATAGGAAGAGAATGCTACTAAAAGTAAATTAACGCTGTTCAACATTAATTCAATGCACATAAGCATTACAATCATATTTTTTCGCGTCAAAAGTCCAATCGCTCCTATTGAAAAGAGTATAGTGGACAAGATTAAATAATAATCAATTGACAATCCTTGCGTAACTGCTAAAATTCCAGTCATAATTAATCAATTTGTTGTTTTTCTCTTTTGGCAAGTAAGACTGCACCAACCATAGCAGAAATGAATAATATTGAAGATACTTCAAAAGGAACTAAATACTTTGTAAACAAGGTGTTTCCTAGATTTTCAACCAACCCTGAGAAATTCTTTTGGATTGTTTCATTAAAGGTGAATTCTTGTCTTAACGCCGCTAAAAGTATCAACAATAAAGAACCACCTCCAATAATTGCTGAGAATGAAATGTATTTCTTTGATTGAGGTTCATCAGCTTGATTGAGGTTTAACAACATTAACGTAAATAAGAACAATACCATTATTGCTCCTGCATATACTATAATGTTAACAATAGCTAGGAATTGGGCATTCATTAACAAAAAATGTCCAGAAATAAAGAAAAATGTTACTACTAAATAGAGTACACTTCGAATGGGGTGATTGCTCAAAACTACCATTAGCGCTGATCCAATGGTTAATCCACCCATAATATATGCAACAAGTTCTAATGTCATACTGCTCCTCGTTTTCCTGTATTTTGTCTTTTAGTAATATCAATACGATTTTCCATCGATTCAACTAAAATATCTTTACCATAAATAAATTCTTCTCTTTCAAATTCTGTAGGAACGATACGATCTGTCAAGAAAATAGCTTCTTTCGGACATGCTTCCTCGCACAAACCACAGAAAATACATCTCAACATGTTGATTTCATATGTCTCTGCGTATTTTTCTTCACGATAAAGATGTTCCTCCCCTTTTTTTCGCTCATTCGCAACCATCGTTATCGCCTCTGCAGGACAAGCCACAGCGCACAAACCACAAGCCGTACAATTTTCTCTACCTTGTTCGTCTCTTTTTAGTACATGTTGACCTCGATAAACTGGTGCGAAAACTCTTGTTTCTTCAGGATACTTAATTGTTTTTTTCTTTTTGAACATGTGTTTCAACGTAATAAACATCCCGCTGAAAATTGCTGGCAAATATAACTTTTCAATGAAAGTCATTGGTTTGTCAGAGACTACTTTTCTTCTATTGGTTAAACTTTCCATTTCTTTATGTTATTGAAACCAACCTTTTGATATTGCAATTACAACCCCTGTAACCAACATGTTGATAATAGCAACAGGAATAAGAGTTTTCCATCCAAGGTGCATTAATTGATCAAAACGAAATCTCGGGATTGTCCAACGAATCCACATGAAAATGAAAACAAAAAAGAATGTTTTTGCAAAAAATACCAAAACACTTATAATGGCCAAGGTATTTCCATCAAAATAGGATTCTCCAGGGAAATGATACCCACCAAAAAATAAAATTGAAATTACGGCTGATGAAATGAACATAGATACATATTCAGCAAATAGGAATAAACCAAGCTTCATGGATGTGTATTCTGTGTGATAACCACCAATTAATTCAGATTCACACTCCGGCAAGTCAAAAGGCGCACGGTTCGTTTCTGCAAGTGAACAAATGAAAAAGATTAGAAAACACACAGGCTGATAAAAAATATTCCAATTCATACCTTTCTGATTTTCTAAAACGTCATTTAAACTTAAGCCTCCAGACATTAAAATAATGGTGATCAATGAAATACCCATGGCAAGTTCGTAAGAAATCATTTGGGAGGATGCTCGAATTGCACCAAACAATGAATATTTATTGTTAGAGGCCCAACCACCGATCATAATACCATAAACTCCAATTGAAACTACTCCAAAAATGAAAAGAATTCCAATGTTAAAGTCCGCAATTTGAAGAGTTACTTGTCTTCCAAAAACTTCAATGGGTGGTCCCCATGGAATAATGGTACTGGTAATTAAAGCCATGAACATTGAGACTCCAGGACCAATAATAAATAACCATTTATCAGAATTTTTAGGAATAAAATCTTCTTTCAAAAACATTTTTACACCATCTGCAATTGGTTGCAACAATCCAAAAGGTCCAGCACGATCAGGACCAATTCTATCTTGAATCCAACCTGCTAATTTTCGTTCAAAATAAGTAGAATAAGCAGCTACTCCTAAGGATACAAGGAAAACTAAAAGTACAAGTGATGATTTTTCTATAATATATGCTACATCCATTAGTCTAGTTTTTTAGTTGGAGTATCAATACTTGTTTCATATTTACCTTGGGAAATAACAGAATGACGATCCACTACACGAGGACCAATCACTTTCCATTTCGATAAATCTTTTTTCTCAAAACGACATTCGTTGCAAATCCATCCTGGTTTACCTTCTATATCTTCAACCTCTCCGTATTTGTCCTTACGTGCCGTTACGCGATAAATTTCATTTCCAAACATCCAAAGGACAACTTTTCCTGAACATTTATCACATGAACACTCAGCTTCCATTGGCTTCAAGAACCACACACGACTTTTAAATCGGAATGTTTTATCTGTAAGCGCTCCAACTGGACATACATCAATCATATTTCCAGAAAATTCGCTATCAATTGCGTTTTCAATATACGTACTTATTTCTGCATGTTCACCACGATTTAACACACCGTGAACGCGATTTTCTGTTAAATTATTGGCTACATGAACACAACGATAACATAGTATGCATCGATTCATGTGCAGTTTAATTGTATCTCCAATATCTACAGGATCGAAAGTTCTTTTTTCTTCTTCAAAGCGACTTTTTTGAGAACCGTGTTCATACCCTAAATCTTGCAAATGACATTCACCTGCTTGATCACAAACAGGGCAATCTAATGGGTGATTTGCTAATAAAAATTCAACAACACCGCCTCTATTTTCATGAACGCGTTCAGAAGTTTTATTCTTAACAATCATTCCATCCATAACATTAGTTGAACACGATGCAACTAATTTTGGCATTGGACGAGGATCAGCAGCAGAACCAGCGGCAACTTCAACCAAACACGTTCTACATTTACCTCCAGAACCAGGAAGTTTGCTGTAATAACACATAGCAGGAGGAACAACCTCACCACCAATTTGTCGAGCAGCGTTTAGGATCGTTGTACCCGGTTCAACTTCAACTTCAATATTATCTATCGTTACCTTTACCATAGTTTTAACTTTATGCTGTAACTGGTTCTTTACTTAAACCATAATTTCTTGTCTGAGATTCTTCTCTACTGGTAACATGCCATTCAAATTCATCTCTAAAATGTCTAATTGCAGCAGCAACCGGCCAAGCAGCAGCATCTCCCAAAGGACAAATTGTATTTCCTTCTATTTTCTTGTTAATCTCGGCCAATAAATCGATATCCCGTATATTTCCTTCTCCGTGTTCTAACCTATACAATACTTTCTCCATCCAGCCTGTACCTTCTCTACAAGGTGAACATTGTCCACAAGACTCATGGGAATAAAAACGAGCAAAATTCCACGTATTTCTTACGATACATTGGTCTTCATCAAAAACAATAAATCCACCAGAACCGAGCATTGATCCAGAGGCAAATCCACCATCTGCCAAACTTTCGTAAGACATTAAGCGATCTTCGCCTGCAGCTGTTTTAGTAATTAAATAATGAGGTAGAATTGGAACAGACGATCCACCAGGAACACACGCTTTGATTTTTTTGCCATTTGCAATTCCTCGACACCAATCGTCTCCGTATATAAATTCTTCAACAGAAAGTCCAAGTTCTATTTCATAAACACCTGGACGAGCCAGATTCCCACAGGCAGAAATAAGTTTTGTTCCTGTACTTTTTCCAATTCCGATTTGTGCGTATGCATCACCGCCATCGTTTACAATAGGAACTACAGCAGCAATACTTTCAACATTATTAACCACGGTTGGACAGCCCCAAAGGCCTTTAACCGCAGGAAATGGTGGTTTAATTCTTGGATTTCCTCTTTTTCCCTCTAAGGATTCAATTAATGCTGTTTCTTCACCGCAGATGTAAGCTCCACCTCCCGGCATAACACGAAGATCTAAATCATATCCAGTTCCGAGTATGTTTTTACCTAAATATCCGTTATTGTAGGCTTCAGCAATAGCTTTTTCAAGAATATGAAGAATCCACATGAATTCACCTCTGATATAGATAAATGATAAATGTGAACCTAAAGCGTAACTTGAAGTAATCATTCCCTCAATCAATAAATGAGGAATATGCTCCATTAAATACCGATCTTTGAAGGTTCCTGGTTCAGATTCATCTGCGTTACAAACCAAATATCTTGGAACTCCTTCAGGCTTGGCTAAGAACGACCATTTCATTCCAGTAGGAAAACCTGCGCCACCTCTTCCGCGAAGCCCAGATTTCTTAACTTCCTCAACTACATCGTCAGGAGACATTGATTTCAAGGCTTTTTCTACAGAACAATAACCACCATTCTTTTTGTACACCTCGAACGTTTCAATGCCCGGAATATCAACTTTATCTATTAGTAATCTTCTCCCTTTCATAATCTTACGATTCAAATTGACCTGAACGATACGCTTCAATTAATTGATCCACTTTTTCTTTGGTAAGAAACTCATGGTTTTTGTGACGACATTGCAACATTGGGCCGTAGCCACAAGCGCCTAAACACTCAGCCGTTTTTAATGTAAACATCCCATCTTGTGTAGTTTCACCTACTTTAATATTCAATTTTTGCTCGATGTAAGAGATAATGTCATCACTTCCAACTAACATACACGGACCGGTACGACATACTTCAAAAACATGTTTTCCAACCGGATCTAAATGGAACATCGTGTAAAAAGTAGCAACTTCGTATACTTCAATGGGTTGAATTTTTAAAAGATCTGCGATGTAATCCATTGTTTCAATACTAACCCATCCAAATTCGATTTGAGCTAGATGTAACGCGCGCATCAGAACGCTTTTATGTTTGCCTTCTGGAACATGGGTAATCAACTCATTGATTTTTGCCAATGATTCAGGACTAAGTTCCTTTTTTTCGCTGTGACGTTTATTCCAATCGATGTGTACTTTCATAATCTATGCGTCTAATTCTCCTGCGATAACATTTAAACTACTCAAAGTCAATACGGCATCACTAATTGTCATACCTGTAATCATTTCTGGATAAGCTTGGTAATAGATAAAACAAGGTCTTCTGAATTGCAAGCGATACGGACTTCTGCCTCCGTCTGAAATTAAATAATAACCCAATTCACCATTTCCACCTTCAACCGCGTGATACACCTCACCAACAGGCATTTCCATCTCTCCCATGACAATCTTGAAATGGTAAATCAAAGCTTCCATTTGATTGTAAACTTCTGCTTTTGGTGGAAGAATAAATTCTGGTAAATCTGCTTTGTATGGACCTTCAGGAAGGTTTTTGTATGCTTGCTCAATGATTCTAATACTTTGACGTATTTCTTCTTGACGAACCATAAAACGGTCGTATGTATCGCCATTTACACCGACAGGAATGATAAAATCAAAATCTTCGTAGGAAGAATACGGTTGCATTACACGAATGTCATAATCTACACCTGTTGCTCTTAAATTAGGGCCGGTCATTGAATAATTCAACGCTCGTTCTGCCGAAATTGGACCAGCACCTTTTGTTCGATCCATAAAAATACGATTACGCTCAAGCATTGAATTGAATTCTTCAAAGGCAGGAGGAAAAGTTTTTAAGAAAGATTTTAATTTTGTGTGAAAGGTTTCGTTGAAATCTCTCTCAAATCCGCCGATGCGACCTATATTAGTAGTCAGTCGAGCTCCACAAATCTCTTCGTACAATTCGTAAATTTTTTCTCTTTCCGTAAATGGATAAAAGAAACTCGTTAATGCACCTGCATCAACTCCAACGACTGAGTTACAAATCAAATGATCAGCTATTCGCGCTAATTCCATGATAATAACACGCATGTATTGGACGCGTTTTGGAATTTCAGCACCAATCAATTTCTCCACTGTCATTTCCCAACCAATATTGTTAATAGGAGAGGAACAGTAATTTAGTCGATCAGTAATTGGTGTAATTTGGTTATAGGGCCTTCTTTCCGCTAATTTTTCAAAAGCACGATGAATATAACCTACAGTTTGTTCTGAAGAAATAATTTTTTCACCATCAACTTGAAGAATGTTTTGAAAGATTCCATGAGTTGCGGGGTGGGTTGGACCAAAATTGATCGTTGCAATTTCTCCATCAATTGTTTCTTTGGAGAGATTGTGTAAGTTTTTGTATTTCAATTTTTCTTCCATAGCTATTAAAATCTTCCAAAAAATCGATCATCTTTATCTTCTCTGGTTGCATCCTCCAAATGGTATTCTTTTCGCATAGGAAAATAATCCATCGAATCTTCATTTAAAATGCGACGCAAGTCAGGATGATTTTTGAATTGCACTCCAAAAAAATCATAAGTTTCTCTTTCCATCCAATTTGCCCCGTTGTAGATATCAACAATTGAGTTTATTGCGGGATTATTTAATGGTAAGTATGCTTTTAATCTAATTCTAAAGTTATTTCTCCAACTGTGTAATTGATAAACAACAGCAATTTCTCTGTTTGCATCGTTGGGATAGTGAATTCCAGCTATATTCGTTAGAAATGAACATTGAAGATCAGAATCATCCTTTAACCATTTGATAATATCACTGTTTTTTTCAGGATTTATTTCAATATTCAATAATCCAAAAGCTACATCTGAAGCGATAATATCCGAAGAAAATTGATCCGAAATTCTTTTTAAGATATCTTCGTTAGTCATTTTCATCGTTTGTTATTTCAATTTTATAATCGTGTAAAAGATGCTTGTATTCATCGCTATATCTTCTACGCATTGATTCTTTTTTTACTAGCTTATGAATATTCATAACGCCATCAATAATTTGCTCAGGTCTTGGAGGACAACCAGGAACATAAACATCAACAGGAATAATTCGATCTATTCCTTGAAGAACACTATATGTATCAAAAATACCACCTGAACTAGCACATGCGCCAACTGAAAGAACCCATTTCGGTTCAGCCATTTGTTCGTAAACTTGTTTTAATACAGGCCCTAATTTTTTTGAAATAGTACCAGCCACGATTAATAGATCAGCTTGTCGCGGAGTAAAGGACATTCGTTCCATTCCGAAACGGGACATGTCGTACATACTTCCCATGGTTGCCATGAATTCAATACCGCAACATGAAGTTGCAAATGGTAAGGGCCATACTGAATTTGCTCTTGCTAATCCAATTGCTTTATCGAGAGTGGTTAACTGATAACCTTCTCCATTGATCGTTTCTAAATCTTCTATTTTTCCCATTCTAATGCACCTTTTTTAAGAACGTAGAGAAATCCGAGAAGGAAAAACCCTACAAACATTATAACAGCTAAAAGTCCTTCAAGTTCAAGTTTATTAAAATTTACTGCGTAAGGGTAAAAGAAAATTACCTCAACATCAAATAATACAAAGAGAATTGCTGTCATGAAATAGCGAATAGAAACTGGGAAACGGGCATTTCCTACTGACTCAATACCACATTCAAAACTCTCTTCTTTATTCTTAGTTTTGAGACGAGGCATTAAAATATGAGTAACAAATAAGGTAAAGACTACAAAACCCCCAGCAACTATAATTTGAAGTAAGAGTGGAAAATAGTCGGCAGTAGAAGAAGTACTAGGATTCATTTTTTGTAACTCAAATTAAATCAATATTTTAAAAGTATACGTTTGATTATGGAAATTAAAAAATCAAATAATCACGGCAAATTTAACTTTTCTTTTCAATAAAACAATCGATTTAAATATAAAATAAGCCTTTAAAATGAAAAAAGAGTTATACTATTTATTTGAAAAAAAACTACAAGGGAAATTTAAAATGCCATTATTTTTCTAGACAAGCTTTTACCTTTTCTTGATGTCTCTGTCTTTCAGATGGTTTATTTGATTTTAAATCAGTTAAGAGTAATTTGCATTTTTTTTCTATTTCATCGGCTCTTAGCAAAATAGCGTCTAGTTCTGATTCAGTAAGTTTTTGATTTTTAAGAAGTTTATCAATCGAGTCATTCTTTTTGACACAATCGCAAAAATCCCATTGAACACCATATTTTTCTAAAATTCGATCTTTTTCTTCCTGTTGATTAAACGTATCAACATTTTTGGAGTTAATTCCATTTGCAGTAGCGTTTTTTGTAGAATTAACTGATTCCGAACATCCAAAAAAGAGTGCAGATGTTATTGTAAAGATATACAGGAATCTATGCAACCTTTTATTTTGCTAATTCTTCAGAAGATCGAACGATAGCATTTTTATCAATTCTCAATTTGCTTCCTTCAGAAGAAATAAGAATTGTTGTATCAGAAATTTCTAATACTTTTCCATGAATACCAGAAGTTGTGATTACTTTGTCCCCTAGTGCTAATGATTCAATAAATTTCTTTAGCTCTTTTCTTTTTTTCATTGGAGCACGGAAAATCAAGAAAAAATATACCAGCACAGCTGCTAGTAGTAATAACATATTTATAGCTTCTTTACTCATTTTATTATATTTTATTTTAGTATAACATTTGCTTTTACATGAACAACAGTCAACCCGGGAACTGTATTGGCGGTTATTCTTATTGATTTTGAAATTTTTCCTTCGCCTGTTTTGTCCGTGTTTACTTCAGCTTTGATTTCACCTGTTTCACCTGCCAAGATAGGTTTTTTTGGGAAATCTGCTACCGTACAAGTACAAGAGCCTTTAACCTCACTGATAACTAATGGACTTTTACCCGTATTTTTTACTTTGAATACAGCTTTGATTTTTTCACCTTTGTTAACTGACCCTGCGTCAAATACAGGATCAACTTTCATTTCTGTTTTTTTTCCTATTTCAACAGTGTTGTCTGATTGACAACCTATCAAAAAACAAAAAGAAATTACTGACAAGAAAAATAAACCTTTCATTGCTTATGAATTTAGAAGTCCGCGACCTATTTTTACTATTTTTTTATCTTTTTTCAAACGTTCAATTGCTTTATCCAATATTCCGTTGATAAAGGTATTGCTTTTTGGCGTACTGTAATACTTTGAAATTTCAATTGTTTCGTTTAAAGTAACTTTTGTTGGTATTTCCGGGAATATTTGTAGTTCAGTTATTCCCATTTTTAAAAGTATAATGTCCATTTTGGCAATTCGATCTAATTCCCAATTTTTTGTAAGTTCATCAATTATCAACTCGTTTTCGATATTCATTGCAACTGTTTTGCGAAAAAGATCAACAACAAATTCTTTTTCAGAATCATTGGGCTTGTAGAGTGGCAATATTGAAAACTCGGCATTTTCATCATTTGCTTTGATTGTTTTAAGTACCATTGAGCAGGTGTGATCTAAATCATCCATCCAATGAATACTTGTTTCTTCAAAAAAATTGTGCAACAATTCAGAATTGGCTATTTCAGATTTAAACAAGTTTACAGCAAAAGACTTATCATTTTCAAATGAATTTTCAGTGTCGTTCATGTACTCAAAATACAATTCACTTTCTTGAATTTGAAGAAATAGTTTTCTAAAAATTTCTTGTTTTTCAGCTCCAATCCAATTTGCTTTGTGCAGTTCGGATTCTTTAATAATAAATTGACTTTCTTCAATTTTTCTAAAGACCTGATTGTTTACGAATTTCAAATTTGGATTTAGATCCTCCTCCGTTGGTCGCAACTTTTTCTTTTTATCATCAATTCTGTTTTCAGCGGCATGAACCAATTCAGGCATAGTCAGAAGTAATACAAGATAGAGGTCGTACATTCGTTCAATTGAACCAAGTAATTCTTTTTCAAATTTCAACAAATTTTCTTCGCCTGATTGGTAATAAGCGTAGAGCATTTGAAGTATTTTGATTCGTAAATGTCTTCTGTTTAGCATGTTTTAATTTGAAAAATCTATTATCCCAACATTTTTAATTCTCTCCTCTGCAATCGCATTTGCTATCTGATACGTTGGTAAATTTTCATTTTTCGACCGTGTAACAATATTGAAAATAGTTTGATAAATTTCCTCTGCTTTTGACAAAGCCCAGTCGCTTGAAAGTCCATGAACCTCTGAAAAACAATTGATGACACCACCCGCATTTATCGCGTAATCCGGAGCATATACAATACCGTTATCCATTACTGCTTTTCCGTGAATACTTTCGTTTTTCAATTGATTATTTGCAGCCCCCGCGATAATTGAACAATTTAATTTAGCTAAGGTTTCATCGTTTACAGTTGCACCTAAGGCACATGGCGCATAGATATCCATGTCAATATTATAAATGTCCTGAGGAGAAATGATATGCGTATTGTATTTTTTGGAAACTCGATCTAAAGTTTCTTGGTAAATATCTGAGATATAAATTTCAGCACCTTCTTTTGCTAAATGACTCACCAAATATTCTCCAACATGACCAACACCTTGAACAGCAATTTTCTTTCCGTTTAGGGAATCAGACCCGTATTGTATTTTTGCACAGGCTTTCATTCCCATGTAAACACCTAAAGCAGTAACAGGGGAGGGGTCACCACTTTTTCCTGGAAGACCAACAACATGTTTTGTTTCTTCGCTCACCCAGCTCATGTCTTGTGGAGAAATACCAACATCTTCAGCTGTAATATATTTTCCAGATAAGCTATCCACAAATTTTCCAAATCTCCGGAAAAATGCTTCGTTTTTCATTTTATGCGAATCGCCAATAATCACTGCTTTACCGCCTCCTAAATTCAAGTTTGAGATAGAATTTTTATAAGTCATTCCCCTTGATAAGCGAAGCACGTCATTTAAAGCCTCCATTTCATTGTTGTACATCCACATTCTTGTTCCACCAAGGGCAGGTCCTAAAACAGTACTATGAATAGCAATAATAGCTTTTAGACCTGTTTCTTGATCAGTACAAAACAGAACTTGTTCGTGTCCCATTGCAAACATCTGAGACAAAACAGGATTTTCTGCTAAATTAACTTGGTTGATGTCTTGAATTTCCATTTTTCAATTGTTTAAGCACGATTTTGCTCTTAATGTCTTACGATTGATTAATTTTAACCTCCGTAATTAATGACAACGCAAATTTAGAAAAATTATCAGATGAAGTCACTGAGCTATCTCAACAAATATTTCATAAAGTATAAATGGAGATTTTTGTTCGGGATAATTTTTACGATTATTTCCAATTATTTCGGGGTTAAAATGCCTGTATATGTGAAAGATACAGTTGATAAATTCATGAATAATACTGAATTTAACTCGATAGAAAATATTTTAATTCTATCTGCCACTTTGGGTGGAATTTATATGCTTTTGTCTCTTTTGAAAGGATTTTTTCTGTTTTTAATGCGACAGACGATTATTGTCATGTCGCGATTTATTGAATTTGATTTGAAAAATGAAATCTTTACTCAATATCAGCAATTAGGTACAGCCTTCTATAAAAAGAATGCAACTGGTGATCTCATGAATCGAATTTCTGAAGATGTAAGCCAAGTGCGTATGTATCTTGGTCCAGGTGTTATGTACACGATAAATCTAATAGTATTATTTGTAATGGTAATCTACCAAATGGTAAAAATAAGTCCCCTGCTAACTCTGTATGTTCTTTTACCGCTACCAGTTATGTCCTTTTTGATTTATAAAGTTTCTACTCGCATGAATCTCTTGAGTAAAAAGGTACAAGAGGAGCAATCCCTTTTATCAACAATTGCTCAGGAATCTTTTGCAGGAATTCGAGTGATTAAGGCATATAGTCGTGAACATGAAAAGGCTAGTGGTTTTACAGAATCTTCACTAAATTATAAAAAACGAACCATGAGCTTGGTTTTGGTAAATGCACTTTTTATGCCTACGATGTTGTTTTTAATTGGCTTAAGTACAATTTTATCTATCTATTTAGGAGGTTTGATGGTGTATGAAAAATCTATTTCATTAGGCTCCATTGTCGCATTTATTTTCTTTGTTAATAACTTAACGTGGCCCTTTGCTAGTATTGGTTGGGTAACTTCTATTATTCAACGCGCATCGGCATCTCAAAAGCGAATTAATGAGTTCTTGGAGGTTCAATCGGATGTTGTTTCAGAAAATAGTAGTCAATTTGATTTTAATGGAAAAATCGAGTTTAAAAACGTGTCATTCACTTATGAAAATACAGGTATTGAGGCAATTAGAACAATTAATTTTGATGTTGATAAAGGTGAAACATTGGCAATCATTGGTAAAACAGGAAGTGGTAAATCATCTATTTTAAGTTTGCTGATGCGCCAATTTGATCCAACGACTGGAGAAATTTTAGTTGATGGAGTGAATATTAAAGATATCAATCTGTATTCATTCAGAGATCAAGCTGGAATTGTTCCTCAGGAGGTCTTTTTGTTCTCTGATTCGATTGCAAATAATTTAAAATTTGGTTCGTTGAATAAAGATATTTCTGAGCAAATGCTTATTGAAGTTACTCAACAGGCTCATGTTTACCACAACATCAATGATTTTCCCGATAAATTTAATACAATTTTAGGTGAAAGAGGAGTGAATCTTAGTGGCGGACAGAAACAGCGAATAAGTATTGCACGAGCGCTAATTCGTGATCCGAAACTATTGATCTTTGATGATTGTTTGTCTGCTGTTGATACAGAAACTGAGGAAATAATTTTAACCAATCTTAAAAAAGAACAGAACGAAAGAACCACAATTATTGTAAGTCATCGTATTTCCACAGTTAGAAACGCTACAAAAATTATTGTAATAGATAAAGGGCAAATTATCGAGGTTGGAAATCATACTACTCTTTTGAACGAAAATGGTGTTTACGCGGAAATGTATGCTAAACAGTTGTCTGATGAAACTGAATAATTCGATGTTTCAATTCGTTTAAGAGTATTGCAGTTGCTCCCCAAATTATTTTATTTTGAATGTGGAAACAAGGCGCACCCTTGATATTGATGCCGTTTTGTAGCTGAATGTCCGTGTTTGAAATTGAATAACGGGATAGGATTTCTGAAATCTTTACCTCAAGAATTAGATTGACCTCGTCAGGATTTAAAAGCATTTTGGGCTTTTCATTGTGGGTAAAAGCAAAGGCTTGAACGAGATAATTACTTACGGGAATGTAAACAGGAGACAAACTGCCAACAGCATTCAAATTTTTTGGATTAATTCCAATTTCTTCGTGGCTTTCTCTGAGCGCAGTTTCGATCAGGTCTCTATCCCCGTCATCTTTTTTACCTCCTGGAAATGCAATTTGACCGGCGTGCTTTCTCATGGTTTGTGGTCGTTCAATAAGAATTAAGGTAGGTTCTCCATCAAAGAAAAAATGAATTCCAACGGCAGAATAAATTGGGTTTTGTGATGAATCATAGCCGATATTACGATAAGGAGCCATTTCCAAATGGGCTTCAGTTGCGTCAAATGGCTGATTTAAAATAAACGTGAGGATATTTTTCCACGAGTTAGGATGAAATAACATCCTTAAGGTTTTAGGAATTTGTCAAGTGTAATATGAAGATTCAATCCTCTTAATTCATTTCCTTTCGCCACAATATTACCTTCTCCATCCATTAAAAATGCCGAGGGAATTGAGTTTACAAAATACGCTTTTGCGGCTTTAGATTCAAGGTCAATTACGTGATTTTTCCAGATTAAGCCGTCCTTTATAATGGCTTCTTTCCATTTTGTTTGATCTTTATCTAAAGAGACACTAAACACCTCAAAACCAGTTGAGTTTTTGAATTTTTTCTTGTGGTATTTATTGTAAGCTTCTACTACTTTGGGGTTTTCCGCTCTACATGGTCCGCACCAAGATGCCCAAAAGTCTATTAAAACCATTTTTCCTTTTAAAGAGGATAATTTTTTGGTTTTCCCTTTTGTATTTATTAATTCTATTTCAAGAGCAGCTTCCTGATTTGTATTAGCAGTTTTATCTTGCGATTTACAAGAAAATAATATGAAAAAGAAAAGAAGTAAGAAATAGGTTTTCATTTTTATCCAATTCTTCGAATGTCAGCTCCAATATTATTTAATCGAAGTTCAATATCTTGATAACCTCTATCGATTTGTTCAATATTGTGAATTACGCTTTTTCCCTCTGCAGAAAGAGCGGCAATCAACAATGATACACCCGCTCTAATATCCGGAGATGTCATTTGGATACCACGTAGAGGAAACTCTCGGTTTAATCCAATTACTGTTGCCCGGTGTGGGTCACATAAAATAATTTGCGCTCCCATGTCGATAAGTTTATCAACGAAAAATAAACGTGATTCAAACATTTTTTGATGAATCAGAACAGATCCTTTAGCTTGAGTTGCCACAACTAAAATAATTGATAATAAATCTGGCGTAAATCCAGGCCAAGGTGCATCATAGATTGTTAAAATTGAACCATCGATAAAAGTATCAATTTCGTAGGTCTCTTGTGCCGGAATATAGATGTCATCACCTCGACGTTCTAACTTGATTCCAAGTCGACGAAATACATTTGGAATTATTCCTAAATTCTCCCAGCTTACGTCTTTTATTGTGATTTCAGATTGTGTCATTGCCGCCAAACCAATGAAGCTTCCTATTTCGATCATGTCAGGAAGAATACGGTGGTAACAACCATTCAATTTCTTAACTCCTTCAATGTGAAGAAGGTTAGAACCAATCCCTTCAATTTTAGCTCCCATGGAATTTAACATCTTACATAACTGTTGAATGTAGGGTTCGCAAGCAGCGTTATAGAATGTCGTTTTCCCTTCGGCCATCACAGCAGCCATGAGAATATTTGCCGTACCAGTAACAGAAGCTTCGTCCAAATGGATATAAGTTCCTTTCAAATTTTTAGCTTCTATTGAATAAAAATGCTCACCTGCGTCATAATTGAATTTAGCACCAAGTATGGTAAATCCTTCAAAATGAGTATCTAATCTTCTACGACCAATTTTATCACCACCTGGTTTTGGTATGAATCCTTTACCAAATCTTGCTAGAAGAGGTCCAACAATCATTATTGATCCCCTAAGGGCAGAAGCCTTCTTTTTAAATTCTTCTGTTTCTAAATATTTTAAATCAATATCTTTTGCTTGGAAATTGTAGGTTCCTTTTTCAACTTTTTCAACTTTTACTCCCATAGACTGAAGTAAATTGATAAGTTTATTGACGTCAACGATGTCAGGAATGTTTGAGATAGTTACTTTTTCCTCAGTTAGCAAAGGTGCACAAAGAACTTGAAGTGCTTCATTTTTGGCTCCTTGAGGAATTAGTTCTCCTCTTAATTTCTTACCGCCGTGAATTTCGAAAGATGCCGACATATTAATTCTTTTTGAATTTCTTTTTCTGTTTTTGCTTAAAATTATTGCTTTTATTCATCCTTTTTTGACCGTTTGACATTCCCATCGATTTTAATAATGCATTGGTATTTGTCAATTCATCAGGATTTTCTAAAACTAGCTCACCTTTGGATAACTCTTTCAAATTTCCCGCAATGACATGATTCTCAACTGCATCATTATTGTGAGAAAGATATAGCTTTTTCATAAAGTTAGCCATTGTGTTCTTTAAAAATTCCTTTTCTTCAGGAGTTTTAGTCTCCTTAGCTGTTGCTAGAATTTTTTCTGTATATTTTCCGTAGTGACCGTATTTGATTGAGTTTTTGGGATACTCCAACAATTCTGGTTTTTCCATTAATTTTTCGAGCTTAGGAATTTCGTAAGGAGAATCAACATCAAGTTGAAAATCTGACATTAAGAAAAGATGTGTCCATAATTTATGTCTGAAATCATCAACGTCACGTAAATGTGGGTTTAGTTGCCCCATTACTTCAATGATTGCTTGAGCTGCTCTGTTACGTTCTTCACGATTTTCGATTTGCATGGCAAAAGCGATCATATTTTGAACATTTCTACCATATTCAGGCAAAACCATCTTGTCTCGTGTTGTATTATATTCCATGTTAATTGTCTAAGTGTTTGCCAAGTGCTTCGTTGTATAAGTTTTTTACCTCTTTGATAAAACCAAAATGTTCGCCATCAATTTGTAATTTTCCTTTAGTTACATGACCGATTAGCGTAAAGTTCACTCCAGATGCAACCATAGTTTCTATGAATAGATCTTCTTTATCTTCCGAAACTGTTACGACAACCCTACCTTGTCCTTCTCCAAACAGAAAAGCATCAGGTCTAATTTCCGCATCTGTTTCTATGTCAAAACCAAGTTCATTTGGAAAAGACATTTCAGAGAGGGTTACAAATAATCCACCATCAGAAACATCATGTGCAGCATTAATTGTCTCTAGCTCAATTAAATGAGAAATGGCTTGATGTAAGTTGAATTCTTCATCTAAGTTAAAATAAGGAGCTGGAGATTTTTTAATGCCATGGTGAGAAACCAAATATTCGGATGAAGAAATGTCATTTGTACAATTACCAATCACAAAAATTAGATCTCCTTTCTGTTTGAAATTTAGCGACATCACTTTGTTCTTGTCAGGCACAATTCCGATCATTCCAATTGTTGGAGTAGGGAAGACAGGAATTTCAATTCCATTAGATACAGTTTGATTGTAAAAAGATACATTTCCACCGGTAACAGGAGTGCTAAATTTAATACAAGCAGCTGACATTCCTTTTATTGCACCAACAAACTGCCAGTATGATTCAGGATTATATGGATTTCCGAAATTTAAACAGTTTGTAACCGCGCTAGGAACTCCACCTGAGCATGTAATATTTCGTGCTGCCTCAGACACTGCAATCATAGTTCCGACCTCAGGATCTGCATGAACGTATCGAGAATTACAATCAACAGTCATTGCCAATGCTTTTTTTGTTCCTTTTAGATTTACAATCCCTGCATCAGTTGGTTGGTTTGTACTCATATTTCTTGTCCCAACCATAGAATCATATTGCTCATACACCCATCTTTTAGAAGCAATATTTGGACGTTGAACTAAATTGTAGGCAATTTCTTTCAAATTTTCGGGTACAGGCACGGAATCAATGGAAAAGGACTTATATTCTTGATAGTAGGCAGGTTCTTTGTATTCTCGTTCATTTTGAGGAGCTCCTCCACCTAAGACTAATGATTCAGCAGGAACATCTCCCACTAATTCACCATGCATGTAGTATCTAATGCGTCCAGTATCTGTTACAAAACCAATTTCCTCGGCATTAAGATCCCATTTATCAAAAATTTTCTTAACCACTTCTTCTTTGCCTTTGTGAACAACCACTAACATACGTTCCTGTGATTCAGAAAGAAGAATTTCATAGGGCAACATATTGTCTTGTCTAGTTGGTACTTTATCCAAATAGATTTCCATTCCGACGCTACCCGCTGCACTCATTTCACAGGTTGAACAAGTAATTCCAGCAGCACCCATGTCTTGCATTCCTACAATTGCATCTGTTTCAGATAATTCCATTGTAGCTTCTAGTAGAAGTTTTTCCATAAATGGATCTCCTACTTGAACAGAAGGCAGGTCGTTCGCTGAATCTTCTGTAATATCTTTTGATGCAAATGCGGCTCCTGCGATACCATCTTTACCTGTTGATGATCCTACAATAAATACTGGATTACCTGGACCTTTCGCAGTAGCTGATATAATTTTTTTGGTGTCTATTATTCCAGCAGAAAATGCATTAACTAGAGGATTTGTATTGAACGATTCATCAAAAAATACTTCACCACCTACTATTGGAATACCGAAGGCATTACCATAATCTCCAATTCCTTTTACTACACCTCTTACTAGCCATTTCGTACGATCGGATTCAATATTCCCAAAACGCAATGAATTCAATTGTGCGATTGGTCTGGCGCCCATTGTGAAAATATCGCGATTTATTCCTCCTACGCCTGTTGCAGCGCCTTGATATGGTTCTAGCGCACTTGGATGATTGTGCGATTCGATTTTAAAAACACAACCCAGTCCGTCGCCAATATCAACAATACCAGCATTTTCCTCACCGGCCTTAACAAGCATATGAGGTCCATCCTTCGGTAATTTTTTTAGCCATAAAATAGAGTTTTTATAAGAGCAGTGTTCAGACCACATAACGGAATATACTGCCGTTTCGGTGAAATTAGGAGTTCTGCCTAAAATTTCTTTAATCATTTCAAACTCCTCTGCTCTGAGTCCTAAATCAATAGCTTGTTCTACTGTTGCTTCTTGTTGAATTGTACTTTGCATATTAAAACTTGTTGAACAAAAATAATCAAACTATTTATCCTAGCGTTTTCTTAAAGTAAGAATTTGAGGAAATTTAATAACAATTGATCTTAATAATAGAATAAAAAAAGAGTGAGAATTTCCTCACTCTTTTTTTGTACCCGGGGTCGGGATCGAACCGACACTCCCGAAAGAACAGGATTTTGAATCCAGCGCGTCTACCAGTTCCGCCACCCGGGCAATTGGGGTGCAAATATAGAATTATTTTTTAAATTGAAAAAATGTTGGTTGTATTTAAATTTATAGATACCTTTTCCAACGATCAAACTGAACTGATTTGGGCTTAACAAGGAAAATAAGCAACTATTTCATTCCTCGTCTTTTCTTGATAGCCTCATAGGCTTCTTGAATCTTTTGGAATTTTTCTTTAGCACCTTTCTGGTATTCTTCACCCATGCTTGCGACCTTGTCGGGGTGAAATGTAACTGCCATTTTTCGATAAGCCTTTTTTACTTCCTCATCTGAAGCGGATTCTTCGATACCTAAAATTTTATAGTCAGAATTGACATTTCTATAAAACATGTTTTTGACACTTTCAAATTCCATATTCGGAACTCCAAGTAAGTTGGCAATACGTTCAATAATTTGCATTTCAGAAGTTGAAACATCTCCATCAGCTTTTGCGATCCCGAATAAATAATGAATGAGTTGAATTCTTACTTCTGGCTGCATGCGGTTTCGAATATCTCCGCAAATTTCATTTAAAGGAATCGTACCAGCGTCCAAAAACTTCTTTAATGTCAAAAGTTGTTCTTTTTGAAAATGAGCACCAAATTGATTCGTGAAAAAGGCTTTAACATAATCCAATTCAGCTTTCAATACTTTGCCATCTGCTTTCATAACTGCAGCAGACAAAGCCATCAACATAGTCTGAATTTCATTAACCCCACTAGAACGTTGCTGATAATAACTAAAAACGTCGTCAGTATTCATATTGCTGAAACGACCTCCACCTGATCGGGCTTTATTACGTTCATTCATGTCGAATAACGACCCAACAATAAAACCAAGAATGGCAACACCCCAACTTCGAAAGATGATAAAACCGGCAAAAGCAAAAATGAATTTATACAAAATAGAAGATTTAAAAAAGCGGGATCGAAATCCCGCTCAAAATTAAAAATATTAACCTTTAATTCAACCTGAAGAATTGTATTTTTAATTTATATTCTTCAAGGATCGCTCAATAAATGAATCTAATGCTTCACCTTTCAACATTCCTTGTGATAAAAGAGCTAAATCAGCGAGGTGTTTTGCAGATTCTTGTTGACCTGCTTCATCTTTTGCTAAAATGGACGAAATAGTTTCGTGATTTGCATTAACAACGAGGTTATACATTTCAGGAAATGCTCCATAAAATCCTCCTCCACCCATTCTTTGTTGCTCCATCATACGACGAATAAATTCGGGTTGGGTAACTATAATTGGCGCCTCATCGGAAGACATACTCTGAATTTGAACGGTGAATTTGTCCTTATTAACAACACCTTCAAACACTCCTTTTACTTTATCTTCTTCGTCTTTTGAAAGTTTGGATGGAATTTCATCTGTTTTTTTAATCAAATTATCTAAAGAATCGGAATCTACGCGAGTGAAGGTAAGATTCTCAAAAGTTTGTTCCATTTTTGAAATCCAATGTGAAGCCAAAGGACTATTTAACACGAGAACTTCATAACCTCTTTCTTTAGCCTTTTTGACCATTGAAAATTGTTCTTCAGCATCAGGCGTATACAAGAAAACAACTTTATTATCTTTATCTGTTTGAATTGGAGCAACTTTTTCCTTTAATTCTTCAATTGTATAGTACTTGCCATCAGTTGTTTTCACTAAACTAAATGACTTCGCCTTTTCCGCAAATTTATCGTCAGTTAATGTCCCGTATTGAGCAAAAAGTTGCAAGTCATCCCATTTTGCCTCAAAATCAGCACGATCATTTTTGAACATTTCAGCTAATTTATCCGAAACTTTCTTCGTGATGTGAGAAGATATTTTCTTTACGTTGCTATCACTTTGTAAATAAGATCGAGAAACATTTAATGGAATATCTGGTGAATCTATAACTCCATGTAATAAGGTTAAAAATTCAGGAACAATTTCCGCAACGCTATCCGTGATGAAAACTTGATTTGAATATAGGTTGATTTTGTTTCTTTGAACTTCAACGTTTTCCTTGATTTTAGGAAAATAAAGAATACCCGTCAAATTGAATGGATAATCAACATTTAGGTGAATATGAAACAAAGGTTGTTCGAAAGTCATCGGATACAATTCACGATAAAATGAATCGTAATCTTCTTGTTTTAAATCAATTGGAGCTTTTGTCCAAGCTGGTTCGGGATTATTGATTTGATTTTCAACCTCCGTTGCAACACGTTTAATTTTTCCATCCTCATCTTTTTCTCCTTCCGGTGAATCGATGTATTCCGTTTTTGTTCCGAAAACAATCGGAATAGGTAAAAACTTACAATACTTATTTAAAATATCTGAAATTCGATTCTTTTCAAGGAACTCAACTGATTCCTCGTTGATATACAAAACGATATCTGTTCCTCGATCTACCTTATCTATGTTTGTAATCGTATATTCAGGAGAGCCATTACTTTCCCACTGAACAGCCTGTGATCCGTCGTATCTTGCTAATGTTCTAATTTGAACTTTTTCAGCCACCATGAAACCAGAATAGAATCCTAGTCCAAAATGTCCGATGATTTGTTCGGCACCTTCAGTTCCTTTATATTTCTCAACAAATTCCTCAGCACCAGAGAAAGCAATTTGATTAATGTATTTATCAATTTCCTCCGCTGTCATTCCGATTCCACGATCTCGAATAGTAAGTGTTTTTTCTTCTTTGTCCAGAATAACTTCCACTTTTAGTTCACCCATTTCCCCTTTGAACTCACCATTTTTAGCGAAAAACTTCAATTTTTGGCTCGCGTCTACCGCATTGGATACCAATTCTCGTAAGAAAATCTCATGATCAGAGTAAAGAAACTTTTTAATAATTGGAAAAATATTTTCCGTTTGAACATGTATTTGACCTGTTTTCATAACTTTTGTTTTAATTTCGACGGACGCGGAATGTCAACCTTTATGCCATTGGACAAAAACTGACAATCTGTCAAAGAGAGTTGTAAAACTGTCAGAAATATTCAAAAAAATTAAATAGAAAATGAATTCAGAGTTACTTATTCAAGAATTTTCGAAGGAAAAATTTGTTCATGATACAGTAAATCAAATCTGTAAGGATTTTTCTCGCTGTGGATGGGATCTAGATTCTGTTTTACTAAATAGTAATTTAGTCAAAACTGAAATCGAAGAGTTGCTTGCAGAAAAGTTGGTTGAAATTATGAAATTAGGAGAAACTCAATTGCTTCAACTCATTTATATTATTGATATTCCTGAAAAAGAATTTTTATCAATTATTTCTGAATCAAATTTCCCGCAACTTTTAGCAGAGAAAATCGTGTTAAAGGAAGCTTATAAGGTGTATTTAAGGAGTAGATATTCTTAATTCTGTATTTGTTCTTCTTAAGTAAATCAAAAAACTAATTTCCTTTTTTTATGTGTCTAAAAGTATGGTTAAAATACAATTTTAGCTCGATTCTGAATGATCGTTTTTATAATATTGCATTAGAATGTAGGTAATAATAAAACCAGAACTTAATCCCTCAATAAAAATTATCCCAAAAACAATAAATGAAGTATTGGCAGGAGATTTAACAAATCCAAAAGATAATTTATCTTGCAATAAAGTAAGAAATGAAGGATCGATGAAAAATTCATAAATCAACAGAAATACATTGAAGATTATTATGGAGGTAAGAGTTACAAGAATACCAATTTTTAATCCTTCGAAATATTTTAGCTCACCGGAAATTAATTTGATTTTTTTAATAGAATATAAAAGTCCAAAAAATAAAAAAATCATATTCAAATAATGTAATTCAAGATATTTATGAAAACCAAAAACCTTCATTAGTAAAAAATAAAAAATCAATCCTAAACTAGTGTATATTCCGAATTTCAAGGATTGACGGGTGGTCTTTTTTGCATCCATAATAAAACAAAATAAATTAAACCTACTCATTTGGCTTTTCGGTTTTCGCCCCCATAATTTCTATTTAACTGTTTGATAAATAGAATTATTGAAGCGTCCAAAGTAGTTAGGAAAATATGAGTGTTTCTTACAATTTTATTAAAATAAATAGGATTATTTCTGTTAGTTGAATTTAATTTCGTGCTAGAAAAATCACTCAGATTTTTTAGAGCGTAGAACTTGATTTATATACACTGTCCAAAGAAAGAATTTTTATCCATTGTTTCTGAACCAAATTTCCCACAACTACTGGCCGAAAAAAAAATACTGAAAGAAGCGTAAAAGGTTTATTTGAGGAGGAAGTTTTCGTGAGATATACATTTTGATCCCGTAGGGTCGGGATTAATCCCGACCCTAGGGGATAACAACCAAATTGAACTTTTTAGTTTTTCTTTAATTTCTGTAAATTTTTCTATACATTTACCTGTCCCAACGGGGAAAACTTATTTAAAAAATAGCGTTTGCTAAACGACCTGTAGAAGAAAAGACGAAATTTCTAAAGAACGGGGAAGTTAAAGTAAAACGCTCATGTCACAGGCGTGGGCGTTGCTTTGCTTTGTTCTTTGGGCTTCGTCTCCCACTTCTACAAGCTAAGCAACTGTCCCACGCTTTTTTATTATGTATAATGTCACTGTGGGGCGGGTGAAAACAAAACTTTAAAAAATGAAGAAAAGTTTATTTACAGCCTTTGCAGTTGGGCTTTGTTTCTTTTTTTTGTATCAACGTCAATTGTCAAAACTCAGTTAAAATTGGTGACCAAACTTGGATGACAACAAATTTGAATGTAAGTAAGTTTAGAAATGGAGATCCAATTCCTGAAGTCAAAGATCCTCTAGAATGGCAGAAAGCATACGAAAGTAAACAACCTGCTTGGTGTTATTATGATAACGATCCTTCATATGGGACGAAATATGGAAAATTATATAACTATTGGACGGTTATTGATTCAAGAGGACTTTCTCCTGATGGATGGCACATTGCGAGTTATGATGATTTTGAAGAGTTAAGAAAATTTTTAGGCGGTACATCTGCTGAAGTCGGCAATGAACTCAAGTCTAAATCTGGATGGTATGATTATGAAGCAGAAATTACTTGTTCCAAATGCAATGGAGAGGGTTGGTATTTTCAGTCTACATGCTCTAAATGTAAAGGAACACAGAAACTAACAGTTACATACTCTGGCAATGGAAATAACTCGACAGGATTTTCCGCTTTACCAGGAGGATATATGTGGTCTTATGGTCAAGAATTCTCTGAACTTGGTTCAACAGCATATTTTTGGACACTTGGTGGGGGATGGAAATATATATCTGACGATGATTTTTTAAATAGTTTTAATAGTGTAAATATGGTCCAAAATGGCTTAAGTATTAGATGTGTTAAGGATACGAAAGAGTATATAGCGGAAAAAGAGAAGGAAAATTCTAAAAAACAGCAACAGAAAGAGCTGGAAAATTTAGAAATTGAATTTGAAAATTTGGTAAAGAATAGTGATGTTTTCCAGATTTATGATTTCATGAAAGCGAAAAGTAATAAGATAAAGGAATTAATTGGTAGTAGACCATTATTAGTTGAGGAAGCATTATTTAAGATTATGAAGGAGTTAGTCCAATCTATGGAGGAAGATCAGGATGATAGATTTGGACTCACCAAAGACTATTTTAGGATTTATGAGTCATCTGAATTTATTGAAATCGAAAAAGAAATATTACAGTTGAATTTTTATCATGGCCACGATAATTACTTAAAGATGAAGGATAAAGTTAAAAATGTAGATAAATTTTTGTCTTTTAAACGAAAGATATCTAAATTGAAAGGAAAAGAACTTTCACCCGTTGAAAAAGCAATAGTGGGTCAATGGAAATTCATTACAAAAGATAAAAATGAAGTGTTAATGGAAATCAAAAATAACAGAGAAATGATAATTACGGATTTGATTTATATTAAAGATTTGAAAATTAAAATTGGTAATCAATATACAACAAATGGAGTTTGGGACTACGATGGAGAAAAATTCAATTTTTATCCCGAGTGGGATTGTGGTAAGGGAATTTTTAAAACTGATAATATAGTTGCTGACAAGAGAATATTAGCTCTCAATAAAATTGAATCAAAGTTTTTAACAAGTGATGAATTCTCCATTAATGATTATAAAAAAGCAATTTCGAAAATAGATGATATTACTCAGGATACAAGAGACGTTGTATCCATATGGATTAATGAAATTAATAATCGTGACCTTCTAAGAAATGAAACTAGTAGGTTAGATAAGTTACTTGGAACAGTTTCGAAAATGTCAGAATATAATTTTCAAGATATTTTACCCATTGAAGGAAAGAAAGTAAGGACTGATTTGCCAGCAATAAAAAAGAAAGTTGATGAAATTAGACAGGTATATACAAATTGCACAAAAGAATTAGAAGATATAAGACTTTCTGTTAACCTAAATTTAAAGAAACATTTTGATTTTCAAACAGTATATTGTGATATTGAAGAAAAGAAAAATTCTAATAATCTAGACAAAAATGCAGTAAAGCAATTAAATATTCGATTTGAAGGTGAAAATGCAATATTTGTGTTGAATGAAATTATTAAAGGAAAAAGAATTAAGTAAATACGGTTGAAATTTATATATATATATCGTTTTGAATTAAATGGTTAAAACCATTTTTAATGTATGATTTTCAATTAGGGTCGGGATTAATCCCGACCCTAATTGTTTCAATGTGTTTGGGTTATCCATTTCAATGGTTTCCCATTAAAAAATTATTTCCTGCCTAAAATAATAACTCAAAAACCAATATTTAAAATAAATACAAAAACATACTGAACAGTAACTTACCGACTGGTAAGTTTGTAACAAGAAATGAGGCTTCATTTTAGGAATAAGAAATAAAATATATCTAAATTCAATTCACTATTTATGTAATTGACTTTCATAAGATTTGTTGGGAATCTCTTATCTGTAAATCAACTCATCTAAAAACAACCACGTTTTGTTTCCTTTTCCTAAGTGCCAATCAGGGCAAATTCCAGGGTTTTTTATCGTGTAGCGAATTGCTTTGATTGAACTAGGTTTGTAGGAATCTAGGATAAATTCCATTCTCTCCGGGTTTTTATCGGTTGGATCAGCTTTTTTGATTTGAATCGGTGCTAATTTCTGAAATGTTTTTCCATCTGCTGAAATCTCAATATCGATCTGACTTGGAAAGAAAATCCATGATTTTTGATCGCGAATGGCAGAAACGCCAAACTGACTTGCATTTATTGGAGTGTCAAACCTCACTTCTGCTTTTATGTCCGTTCCGTAATATCCTTGCCAATCGCCCGTTCTAAATTCATTTCCCCCTTTGATGCCATCAATCAGCGAATTAGGTCCAGATGCAGCATATTGGTTAGCATAAGGGGTTTGTAATTTCAGATGAATATTAGGATCTTTCTTTATTAAAGTATTTGAAACAACGGCACTATGATAAATTTTTCGTGGATTGATTCGTCGCTGCAATTTAATGTCAATTTGCGTAGTTTTATCAATAATGAATGGCTTTTCATATACCATCCAATCGCTTTCGTTAAGTCGATACATGGGTATGAATTCATCCAACTCGTTCAATTTTAAATAACCAATCCCAACCTTCATACGGTCCTCAAAAATGCGATCTGATACTCCCAAATAAGGCACTGGAACGAATGTTTCAGGAATTTCAGTTTCAGGAGATCCTGAAATCCATTTGTCAAATTCCAATCTTGGTTGCTGTCCCATTTCAAATTCCAATAAACCACCATAGGTCAATTCCTCGTGTGAAATATAACTACGATTAAGTGCTTTACCATTTAATTTTACAGATTGAACATACTTGTTTTCAGAACTTACATTCGGTGCTGAAATAAACAAGGTAGCACCATTTTCAAATTTTAGTTCTTGTTGTTTGAAATTGGGTTTTCCTAATTCATAAAATGGTTTTCCAGGTGACACTGGATAAAATCCAAGACTCGATAATACATACCACGCAGACATTTGACCGCAATCTTCGTTACCTGAAAGTCCATCTGGTTTGTTGGAATACATTTCATTCAAAATTCGATCAACGTACAGCTGTGTTTTGTATGGCGTGTTTGTGTAATTGTACAAATACGCCATGTGATGTGAGGGTTCGTTTCCGTGCGCATATTGCCCAATCAACCCTGTTATATCAGCTTGTTCTCTTCCCGAAAGAGAACTGGATGTAGTAAATAATCGATCGAGCCAAGCTTCCAATGAATCTTTTCCACCCAAATGTTTTGTGAGTTCTTCAATCGCATGTGGTGCAGCCATAGAATATTGCCAACTATTGGCTTCGGTATAGTTGAAATTTACCTCACTAGGATCGAAAGGGCCATACCATTGTGCACCGCGTTTTGCCCGCATAAATTTGGTGTTTGCATCAAAAACATTCAGGAAATTGAACGAACGTTTTCTAAATTCACTTTCAATTGAGTTATCCCCCATTTTCTGAGCCATTTCAGCAATGCAAAAATCATCGTAGGCGTATTCCAATGTTCGAGAAACAGATTCAGGCTCTTGATCTGCAGCAATAAAGCCTTGTTCGTCAAAAAACTTTTTACCAAATTCATCCATTTTTGCAGTGGCAACCATTGCTTCTAATGCAAGTGTTGTATCAAAATCTCTAATTCCTTTTAAATAAGCATCAGCGATAACCGAAACGCTATGATACCCAATCATACATTCCGTTTCATTAGCTGCCAATTCCCATACGGGCAAATCTTTTCCTTCCTTGTATTGACGCAAAAATGTTTGAATAAAATCAACCGTTCTTTTTTGTTGTGTCAAGGTAAATAGTGGATGGGTAGCTCGATAGGTATCCCAGAGCGAAAAAACGGTGTATTGTTGTTGTCCTTTAGAAAGATCGTGCAAATAATTATCTCTCCCTCGATATTTATTTCCGTAGATATCAGTAAATTGATTTGGTGCTAAATAACTGTGATAAAGTGCTGTATAAAAGATGGTTGCTTTTTCTTTGTCTTCCAAGGAGATTTTAATTTTCCCTAATTCATTGTTCCATTTTTTTGTAGTAATCGCTCTTATTTCGTCAACGTTCCAGGTAGTGATTTCTGAACTTAAATTCGTTTTAGCACCTTCACAGCTTGTTGCTGAAATCCCTACTCTCAAAATGATAATATCTTGATCTTTTGGGAATTCTAAAAGTAATTTATGTTGACCGTTTTTAGTGATTAATTTCGCTTTTTTATAAGGAGTTGATGTTTCTAAATAAAAATAGAAATGTTGTTTTGCTGCCCATCCTTCGGAGATTCGATATCCTTGAATTGTTTTTTTGTCAACGATTTCAAGTTTTGAATCCAGTAATTTATCGCGGTGATCTAAATCGATGAGAATGAAACGTTTTTCATTTTTATTTTCAAAAGTGTAGGTATGAATTCCAGCTCTATCTGATGCAGCGATTCGTGCTTTGATTCCAGAATCAGCTAAATACACTTCGTAATAGCCCGGACTTGCTTTTTCGGTTGAGTGACTAAATTTCGATCCGTAGCCTTTTGGAGATAAATAGCCTGGAGTGGTCTTTGCTTTTTTAGATTGTGGTATAATTAATAAATCGCAGTAATCAGGAACGCCTGTACCACTCAAATGAGTGTGTGAAAATCCGTAAATAACTGAATCGTCGTAGTGATATCCAGAACAGCCATCCCAACCCTCGTAGCGCGTGTCCGGACTAATTTGAATCATTCCAAATGGGGCAGATGCGCCTGGAAAAGTATGTCCGTGCCCACCTGTTCCGATAAATGGATTCACAAAAATGGAGGGTGAATAATTTGATGTAGCACTTCCGAAAAAGATAGCTTGCGCCGAATCAGAATTTGATTTTAGTTGATTGAGTGTGGGATTTTGAGCAATAAGCGTTTTGCTCATTCCAACTATAAAAAACAACAAGAGAAAAGGATTGAATTTCATTCGTTTTTGTTTGATATCCAAAAATACAATAAAAAGGGGTTTGAATGAAAAATTATTCTTAATCATTTCAATGATTTAATTAGAATAAGGATTGGATAGAAATTAATTTTCTGTTCAACCTTTTTCCATGTTTTAAAAAACAAAATTTTACCATTTTAATTTTACACCTTGTAAAATCTATTAATTTTTATTTATACATATTAAAATCAGAGTTTTATACTTTAAAATATGTAAAATAATAAGCTCTAAATATGTAAAATAAAAATTTCAAAAAGTGTAAAACACGTCGTTGTTTTTTATGAGTCTAAATTTGTAAAATAAAAAGTTCTAAAAATGTAAAATATAAAACTCAAAAAATGTAAATCAATATATTCTTATTTTGCAAAATAAAAACTTCAAAAAGTGTAAAATAAAATATTCAAAATATATAAAATAAATTGTATATTTGTTTTTGAAATGACAGATCAACATTCATATAGAGAAAGGCTTACAGATAAGGAATTGCTTGATAAATTAGATTCAGGAGGGGCCTTACTTATTCGTGGTTTGAAAGCATGTGGTAAAACTGAATTCGCGAGACAATATTCAAACAGTATTTTAGCTATGGATCGAGACGCACAAGTTCCGCTACTTATGTCCACTGCTCCAGAACGCTTGTTATTAGGTGAAACTCCACGTCTAATTGATGAATGGCAAGAATATCCCAAAATATGGAATTATGTGCGGCATGAAGTTGACGATCGTAAGAAATCAGCACAATTTATTTTAACTGGCTCCGCAAATCCTGAAGAAAGTATAAAAATGCACTCTGGTGCTGGTCGCTTTACTACTTTGGATATGCGAACAATGAGTTGGCAAGAAATGGGTTATTCAACCGGTAAAATTAGCTTGAATGACTTGTTTGAGGGTGCCAAAATTGATATTTACGACGAACCAACCGATTTAGAGTTTATTATTGAACGAATTATTGCTGGTGGTTTTCCGGGATTGTTACGTAAAAACATACGACAGGCTAGGGATTTGAATCGAGCGTATGTAGATTTATTAGCAGAGGTGGACATCAGTCGAGTTTCAGATACTAAGAGAGATCCGATTAAAGTTCGTAATCTGCTTCGTTCGTTGGCTCGGAATACCGCAACTATGGTGGATATTTCAACTCTCGAAAAAGATATTCGCTTACGAGATTTCAAAGATCTTTCACGACCAACCATTTATGATTATTTAACTGCACTTGATCGTTTGATGATTACTGAAAATCAATTGCCTTGGCCAACCCATATTCGTTCTTCGTCATCATTAAGAAAAGCTCCAAAGAGGCATTTTACGGATGTTGCACTTGCTGTTGCTTCACTGGGATTGAAAAAAGAAGCCCTTTTGAAGGATATCCGTTACGTGGGTTTTCTATTCGAGTCTTTGGCAGTTCATGAGTTGCGTGTCTACGCTCAAGTGAGTGATGCAAAAGTTTACCATTATCACGATTCAAGTGGTTTGGAAGTAGATGCTATTGTTCAAAAATACAACGGTGATTGGTGTGCCTTTGAAATAAAACTAGGTACAGGTCAAATCGAGGATGCCGCCAAAAGTTTGAAGAAATTTGTTTCTATTTTGGATTTTGATACTGTTCCACAACCTAAATCATTGAACATAATCACTGGTACGGGTATCAGTTATACTAGAAATGATGGTATCAATGTGATTTCATTGGCTTCTTTGGGGTGTTAAAACAAAAAAAATGAACCACTGGATTCGGAAATGTTTAAGCGTTTGACATTAATTTTTTAAGCAGCGTATAGCAAAACCGTTTTCTTTTAGATCATTTCTAGGAAAAATATCAGGCATAAAACTAGTTAGATATCTACACCATGCTTTAGTTGGATTATTTTTAAAAAATTCTGTCCATGGCCCATTACTTTCAATCGTAATTGTCCAATAATAAGCATTACTACCAACATTGTAAAAAGTTCCATCAGTAGATCTTATTCCACCTGGAAGACAATTAAAACCTATCGAATTGTCACCATTTCCATCATCATTCCATCCAGTCGTAGATTTTAGGTAATATCCAGCTTGTTCATCTCCACCTAGATGTTCTCCTAAAGTTAACCAATCTTCATCAGAAGAAATACGCCAACCTTCAGGAGCTAACCCACGAGAATCATTTACTGCATACCAATTGTATAGTTTGCCATATTTTTGTCCATTTTTAGAATCGTTATCATAATAGCACCATGCAGGCTGTTTACTCGCACCAGCTTTTTTCCAATCAGCAGGTGTTTTTGCTTCAGGTATAGGATCGCCATTTTGAAACTTCTCCACATTCAAATTTTCAGCCATCCAGGTTTGCGAACCAATAACTACGGTTTTGTATTTTTTTTCATCGCGTTTATCAATGATTTCAACTGTTTGTTGAGCGGAAAAGCTAAAGGATATCAAGATAGTTGAGATAAGTAAAAATCTTTTCATAACATTTATTTTAAATTCTGATAACAAAATTACACAAAAAAAGCCGAATCAAATTGACCCGGCTTAGTTGAAAAAAAATACTACTTCCTAATCGATCTTCGAACCTCTCTTACGTTCTGCTTCGCGTAACAATATTTTTCGAATTCGTAGGCTTTTTGGCGTTACTTCTACGTACTCATCGTCTTGGATAAATTCTAAAGCCTCTTCCAGTGTAAATACTTTTGGTGGCGCAATACGAACTTTATCATCCGAACCAGAAGCTCGCATGTTTGTTAGCTTTTTCGTTTTTGTAACGTTCACACACAAATCTCCTGCTCTTGAGTTTTCACCAATTACCTGTCCTTCGTAGATATTCTCATTCGGGTGAATGAAGAAGGTTCCACGATCTTGTAAGTTATTAATCGAATAAGGAATCGCAGTTCCTTGCTCCAACGAAATCAAAGATCCGTTTTGTCTTCCTGGAATATCCCCTTTCATGGGTTGGTATTCCAAAAAGCGGTGCGTCATAATAGCTTCACCGGCAGTTTGCGTTAATAAATAACTTCTCAATCCGATGATGCCTCGAGATGGAATATTGAAACGAACAATTACGCGTTCACCTTTTGTTTCCATTTGCAATAAATCACCTTTTCTTCGCGTCACAGCTTCCACCGCAATACCACTCATGTTTTCAGGTAAATCAATTGTCAATTCTTCAATTGGCTCTGATTTCACTCCTTCAATCTCTTTGATAATAACCTGAGGTTGACCAACTTGTAACTCATATCCTTCACGACGCATGGTTTCTATCAATACAGATAAATGCAATACCCCACGACCAAATACCATCCATTTATCAGCTTTGTCTGTAGGTTCAACGCGCATCGCTAGATTTTTTTCTAACTCTTTTTCTAAACGCTCTTGAATGTGACGAGAAGTAATGAATTTTCCTTCCTTACCAAAGAATGGAGAATCATTGATAGAGAACAACATGGACATAGTTGGTTCATCCAAACTGATTGTTGGCAATGGCTCCGGATTTTCAGCATCACAAATAGAGTCGCCAATATCAAATCCTTCAATTCCTGTAATCGCACAAATATCACCTGGCTGAACTGACTCTACTTTTTTACGCTCCAATCCTTCGAAAACATACACTTCTTTGATTCGATGTTTTTCTAATGTTCCATCACGTTTTGCCAACTGTATCGGCATATTTTCTTTGATTACACCACGTGTTAAACGACCAATGGCAATTCGACCGACAAAAGAAGAATAATCTAATGATGTGATCAACAACTGTGTATTACCTTCCTCAATTTCGATAGGTTTGAAATAATCGATGATTTTATCTAATAACGGTGTGATGCTATCTGTTTGGTTTTTCCAATCATCAGACATCCATCCGTTTTTTGCAGAACCATAAATCGCAGGAAAATCCAATTGCTCTTCTGATGCATCCAGTTCAAACATTAAGTCGAATACTTTTTCATGTACTTCTTCCGGAGTACAGTTTTCCTTATCCACCTTATTAATTACCACCAATGGATTTAATCCCAAAGACAGGGCTTTTCCAAGTACAAATCGTGTTTGCGGCATAGGACCTTCAAAAGCATCCACCAACAAACAAACACCATCCGCCATGTTTAATACGCGCTCCACTTCTCCACCAAAATCGGCGTGACCCGGAGTATCAATGATATTAATTTTCGTGCCTTTATAAGCTACAGAAACGTTTTTAGAAACGATGGTAATTCCACGTTCACGCTCCAAATCATTATTATCCAAAATCAATTCTCCCGTAGGACGATTTCTCTCATTCACGAAGTTCCCCGCTTCAATCATTCTGTCTACCAAGGTTGTTTTACCGTGGTCAACGTGGGCAATAATGGCAATGTTTCTAATTTCCATAACGGATTTTACAAATTCTCTTTTTAACTAATTTACTTGATTTAATACTTTGGTTTTCTTCCGAATCCTCCAGGTTTTCTATCTCTAGAACCAGATGAACTTCTGTCAGAACCAAAACTTCTTTTTTCACCAAAAGGTTTTCTATCACCTGATGATCTTCGTTCTCTTTCCGGTCTATCGCCAAAACTTCTTCCAGCAGAAGGTCTACCACCACCAGAGAATCCACCTGACGAACGTCCACCTCCCGAGCGAGATCCACCTCCGCTACCTCCACTATCACGGTCTTTGGTTATTTCAACACGAAGAGTATTTCCTTCGTAGTTTTGACCATTCACGTTTTTCAAAATGGTATTGGTATGTTCTGAATCGGCTTCAAAGAAAGAAAATCCTCCCATTACTTGAATGCGGCCGATTAAATTGGAACGAAGACCTGTCGCATCACAAATAACGCGAACCATAGCACCTGGATTGAAATTTTGTTCTCTTCCTATGCTCACAAAAAAGCGTGTTTTTCCTGCTTCAGTTTCATTTCCTGAACGACCTCCACGATCATTTCTATCTCGTCTTTCTCTACCACCACGTTCAAATCCTCCTTCAAAGTCGCGATCTCTGTCTCGTCCACGTCCACCTTTGTCGCGTTCGTCAATATTTAAATCGCCTGCACGTTCGTAGTATTCAATGAAACGATTGAATTCCATTGAAATGAATTTCTTGATTACTTCTTCTTTGGAAAGATTTTCAAATTTCTCCAATAACATCGGAACGAAAGAAGCAATATCTTTTTCCTTTACTTCAATCTGTTCAACGCGAGAAACTAATTGCATTAATTGAACTTCACAAATATCCGCTGCAGAAGGAATTAAACCTTTTGTTACAGGAACGCGCAATTGTCTTTCCAACTGACGAATTTTACCAGTTTCGCGTGCATTGATAAAAATTAATGATTTACCAGTTTTTCCAGCTCGAGCCGTACGCCCACTTCGGTGCGTGTAGTTCTCAATATCATCTGGTAAATTATAATTGATGACGTGCGTAATATTATCGATGTCTAAACCACGTGCAGCAACATCAGTAGCCACTAAAAGTTGTATTTCTCTTCTTCTAAAACGATCCATGACACGATCACGCATCGCTTGCGTTAAATCACCATGCAAAGGTTCTGCATTGTAACCATCTTTCGCTAATTTCTCTGCAACACTTGCTGTTTCCATTCGCGTTCGACAAAATACCAAACCAAAAATCGTTGGATTAAAGTCAATTAAACGTTTAACTGCCTCAAAACGATCTTTTTCTTTCACCTGATAATAAGTGTGCTCGATGTTCTCGTTGCTTTGATTTTTATGTCCAACTGATACTTCAAAAGGATCAGACATATAATTTGAGGCGATTCGAGAAACTTCAGTTGGCATGGTAGCTGAAAACAACCATACATTTTTTTCATCAGGAGTTTGTTTTAAAATTGAATCTAAATCCTCCTTGAATCCCATGTTCAGCATTTCATCTGCTTCATCTAGGATAACGATTTTAACATCATCCAATGCGATTGCTCTACGGTTGATTAAATCCATTAAACGACCAGGAGTTGCCACAATAATTGCTGCTCCTCGCTTGATATCAGACATTTGTCTGCGAATATCTGTTCCACCATATACTGAAACAATATTCAAGTCCAAATACTTTGAAAAAGTCTCAAGATCTTTTGTGATTTGTAAGCACAGTTCACGTGTTGGACAAAGAACAAGTCCTTGTGGAATGCTCTTTTTGGGATTTATATTATTAATTAAGGGAAGGCCGAATGCTGCTGTTTTTCCTGTTCCTGTTTGTGCTAAACCAACTAAGTCTCTTTGCTGATTTAATAAGGCCGGAACTGCCTGCTCTTGAATCGGGGTTGGTGTTTCAAAGCCTAATTCTGCTAATGCTTTTAGGACTGCACCATCCAATCCGAGTTCTTCAAATGTCATATACTATTTTAAAAATTAGGGGCAAAGGTAGGGATAAAAAAGGGATAAACCATTGAAAAATCAAGCCTTGCAGAAATGTTTATACTTTGTTAACTATTTTTTATAAAAGATTATTTTAAATACAACTCAAGCAATCAAGTATTTATAGTTACATTTGAAAAAAAAAATCATGGAAATTTCTTTAATCCCCTTAGGCTTAATATTATTGGTTATATTAAGTGGTTTATTAACCGTATCGCAAGGAACTGTTGCGGTGATTACTATGTTTGGTAAGTACAGAAGAGTATTACATCCTGGTTTGAGAATTAAAATTCCATTTGTTGAGAAAGTATACAAAAGAGTATCTATCCAAAACCAAAGTATTGAAATGGAATTTCAAGCGGTTACTATTGATCAGGCCAATGTTTATTTCAAAAGCATGTTGTTGTATAGTGTAATGGATGAACAAGATGAAACAATCAAAAAAGTTGCTTTCAAGTTCATAAGTAACAAGGATTTCATGCAAGCGTTGGTTCGGACAATTGAAGGTTCAATTAGAGCGTATGTTGCAAGTCAAAAACAATCTGAGATTTTAGGTTTGCGTCATGAATTGGTTGACAATGTGAAAGAGCAAATTGACCATACATTAGAATCATGGGGTTATCATCTTTTAGACCTTCAAATCAATGATATTACATTTGATGCTGCGATTATCGAAAGTATGAGTAAGGTTGTGGCATCGAATAACTTAAAAGCCGCTGCTGAAAACGAAGGTCAAGCATTATTAATCACTAAAACAAAAGCGGCAGAAGCTGAAGGAAACGCAATTAAAATTGCTGCATTAGCTGAAAAAGAAGCCGCTATGTTGCGTGGACAAGGAGTTGCCCTATTCCGTCAAGAAGTAGCTAAAGGGATGAGTGAAGCAGCAGAAGAAATGAAACAAGCGAATTTAGATACAAACGTTATCCTATTCTCAATGTGGACAGAGGCAATTAAAAACTTTGCTGAATATGGAAAAGGGAATACAATTTTCCTAGATGGAAGTGCTGAAGGAATGCAAAAAACCATGAAGCAAATTCAGGCGATGTTGAGTTCTGATAATGAAAATAAGAAGTAAATTTATTTCTTACTTCTTGAATTTACGAGTAAAAGGGTAAAAGCTGGAACCCAAATTAAATCATTGGCGCAGCAAGTAAGTCCAAATTTAATAGGAACTACTTCCGTTGAAATGTAATAAATCATTCCGGCGATTCCTAAAATCTTACCTAATAAACCGACAAGAACAATCGGCCAATGTTGTTTTGGATTATATGCAGCGATAAAGTAGCCAATACCATAAACGCCGACAATCATTCCAATACATTGCCACAAAAGAACAACAATTATATCTTGTTTAATTCCTAAAAGTTCTAGTTGCCAATGAGGTAGAAAAACGGATAATAATCCCCATAAAATATTATATATTCCAGCTGCAAACAACCATTTTGATTCGATTTTTTTCATTTTAATGCAAATAAGATTTCTATAAAATTAACGAAATAATCTGGTAAAAAGATGTCACCTTTTAATTCTTGTTTTAGAAACATGCTTTTCCAACACTTTTTTACCATTCAATTTTGATTCGATGGATTTCTTAATTCCATGCATCGTTTCAGTTGCAAATTTCCTGGATTCTTCCAGATTTATAATAGGTGCTGGATAATCAATACCAATTTTACAATTGTGAAAAATTTGATCCATTTCACTCATTTTCCAAGGTTCGTGAATCAAACTTGCAGGAACCTCAGCTAATTCTGGCAACCATTTCCGAATGAAAGTACCATCTGAATCGTGATCTTCTGAATTTTTAATGGGATTATATATTCTCAATGTATTAACACCGGTTAATCCTGCTTGCATTTGAATTTGGGGATAATGAATTCCCGGTTCATAATCTAAAAATTGTCGAGCCAAAAAGTGTAAATCGCGCCAATCTTGCCATAGGTTGTAAACAAAAAAAGAAACCACCATGGCTCGCATTCTAAAATTCAAATAACCAGTTTGAACAAGACAGCGCATGCAAGCATCCACAATCGGGATTCCTGTTTTGCCATTTTGCCAAGCCTTGATATAAGTTTCATTTTTTTGTTTTCCTAAATTTTCAAACGAAGGATTTACAGCCACAAATTCCATTTCGCATTCAGTTTCAAACTTTTGAATAAAATGACAATGCCAATGCAATCTTGAAATAAAATTTGCTAATGCACGCTTGTTTCCTCCTTGGTCTTTGGCGATTAAAGCCATTTGATAAACTTGACGCATGGATAAATTCCCATAGGCAAGATAAGGAGAAAGTCGACTACATGATTTTCTAGAAAGAAGTGGTTTTGAAATTGTTTTGCTGTAATTTACATGCCTTTCTCGAAAAAAACTGGTTGCATATTTCAAAGCATTTGATTCACCTCCAGGTTGAAAGGAATTATTTGAGTCTAGAAATTCTTTTGGTATCAAATGTTCTGAAAATTCGCTAAAAATATTTTTTTCAAGTGATAGAGAGTTTAAAATCTTCAAATTGACTGCAGTTATTGGTGAATGCATGAACTCGATCCACTTTTTATCCCAACCGTTTCTATTTTTTATCCCTCGTAAAACTCCATTGCATTGACTTTCAATCC
>JBIIFU010000030.1:0-33887 GCA_044237035.1 Crocinitomicaceae bacterium
GAAGTAAAGTCTTCATTTGTTGTAGGATAAGGATCGCCTATTTCATTTTGAATGGGAGAACGTAAGAATTGCAACCAATCTTCATTGTCTGTTTGCTGAAAATCAAAACCATCAGAGTTTTCTGTAATTGCACCTTTATCAATTATGCGTTCTTCAAAATACTTACGTTTTACAAATCTTTTTAGTTGATCTTCATCGATACTATTCTTCAAAAATGGATAATAAATCAAAAGGTTTGCATCCTCATTTTTTTCAAGCTCACGCTCTATCTTGCCGAACATACGATCAATTCTACCTATTCGCTGTTCATTATCACCTGGTGTCCAAGCCATACCATAATGGTAGATAGTTTTACAAAAATACTGAAGATTCACCCCTTCTTGTAAAACCGAAGTGGCAACCAAAAAATCAGGATAAAAAGGCGTATTAAAACAACGAAGGACTTTCTGATTGGAATTATCGGCATTGTAAGGATAAATAGGCTGGGCATTATTGAATGAATCCCAACTTTCTGTTAAAAGCTCACTTAAACTATTGATGCTGAAAACTTTGCTGTAGATTGTTTTAAAATGGAGAATACTCTCTTTGATTTGGTCATACAGTCTTTGACCCTTTAGTTCAGTCCTAACGAGCTCGCAAAATACTTGATAATGTATTAAAGGTGAAGTAAAGAAAGTGGATTCACTTCGAAGATAGACTTCATACAACCAAGCTACAGCACTAGAAGCGAGCAATGTACCTTTCTCAATAAAATTGGAAAAGGACTCTCTTTCATAAAAGTTAAGTTCTTCAAACGCTTTTATTATGAGGTCTTTTTCTTTGTCTTCAGATAGCACCTCAAAAAAGAGCGTTAGCAACGTATGAATCGGTTTGTCTATTATTGTAGGATTATCCAAAGGTTGTTTTGTAAGTAAAAGACTTTGAATATCCTTACTTATCGCTACATCCTTGATTTTTATAGTTCTGTGAATTAATGCTGAAAGGTAAAAATTTTCTAAGTGTCTTGAGCCTATTTCAAATCGATGAGAATTGAGATTCAGGTAGGGTTCTTTATAATAATCGGCTCCAATCGAAAAAAACAAGGAAAAAATAGTAGGTTTTGAATGTGAGAATTTCAACCGAAAATTGGAAGCATCCGTAGCAGGAATAGCATCGTGTTTAATGATTTTGAATAAATTAAGAATTTTAGATTGTGGTATTTTCCCTGTTATTTCACCTTTTGTAAACTCACGATGATCCTCATCAAATTCATTCTCTTCCTCTATTTTTGAAAAATTTCCTTTTGCTTGATGGAAGGTCCTTCGATCTAATTCTGAAAAAGGAATTTTGTCGCTTAAAAATGCTTTTTTATAGGTTTTGTATAATAGTTCGTCCTCAAATTCAATAATTCGTTTGGCTATTTCATAAACAGATGCAATACGACGAACGAATACAACTCCCTTTTCATTTTTATGGTTTTGACTCAGATCAGTTACTAATTTATCGTATTTAGGATGCTTGGGATTTGAATTGAAAACATCCTTATATTTCGAAGAGATATCTAATAATATTTGAGTATCTGAACCTGTCGTGAAATCTGAAGAATTTTGTAAAAGAGCATCTTCTTGTGTCTCTATATTCTGTTCATTTTTAACTTGTTTTTCTGTAGGAATGAATTCAACACCTTCCAAGTAACGCATCATCCTATTTGCACCCTGGCCACCACTTTTTTTCTTTTTGAAAAGTTCTTTGGCTAATTGATGTTGATAGAGCGCAAAAAAAGATTCACTCAATGGATCATTTTCAAAATTACTTTCTGAGGCAAGTTCGCTTCTGTAATTGTATTTATTCAGCCCTTTTTTACTTAATCTCCTCAATCTTCTAACGCAGATTTTCTCTAGAATCTTGTTGTATGGTAAATCATTGAATTGATCTGAGAAATAAGCAACAATATTATGGATATCTTTTGAGGAACTATGATTTGGAGTTGCTGTTAGCAACAAAACCTTTTCTGCTATTGGTGAATAATGACTTGAATCTGGTTTTCCGAAAAATAGTGATGCAGAATTAACTTTTAAGCTTGTTCCTTCTCTCCTTCTCAAGTAATGCGCTTCATCAATAATAATGAGATCAAAATAAGGATCTCCGGTAGGACTATGCCGCATTATTTCATTGCGTAATAGCCTCATCAATTCGTTATTATAAGACAAGTCTTTGTTTTCACTCAAACTTTTGGCAGGATCTAACTCTTCAATACCAAGCTTTTCTAATCTTTCTATACTCCGATCGGCGGCCATTAAGGAACTAAAAGATGATATTTTAGCAACAAACAATTGACCCCATCCTTGTTGTATTTCTTTTGTTAATTGATACAAGTTCCCTGTTTGAATCATTTTTTTTACCGGTACTTGTCCAGCAATGGATTTTACGATTTCATCGGTGTGTTTGTAGTGATGGCGAATAAAATTGAGGTATTCTTTTTCCCAATTTCTGCCGATTTCTTCCCTAGGAACAAGCACTAGTATTTTTGCATTCGGTTTTTCGTTCCATAAAGCAGCAATAACGCTTAAAGATTGTATGGTTTTACCCATACCAACCTCATCTGCCAATAAAGCCAATCTATGTTCTTGAAGTAAATTGTAAATTTTGGCAGTTCCTTTAACTTGTAAACTACACATGTCTGTCCCTTCTGAAGAATAGACCCATTCTTTATCTCGGACATTAAATCTTACAATTTTATCAATATATTCTGGGGTAATCTTCATTTTACTCCTCCTTCAATAATTGATGAATATAGCCTTCCCATTGATTTTGTAGCTTGGAGTCATTAATGTTGAGGTATCTTTTTAGTGATCCGTTTTCAAGTTGATTTAATGATTCATTTTCATCTTGGATGAGCGCATTGTATTTTTGAATTAAAACATTTGTTTTTTCAATTAAAAACCATAAATAAATAGGACTTTTTTTGAAATTACTTGGGTCATCTTTCAATACTCTTGATAATTCCGTGAGATGTTGACTCAATTCTGTTATGCTTCCCGGTAGCACGCGACCAATTTTAATCAAATTCTTTTTTCGTTCTGATGGTTCAGTTATTTTTTGCGTTTCACTAATTCGATTGCTAATGCATTCAAAAGCATAGAAACTCATAAACCAAGCATTGCTTCCAGTTCCGGAGAGTATTTGCTTGCTATTGTCATACATCTCGTAACCCTCCATTTCTGAAGAATAAATCAATCGTTGAAGTTCTTGTTTATCTTCTGGACGTTCATTTACCCAACCTTTCATTAAATCGTCTAAATTCTCAAATCGATGAGTTGGACGGTTGGCAAATCCAACTTCTCGAAAATAGCCCGAATAGCAAACTTCATCATTTTGCACAACTTTATAATAACGATTGGTCACAAGTGATTTAATTGCTTCTCGACAATTTATACCATACTTCAATTCATGTATGCTCTTTAGTCCTAGGCCAGGAACTTCAATACTTGTATCAAGTGATAGGCTATTAAGGAGCTCATCAAAAGTTGGGCTTGCTAATTCAATGCGAAGCAATTCCCAATTTAGAACCAAATCAATGACAATGGGAAAATTTACTAAGAGTTCTTGTTTTTCGTCTTGCAATTCTGCTGCTTCAGAACAAATTGGATAATGTAATATTTCTAAATGATTTGTCAGCTCCTTTTTGATGTTAGAATCAATTCGAGAAATAATTCCTGCCTCAATGTTATTGCCTCCAACATTTGAAGTGTTCATTCCAGCTTCCGTCATATTCCATGAACCAATAGCTACATAGTCATCCGTAATCCATACCTTCGCATGAGCCAATGCTTCCGTTAATTCAGTAGGTAATTTTTCTTGTTTGAAAATAACCTTTTTCTGAGTTATGCACCTTTCATAATTACCTTCAGTTAATCGAATTTTTCCGGCAGCACTTTGATCTGGAACTACATGTATTGTTTCAACTTCTGAAAAATGGCTCGATAGTATTTCAAACAAATCTTTAGCGAAGTAAGGACTCCAAACGGTTAGATTTGAACAAGGCTTTTTTTGAACGAGACTATCTACAAATGAGTTAACTGAAAATGAAGATTGAAATTTCCAAGATGCAGTAGGTTTTGCTCCCTGCATTTTTCTTTTCAAAGATTTTATCATTCCCTGTTCGTTTTCTTCTTTTTCATTACTGAAAAGTTTCCCAAAGAAAATGAGTACCTCGCTGATATTTTCTTTATCGTTTAATTCCTCCAAAAAAAAGCATTCCCGATTTTTACTCCATCCACCAAAGGTTAAGTTTGCTGAGGATACCATAAGCCAAAATCTACCGTCATATCCTTCGAGGAGTATCACTTTAGGATGAAAAACTCCGTGTTCAAATGTTTTTGTTCCATTCGGGTTAAGTTGCTTGATATCAATAGGATAAAGTGGTGCTGTTGTTTGTTTGCCACGTCCGGTAGCCATCAATGCACGGTAATCATAAAAAACTTTGAATTCTAATTTATCGTTAATTAGGTCTTCCTCGAATGCTGCCAGTTTATCATTTATTATTTCATAATCCTGAGGTATTTTAAGATCTGAAGGAAAGTTACCAGTAAGAATCGATAATAGGTATTTCTCAACAAAACTAATATCCAAGTTAAAGGTGGTAAACCAAGCACGTTTGATGGCTCCCATTTTCGTGAGTTCTTGTTCAAAATAGCGATATAGTTTTACCCCTTTATCCATTAATTAAGACTTTGTTTCATGGAAAGTAATGTTTCAACGTAATACGTATGTCGCCACGGTTTTTTTACGAGGTATTTTTCCAATGTATTGTATGAATCAGGCAAATTAGGGGCAAAAAAATGACGAATATTAAGATCTTCCAATATATCCAACCAAGATGTTCCGCCTCTCGAATTCATAACGTCTTTGTGGTAATTCAATAATTTAAAAATAAATGTCTTTTCGTCCATATTTTCGTGTAAAATTCCCACTAATTTTTGCAATCTTGGATGAACGTCCACCTCGGAAAGATTTATTTCATTGCGAATAAGTTGGCGAATTTCTCGAATTAAAGTCATACACTCCTCATTCAAAACAGTAACGGATGGTTGGGCAATGTATCGAAAAATAAAGCTCAAGTGTGATAACACAGGTTCAACTTTGAGGATAGTATGAATTTTTTGTTCTTCCGAGGGTTCATTCACTAGTCGAAGGGCTGCTGATTCAAAAATTGTTTTGTGATTTATTTCTTGATTCGGTTGTAATTCAGAAACTATACTAAAAATAGCTGCAGCAGCACCTGAATTAAATCCGAGGCTATCTTTCCAAAAGTCTTGTAGTTTTATTGACAGTTTTCGGGTGCTAAAACTCTTTATGTAATGAGAAGATAGTTTATCCCAAAACGGACTTTCTTGAAGTGTGTGCAGACTAATTGTAGGTTCTTCTGAACTCTTTACTTTCAACACGAATTGCACAATAAAGTCAATCAGGACAGATTCTAATTCCTGGAATTCTTGTAAAAGTTGAATTGAGTCAATATTTTCCCACGTGCTCGGATTAAAAGAAAAAGAACGATCGAAGAACCCCATACTCATCATCGCTCCTTTGTACCTTCCCATCATACCTAAGTTGATTTGGCGCACCAAAATTCCTTTTGATTTTTCTGCACTTACAAATATTTCTTCTTGGCTTTTGGAATTGTATAGGGATCGGGCTTTGGTCATTCCCAATACACCTAATAATTCAGCATCTGCCCGTTTATTCTGGTAAAAAATATGGGTTACCAAATCCTCCATGAGGATTAGCAAACCGGCCTTGACATCAAAGTCTGATTGAAATTTTTTAAACTTTGATTTGGCTTCATTTAGTTCATTTGCATGACTTTCGAAGATTTTTCGCAATACCTGAGAATGAAACAAATTAAAAGTTAATACTCTCAAATCATTGGCAATAGTATTAATTTTTTCTCCGAAAATATCCTGCCCGTATTTTGTCCAAACGACTTGCATTCCAAGGGGGTCAACTGAGGACTCTTGGTTCAATTCAAGATCTGGTATGGTGAAAATACTTTTCAATGTAAAGAATGATTGTAAAGATAAATTTATCGATTCAATAATTTACAATTTCACCATCCATTCTTATACTTCGTCTTGAAATCGTGAATAAACTTCATTAATTCTTCCTTTTTTTCCCTTTCTTCTCCACCGCAAACAAACCCGCCGTGTATTTCTCATACAAATCAAACAAAAACTCCATGCGGTTGGCATCGGAGGTGAACGGTTGCGGGCGATAGGCTAAATCTACGGCTTTATCTAACTCGTTGTGTGCCTTAACCAAAATGGGCGGCATGGTGAGTGGATCATATAAATCTGCTAACGAACTATTTGGGAACTCTGCACGCGCATCTAAGACCTTTTGAGCTGCCTTTTCAATTGCTTCTTTTTGCTTTTCGGTAGGGTTCTCCGGCCAAGGGTAGTTGTTGTAAACAAGTTCATTTGAATAACGATAATCACTCTTTATTCTTCCACAAGTTGTTTTTACCCATGCCATCTGCATTTGAGACATTAATACCCCAAAATGATATAATTTGGCATTTTTAATAAATGAACAACTATTATTAACAATTGATTTTTTATCAAAAAAACCCATTGGAATATATTTTCTATTTTCTGAGGAATGAAGAGGGATAAGAACATAATCGCTTATTGGTTGTCTATCTTCTCCAAATAGTGTTGGAAAATCAGCTAATTTTTTCGTTGCTTGTCGTGTGCTTTCAAAACGAAGTGTTTTCACTTTTTCAATTCTATCTGAAACAAGAATTAATTTTTTTAGCTCGGATGGTTCAGCATCTTTCAACCACAGGCACCATCGTTTGTGTCCATTTAAAAATTCAAAAGCACTTATTAACGGACGAAAACACTTTTCTGCTTCGGGTTCTTCACTTAAAAATAAGTTTTTCTCTTCATCGGTAAACAAAAAATTACCTCCATCATTAGGCATACTTCCAAATGAAATTTCAGGAACTAAACAAATTGGTTTCCTTCTTTTCTCAACAAAAATATCCTTTGCATCCACCAAATAAGGATTTATATTTTTTACTTTTAACTCGATTGGTTCGCCTTTAATGTCAGGATATTCATAAATGATTTTCTTCGTTGAATCAATATTTGCAAATCCAATTATTACACAGTAAACAGCCGCGTTTCCTTTGGCTTCGTTGCTCCATTTGAAAGTACGGTGAGCAAAGTGAATTTTAACGTGGTATTTGTTCAACAAAGTTCCCCAAAGAATGCTTGTTTGTTCGCCTTGTACAATCGAATTGGTAGAAACAAAAGCCGTTTTAATAGTCGTTCCTTGCATCAATTTGGAAGCTTTCACATACCATCCAGTCACATAATCTAAAACTCCACAACCGGAAATGTTGTCAAATTCTCTTGTTATTTGGTCGCGTTGTTTTTGAGTCATAATCTTTGATCCAATAAAAGGCGGATTTCCAATTATAAAAGATAGTTGATCTTTGGGAGCTACTTCTTCCCAATCAGTTTCCAAAGCATCGGCATGCACAATATTTGCCGATTTATTCAACGGCAAGCGGGCAAAATACTGTCCAAACTCCATGCTCATTTTCAGGTTCATTTGGTGATCCATCAACCACATCGCTACTTCGGCAATACGCGCCGGAAATTCTTCGTATTCAATGCCACACATTGCGTCTACGTCCAATAAGGCAACGTCTTTCAACTCTATTACCACGCGGTCGCTACCAAAACGCTGTTGCAAAATGGCCAACTCCAACAAACGCAATTCGCGGTAAGTAATCACCAAGAAATTTCCACACCCACACGCAGGATCCAAAAATTTGAGTTTGCTCAAACGCAAGTGAAATTCGTTCAATTTGGCTTTATTGGTTCTCACGTTCTCAAACTCCGCCCACAACTCGTCCAAAAACAACGGTTTGATCAGTTTCAAAATGTTTTTCTCGCTTGTATAATGCGCTCCCAGGTTTCTTCGTTCCTTTGGATCCATCACACTTTGAAACATCGAACCAAAAATAGCAGGCGAAATCTTGCTCCAATCCAAGTAACAACATTCCAATAAGGTTTGTCGCATCTTTGAATCGAAATGTGCCATCGGTAAAATCTCCTGAAACAGCTTCCCACCAACATAAGGAAAGGCATTAAGTTGCTCGTCTAAATTCTTAAATCGTTTTTCTTCAGGAGTGTTTAGAACTTGAAAAATCTCTTGTATTTTGGCTGCCAAATCGCTTCCGTCTTCCGAAGTGCGTTCCTCCACAAAATCCTGAAATTGTTGTTTGGAAAAAATACTTGTGTCTTCAGCAAAGAGGCAAAAAAGCAAACGCACTAAATACACTTCCAATGGATGTCCTTCATAGCCAATTTCCTTCAGTCGGTCGTGCAATTGCCCCATCAACTCAGCTGCTTTCACGTTTACAGGATCCTCTTCACGATATACTTTTTTCTGATAACCGGCGATGAATCCAAAAAGCTCTACGTGATTTACAAATTCATTCAATTGAAATTCAACGTATTCGTCGTGCCCCGATTCTTCCAAGTCGTATAACCGGAACGTTTCAAAGTCGCACACCAACACGTATTTTGGAATATCCAATTGTGCCAGTCCGTGAATGTAGCCTTTTGCTTGTCCATACGCTTTGGTGAGATCTTTCCCTTTGCTTTTCATTTCGATGAGCAACCACCCTTTCCACAACATATCAATGTATCCGTCGGCATCACCCAGCTTTTTCACCTTGTGTTCAAACGAAGCTACTTTACGTTGATTTAGTCCAAATACATTGAAAAACTCAACCAAAAAAGGCTTTGCATCGGCTTCCTCGCTGTGTGTTCCCTCCCATTCTTTCGAAAAAGCAACGGCTCTGTCTTTTATTTCATTCCAACTTAGTGGCATCCTTTAAGATTTAAGTATTGTCAAATTCTCGCTGTTATTTGAATGATAAAAAGTTAAAAATCTCTCCCGAAACGCCACTAAGGTTTCTATTAATTCACGTATTTCACTCATGGGTTAAAGATAGGGTTTTTGGGAAAAATAAATGCAATTATTAGAAGTGAAGGTCAGTTTTGATTTCATTTTTAGCACACTGATTTTTGTGTCTGCTCAAGTCGTAAACTTAAAAAAATACTACTTTTAATTTAAGTCTTTAAGTTATGAAAGAAATTTACTATAAGTTATCAAGTTCGTTTTTATGGATTTCGCGTTTAATGTTTCTTATTTTGAGTCTAGGTTCCATTCAAATTATTATTTTACTGTTTTCTAAAGATTTTGAGGTAATCAAGGTTTTGACTATTTTCTCAGTATCAATTACTACAGTTAGTGTTATTCTCATAGCGATCAATTTTTGGTGGATAAGTGAAGATTTTAAGCGTTTGTCAAAATCTTTTGAGGATCCAATCCTTAATTCAATGAATAAGGATTGTAATAGTGAACTTAAAATTGATGACGTGAATGATCCAGAGGTATTAAATGACCTAATTAAAAGAATGAATCAAAAAAAGTAGAGCCATTAAATTTTCTAAATTATCTTCGTATTTATGATAAAAACCACCTTATTTTTTATTCTAATTTTAGTCGCGAGCTGTACGCCAAAAAAATCAACTCCCTGCGTTGAATCTGATGTTTATTCCATAATACGCGAAAAGAAGATGACTGGGCTTTTAATCGTTAACAAGGAGGAACTTCGCTTCAAGCATACATCTACAAAGAAATTCCCAACCTACGAAGACGATTATTGTGCATGTTTATGGTCAAATAAACTGGCTTCTCTTGAGGACAGTCTTCAAACACATGGACTAAGCAACTACCGAAATATAAGAGAAATAAACAAATTCGGCCTTGCACTCAGTTACGTCCTCCCAAGTCTAATTTTGTTTTCTCTAGTTTTAGTTCCAATTGGCGCTGTCATGCTATTTCGGGAAAAAGGCATTACGGATATTCAACGGCTCACGTATCTCATCCTAATTTTGTTTGTTCCGGTTATTGGTTTTGTGATTTATCTCGTGCAAATTAATAGAAGCAAAAAATGATACAAGCTGCCAAATGATTGACCTTAGTTGTCAGAGAAATTTTATTGGTTTGCTGAAATTTTGAAATTAACGCTGCATGAAAAGCCAACTTCGGGAAACCGGGTTGGTTTTTTATAAATGATTCAACAACCTAATATAGATAAACACATTCTAAAAAAAATAGGATGAACAAATGCCTAGTGTCCTTTTGCTGAACTAGATTGATCTATGACAACTCCTTCTTTTTTGAGAATAGCTGTGGTTTGAAGGGCGAAATAAATCAAATACGTAAAACATGCAACGCCCACCCAATATGAGTTTTGAATTCCCAAATTTGTATCGGCTAACGCCCCTTGGGCAGTTGAAATAAATCCACCTCCCATAATCATCATAATCAATAAACTTGATGCGGTATTTGTTTTAGCCCCGAGACCGGCAATCGACAAGGTGAAAATACATGGCCAAAGTGTACTACAGAAAAGTCCGACAGCAATGAATGCGAAAACACTTACCATTCCACTAGCGAACATGCCAATAATTAATGCGATGATTCCCAAAGCAGAATAATAAATCAATTGTTTACTTGGGCTTCCCATACTTAGGAAATCAGCTAGAATTAAAATCACAATTAAACCTAAGTAAGGATAGAAAATACTTAAATCCGTTCCTGAGAATGAGTTTACAAAAAGAAAGATACCAAATGCAACGAAGGGTAAAACAATCCCTAAAATCATTTTAATTTGTTTGTTCGAAGTAAATGCTCCCGCAGCAGATGTCCATCTTCCAATCATTAAACTCGCCCAAAATAAGGAAACATAAGGTGCAATATCTTTCTCTTGGAAATCAAGTTTTTGCTTCATGAATTCGGGTAAATTACTGGCTGTTGAAACTTCCACACCAACATAGATAAATATTGCGATCATACCCAAAAGTACTTGAGGTTTTTTCATCACGGAAATCATTGCACGTATGCTGTATTCAGGTTGATCTTCTTGGGTGAGTTTATCTGGAACATTAGAAAATTTAAAGAGAACGGCAGCCAATAAAAATGCAGCCCCAAGAACGAGATAAGGAGTTTGAACAGCCTCTAAATTTAAGGTTTGAGTACCGGCTTGCGATGAACCAAAAATTGCAAATGCTACAATGACAGGGCCAATGGTGGTGCCAACATTATTAATTCCACCAGCAAGGCTCAAGCGAATGTTTCCTTTTGCAGGATCTCCCATTTGAATAGCCAGCGGATTTGCAGCAATTTGCTGAAGTGAAAAGCCAAGTCCAACAATAAATAATCCTGAAATAAGTAATTCAAACGAGGCTGTGTTTGAGGCGGGAATAAATAACAATGTTCCAAGTGCAGAAATAACTAATCCAAGTGCAAGTCCATTTCGATAGCCAAGTTTGTTCAAAATATCTTGTTTTAAAATGGCGGAAATGCCAAAATATAAAAGAGATCCAACGGTGTATGCCACATAAAAAGCAAATGAAATCATTTGAGATTTGAGCTGTGATAAATTAAGCGCTTTTTTAAATACGGGAATTAAAATATCATTACTTGCTGCAACAAAGCCCCAAAAAAAGAAAATGGTAATTAATGTTCCAAAAGCGCGCGATGAATTTTTCATAAGACTAAATTATAGTCCAAATTACTATAATTTGATAATATGGCGTGTTTTAGAGCCAAAATATTTTATTTGATTTTAGGATACTTTAGTCCATTGTTTATTTTTAATACCATACTCACACTTACATTTTTGAAATGTAAACTGTACCAAAACGAAACTCAATCGTTAGAGCCGCAATCCCCTGTTCCAATTAGTAACCTAAAAATGTAGCGCCATGATTACTCAACCTCATTCTTCTTTGCCCCTTGTAAATCAAAAACGAGACAACGAACTTCAATTCATTAATTTTCTGAGAGTAAAACGAGGAATTAAATTCATAATCGAAGGTTTCAAATCCATTCCTCCCATCACACGTTACATCACCTTCCTTTGTTGGGGAATATTTTCTATCCAACTTATATTGATGGGATTCTCAATCGACCACAGGTTATATTTTGAACTTTATTCCATGAATAGTCCTAAATTCTATCCTCACCAAATTTTGACCTCCTCGTTTTCTCACGATGATGTTTCACATATTGTTTTTAACTTGGTTTACTTCTGTTTATTAGGATCTATTTGTGAAAAATTAATTCGTAAACATTATATCCGACTTATAATTTTTACGATTTTCATTGATACATCTTTTTGGATGCTTCTCGATCCTGTTGGTGGTGTTTTAGGTCTTTCAGGAGTCATAAGTGCTATATTGGTAGTCTTGTTACTTTCGAGAAATTCACTGCCGATTCTTCTCAACTTCACTATAAAATTATTGTGTTTGGTTTTTATTTTAGCGGATGTTATCCTCGTTATGATGGGCATTCTAGACATAAAATTTGATGAGAAAACCAGAACTGCCTTACTTCATTGTGTTGGTTTCTCTGCCGGGTTTTTATACATGTTGATTTATGTTTTCTACCATCGATTTAAAGCAAGTAGATTCTACCCAACAAGAATGGTTTCTTTTTTTGGTCGTGTTATTGAATTTTTGAAAAGAAAGATGGTAAATAGTGCTCTTTCTTTACTTCTCAGAATTAAGAACTTCTTTACTCTTACTACTTTAAAAAGTTATGTCAGAACAGCAACGTTTTGGTTAATTGTAGTGAATTCTATATTATTTCTTATTCACGTAATCATTTCCGAATTTTCTGATTTTAAATTCAACCAATACCTTGCCTCCTATAATTTACAGAGTGAAAATTTCAAAGTATTTACGCTTATTACATCTAATTTCTCTCATGTCAATTTTGAACATATTTTCTGGAATTTATTTCTTTTTATGTTAGTTGGTTTTGCCGTTGAACGAAGACTAGGAGTGAAAAAATACCTTTTCATTATTACTCTTTCATGTTTTTCCTCGTCTTTTTTCTTTCATGTTGAAGATTATTTTATTCAAAAAGAAATGGCAGTTATCATGCAACAACACAAATTAAAAGATTCAGATATAAAGTTCACAACAGATAAAGATATAGACTATAAGAACTCATCCATCTTTAAAAAGTTAAAACATGATAAAGCAGAAGATATTTGCATTAAATATAGAACTAGTAAAATGTGTTCACTTGGTTTTTCAGGGTGTTTATTTGCCATAATGGCTTGTTGTTTAGTTCTTTTTCATTACAAAAAACCATTGGTTAACCTTATTGTACTATTTTTTCTAGTTGCTAATTATTTAGTCTTTTTAGAAACGAATCTTTTTGACCAATTTACTCCCCTAGTTCACCTAATTGGAGCAATCGTTGGATTCATTTTTACTGTGACGATTCTTATCTCCGAATACAGGAAAAGAAAGTTTATTTCCCAGTTAAAATACATTCAGATAACGTGAATATTGAAAAACCCTTTTTTAGAACTTTGAATACTAAAATCTAAAGCCATGAAAACCAAAATTCTTTTCTTTTTGAAGAGAGTTTTTCATCATACCTTCTAACTTCCTTTGATTCTTAAAAAGTCAGTGCAGTATAATTCTCATTTCTTGCAGGAGTTACATTGATTTGGTATTTTTGGAGGATTATTCATGGTATGAAACAAATATCTTTTTTCACTTTTTTTACAATTATTTCATTGTCACATTATTTTTCCCAAGTTAAAATTGATGGGAGAAAACTACATGAAAATAATGGTAAGTATTATTCAAATAACAATCTGTTCAACGGAAACGCTTATTTTTTATATCCAAATGAACAACTGAAAGAAATAGTTGAATTTAAAAATGGAGAAAAAAAAGGTGTTATTACTACTTATTACCAAGATGAGAATTATATTAGTTCAAGCTACCTTGACAGCGTTATCGCTAGAAATCTTGAAATTAAAAACCGAGAACAAAAAACATTAGTTGATAAATTAATCCTGGCTAGCAGAATTGTCGTTCTCACCATCTAAAAGTTTGTTTAGTTCATTCTCAAGTTGTTTTTTGTCTGGCAAGTAAAGTTGATATTTACTTATAAAAAGTTGATTACTTATACTTTCTGTTGCATACTCCACTAAAATGTGGTCTTTCTCTGCTCCTAAAACTATTCCGATTGGTTCGTTATCACCTTCGGTGCTTACTTCTTTCTTGAAATAGTTCAAATATAAGTTCATCTGTCCAACGTCTTGATGTGTTACTTCTCCCCGTTTCAAGTCAATTAGAACAAAACATTTTAAGATGCGATGATAGAAAACTAAATCAACAAAAAAGTGCTTACCACTTATTGATATTCGATATTGACGTTTCTCAAACGTAAAGCCTTTGCCAAGTTCTAATAAAAATTGTTGAAGATTTGAAATCAGTTTTTCTTCCAACTCACTTTCTAAAAATTGATTGCTCTCCGGAATATTCAAGAACTCCAAAACATATGGATCTTTCAAAATGTCTACTGCTTTTTGAATTTCTTGTCCCTGATTGGAAAGTTTCAAGACACCTTTCTTATCTTTACTCAATGCCAAACGATGAAACAGCATACTTTTCATTTGTCGTTTTAGTTCTCTCACACTCCAATTTTCTTTCTCAGTTTGCTTAGCGTAGAAGTTGATTTCAAGTTCATTGTCAGAACGTAGAATCTCAAAATAATGGCTCCAACTCAATACGTTAGACAGTGTCTCACTTTTTGGAAAGTTCAAATACAGCTTTCGCATATACAATAAGTTAGCTCTACTAAATCCCTTACCATAAAGTCGTGTCAAGTCTTTTGAAAGTTGCTCAAAGAGAAAAGTTCCATACTCTGCTTTTTCCTTACCACCTTGTTCAAATTCAACAATGTGTCTTCCGATTAACTAATAAGTCTGAACTAAAATTGTATTTACAGACTTGGCAACTTGCTCTCTTCCTTTGTGGAGAAGTCCGCCAATTTGGTTAATTAAGTCGGTATATTTTGATTGTTCAATATCCATTTCTTCAAAGTTAAAAAATTGATTGTTAAAACAGTCTTGTTTAATATAGATTTCTCAATGTTGAAGTGTTGAGCACTGATTACCCCTAATCGAATAGGGGTAGTTAATCCCACTATATAAGTTTAATGTTCAGAAGTTTTAATGTCTGATTCATCAAAGACTAACCCACCATCTTCTTAACCTTCGTTATCGTATTCACATGAATACCCACAATTCTTGATATTTCTGAAGCTTTGTATCCCTTCTTTAAGTATTCAATCGTTTTTGCGATTTTGGGTTTGGAAAGAAAAGTTCGGATATCCTCTTTGGAGCCATGAACCCTTCCTTTGTAAACTCCGCGAAGTTTGGCAAGTTCAATTCCTTCTTTTTGTCTTTCCTTGATTTGGGAGAGTTCCATCTCGGCAACAATGCCCAAAATGGAAATGATCATCCACCCGTCAATTTCTTAATCTCATGCAACTTCATTAATGCTTCAACTGGAGTTAGTGAATTGATGTCAATTTGAATCAACTCATCGTGAATTTGCTCTAAAACGGGATCGTTTAATTGAAAAAAGCTAAGTTGCATATTCGCAGTATCTGCTTTTGCTGATTTCTTTTTTGTGGGTTGATTTCCAACTTGTTGGTGGGTTGATTCTAATTCTTTTAATACTTCTTCAGCACGCGAAACAACAGTTGGTGGCATTCCCGCAATACGTGCCACGTGGATTCCAAACGAGTGTTCAGATCCGCCTTCAACTAATTTGCGTAAAAATAAAATTTGTTTACCTACTTCCTTAACTGAAACCGTATAATTTTTGATACGAGAATAATGTTTCATCATTTCATTCAACTCGTGGTAATGCGTGGCAAATAGCGTCTTACATTTTGCTTTTGGATTTTCGTGCAAAAATTCCGCAATCGCCCAAGCAATGGAAATCCCATCGTATGTACTTGTTCCGCGACCAATTTCATCCAACAAAATCAAACTTCGGGGAGAAATATTATTCAAAATACTTGCAGTTTCATTCATTTCCACCATGAATGTTGACTCACCTGAAGAAATGTTATCAGATGCACCAACGCGCGTGAAAACTTTATCTATCAATCCGATTTTAGCTGATTCGGCCGGAATGAAAGAGCCCATTTGAGCCATGAGAACTATCAATGCTGTCTGACGCAAAATCGCACTTTTACCACTCATGTTCGGACCGGTAATCATCATAATTTGCAGATCAGAATTGGACAATCGCAAATCATTCGGGACATATTCTTCACCCGTTTTGAGTTGCTTTTCAATTACCGGATGACGTCCATTTTTAAATTCTAAGTCAAAGCTTTCATTGATTTCGGGTTTGCAATAATTATTTTCAGTTGCCAACTGAGCAAATGAACTCAAACAATCAATGCGTGCTATTAACAATGCATTTTCTTGAACTTGTAAAATGAATTGAGCGACTTGTTGAATTACTTCCTGGAATAATGCCGATTCAATTTGATGAATTCGATCTTCGGCACCTAAGATTTTGGTCTCGTATTCTTTTAATTCTTCGGTAATATAGCGCTCAGCATTGACTAAAGTCTGCTTGCGAATCCAATTTTCAGGAACCTTGTCCTTGTGCGTGTTTCTAACTTCGATGTAATATCCAAAAACATTATTGAAGGCAATTCGCAAACTTGTAATTCCTGTAATTTCTGCTTCTCGTTTTTGAAGTTCTTCTAAATACTCTTTCCCATTTTCGCGAATGTTTCGAATTTCATCCAACTCAGCGTGAAAACCAGCTCGAATCACAGGTCCTTTGCCCACCATAATTGCCGGTTCATCAGTCAGTTGTGTTTGAATGATTTCAATCAAATCCTTGCATTCGTGAAGACGACTAATTAAATAGTCAACTGCCTTATTTTTAGAGTTTTGTAAAATATTTTTTAACGGAACTACGTGTTGAAGCGTTCGCTTTAATTGAACCAATTCTTTAGGATTAACTTTCCCAACTGCAACCTTTGAAATCAAGCGTTCCAAATCGCCAATATCACTGAGAATTTCACGAATCGCATCGTTTTTTTCTAAATCACTTTTAAGAAAATCAACAAAATCCAGACGTTCTTGAATGGGTTTGCTGTGTTTCAAAGGCAATACAATCCATCGACGCATCATCCTTCCACCCATAGGCGTAAGCGATTTATCGATAACATCAGCTAAGGTTGTTGCGTTCTCATGCGGTGAATGAAGTAATTCCAAATTCCGAATGGTAAAACGATCTAACCAAACGTATTTATCTTCCTCAATGCGATTCAGAACTGTGATGTGACCTAAGTTGGCGTGTTGATTCTCGTTCAAATAATGCAAAATTGCTCCGGCAGCAATAATGCCCAAATCCAGATTTTCGATACCAAATCCTTTGAGTGATTTCGTACCAAAGTGTTTGTTTAAACTTTCTAGTGCAAAATCAGCCGTGAAAACCCAATCATCGAATCGAAATGTATAATAATTCCCAGCAAATTTTTCTGAGAATTCTTTGGACTTATTGCGCTGATAAACGATTTCGGTAGGCTCAAAACTACCAACTAACTTGTCAATGTATTCCAGATTTCCTTGAGCAACTAAAAATTCGCCGGTCGAAACATCTAAAAAGGAAATTCCGTGTTCATTTTTACCCAGATGAATGGCGCACAAGAAGTTGTTCTTTCCTTTTTCGAGTACTTGGTCGTTAAAAGCAACACCTGGAGTGACTAATTCAGTGACACCTCTTTTGACAATGGTTTTGGTCATTTTGGGGTCTTCCAACTGATCGCAAACAGCCACACGTTGGCCTGCACGAACTAATTTTGGCAAATACACTTCCAACGAATGATGAGGAAAGCCTGCCAACTCAATTTCTGCAGCGGCTCCGTTTTTTCGTTTTGTTAAAACGATTCCTAAAATTTTAGAAGTCTTTATGGCATCCTCGCCAAAGGTTTCATAAAAATCTCCCACGCGAAAAAGCAACAAAGCCTCCGGATGACGAGCTTTTATCTGATTATATTGCTTCATCAAGGGCGTTTCCGCGTAATTTTTTTCTTCCGTTACCTTCGACAAGTGAAAAGTTTTTATGATTTTTGAGCTGTAAAGATAAAATCAAGTACAAGGAGTTCAAAGTAAAAACGCAATTTCTTATTAACAGATGAACAGAAAACTTAAATTGTGGGAACTCAACCGAATCGACGAAGAAGGATTTAAAAATCAAAAGAAATTCCCGATTACGGTCGTATTGGACGATATTCGTTCCTTCAATAATGTAGGTTCGTTTTTTCGAACGTGTGATGCATTCAACATTGAGAAAATATATTTGTGTGGAATAACGCCAAAACCGCCACATCGCGATATTCAAAAAACAGCGTTAGGTGCAACTGAAACCGTAGAATGGGAGTACCATGAATCGATTGAGGAACTTGTTAACCAACTCAAATCGCAAGGGAAATGTATTTGTTCCATTGAGCAATCGGAAGATACGCTTTTTTTGAATAATACCGATGAAATTCAAGATCGGGAAGTAGTGTTGGTTTTTGGAAATGAAGTAAATGGCGTGAATCAAAAAATCATTGATACTTCGGATTATGTTATTGAAATTCCGCAATACGGAACAAAACATAGTTTGAATGTGAGCGTTTGTGCGGGAGTTGTTTTGTGGGAGTTTATCAGGACAAAAAAAATGGTATAAAAAAAACGAGAACTCATGAGCTCTCGTTTTAGTATAAAATCGTGGTTTCCTATTTGCTTTCGCTTTCGGATTTTGCTAATGTATAAATTACCAAACCAAATCCTATTTTGTTAATTGCATCTCCAATGTTGTAAACAACATCCATGTATTGCGCTGCTTTCACTGGATCAGATACTAACTCTAAGCCAAATAATCCTCCTGGTGTTCCTAAAATGTAACCCAGTGGATAAATTGCCCATCCAACTAAAACGAACCACGCCAAAATTCTCGTTGCTTTTGCAACAGATGCTCCAGCTGTCTGAGATAGTTTTGCAACATCCCCAAACCAAACCAAGTAAACTATGTAAAAATAAGCTGCTCCAGAAATCACTCCCCATAGAACGCTATTTTCTCTGTCTGTCGCTTCTCCGAAGAAACCAGTTACTAACATGATTACAGAGGCAACAATTAATTGCCAAAGTAAAGATTGTTTTGCTCCAGCTTTTTTGGTAATTAAATAAAATTCAACACACATTAATGGAACTGTTAACAACCAATCAACATATCTGAAGAAGGTTGGGGAGGTACCCGTGTTAATGAAATAATCACGCATGTAATAATAGTGTACCGCGGCAATAAATGTGATTAGTCCGGAAACTAATACCGAGGTGCGCCATTTTTCTCCTACGTTTCGAATCTCAAAGAAGAAAAACGCAGATGCTGCCATCATAGCCATTGTGCCTACAAAAAAAGTGAAGGCTGTTGCTTGCTCAATTCCGAGTCCTTGGGTTGCATCGAATAAATTAGAAGTAGTAGTTGATAAAAACATTGCTTATAAATTTAATTTTTCTTACTCTCTTAAGGATTTTCAGAATACTCCTTGTTTCAATTAACAAAGGAGAAGTTTTTTTCTGTTTATATTTTACACATAAAAAATAATCAGTTATAAAAATAAATGGATCAAACTAGGGGTTACTACTTGAATGGTGGAGTAAATAAATTATTTTAACTGTAATTTAAAAACTAGGGGAGAGGTTAATTCTCGATAGGAATTCAAGGATTTATCTTAAGCGACTGTAAATCCGTTTCAAAATTTTTCATATACTCTTTGGCGAATTCGACGTAATTTTTATTATAATAATCAACTGAGTATTTTACTAAGTGATAATTGCTTTTTAATCGCGTGGAGGCAGATTGAATGATTTGCAATGAATTCAAAAATCGCTGGGTATTCATGGTGTAAGCCTTTTTTAGGGTAGTTAATTTCAAAATTTGTTGATAAACTTCGGGATTGTATAGACGGGCATATTTTACATAAGCTCCCAGAAATACGTTGAATTCATAATAGGCAAAATGGGTGGCTAATGCTTCTTTGAAAAAGGTGATTGCGAGTGTTGTATCCTTATCTTTAAGCGCATTGTCGTATGCGATGAGCGCAGCGGTACAACCATTTTGATAGGCAGAATATTCATCCATTATACCAACAATACCTTGATTGTTTGCGCCAACTGAAGATTGTTTAGAAACATAGGTTTCGTAACGAAATATTTTTTCTTGTGCTTCCGCACTTACGACTTTTTCTATTAAATCTGATTTAAAAAATTTCATTGAAATTTGACTTTCTTGATCGGTCAACACTAAATAGGTGCTCGGGTCAATGAGGAATCCGTTAAACGAGTTTTTGTGGTGCGTAGTTTCGTGAATGATAGATTCAAATTCATCGATAAGGTGCTCTCTGTTTTGTGCGTTAAATGTTTTAGGCTGCACAACTCCGCCAATGGTTGTGGTCCAACTATTTGGCGAAGAATAGCTCGATTGAATCAATGAAGCATACTCAGGAGCATACTGATAGCAAAATGAGAGTACGTACTCTTTTTCTGAATACGTTGGTTGAAATTGAACTTTAACAGGCAAAGGTTCAATTCCAATAGCAAAAGAGAAATTGACACTAAAGGTCAGGGCGAAGAGTGGGATTATTCTTTTCATAGCCCCTTAAAAATTAATTTGTCGCTAAAGGTTACAAATGGATGAAAAGAAAATGTTTTAAATTCAAAAATTGCTTTCAAAAGCAATTAAATTATTCGTTCGAAATAAATTAAGAATTCTGTATTTTTGCGGCATCGGGATGTAGCGCAGTCCGGTAGCGTACACGTCTGGGGGGCGTGTGGTCGCAGGTTCGAATCCTGTCATCCCGACTTTTTAATGTACTTTTTAGCTCTACACCAACAAATTACAACCTCTCTGGATACTTTTGTCCATTCTTCCAGAAATGGTGAAATGATTACCAAAAGATCGACCTAAATCATCTGTTGCAATAAAAGAACAACTGAAAACATTTGCTAAATCAATTATGTTCACGGCGCCCAATTTTCCTTCTTGTTCGAATACAAAAGGATCGTACACATCACGAATCAGGACTTTCATCCAAGGTGGATTGCGAAAAACTCCATTTTCTAGACTGTAGCCTTGCGAAAGTAATTCGGTCATACCGTATTCAGAAGCAATTTTTGAGACATTCAATCCTCGCATTAACGTTTCGTGAAGTTCCTCTTTGATCATTTCCTTGCGTCTTCCCTTCATTCCACCTGTTTCGACGATGAGAGCTTGCGAAAAGTCTAAGTTTTCTTCCGCTAAATCTAATAATGCATAAGAAACCCCCAAGATAATACACTTTTTACCTAATTCAATTGCTTCTAAGTACCGTTGGTGGATTTCATGGTTTTCGTTCAAAACAAATCCTGAAAGTAAATTATTTGTCTTTTTTATCAACCAATCCACCATAAAGACCAAACTGGAATCTCCTTGTTCTAAGTAATTGGGTAACAATGCAAGAATTACTTGATCCTCTGGATTTCCAATAAAGTTCCTCCAGCTTTTTTCAAAGGATTTTTCATAAAGAGTTAAATCCGCAATGAAATGTTGACTTCGTTCAGTATCCGTTGTTCCGCTACTTTTAAAAATTATAGAAAATCTTTTATTTTCTGTTATCACTTGATGTGTTCGAAAAAAAGAAATCGGTAAAAAGGGGATTTCCTCAATGCAAGTAGGCTTAGGAAAATTTAATTGAGCAAGATAATCGCGATAGACTTTGCAATTTTCTCGTTGAAAATCATAAATATCCAATGCAAGCCGTTCGAATTCAGCCTCATTTGAAATAGAAAAAATCGGTTGGAAATCTAGCATATTACAAATTCTCCAAGTCAACCGTTCGCATAGCAATAAACGCTTTCAGAACGCGATCACCTATGCCTGGAACCTCCACGTGAATCAAATACATCCCAGATGAAACCGGAATATTTGCATGATTTGTTAAATTCCAATCTTGATAAGTGATTGGGCTATCTTTTTTAATGGTTCGAATTAATTTCCCGTTTGTTGAGTAAATACGAATAGTACACTGTTCAGGTAGGTTGATGATTTTAATTCGCGTATCCAACTTATTTCGTTCGTATTCAGAAAATGCATTGTATGGATTAGGAACTACATTAATTAGTTTAAGTGCTTCTTTCAATTGGTCTGAATTGGCTGTAACCGTGGCAATGTCATCCATAGTCCAGGAATACATGGGTTTGCCGCCGTTTTCACCAGAACCTACAAAGTTCTTATACTCTTTATTAATTCTCAATTTTATAGTTACATCCGTTGAAAGTATGTATTGATTTGGTCTTAACAATGGATATGAGATCCAAGATAAACTTCCATATAATTCTCTTTTTGCCACTGAAGAATTTGTCTCCACTTCCAACCATTTGTTTTGTAAAAAGTTTGAACCATTCACTTCTGCCTCAGAGGTTTTGTAGGCAGGAAAATCAAATCCACCTGAGAATCCATTAATTGTTTTCTGTTTATAGCTGAAAACATAAATCGCGTGCATTCCACCCATCAAGGGAGTGCCTACATTACTCACAAGACGTTCTGTTGGATTCCATTTCATATCCGCTCCATTTTCACCACCCAGGAATGAATTTTCCCCAAAAGCCATATACAAGCGAGCACCGGATTCTAAATCAACTGCATAACCCGGAAACCAACCCATTCCCGTTCCCGTTCCGTCCGGATTTCCATTCTTATCAACACTTTGACTTTTTCTCATAGCCCCAGGTTGAGCTCCTCCGATACTTAACGAAGTATTTCTTCCAAGCTCGATTACCGGACAACGAGTCCATTTTGTTTTGTCAGTGGTAAGAATAATATTAACACTTGGTGAAAAACTTATGGAGGCATAAGTTCTACTTGATGCAGCAAAAGTTCCACAATATGCCAAAGGCATATAATCTGCTTCATATCCTACCAAGCGATGAGGTGCAAAAGTGCCTTCCAAAATTTTCTCATAGTCTTGATTCGGGTCTATACCTATTTCGTCCTCGTAATTACAAGGGTCAAGGTAGGTTGGTCCAATAGGAACACAATTATATAAGTCATCTTCTGTATCGGTATGAGCAAAATAATCTCCTGAACGAATCCAGTTTGTTGGGAAATAAGCATCATTATCAGAGACTCCAGCCAACCATCTCTTTGATGAATCGGCAAATTCGATGGATGATTCAATCATGTCTGTGGTTTTTGCCGTCAAAGATCCAGATGCTTCAGGGAAATAGTACTTTTCTTGTTTAATTTGAACGGAAATCCCCCACTCAGGAACGAGTTGCTCGTTATCGAATGCAATCGTTTGTTCTGACGATACAGAATCGATTACAGTTCCGCCTTTTTTATTGTAGCGATAAATTACCCAGCTGGCTGTATCAGCCCCATTTCCTGAAGTCGGGGCAACATAATTCCTGAATTTGCATTCAAAAAAACCACTTACTAAGTTTAATGGGTCAACCACTTTTACATTGATTGGTCCTTTTCCGAAGTCGTAAGTTGGATTTTCAACAAAACCATCTGTTAAAATTTTAGCTAAGGTAGATGGCGTGAATTCCAAAGAACGATTTCCATTTCCATATCCATCAATTCGGGTAATTTCCGGTGTAAATCCGTATTCCATTTCATATTCGGTTCCACCGGCTTCAGGAATTGGGTTGTGAGGAATAGCTTCAATCACTTTAACTTCACCAACTGCGGCTTTTCGGCTGGCCAAATAGGGTTTTTTCTGACCGTCAATCCCTGTAGGGTCATCCGGAACGTAGGTTTTATAATTGTTGTGTGCATAAGCAATGGCCATATAATAATAGCGTTTGAAATTTACTAGTTTTGGTTGCCCTTGTGCGAATAAATCTTTATCAATGCGGAAACTGTGGCGAATTCCCTTGTTTTCAGCATCCGCCACTTCTATTGGGACGCTAAATCCGAGTTCTTCATCGAATTCAAAATTGATGATGCTTTTAACATTGTCTTTAATATCGCATTGAGCTACCAGTCTGGCTTTTTCCGGGTTTCTTAGGTCAGAAACAGAAACTTGATTTGTATTTAATTGATAAATCTGATACCCTTGAAAACGGAATTTCTTATCTGCATTGGGGTCTGCTGCAACAATGAATGGATCAATTTCTTCGTATTTCTCTTGGTAATTATTTGAGTTCGGTGAATTTGAAAGCGTTAAAATGAGTTCTTCATCCAATTCTTGGATTTGCATGTCTGGCGCATGAGGAGCATCCATCACTTTAAAGCAATTCTCAAATAGCGCTTGGGCTTTGTCATCTGCTCGTCTGAGGGTTTCAACCGATTCAAATGGATCTCCTCCTGTTGAACGTGCCCAAACAACACCAACCGTAATATTATTTACCGCTCCCGGTTTCAAAATAAATGGCCCCGCTGATTCTACAAAGCGCCGATCATTAGGAGTATTGTTTGCGGTTTGTTCCGTCCAATTAGGTTGCGGCACTCCTCCAGTTCCCCATCCTAAAGGATCTGTAGTTCCGGGAAACATAAAATCACAAGGCATTAAAGGATTGGCATCGGGATCTGAAATATGTCCACTTCCTCCGTACACAAACTTGGTTCCGTCCTTCCAAAATCCTCGCAAATAATTGTAATAGTCGGCTGCATTTATCGGGTCTGTTTGATTGGGATTGGCACCATTCGTTGTATTCGAATAATACAAAAACCTTCGCATACCAAAACGCTCATTATCAACGATTCCATCTCCATATCCAATACCATTTAAGGCCTCGCTTTCTCCTATTCCAAAGGCATTGTCAATTCCATCATCATCTTGGTACGGTCCCTCAAAAAAATCAACTCCAACAGCAGGTGGCGAACTTCCGTACCCTTTAAAACCTGAATTATCGCCATCGTAATTGTCGCCGTTGTAGTAATATCCCAAGCCTCGACTCACATCGCATCCCACGTAATCATCAAATGGATCACCTAACGCACCATCGGTAAAAAAACCGAAGTAGGTATTGTATAGTGTTTGTGTTCCACGATTGATTAATTCGTAATTGTAAAAGGTCATATTATTTATCTCGTCGTTTGAGGCAAATGCGAATGCTTGTGCTCTAATTTCCATTCCAATGGGATCGGCTCCCGTTTCTGTATGAATATTTCCTTTGTCGTTCATCACCCACCAATAGTTCATATCGCCATACAAGGAAACGGAACGATCTACGCTACATTCTTTGTCTTTTTTAATATCATACCACGGAAAATCCCCGTCTTCCCAATTGTAATGACCATCTCCGTTGAAATCATAAAAAGGCGCCAGATAATAATCTTGACCTTGTGTTACATCGCCATGCGCTGGCCATTCCTTGATTATTTCCGGTACTTTATAGTCAGGAAAAAGAGTGCTTTGTGTATTTGTTCCATTTTGTTGATCTGCGATGCCTGCTTCAAACCACGCATTGAATTCACGAATCATATCTTGTGTGGTTACAAAATGCTTGTCGTACTTACTGCAATTTTCGTAGTTTGTTTCTGCCGTTACTTTTGCAAGAGGCCCTGTCCAATAATCCTGTCCGTTTCGGTAACGAAGAGCGGCTAATTTTAATTGATTATTTACGTCTGTTCCCCCGAGCCAAAGCGCTGCAGTGAATAAAGCCATGATTCCAGAGTTTTTTGGAACTTCGTATTGCGAAAAATTTTGATTCGGAACTTGCCAGAGATTACCAGCAGTATGAATCATTGCTCGTACATTATTTAGTTCTAAATAGGTTGTTGTTGTTGGTGGAGCGCATCCTGCAGCTTTAGATTGGGGTGTTTTAGGAGTTGAATTACTTTGCAAGGATTGTCCAAATGCGAAATCTGCATTCATAAGAACGATAACCAATCCAAGAAAAAACCTCATTTTGTGAATTTGGGATGAAGTTACAAAAATAATTTTGGGTTGAAAACCTATTTTTTTCGAAAACGTGCGTTGAAACGTTCTTCCTGGCTCTTTCTCAATTCTTCTAAGTTACTTGGAACTTCGCGTTTCCATCTTTTGTGAGACCACAACCAAAATTCAGGTTGATTTTTAATTGTTTTTTCTAATAAATGGGAATGCCATTGGGTTATTTCTCCGTAGGTAGTTTGAAGTAACTCTCCTTCAAAGGGAACTAATTCCACTTCAAAAAATCCACGTTTTACTTTGAGTGTCCGAAAAAATATAGGAACAAATTTTTGATCATTTGCCATAAATTCAGCTCCAAATAAAACTGCGGTCTGTTGATTTAAAAAGTTAGTCCAATAAGCATTTTCAGAATTTGAGGGCGATTGATCAGAAAGAACTAAAATTACGTTTGCCTCATCTCGATTTATTATCACTTTGTAGTTCCCTGAATGAGCAACATGAAGTCCAAATCGTGAGCGTCTTTTATTGAGAGCTCTATCCCAAAAGGAATTTGTCAGAGGCATGCCGATTCCGACAGTTTTACAATCAAACCAGGTCGCCAAGCTTGTAATCAGCCATTCCCAGTTTCCATAATGGCCTGAGATAAGCATCACAGATTGATTTTTCTCTATGATTTTATCTATGATTTCTGGGTTTTTCAAAACAAATCTTTTGGCTAATTCACTTTTGGAGATAGAAAGATTTTTAATTCCCTCTATTACTAAATCTGCAAAATGGCGGTAGAATTTATTTCTTAACTTTCGAATTTCAATATTCGATAATTCAGGAAAAGAGTTTTTTAAATTAGTTTCAATAACTTTTTTTCGATAGGGAAAAACTGAAATTAAGATGAGGTAAAATAAATCACTAATTCGGTATAATAACCATAGAGGTAAGTAAGAAATAAGTACAAGAATTCGGAAACCAATTTGATTCATTATTTTTTGTATTTATCCGCCCATTTTGAATGAATAAACTGCTCTATTTCTATTTCTTTAGAACTGCTTCCAGGAGCAAAGAAAGAAGTGTTTTTCAATTCATCTGGCATAAATTCTTGTGCGACAAAATTCCCGGGATAATCGTGTGAATATAAGTAGTTAGTTCCATAACCCAATTCTCTCATGAGCTTGGTAGGCGCATTACGAAGATGAAGGGGGACGGATAAATTCCCTGTTTGCCGAACTGCATCTTGGGCCTGATTAATTGCCATATATGCGGCATTTCCTTTGGGTGAACTAGCTAAATAAATAGTGCATTGAGACAGAATAATGCGAGATTCTGGCCACCCAATCATTTCAACTGCCTGAAAACAACTTGTAGCGAGTAAAAGAGCATTCGGGTTTGCTAGCCCAATATCTTCAGAGGCTAAAATCACGAGCCGTCTTGCAATAAATTTTGGATCTTCACCACCCTCAACCATGCGTGCAAGCCAATAAACGGCGGCATTTGGGTCACTTCCACGAATGGATTTAATAAACGCAGAAATAATATCGTAATGCTGTTCACCATCCTTATCATATCGAGAAAAAGATTCAGTGGCAATCGATTTTGTAAGTTCATCGGTTATCTCAATTACTTCACGTTGATTTTCAGAACCAATTACCAATTCTAGTAAATTCAATAGTTTTCGAGCATCGCCACCTGAGATTGCCAAAAATGCATTTGTTTCTTTTAGAACAATATTCTTTGTTTTTAGAATAGAATCTGAACTCAAAGCATGCTCAATAATTTTTAGCAAATCATCTTTGGTGTGTTCTCTTAAGGTATAAACTTGACAACGAGAGAGTAGGGCTGAAATAACTTCAAAAGATGGATTTTCAGTAGTTGCTCCGATTAAAGTAATAATCCCCTTTTCAACTGCGCCTAAAACTGAATCTTGTTGAGATTTTGAGAAGCGGTGAATTTCATCAATAAAAACAATCGGTTGTTTCGATTGAAATAACCCTTGATTTCCAGAAGCTTTAGAAATAATATCTCTTACATCTTTTACGCCTGATGAGATCGCTGACAAACTGTAAAAAGGGCGTTTTAGTGCATCAGCTAACAAGTTTGCCAAAGTGGTTTTTCCTACTCCGGGAGGTCCCCACAAAATAATGGAAGGTAGAATTCCAGCATCAAGCGCTCTTCTGATTGGACCATTACTGCTAATTAAATGTTCTTGACCAATATAATCGTCCAAGGTTTTTGGACGCATTCGTTCAGAAAGTGGAACATGATCAAATGACATGTTTCAAAGGTACGGTCTTTTTTCAGAAAATTAAGGTCTAATTACTTTGATAGTTGTTCTTCTATTCAAGGTGAATTGTCGTTCGGTACAATTTTCACATTTTACTTCAGGTTGGTTTTCTCCATATTGATTACCTTTTAACCTAGATCGATCAACCCCTTTTGATGCTAAATAATCAATCGTTCTATTCAACCTCTTTTCTCCTAACCAAATATTATAATCTTCAGTATTTCGGCTGTCGCAATGTGAAATAATTTCAAATCTAACATTCGGATCTGCCGCAGATACTAATGTTGCAAATTCATCTAACTCAATTTTATTTTGAGGATTCAAATAACTTGAATTGACATCAAAATAGATAATGGCATCTGATAGATTGACAACCGGAATTGGTTCATTTACAGGCGCAGTAAGATTGACAGTCTGACCGTAAAAATCAGAAACGATTACTTTGTAAATACCCTTTGGAACATTAGCGAGATCCTCCGTAAGCTGACCGTTTTCCCATTTGTAACTATACGGTGGGGTGCCGCCTTTTGGAGTTACATTTACAGTGCCATCTGAACCTTTAAACTTCGTAACATCTGTTGAAGTGATATCCGCAAACAAAGGAGGAATCAAGGTTGTGTAGTAAATATCAGCAAGTTCTTCATCGCGATTACTTGACCAATAATAGTTATTACCGGAATATGTAAAATAAGCATCAAATTTTGGTGAGTTTATTTTAGGGCCAATATTCACGGGTTTACTCCAGTCGGTCCAAGAATCGCTTGTTCGGGTAACATAAAAAATATCTGCATCACCTTCACCTTTAAAACCGTCACTAGAGAAGAATAAAGTATCATCATTAGGGGAAAGGTAAGGGGATATTTCAAAACCCTTTGAATTAACATTTTCTCCTAAATGCATGGGTTTTGACCATTTGCCTTTATCATCAAGCAACGAAACGTATAAATCTTCATTTCCTTCTGAATCCGGGCCCAAGTAGGAAATTACTATTGCATTTTCTGCTGCATTGATGTGGAATCCGTAAAAATTTCCTTCAATATCTAATTCAGGGATTTTAATTTCTTTTGGTTTTCCCCATTTTTTACCTTTGTAGGTACTTACGGAAATACCTTTTTTAAGATCTCTTTTTCCTTCGTAAGAATTTAACAAGTACACTTTATCTCCTGTTTTATTCATTCCGATGATGGCATTGTTATATTTGTTGTTTAATTCTTTAACTGCTTCTGCTTTTGAATAGGAAAAGTCTTCTTCTTTTGTGCTTTTCCAAACATCCTGATCATTTTTACCTCCTTTTGATTTAGGATCTAGGGATCGAACAAAAAACAAGGTTGAGCTTTCCTTATCAAAAATAGGCATACTTTCTTCTACCTCTGTATTTACTGTACCACCTAATTTCTCCGGAGTTTTTACTGCGTTAAACTGACTCAAACTATATTTACTAATTGTAAAGACAGTAAGAAGGGCAAAAATTAATTGATTTTTCATCATTTATCTTCCTAACATTAAACCTAAAACTAACTCATGACCTCCTGAACTATAATTCTTGAACTTAGAAATCGAAAAATCAAATGAATAACCAAGTTTAAAGCGATTACTAATATTCAATCCAAACATTCCAACAACTGCATCAGTATGTCGATAGCCTAATCCACCCCATAACCATTCCTTATATTCTACTTGCATATTAAAATCAATAGAAACAGGGGCCGGGGCCATATATTTTGCCATTAAATTTGGAGTTAAGCTTAATTCTTCATTAAGTTTTATTTTATAACCAGTCATAACATTATAGTGCATTTGAGGATTGAAGTTGGCAGTGCCTTGCCCAAATTCAACAAAATCACGTGTTAATTGCTGGGAGCTAATTCCTAGATAGAATCCTTTTCCATAAAAATAAAGCCCCGCACTTAAATCCATAATGTATTTGTTGGATTGATTAGCGACAAAATTTGTATACGTGTTGTCTGTATAAGTTAATGAAGGATCTACCAGATTAAGAACTTGTGCTTTATCTGCCAAAAATGCATTGTTCGACAATCCTGCTTTTACCCCAAATGAGAGATTATAATTCTGATTCATTGGAATGTGAAGGGCATAAGTCCCTAAAAAAGACAATTTTCTGAAAGCACCGTACTGATCTGCAATCATCTGACCACCAACAGTGTGTTTTAATTTTCCTGTATTTATTTTAGGGTTTTCTAATTGACCTGCACTTGTTCTAATTCCTGGATTATAATATTTTGGTTTAAAATTCAAAGGAACAGAAAATGCGAGATAGGAAGTTCGTGGAGCATCTTCAACACCAAGCCACTGCCATCTTCCTGCAAGAGTTACGTCAATGAAATCATAAATTCCAGCTGCTGCAGGGTTAGCCATAAACTGATTTCTATGAAATTGACTATATTGAGGAATTTGTTGTGCCGTTGTAAAAAATGTAATTACGACAAAACTAAAAAATACAATTTTTTTCATTTTCTTTATTTTAAAATACTTACAATTCCACTTTTGCTTGAAGTAAAATCATCATTATATTCAATGATAAAATAATAAGAGCCTACAGGTAAGTCTTGATCGTTGAATTTTCCATTCCATGGATTCAATTCATAACCACCAGAATTTGACCGATACAATAAATTCCCCCATCGATTATAAATACTCACCACATTTTTTGGATAGATTTGGTCAATATTTAAGAGTGTCCATGTGTCATTTGTTTGATCACCATCCGGTGTGAATGCTGTCGGAACAATAATACCGCAGTTATCGACTTCAACAACAACTATTGAAGCTGGCCCTTCGCAACCATTTATTGTTTCGGTTACATAGTAATTGGTCGTTCCAACATTCATTGGAGGGGTAAGAGAGGAATTTGTTCCGAGTACATTGGTTAAGTTTTGATCTGAATACCAGGTAAATGAACCTGATCCTTGAACGAATAATGCTATTGGTGTTGCATTCGCACAATAAATGGTATCCTCACCTGCAATTGGCGCTGGTGGAATAGAATTTATCACGATTGTCTGAGTGGAGGATAAATTAGTGTTTGTGCAGTTTGCATCTGTAATACTTACTAACACGTATATTCCTGCAGTATTTCCAAGTGATAAAGAAGTTACGCTTCCTGATTGGGTTTGAGCCGCACCATCCAAGGTGTAATTCAATGTAAAGTCAGCTGTTCCCGTTATTGACGCTGCAATATCAGCAACGGCATCTCCTTGACAGTATATATCTCCTCCGGAAAGCGAAGCAGTTGGAAGAGGATTAATTGTTACTTGAAAAGATTCTTCATCTGAACAAGCACCACTTGAATCGAAGATGTAGACAGTTTGTGTACTTGTAATAGCTCCTGAGATGGATGTTCCACCTTGAGCTTGTGAATTATTAAAATATTCTTGAGAGCCACTTAAATTAGAACCTGTAATAACGGGTAATGAATAAGTTGCACAAGCGGATTGATTACCAGGGTTGGTTATTGATGGAGTTTGTATAATGGTAATATCAAACGATTCTTCACTTGTACATGCCCCATTTTGATCGTAAATAAATACGGTAGAACTTGTTGAAATCAAATCACCAATGTTGAGTTGAGTTCCCTGACCTCCCGATTGTGTCCAATAGGTTGGAGAGAAAATATTTGTTCCAGAAAAAGTGCCTAACGTGTAACTATCACAAGCGGTTTGAGCTCCAGGATTAGTTATAACAGGAATGCTAGTTAAACTGATTGTAAAAGATTCTGATGCCGTACATGCCCCATTTGCATCATAAGCATACAAGGTGATAACGGTATCAGGCTCGAATAATGTTCCTTCACTCACAATTCCGCCACCACCGTTAGCTTGTGTATAGTATTGAGCATTTATTAAGGAAGTACCTGAAATAACAGGAAGAGTATACGATCCTCCACATTGTATTACATCTGCAATTGGATTAATAATCGGAGCACCTGGGTTTAGTAAATTAGTTGCAACAACTGCACTTTGACAACCCGTTAAAGAATTGGTAAAAGTAACATCGTATGATCCTGCAGCTAAACTGGTAATTGAATAATTTGAGTTCATTGGGCCACTAGCTCCATTGCTTGTTCCCGACCAAGAGACAGAACCAGGAGCACCTGTGTTTACTAAAATAGAACCATCAGTTCCATTACACGAACTTGGATCAGTTGGAGTTAGGGTGATTATAGGGGTAATTAATTGAGCAGCGATACTGAACGTTGTGCTTGCAACCGAAGTACAAGAACCATTACCAGCTGTAACCGTGTAATTGGTTCCAGGTATCATTCCACTAATCGATCCGGCACTAACTGTAGGTCCAGCAGGAGTGAAGACATAGGTTTGACCGGCCGTGAAATTACCGATTGAAGCAGTGCCATTTGCCGAACAGGTTGCAGGATTAGTTGTGGTTGTAGGTATTGCCGGCACAGATAATTGAGCAGATATACTAAATGAAGAACTTGCAGAAGAAGTACAAGAACCATTACCTGCTGTAACCGTGTAATTGGTTCCAGGTATCATTCCACTAATCGACCCGGCACTTTCTGTAGGTCCAGCAGGAGTGAAAACATAGATTTGACCGGCCGTAAAATTACTGATTGAAGCAGTGCCATTTGCCGCACAGGTTGCAGGATTAGTTGTGGTTGTAGGTGCCACCGGTACAGATAATTGAGCAGAAATACTAAATGAAGAACTCGCAGAAGAAGTACAAGAACCATTACCTGCTGTAACCGTGTAATTGCTTCCAGGTGTCATTCCACTAACTGAACCACCACTAACTGTAGGTCCATCAGGAGTGAAAACATAGATTTGACCGGCTGTAAAATTACTGATTGAAGCAGTGCCGTTTGCCGAACAGGTTGCAGGATTAGTTGTGGTTGTAGGTATTGCCGGCACAGATAATTGAGCAGAAATACTAAATGAAGAACTTGCAGAAGAAGTACAAGAACCATTACCAGCTGTAACCGTGTAATTGGTTCCAGGTGTCATTCCACTAATCGATCCGGCACTAACTGTAGGTCCAGAAGGAGTGAAGACATAGGTTTGACCGGCCGTGAAATTACTGATTGAAGCAGTGCCGTTTGCCGAACAGGTTGCAGGATTAGTTGTGGTTGTAGGTGCCAACGGTACAGATAATTGAGCAGAAATACTAAATGAAGAACTTGCAGAAGAAGTACAAGAACCATTACCAGCTGTAACTGTGTAATTGATTCCAGGTGTCATTCCACTAATTGAACCACCACTAACTGTAGGTCCAGCAGGAGTGAAAACATAGATTTGACCGGCCGTAAAATTACTGATTGAAGCAGTGCCGTTTGCCGAACAGGTTGCAGGATTAGTTGTGGTTGTAGGTATTGCCGGCACAGATAATTGAGCAGAAATACTAAATGAAGAACTTGCAGAAGAAGTACAAGAACCATTACCAGCTGCAACCGTGTAATTGGTTCCAGGTGTCATTCCACTAATCGATCCGGCACTAACTGTAGGTCCAGCAGGAGTGAAGACATAGGTTTGACCGGCCGTAAAATTACTGATTGAAGCAGTGCCATTTGCCGAACAGGTTGCAGGATTAGTTGTGGTTGTAGGTGCAACCGGTACAGGTAATTGAGCAGAAATACTAAATGAAGTACTCGCAGAAGAAGTACAAGAACCATTACCAGCTGTAATCGTGTAATTAGTTCCAGGTGTCATTCCACTAATTGAACCACCACTAACTGTAGGTCCAGCAGGAGTGAAGACATAGGTTTGACCGGCCGTAAAATTACTGATTGAAGCAGTGC
>JBIIFU010000089.1:0-2794 GCA_044237035.1 Crocinitomicaceae bacterium
CATTGGTTTAATAACACCTGCTTTTTGAACTACCAATTTTGCACTATCAGGGAGAATGAAAACATCACCAACTTTAAAATTTGATACCTGATTGCAATAAATTTGTTGTTCCTTCAAATCATATTTGGCATTCATAGATTTAAAATCAATGCATTTGTCAATCGGGAAGTTAGATTTGTAATATTGAAAATTAGATACCTCTCCAGATGAATTTGTTTGAAAAGAGGTCTCATTAGCTTTATTTTTCTCCATGTCAACCGTTGATCCATCCATGTACCAAAAAAAACGATCCATTTGACAATAAAATGAGTTAGCAGGGAAATCAATCCGCTCAGTTTTTCCTGCATTAAATGTCCCTTTTCTATCCTTAAAACTAATGTTAGCTGAGACTCCTGAAACTTTTAATGCAAGTGGATCTTCTCCTTGGCTTCTATATATGTTTTTTAGGTAGAAGTTCGATGTGTCCGCAGTTATGTCCCAACGAGTAAATCGATATTTTGAGGATTGCATGGTGGCCGTTTTGAAACCTAATTCGCCAAATCCGCTCATACCATCTTCTTTTAATATCAAGGTTCCTCCTAAGTGAGCTTCATTATTGAACATTCGCATTGGGTTGTCAGCTGTTGAAGAAGCTTTTAATGTTTTAGCTTTAGGGATATAGCAGATAAAAGAACGTTCATTATATACATCTGGGAATTGAACGTTTTCTTCAATAGGATTGTTTACAAAATTTGCTAGTCCAATAGTCGAATCAGGAAGAAAAGTTAGTGCTTTTGATTCAGAAATAGAATGTAAAAAGTTAATTGTTCCCGCACCTTGAAGTCCATTTGCAGAGAGAATTATTTTGTTTTTATAATTAGTGTTTCCTCCATAAAATGAGTATCCACTTTCGGGTGCTTTTGTTGAAAACCCGAAGGAATAGTCATCCATTATTTTAAAATTCTCTTTGATTTTTGGGAAAATACCAGCCGAGGTTAACTCTCCTGCCAATGATAAAGACTTTTCTTTAAAATTATCAAGACTATCTAATTCAAAGGGTTGCAGAGTAACATAAAATCGAGCAGAATCATAGGCACCTTTCAAAATATCATTATAATAGATATTACATGGTTTAGACACAGACAATTTGGGATAAGTTGAAAATTCTTTTTTCCTTCCAGAACGATTAGATGTGTCATCAACCATCAAAGAGGCAGTTACATTAGAAAAATAAGATTTCATTTCAATTTTACCCAATTCTTTATCTTTTTCCGTAAATGGGTTTACAGTGAGTAACGCTTTTTTTGAATTTTTTATTTCAAAAGAATTTGTTTCGTATTTATACTTCCCTACTTCGGTCTCAATTTCAATTTTCCCAGAATAAATACTACCATCAAAGAAAATATCTCTATTCTTTTTAACTTTTACAAGAAGATTCTTCGGATAAATGTAGGTGGGTTGGGAATTTGAAATAGTAATGTAGTCAACTCCATCCACAACTAGATCACTTGTTTTTAGATCAATTATTCCATAGAGCGGAAGCGACTTTCTTCTTGTTTCATTTTCAACTAATTGATTATATTTAGCGAGTGATGACTTGTCCGCATTAATTTCTACCATTTCTTCCTTAGTAAATGATTTCAATTCTGGTTTTAAATCACTTCTAAAAGAAATATTATCAAAGTCTCTTATTCCAGCTTTGTAGTCAGCATATCTGAAAAGCTTATCATTTACACTAATTGTTTTATAATCAGTATCATAGTTAATAAATCCATGAACAGCCATCTCTAAAATCAATGACTTCGATTGACTTAGGTATTTATTGATTGCTGTTGCAAATTCACCATCACTCATCTCGGTAATTTGTTTATCTCGACAATACTTAGCAGCTAATGTTAGTGGATTTACGGCATCTTGTCCCTTAAATGCATCAAATAATTGTTCATCGAAATAGTCTATTGACTCAAATTTTGCGTTTCTTAAATCAATTGGAGCGCCGTAATCATAAGTTAATCGTATTTCATTTGTGCCAATTTGGTAGAGGAGTCGTTGTGCATGAAAATCAACTCCATGATAAGTATCTGTAAATGGAGATAATCCTCTTCCTTTTGACGGTCTAGTAATCTCAACTTCCTTTGCTTGATTGTTATATGAAAAGTTAAGGTAATTATGAAAAATGGAATCTTTTTCCAATAAAATTTTAATTTTTGAACGATTTGATTGAATTGAATTAATAGAAAATTCAAATACTTCTCCTGTTACAATAATAAAAGGTTTGTTCTCCCTTTTTATTAAAATTTTAGATGGATTTTCCTTTGTGCCGGATCCAATTAATTTAGGTCCTTCAATCAAGAATCCTCCATCAAAGTCAATCCCCTCCATTATATCGCTTACTTTTTCACGTTTTCCGTAGGAGCTAAATCTTGGATAGATTCGATCGATTTCTCTCAAATAGGTATTGTTTTGATCTTGAATTGTTCCGTAAATTGGATTTTTGAAATAGGGAGCCGTTAATATTACAGAATCAAGTTTTACTTCAGAGGACTTCATATTTAGTTTATAGGAATTTCCAATTCTAACAAACATTTTTTCAGAAGGCACTCCTGTTTTTGTCCAATTAATCGAACCTCCTGAACCTCCCCATGTTTTTGAAACAATATCTAAAACCCCATCTGTCTTTTGAATTACAATACTATCCGTTGCATTTGCGCCAGAAGATTTATCGGTGAGTAAACAACGTAAATTAACATTGTTCAATGAGACAGTTGGATTTTTGTCCATATTAAATGTGAATTCACCTGATTTATAATACCAT
>JBIIFU010000031.1:0-32150 GCA_044237035.1 Crocinitomicaceae bacterium
CGTGCCCTCATATACGAAGGTAAAAGGCAATGTACCCGTAAATGAACCATCATCACAAGTGAGTGATGTTGCTGTATTTGTTGTCCAAGCTGATGAAGTTAATGCTGAAGCCCCTGTGGAAGTCGCAAAAGTATACTGATTAGCTGTCTGCCCCCACCCCTTGTTAACAGAGAGTGAAGCAATTAGAAAAAAGGTAAAAGATAGTCCTGTAAGCTTTCGGGATTTGAATGTAGAAATAAACATTTTTGAAACAAAACTGAAAAAAGATTCAAGAACCAAACTGACGGGCTGAATTTTTTTTGTGAAACTAATCGTGGTCAAACGTGATTTAATCCTAATTAACAAGTCTTTAAATGCGAACAAATTCATCTTATCTCAAATTTTCCGCAAAGTTCTTGATATTTAATGAATAAACAAGAGAAAAGCGGCCTTATTTCTTTCAAAAAAGCTACTTTTTAATGATTTTTATAAAAAACAGTTATACATTTGTTATACATGTTATATTTAACTCATTTCTTGAACTTTTCTCGAATGAAAACAAGACTAATTTTTTTGCTACTTAGTGTTTTTCATACACTTAGCACAACTGCTCAATCGAACAACAATTTACTCGATTGGGTAAAAACTCATGAACACGTTCAACTAAAAACGTGTATCGATACGCTGCAAAAAGGCATTCATACAGCACATACACAAAAGCGCTATCAGGAAGAATCGAGTTGCTTACAGAAATTGTCGCATTTATTTTTGACGCGCATCAAAAACTTCGATAAAACCATGGGGTGTCTCGAGCAAATTAAACAATTGGCCGACAAAAGTGGCAATCAAGAATTTTTGATCGATTATTACAACCAATTGGGGGTTACGTATTACTACGAGCAACTCGACATGCCGAAATCATTTGAGTATTTTAAAAAGGCACTTGAGCTAAGTAAGAAACTGAATATCGAAAAGAATATTTCTCGTACACTTTCAAATTATGGTCTTGCCTATTTGGAAAAAGAAAATTACGAAACCGCATTGACCTATTTTCGACAAGCAATTGTCTCTTACAAAAAGGAGTACAAAAAAGAGGGAACGATGGAATTTTATTCCAATATGGGCGTAGCATTCATTTATGCTCAAAAATACGATAGTGCGACCTACTATTTGGACAAATCGCTGTCATTAGCAAAAGAAACACCCGGATTAGACGATGATGCTGAACGCTTGATGTACCTCGGGGTATTTAATCAAGAAATAGGCAATAACGACAAAGCGCTCAGTTATTTACAAGACGCGTTCAAATTAATTAATAATTTAAGCTCTTTTCGCAGTAAAATTTTAGTTTGCGAGGGTTTGGCTGATACTTATGTAGGACAGGGACTTTTCAAAGAAGCACATGATTTCAGAAATAAAGAAAAATTATACCGCGATTCTTTGCGTGTGGTAAGCTTGGAGGAAAGCTCTTTGTCCTACAAGTACAAATCTGAATTGGACGACTTGAAAAATCGTAATCGAATTCAACAAATTGAGAAGGATAAAGAAAGTGAAAGATTTCAATTTTGGGTTGTAATTGGGATATTAGTTATCATTTTATTAACGGGTTTTGCGATTTTCTTAGTATTTCGTCATCAATCCAACCAAAAAAGGTTGTTTTTGTTGAATGAGAAAGAAAGGCTAGAAAAAAATCAGGTAACCTTGGAGTTGGAGGCTAATGAACGAGAGGTGGCCGCGAAATCCATGTTTCTTCTCGAAAAAGACAATTTAATCAATCATATTTCAGATAAATTACGCACAACGCTCCCAAAACTTGAAGGCGATGCCTACACAGTTGTCAATAGTTTAGTGTCGGAATTACACTATTCTGTTAATAACAAACGTTGGGATGAATTTGAAATGCGTTTCAATAAAGTTCATCCTAATTTTATTCGAAATCTTGAAAAAAAACATCCTAAATTGAGCAATAACGAACGGAAACTTTGTTCTTTTTTACTAATGAATATGAGTTCGAAGGACATTTCAACTGTAACAGGACAAACCGTTCATAGTATAAACATAGCTCGAAGTAGATTGAGAAATAAATTGAATCTAGTTCACTCTGGCGAGGAACTGGGTTCCTATTTGTTGAAGTTTTCGGGAAAAGTTTAAATAATCAAGTGTTTACAACCAACAATTAATTCTCTTTTTTTGGGATAATTTAAAAAAGTTGTGTTAATTTGTAGTTTCTTATTAAACTTTTATTTTGTCTGTAGATTTCGCACTTATTGTTCTGTCAATAGTAGCTGTTCTAGCTTTCTTTTCCTATTTAACAGGTCGAGAAACCTTTCTAAGCTTCTTCAGTTTACTTTTGGCTTGCGGGGCAACCTCTTTGATTTCTAGTGAATTAAAAACTGATTCACGCACCGGGCTACTACAAATTATGGTTTTCGTTTATCTCCTTTTCAATTTTTTATTGTCACGGGTAGAGGTACTAAGAAATATTAAATTCGGTGTCTATGGCACAGCCTTGTCCTCTTTTATGCTATTAACGGTTGGCCGTGCAGACTTTTCCCTTTATGATTTTGAATTTTCATATTTCAGTTTCGGAATTTGGATTTTGCCAATTCTAGGGACATTAATTTTTGTTGGTTCAGAATTACTTTCAGGAATGTTTTCTCAGTTCGTGGGATTTGAAACTCGAAGTTCATTTCAGCAATTGTCTCAATTATTTTTGGTATCAACCGTCGCTTTTTTAGGCTTTTTCTTCGCTTCTTATTTTGGATTGTTTCTTATTGGAATTGGTTACATCGCAAGTAGTTTTTACCGAGAAGACCACACGCCAAATATTGGGTTTAGTTTACTCACCTTAGCCTTAGTCCCTTTCATTTCAACGCTTGTGGGTATTGAAACCATAGACATTTCTCTTGGTAAAAACTTGTTTGGCTTGTTTGCTGGATTTTCAGGAGTTTGGTTTCTTTTTATTCTTTCACAATCAAAAATAAATCCTATTGCCTTTTCCATGTTTGGATATATTCTTCACTTGATTTTTTCCGTTCTATTATTGATGTTGGGTACGCAAAAGGCAGATTTAGGTGGTGTAGAGCCATTTTTAGCCTATTTAACAGGGTCAGCTTTAGCTTTTGCTGTTTATCACGAATTTAAACTTACACAATTGGTTTTCCCTTCATTAATTTGTGTCGGAATTTATTTTGGACCAAAGGTTAATGGAACTTCAAATGAAGCTCAGCAAACTACTACAGCGAATGCATCGGGCTCTTCGAAAACAAAATCTTCACAGAAAACCAAGCCTGATCCTTTTATAGTTAAGGGACTATCAATTGATGAATTAATTGGGGAATATGAAATTGATGATAAAACATCAGTGATTAATTTTTCACTTGGACCAAAAGGAGGAAAAACAGAAGGAGAAATAAAGAATTTTTCAGGGACTGTTAAGATTGATGAAAAAACAGGTTCATCGTCCTTTACGGTTACCCTTCCTGTAAAGAATCTAACAACCAACAACGACTTGAGGGATAAGTCTTTGATGGAGAAAGGGTATTTTAATGTCGGCAAGTACCCAAAAATGATCTACAAATCGAAGAAATTAGTAAAAATTGACGATTACTATGAACTTGACGGCGAATTCTCTATGTTGGGCGTAAGTAAACCACTTAAAGTTAAAGTAAAATATACAGGCAGTATCGATAAAGAAGGTGTGAAAATTCCTGTTTTTATTGGCAAAGCAGCTGTGGACAGAACACAATTTGGGATGAGTCCTGATTCAAAAGAAGGAAATTCAGTGGAGTTTGATTTGCGAATTGAATTGAAAAAATCAGAGAAGAAAGAAGAACCAAAGAAAGAACCGAAAAAGGAAGAAAAACCAAAGAAGAAGAAAAAGAAAAAAGAAGATTCTTCAAGACCGAGACGCGATTCTGATTAATAACCAGAATAAGGTATGAACGAGTTTCTTCTTACTCCTATTGAATATCTTAAAGGTGTTGGTCCCCAACGAGCGAATCTGCTCAAACAAGAATTATCCATTTACAACTTTGAAGATCTATTAAATCACTTTCCGTTTAGGTATGTTGATCGCTCCTATTTCTGCAAAATAAATGAAATTCCTTTTCAGGAAAATGCTACGCAATTCAAGGGAGTAATTACGAAAATAAATGAAGGAGGAAAAGGAAGATACAAAACACTATCTGTGCTTGTAGAAGATGATACCGGTAAAATTGAATTGATTTGGTTTCAGGGTATTAATTGGATAAAAAATGCGATTTCTATTGGCAATACGTATCAAGTTTTTGGGAAGGCAAAAATATATAACTCCACGTGGAAAATTGCTCATCCAGAACTAACTCTTTGGAATCCAACCGCTACTAATAAAGGATTTCAACCCATTTATTCTACAACTGAAAAATTGTCGTCAAATGGTTTAGGAACAAGAGGTTTGGAGAAAATAATTGCTGGTCTTGTGGAACAAATCACCGGTAAAATTCCTGAAATTCTTTCGGATTCTATTATTTCAGAAATAAAATGCATTTCGTTTGAAGAAGCATTAATTAAAGTGCATTCGCCAAAGAACGAACAAGAAATTTCTCAAGCGCTCTATCGACTTAAATTCAATGAGTTATTTTATTTGCAACTCGAGATGCTTTTACGTAAAAGTCATTCTCAGACCAAGGGACAGGGCTTCGTTTTTCCTGATGTTGGATCGGTTTTTAACACGTTTTACTCCGATTATCTTCCCTTTGAATTAACAAATGCACAAAAAAAAGTATTGAAAGAAATCCGAAAAGACTTTTTGACAGGGAAACACATGAATCGTTTATTGCAAGGCGATGTGGGCAGTGGTAAAACACTTGTGGCTCTGTTAACTTGTTTAATGGCAATTGGAAATGGATTTCAAGCGGCAATCATGGCTCCGACAGAAATTTTGGCAAATCAACATTTTGAATCTATTTCCAAATTAGTGTCAGAACTCCCCATAGAAGTTGCTATATTGACAGGTTCCACAAAAAAAAGCAAACGTGCTGAAATCCATGAAAAATTACTTTCAGGTCAAGTTCATTTACTTATTGGAACCCACGCCCTTTTAGAAAATACGGTTCAATTTAAGAATTTAGGGCTTGTTGTAATTGATGAGCAACATCGTTTTGGTGTGGCCCAACGAGCAACGATGTGGAAAAAGAACACCACTCCTCCACACATTTTGATAATGACAGCAACACCAATTCCACGCACTCTGGCAATGACTTTTTACGGGGATTTAGATGTTTCTGTAATTGATGAACTTCCACCAGGGAGAAAGCCAATCACAACCATTCATCGTTTTGAAAATCATCGACTTCGATTGTTTGGGTTTATGAAGGAGCAAATACAATTGGGCAGACAAATTTATATTGTTTACCCACTAATACAGGAGTCTGAAAAATTGGATTTTGCTAATTTAATGGATGGTTTTGAGGCGATAAGCAGGTCGTTCCCTTTACCGGTGTATCGCGTGAGTATTGTGCATGGTAAAATGAAAGCTGAGGAGAAAGATTTTGAAATGCAACGTTTTATGAAAGGCGAAACCCATATTATGGTTGCTACAACTGTAATTGAAGTGGGAGTGAATGTCCCAAATGCGAGTGTAATGGTAATTGAAAGTGCTGAGCGATTTGGGCTATCACAATTGCATCAGCTTCGAGGGCGAGTAGGTAGGGGGGCTGAAAAATCGTTCTGTATTTTAATGACTGGTCAAAAACTTTCAAAAGAAAGCAAAATACGCATGGAAACTATGGAAGGAACCAATGACGGTTTCGAAATTGCCGAAGTAGATCTTAAATTGCGGGGCCCTGGAGATTTATTAGGAACTCAGCAAAGTGGTGTACTTGATTTGAAGGTTGCTGACATTTCCAAAGACCAACAATTGGTGGTTTACGCAAGAACGATAGCTCAAAATCTAATACAGAATGACGCGGGAATAATCCATGAGGAGAACTTTCCTATACGAAGAAAAATATCAAAAATTCTTAAATCAAAACCCAATTGGGGACAAATTTCTTAGAAATCAGATTCATCCATCGTGAAATCTTCCAATGACGTATCGATTGTATCATCGTCTTCCTCTTCTCTATCAATTAAATCCTCTGGAGAATAATCTCCGTCGCGGTTCACTGGCCGTAAAATATTTGTACTAGAAACATTCAGTCTTATTTCTGTTCTAACGCCTCCTCCTTCAACGGAATATGCTTTTGCAAAAGGAGAGCCGATAAGTTCTACCATTGTTCCTTTTTTCAAGAAATCCATAATGCGCATATTCGAACCATCGCGCTTCCAAATGGTACAATTGACCCAAGTAGTTTTTGTTTTTGTTTGACCGGTTCGCTTGTCTTTCCAGTTTTTATTGTGTGCCACAGGAAAGTTAATTGCTAATAGATTTCTTTCCATTGTTTTAATGACCGCATCTTTTCCGATGTTGCCAATTAGTCTAGTTTCGAAGACAGTTGCCATCTTGACAGAGTTTAGTTTGTGTGTTGATCCAAATCAGACATCTAAATTATGAAATAATTTGTTTTAATCAATTGATTATAAAAAATTTATCAAATTATGTAAATGTGAATTGAAAAACCTAGTAATCAACTAAAAATGAATGGTTTCTGAATGGATATCTACCCTTAAGAATCTTGCAGCATTTTCATCAAAGACCTTAGAATCCTCAGTAGTTAAATACTGAACAATTGAATTTTTACTGCATTTTACAGCAATTTCTGGATGATTTAAAAGATATTGTTCCAATTTTTTAGCAACAATTTCTCCTTGTGACACAAGCTTTATTTCTTTTGAAACAATCGACTCTAAGTACTCTTGAACCAATGGATAATGAGTACATCCTAAAATGATAGTATCAATTTTTGGATCTTTAGCCAATAAACTATTCACATCTTCAGAAAGTATATTTTTACCAGCCTCTGAAAAATGTTTATTATTTTCAATTAAAGGAACCCATAATGGACAAGCGAGCTGATTAACAACAATTTCAGGCGCAAATTTTTGTAATTCCAAGATATAGGATTGAGATTGAACCGTCCCTTCTGTTGCCAACACTCCTACGTGTTTGGTTTTTGTAAGTAGGCCTATTTCCTCCGTGCTTGGGCGAATCACACCCAAAACACGTTTATTTGAATCAAGAAACGGTAAATCTTGTTGCTGAATGGTTCTCAATGCTTTGGCTGAGGCAGTATTACAGGCGAGTATAACCAGATGACACCCCTTGCTAAAAAGCAATTTAACGGCCTCTAAGGTATATTCGTAAACAATATCAAAAGACCGATTTCCGTAGGGAGCGCGAGCATTGTCTCCTAGATATAAAAAGTCGTATTCAGGTAATTTTTTCCTGATTTCGGACAAAATAGTTAGTCCCCCATAGCCGGAATCAAAAACACCTATCGGAGAACTTTCTTTCATTTAATGAGATTTTAAAAACTCAATTACATTATTTTCAATACGTTGAGTTACTTGTGATGAGTCAGCCATGACAAATTTATTCCCAGTAATTCGTTCAAACAATTCAATATATCTGTCCGTAATAGTAGCAACAAACTCTTCAGGCATAAAAGGCATAATATCGCCATCTTTTCCCTGAAAGCCATTCTGCATCAACCATTCGCGCACAAATTCTTTGGATAATTGCTTTTGTGGCTCACCACTTTTCTGGCGATCCTCGTATCCTTCTGCATAAAAATACCGCGAAGAATCAGGCGTATGGATTTCATCAATAAGAACAACTTCTCCATTGTATAAACCAAACTCATATTTTGTATCCACGAGAATTAATCCACGTTCCAATGCCATTTCACTTCCTCTTTGAAATAATGCGCGCGTATATTTCTCCATGGTCTCGTAAATTTCTTTTGGGACCAATCCTTTTGCTAGAATATCTTCTTTTGAAATATCCTCATCATGCCCTTCCTCTGCCTTGGCTGCCGGTGTGATTATAGGTTCTGGTAAACGATCATTTTCTTTTAACCCTTCTGCTAAAGAAACACCACATAAAACTCTTTTTCCCGCTTTATACTCACGAGCAGCATGACCAGCCAAGTATCCTCGAATAACCATTTCAATACGGATAGGCTCACATTTTTTGCCAATCGCCACCATTGGATCTGGGGTTGCCATTAACCAATTTGGAACGATATCACTTGTTGATTCTAAGAAAAAAGTTGCGACTTGATTAAGCACTTGTCCTTTGTAGGGTATTCCCTTCGGTAAAATGTGATCAAAGGCCGAGATTCGATCGGAAGCAACCATTACTACTAAATCATTTGCTAATGTATATACATCACGGACTTTTCCATGATAAACGGAATTTTGATCCGGGAAATTAAAATTTGTTTTTGTCAGTGCGTTCATTTTCTTTTTTAATTTTTTCTTCAGCTTCAGCCTTATCGAAAGCGTCAATTATCTTTTTCACCAAGCGGTGTCTAATTACATCACTTTGCCCTAAACGAACAATTCCTATTTCCTCAATATTCTTCACATTATCAAGGGCGAAAGCCAATCCTGAGGTTTGTTTATTTGGTAAATCTATTTGAGATAAGTCCCCAGTAATCACAAATTTGGCCGTCATTCCCATTCTTGTTAGGAACATTTTCATTTGCATTTTGGTTGTATTTTGTGCCTCGTCTAAGATTACAAAAGCTTTGTCCAAGGTTCTACCTCGCATAAAAGCCAAAGGCGCAATTTCGATTATTCCGTATTCCAGCATATCAGCAAGCTTTTCACCTGGAATCATGTCTCGCAATGCATCGTACAAAGGCATTAAATACGGGTCAAGTTTTTCCTTTAAATCACCGGGAAGGAATCCTAAATTTTCACCAGCCTCCACTGCTGGGCGAGTAAGAACTATTCGTTTGACCTCTTTATTTTTTAGTGCTCTGACTGCTAAAGCGACAGCAGTATATGTTTTTCCCGTTCCCGCTGGACCCACTGCAAAAACCATATCATGTTCATTAACAGCTTGAACTAACTTTTTTTGATTAACTGTCCTAGCTTTGATTTTTGCGCCTCCATTTCCGTGAACCAAGGTTTCCGAGCCATCATCTACAGAAAGTAAATTACTGCCCTCCTCGAGCATCAAATTATCAATGTTATTTTCCGTTAATGCATTAAATTGATTGAAATGACGGACTAAAAGCTGAAATTTTCGTTCAAACTCATCCATTGTTTCCTCGTCACCAAAAACGGTAAGTTCATTTCCACGAGAGGAAATTTTGAGAGCAGGAAAAAACGTTTTTAAGTGTTTTAAATTAGAATTATTTGGTCCAAAAAATTCTGCAGGATTGATCTTTTCTATTTGGATGGAACGTGAGTGCAAGTCTTTATTTATTCGAGGGTTTGTTGTAAATTTCTTTGAAATCAATTACTTTTGATTCAAAATTAAAAAATCTCCGTTAAAGGCAACGCTTTTTTATGCAGATAATCACACTAACTTCAGATAGCGGAACGAAAGACCATTACGTGGCCTCCATGAAAGGTGCAATTGTGAGTCTTTATTCTTCTGCTCTGATCATTGATGTTTCGCATGAAATCAGGCCTTTTGACATAGCTGAAGCGGCATTCCAGTTACGAAATTGTTATGATGATTTCCCACTTGGAACAGTTCACATAATTGGAGTAGATGCAGAACCCCAGTTAACCCCAGGTTCAGATGAAGGGAGTTATCCGAGTATTTTAAAGTACAAAGGACAATATATCGTGGCGAATGATAACGGTTTTTTTGGTGCTTTTTTGGATCAAAATCATCCCGAAGAATTTTATCGAGTAGAAACAATGGTGGAAGAAGGGATGCATTACACTTTTCCAACCAAACAACTTTTGATTCCCATTGCTTGTAAAATTTTAAATGGGGAGAATTTAAAGTCTTTTGCAACACCAAGAAATAAGTATAAAAAAGCATTTACGCCAAGTGTACTTGTGGAGAAAAACCTCATCAAAGGCTATATCGTTCATATAGATGCGTTTGGAAATCTAATTACAAATATCAATAAACATTATTTTGACCGCTACGAGAAAGACGTGGCTTACACGATTTATTTCCGTAATAAAGAATATTTCATTGAGCAAGTTTCACAAGGATACAATGCTGTTCCTCCCGGAGATAAAGTAGCCATCTTTAATAGCAATAATTTATTGGAAATAGCCATTAATCGAGGCGCAAATGCTTCGACTGGAGGTGCTGAACAACTTTTTGGAATTCGTGTAGGCGATATGATTCGAATTGAATTTACACCTCGAGGATCACACGATAATTTTGATTCTTTATTTGGGTAGATAAACTTCTAAAGTTATTTTATCAGTATTTTACTTATTAATCAAAATAAAGATTAAAAAACAATCACTATTTTTTGTAACTTCAATAAGAAATTCAAATAATTTATTTAATGGAGTTAATAGCACTAACTGATATCGAATCAAAAATTTTATCATTTCAGGGAGTTTAAGTAATGTTGGATAAGGATCTTGCACTATTTTATGAAACAAAAACTATTCGCCTGAGAGAACAAGTCAAAAGAAATCCAGATCGATTTCATAACGATTTCACATTTCAATTAGATGATTTTGAAGTTGATTTATTGGTATCGCAAAATGCGATACCTTCGAAAAAATATCTTGGGGGATCGAACCCCTATGTGTTTACAGAACAAGGTGTTGCTGCACTTTCAGGTGTGCTGAGAAATAAAAAGTCTGCAAATATTAGTATTTCTATTTTCAGGGCATTTGTACGAATGAGACATACGTTTAATCAAAATCAAATTTTTTTGAATCGATTGTTACAGGTGGAACAAAAACAAATACTTTTTGATAGTAAGTTGGAGGAGCTTTTAAAATCTCTAGAATCGCAAACATTAAAGCATTCAAAAGGAATCTTCTTTGAAGGACAGTTGTTCGATGCGTATGTTTTTGCCAGTGACTTAATTAAAAGGGCGTCACAGACAATTATTCTTATTGATAATTACGTTGACGAAACTACCTTATTAATGATTAGCAAAATGAATCCGAAATGCAAAGCTGTAAATTATACTCAAAAAATGACTGAGAAACTACGATTGGATTTAACAAAATACAACGAGCAATATCCAACAATGGAAATTAAAATACTCAAAACATCACATGACCGCTTTCTTATTCTAGATAAAAAAGAATTATATCATCTTGGCGCTTCACTTAAAGATTTAGGAAGAAAATGGTTCGCATTTTCTAAAATAGATGAATTTCTTCCGAATATTTTAGAGAAATTAAAGGAAATTTGAAATATTCAAAAACAAATCAACTTAAATTCACGATTTGTTGAATCAATTTTGTTTAACAGATTAGAAAAACACTATAATTTACTTAATCAAAAATAATTTCTTGCTGATTCTATCCTGGTTTTCTCTTTCGATTTCTACTAAATAAGCCCCACTTGCATAGCCTGAAAGATTGATTTTTTCTTGTTCGTGAAAATCAGCTTTTCTAAATACTACTTTGCCATTAAAGTCTTTAATTTCAACTTTTGTAATTCCTTTTAGTCCGCTTATTGATAGTTCTCCTTCGCTTGGGTTGGGGAAAAGCTGAATTAAATCGGCACTATTTTCAAAAGCGCCAGCGCATTGCTCTACAATAATTGAAAGTTGTGCAGAACCTTGACATCCGTTTGCATCGGTATAATTAGCAACAATTACAAATGTTCCAGCGCCAGTTGCTGATGGATAAAAGTAATTATTAGCAACCCCAACTCCGGATAACAAAGAATTGGAAGGATTAACGTTTAATTGAACCACACCATCATTACTGCATACAATATTATCCGCATCACTCGAAGTTAAAGTAACAACAGGATTTTCATTAACCACAATGTTTTGAGTAGTTGAATTTGTTCCAGCAGCGTTTGATACAGTTAAGGAAACAGGATACGAACCAGCAGTTGCGTATGTATGTGCAGGGTTTTGTTGGTTCGATGTAGCACCATCGCCAAAAGTCCACGCCCAAGTTGTAGGTGAATCCGTAGAAAAATCAGTGAAAGAAACTGTTGAGCCTTGGCAAATTGTATTTGGAGTGGTAAAAGATGCCGTTGGAGGATTATTAGTAGGGACTGAATAAAACACTTTGAAATCATCGAAATAATAACCATCTGCTGTTGTTCCACCATCCGAACGCAATTGAAAACGCACTTTAATTTGCTGTCCCAAATAATCACTTAAATTAATTTCTTCCAACACCCAACTTGATTGTGTTCCTTCGTAAACGGGTTGACCATTTGGCTGAACACTTCCACTTCCACTTGTACCAGGAACGGTATAGTTTCCACATTGGCCGATCCACGTTGTCCCACCGTCTGTTGAAACTTGAAACTGAACAAAATCATAATCCGCCTCGATACCCCATTTAGCGTAAAATGAAACCATGGCGGCTGTAGCTTGAGTTAAATCGATTGTTGGTATGTAGGTGTGTGTTTTATTGGTATTATTCGAATAGTTATTGGCAGATCCGTCAAAAAAGGATTTTGATGGAGAAACAAACGTTGATGTAGTGGTTGACCAGTTTCCCGTCCAATTAGTGACTGCGGTTGCATCTTCTAAAACTTGCAATGTAATTGCGCCAAAGGTTTTAATAATTGTATCTTTCTTTACCCAAAGGCCATTGTCTGTTTTCAAAATATATTTTATTTGGTCACCAAATTGAATGGTTGGATTTAGTGTATAGGAAATTGCACCTGTTGAGGATTGCTGACTATTCAAATTATAAGTAACTGAATTTCCGACCGAAACAATATTTAACAAAGGTTCGATTGAAACTACCACAGGGCCTCCTTGGCGACCTAATCTTTTGATTGAATGATTAAAATTACCACTTGTTGTTGCAACTGAAGAAGGATCTGTATCCTTAACGACGCTGTAATTACGTGTTAAATGAGCCAAAACCAGATTTGGAAAAACCATTTCTTGGCAAGTAGTAATTATTTCGCTTGAAGGCTGCCAAAATGCTGTTCCAACCTCAGGTGTATGAGCAAAAACAGTGTCTTTTTGATTAACTCCTACATCTACCTTATACATGTAATCATCTGAGTCACCTGATGCCGGATACAGACCAGAAGATTTTTGAGCAAAATATCCGTTCAATTCAGTCATGTGATTGGTGTAGTCTTGAAAATAATCATGATGAGGAGCAAATTCAGCGTCAGTTGTACCAATTGGAAACAATAGTTCTTCTGCATAGGTATGCGCATTAAAAGCCATTTCAAAATTATTGTTTTGAACCAGCCATCTCATCGCTTGCGTTTCGGGTTCTGAAAATGCGGAAGGACCACAATACGTGTCATTACTCGGTGTAGTGCTTGTTCCCGTTGTTCCCCAACCGTAGGAATAATTTCTATTCAAATCAACACCAAATGTTCCATTACCATTGTTTCTTCGGTTTTTGCGCCACATTCCACCCCCATTAGGATTGGTTGTTTCATTATACACATACCCATCCGGATTAATGCAAGGCACGAAATACATTTGTGTATTATTTACAAGGTAAGTAACCTCATCGTTTGTACCGTAATTTTCTAATAAATACCACATGTAAAAAACAGTCTCCATCAAACTCATTGGTTCTCTTGCATGGTGAATGGCTGTGTACAATACTTTAGGTTCGCCAGCTTCGTTTGTATTTGGATTATCAGAAATCCGCACATGATAAATTGGTCGGTTACCAACTGTCAAGAAAGTAGAAATTGGTGATTTTGTAGTAATTAAATTAGGGTATTGTGCAGCCATCGCATCTAATTCAGCAAGCATCTCATTATATTTCAAGTATCCACCCATTGTTCCTAAATTGAAATTGGATGGGGTTGCAGGAGAAAATGTAGAAGATTCACCACCACCTGTTCCTGTACAATTCGTGTTTTTTAATAGATTTTCAGATTCTTTGCTCGGATTATTTAAAATGTCAATATAATACTTTTCGACATCAGCAATAAGAATTTCGTAGTCATAGCCATACGTTTGCATGATGGCTATTTCGTCTTTTGAAAAATCCGAAATGAAAAAAAGTCCTTCTTTGCGAATACCGTGATCCATGGCAACTCCCAAATTACCCAATTTTGAAAGTTCTTCTTGCGTTCCAAAAACCTTAACTCGAGAATAATTCTGTGAAAATGAAAAAAGTGAAATACTCAATAAAAAAATTGAGAAAATAAGAGTTTGCATAGCAATAGTTTAGGAGACTAAATTATTAAAATAAAATGATATTCCCGAACTTATTTGTTTATAAAAAATAAGTTTAAATAGTGCTTATTCTGTGAGAGAACAGAATACCGATCAATAATTGTTTGTTTACCATTTCTTCCAAACTGTTTTCGCATCTCCGCATTTACAATCAACATCTCGAGCGCTTGTTTCCATTCCTCTTCAGTTGATGCAATGATTCCATTGGTTCCGTGGTCAATAATTTCGGTATTCACACCAACCGGTGACATAATCGTTGGAATTCCCAGCGACATGTATTGCAGACCTTTAAAGCCGCATTTTCCTTCTGACCATTGATCTTTTACTAAAGGCATGATGCCGATTGAAAAAGATTTTAAATCCTCAATTTCAGATTCTTTATTCCATTTTATAAATTCAAGATTAGGTAGGTCAAATGCAGGTTTCTCATTGGAAATAACACGAATTGTGTACTCAAACTTGGTGGTTAACTCTTTAAAAACCGGAACTAAGGCATCTAAATAACGCATGGTTGTATGAGTGCCCGTCCAGCCCAGGACAATTTTTTCAGGATAATATTCTGCATTTCCTGTGTGATAGTTTTCAGTATCAATTGTCGTTGGAATTATGACAATATTAGAGTTGAATTGCCGAGCATAATCAGCTAAAAACTGATTCCCAGCTGAAACTTGATACGCCCACTTCATGCAATAATTCACTTTCCAATACGCTTTTAATCGGTGAAATTTTGCATTGCTTTCACTGTAATTTGGAAGCCAAATCGCATCGTCGAAATCATAAATGTATTTTCTTCGTAAAACTTTTGCTATCAACCATTCAAAAATGGGTGGCCCTAAATGTGAAGCCTCTCGGTGAATGAAGATAAAATCTGCTTTTCGCAAAGAAAACAACAGAAAAAATCGTTTAAAGAAACTTCGAACGACCCCTGAAATTTTTTGAATGGTTTTTCCATCGCTATATAAGGTCTTCCATGTCTTTTCATCCAAAAAAGGAAACAATTTCACTTCATATCCCTCTTGCTCTAAAAAAGAAAAATATTGCTCAAACCGAAAGCGCTGTGAGGGAGCAGCATTGTGCGGATAAGGTGCGATGAAATAAATTTTCTTCTTCGACATTAGAACAAAGTTACTGAAGTAATTTTTGATAAACAGAGTAATAATTCGCTACTCCATTTTCCAACCCATAAAACTCTGATGCGCCAAATTGGGCTTTAGTTTTATCGAAAGGAATTTCATTCCAAGAGATTTTCTTAAATTCATGATCATCCAATTGATTCAAAACAATTCCTGCTTGGTAATTTTGAATGATTTTATCCGTATCTCCAACACCTGCATTACAAATGATTGGAATTCCCATCGACATTAATTCTCCTTGTTTCGTTGGCGAAGAGGCTTTTTTGGAGTATGTCGGTCGAATAAAAAACACCGATGCTGAAAATAAGCTAATATAGGATGCAACTTCATCGTGTTTTGCCGACTGGACGCGAATAGAATCAGTGGGAATTTGAAATTCTGTTGCTTTATTTAGAATATGATTAGGGTCATCACCCGAAACAAAAAGAAAAATGGCATCTGGTTTTTTGGAAAGTAAACTTTTGAATAGTAAAAGCATTTCATCCAACATATACCACGTTCCAATTGAACCTACATATCCCAAAACAAATTGATTTGGTTCTATTTTCAAGTTTTGTTGAAGGACTATTTTCTTGGAATCGGTAATTTGAGTCGGATCAAATTTGGTTAAATCAGCACAACAGGGAATTACTTGAATTTTAGATTCTAACTGATTAAATCCATTCCACGAACAAATTTCGTCTTTGCCATTTTGTGTCAAGGAAATAACGAAATCTGACTCTAAAAAAAATTGCTTTTCCTTCCGTTTAAAAAAATTATAGACAACCTTAAACACTGGATTCGCAAGCGACCAAATTTTACCGTCGATTCGTTCATCTGCCCAAAACCCGCGCATATCGAATAAAAACTTAGTTTTAAATTTCTTTTTCATCACTAATCCAACCATCGCTGAAAGGTAACTTCTGCAATGAACGATTGAAAATTGATGCGTTTTATTTAGTTCGAAAGAAAGTTTTCGCATTCGCCATACATCGTATAGAGTAGATAAAAGTGGGGGGTTTTTAGTGTAGATCCTTGGATGCCAAGTTATCTCGTTTTTATCACAAAGAGCTTGAATATCATGCTTTAATTTTTCAAATCGATCTGGCTTTTCAAAGCTAATCAAGTGAAAACGAAATCCTTTTTTTGAGAGGCCAATTATGTATGGAAGCACTTGCGATTGACCCAAAGGATCAGTCATTCCGTCATACGATAAATAAAGTACATTTTTTACTTCATCCATCGTTCATACCACATTTGAAACATCAACAAATACCACAATTTGAAATCGTATTCAGTTTTTCCCGAAAAGAAATTGACTTTTAATCGATTTACTGCCTCCCAATTAAACAGACCTTGTTCACGAATATTTTTTTCATTAATGTAATCTTCGACCATTTCTTTCAACTCATTTTGCATCCATGAAGCCAAAGGAATCGCAAATCCCATTTTTGGTCGATCCATTTTTTCCTTTGGAATAAACTCATGAACTATTTCACGCAAAATGTATTTCTTAATCCCATTGTGATATTTGAAATCATCAGGAAGTTGGGCTGCATATTCTATCACACGATGATCTAAAAATGGTTCTCGCCCTTCCAAACTTGCAGTCATGGTTGCTCGATCTACCTTTTGCAAAATATCATCAACCAAGTAAGTTTGATAATCAATCGCCATCATATAGGAAAGAGGAGATGAACTTGCGTTTATTAATTCTTTAGAATTATAAGCAGTTGAAAGTTTTTCGGGAGTAAAATTCAAGAATTCAGCCAATTGTTTGTCCGTAAATTGCTCGCTTAAACTCAACATCATTTGCTCTGAAGATGGGTCTTTCAACAGCGATTTTAACTTTTCGTAGCGATTTGGAAAATTATATTTGTTTTTGAGAACCGGGATTTTATTTGCCGGAACTACATCCATAATGCCTGCAATGCCTTTTCTTGCAAATCCGGGAATGGAACGCAATTTTTGACCGTATCGCATCAAATAATCATAACGATTGTATCCCGCAAAAACTTCATCGCCAGCATCAGCACTCAATGCTACAGTAACTTGCTTTCTTGCCATCAAACTCACCAAAGTCGTTGGAATAGCACTGCTATCTGCAAAAGGTTCGTCGTAGTAAAATGGTAAATCTTGAATTAAATTCAAGGCATCTTTTTGCGAACATTCAATTTCAGTATGGTCAGTGCCCAATATTTCAGAAGTTTGACGCGCGTATTCTGCTTCATTCAAGCCAATATCGGGAACAGAAATCGTGAAAGTCTTCAGTTTTTCAGTCCGATCTTGTTGCAAAATTGCCGCAACAGCAGAGCTATCGTATCCGCCACTCAAAAAAACGCCAACAGGAACATCGGCAACCATACGGTAATTACAAGCAGAGGTAAGTAATTCTTTCGTTTCTTTTTTTGCCGAAGAAAAATCAATGTCTAACTTAGGTTTATTGTAAGAATCATACACGTTCCAATATTGCGTTTGATTGCCCAAAGAATTTGATAAAACTTTATCGGCTTCTTTTAATGAAAACTCCAGAAAATGACCTGGTTTTAATTTGTAGCAATTTTCAAAAACACAATGTGGAGTTGGGATATTCCCATATTGCATGAAAGCCGCTATCGAATTTCGATTTAATACTTTTTTAAATCGAGGGTGTTTGTGAAAAGCTTTCAATTCGGAGGAAAAAAGAAACAATCCATCCTCATAATAATAGAAAAAAGGCTTGATTCCTGCTCGATCTCTTACGAAAATCACTTCTTGTTTCTGAGTATCGAGGATCACTAACGCAAACATTCCGATGAACCGATGAACGCATTCCCTTCCCCATTGAGCAAAGGCATGCAAAATAACTTCCGTATCTGAATTCCCTGAAAACACATGGTCCAATTCAGTCAGCTCTTTTTTAATTTCAGCGTAATTATACACTTCTCCGTTGAAACAAATCCAATAGTTTTCGAACTGCATGGGTTGTTTCCCATAAGAAGTTAAATCGATAATCGATAAACGTCTGTGTCCTAATCCAATCGATGCATTATTAGTTGAAATTACCTCAACACCACTACCATCTGGGCCTCGGTGGTACAAGGTATCTGTCATTGCAGTTAGAACTTCTGCAGTGGATTCTTTTTTAAAATCGATAAATCCAGTTATCCCGCACATTGTAAGAAAAGTAGGTTGAATTACAAATGTACAATGAAAAAGAGTGTTTTAGCACATTTATTTTCTCTAATTTTGGAAAGACCAAAACCAAGAAATGAAAAAAATAGATTTATCCTTTACATTGTATCATGATGGGGTAAATAAATTGACTTTTTTTTCGGGATTGGATATTTTAATATTTATTTTTTGGTTTACAATTGTTCTGCTTTTAGCGCTTTATGTAAAATCTAGGAATAGTGAAAAAGAGCATTATCGCTATTTCATTCCTAATCTTTTATTTAAAATTTTTTTTTCACTCGTTTTCGCATTTTATTATATTTTATTCATTAGAGGAGGAGATTCGATCGCGTTTTTTGATACCTCCCGAATTCTTACAAATTTGATGTTTCAAAATTTTGATGCTTACATCAATGAATGGCCAGTAAATGCAACGAACGAAACGTATATTTACCCGTTTTCTTCAACAACGGGTTTTCCTCCAGGTTGGATTATTAGAGAAGCTGAGGGTTATTTTGTGAGCAAATTATTTTCAGTAATTAATATTTTAACTAGAAGCAGTTATTTTTCAACCACTTTATTGGTTGCATTTTTAACATCTCTGGCTTCCTTCAAACTTTATAATTTCGTAGTTTCCTTTGGGGTTCACAATTATAAGGTTTTAGCTGTTTTTTTCTTGTTTATACCCTCCTTAAGTTTTTGGTGTACGGGAGTTTCAAAAGACTCATTATTATTTATTTGTATTTGTTATCTAATTCCGATTATTTATAACCTTGCAACTGGAAAAGCAAAATCTAAATTTCTGAATATCTTGTACATACTATTAATATCATGGATCCTAATGAATATACGTTCATTCATGCTATACACCGTAATAGTTCCTTTTATTTTTGCCTTTAATGTTCAGTTCTCCAAAAGAATGTTTAGTACTAAGTCATCCCAACGATTTATTAGAACAATTGTCGTTTTTATTGGCTTTGGTTTTATAGGGTTTTTCTTTTCTGGGGAAACCGCTCAAAAGTATTTAAAGGAAGCCGAAGTAACACAGCAAGACTTTATGAATAATTCAACTTATACTGGAGCGAAATATAATCTTGGCAATGTCTCTTATACCCCGTTAGGAATGTTACGCGCAATGCCATTGTCTGTTTTTACAGGAATTTATCGACCTTTTCCATGGGAAGCCTTATCCCCCGGCCTTATATTAAATGGCTTGGAAAGTATAATTATGTTTTATCTGACATTTGTTTTTTTAACAAACAATCGAGGAAAGAGGATTGCTCGTATTCGCGAGTCTGATATCCTTACTTTTTCCCTATACTTTGTAATCATTTTTGCCTTTATGACAGGTTTTACTTCTGTGATTTTTGGTGTATTGGTGAGACTGCGAGCTCCGTTATTGCCCTTTTTCTTGATGCTACTAACGGTGAAACCCGAAGAAGATAAAAAGGAGGAGCCAATCCCTCAAGAGTTGTGACCTAATTCTGTCCATCTAGAAGTAATTTATTTCTTTTAATATACAAGCTCCATCTTTTATTTTCTTCACAACAATACTCTTTATCTTCTCCAAGTTGGCTGAAACGGATAGCAATACTTGCCATTGATCGTCCTTTTTCACAACTTGCTAGTCTACTTTTTCTCATTGTCTTACGGAAATTTCGAATCAGCATAATTCGTTCATTTTGCGACAACACTTTTTCTTTCTTTGATCCACCATCATACATTCCACTTGATGAAAGTTCTTTTGTAACGGGTATATACTTTAAAACAGAACCCTCCAAAATATATCGATTTCCTGAGCCGTCAGAAAGAGTGTACGAAAAACTACTTTCCATCACGAGATCTTCCAAAATAATATGCTCGCCAAATCTACTTTGCTGAACTCCATTCACGTTGCAAAAATCTAAAGGTCCTTTTTCAAAATTGCCTCGTAGGATTACTTTTTTTAGATGCAATTCATTTGTTGACGGCAATAGATTATTGCAATCTTTTACAAAGAAAGTTCCTTTTGAAGTTTTAACAAAAACATCTTTAATACTGTCAATTTGAATGCCCTTTTGGTTTCGATAATTTTGAATAACAAAGTAGCCCTTGAAATCTAAAGATTGAGCGAAAACAGTTTCTGAACAAAAAGTCGTCAGATAAAATGAAATTAAAATAGCAACGTGTAAAATTCTCATTGTAAAATAGTTAAATATACAGATTATTTTCAATCTATTAATTTGAAGGTGTTTTTAAAGAATGTTTTTCGTAAAACAGGATTTTATTTTTTTAAAATCAATGTTTTTTTTCGGTTTCTTGTATCTTTGATATCAATCAATGAATATCTATTTTGAAAGCAGTATTGTCCCCCCTAGAAATTGTTTCAAAATCTCCCCAAATAGACAAGGTTGGGGTTGAGGAAAGAGTAGCTCGTTTCCAAACACGAAGTATAAAAAATGAATCAAAAATGCAAGGTCTGAAAATGGCTTTGAGTATGATTGATCTCACCACCCTGGAAGGAAAAGACACGCCTGGCAAAGTAAAACAGATGTGTTATAAAGCAGCTCATTTACATGATCAATATCCAGATTTACCGACCGTTGCTGCAGTTTGTGTTTATCCATCTATGGTGAAAATAGCACAAGAAGCACTCAAAGGTTCAAACATTCAAATTGCATCAGTAGCCACGGCATTCCCAAGTGGACAATCAACGCTAGAAATAAAGCTTAACGACACCAAATTTGCGGTTGATCAAGGAGCAACTGAAATTGATATGGTCATTTCACGAGGGAAGTTCTTGTCTGGCGAATACAACTTTGTTTATGATGAAATTTGTGCCATAAAAGAGGCTTGTGGAAAAGCTAGGTTGAAAGTCATTTTGGAAACAGGAGAGTTGGTTACTTTAGAAAACGTAAGAAAAGCAAGTGATTTAGCCATACATGCCGGGGCGGACTTCATTAAAACCTCTACCGGTAAAATTCAACCTGCCGCAACCATGCAAGTGACTTTTGTTATGCTTATGGCCATAAAAGATCACTTCAATGCAACAGGCAAAATGGTGGGAATGAAACCTGCAGGAGGAATTTCTACCGCTAAGTTGGCCTTACACAATTTGGTGATGGTCAACGAAGTTCTTGGTCCCAAATGGTTGAATAATGAGTGGTTTAGATTTGGAGCGAGTAGTTTGGCAAATGATATTTTAATGCAGATTTTAAAAACTGACACAGGTCTTTATCAATCAGCAGATTATTTTACACTAGATTAAAATGAAAAGTAAAAAAACAGAGGATTCCACTTCTTGGTTGTATTCTCCATCGCCGGAAAGTATATCTCATATTCATTTAAAGGAATCGTATGATTTATACATCAACGGACAATGGGAAAAACCTTCTTCGGGAAAGTATTTTGATTCCATCAATCCGGCAAATGAAAAACACCTTGCAAAAATCGCTCATGCCGATCAAACCGATGTAGATAAAGCCGTAAAAGCAGCAAGAAATGCATACAATACTGTTTGGTCGAAATTACCTGGAAGCGAACGTGCAAAATACATTTATCGCATTGCACGCATCATGCAAGAAAGAGCAAGAGAACTGGCTGTTATTGAAACGCTTGACGGAGGAAAACCTATTCGAGAATCACGCGATATTGACATCCCTTTAGCTTGCAATCATTTCTTTTATTATGCTGGTTGGGCTGATAAATTGGAGTATGCCTTTCCTACTCGCAAAGTAGAATCTTTGGGAGTTGCCGGACAAATCATTCCATGGAATTTTCCTTTACTCATGGCGGCTTGGAAAATTGCACCTGCTTTGGCAGCGGGAAATACAGTGGTGTTGAAACCAGCTGAAACTACTTCACTTACCGCGTTGAAATTAGCCGAGATTATTCACGATGCAGGACTTCCACCTGGAGTTGTAAATATCGTAACAGGTTTTGGTGATACGGGTGCTGCTCTTGTCAATCACCCAGACATCAATAAAATTGCGTTTACAGGATCCACTAATGTTGGTAAAATCATTCAAAAAGCGATAGCCGGAACAGCAAAAAAAGCAACTTTAGAGCTTGGTGGAAAATCCGCCAATATCATTTTTGATGACGCTCCAATTGATCAAGCTGTTGAAGGAATTGTTAATGGAATTTTCTTCAATCAAGGGCATGTTTGCTGTGCAGGTTCGCGCTTGTACGTACAAGAATCAATAGCGGATAAAGTTATTCAAAAATTGAAAGAGCGTATTCAAACATTGTATGTGGGCGATCCACTCGATAAAAACACCGATATTGGAGCGATAAATAGCAAAGAACAACTGCAAACGATTGAGAAATACATCAAAATTGGAATAAAGGAAGGCGCTGAAATGTATCAACCTACCTGTGGCTTACCCAAAAAAGGATATTACTGTCCGCCTACACTTTTTACCAATGTAGCGCAATCAAACCTCATTGTTCAAGAGGAAATTTTTGGTCCTATTTTGACAATTCAAACTTTCAGAACGGTTGATGAAGTTATTCAAAAAGCAAATAACACTCCTTTTGGTTTGGCCGCTGGTGTGTGGACAGACAAAGGTTCGCGCATCTTCAATCTTACAACAAAATTGAGAGCCGGAGTTGTTTGGGCAAATACTTACAACAAATTCGATCCAGCATCACCCTTTGGTGGATACAAGGAAAGTGGATTTGGTCGAGAAGGTGGAGTTCATGGCTTAAGTGCTTACGTGAAATTGAGTTAAGGTGGTTCTTTTTTCAAAAAATTAAAAATGGAAAGATTGGAAATTCTAAAAACCTATAAAATATATATCGGAGGACAATTCCCTCGAACTGAGTCAGGAAGATATTATGTCGTTTCAGACAAAAAAGGGAATCCACTTGCGAATGTTTGTTTATCCTCGCGAAAAGACGCAAGAAATGGCGTGGTTGCAGCAAGAAAGGCAGTTGGTTCATGGTCGGAAAAAACGGCTTTTAATCGAAGTCAAATTCTCTATCGCATTGCTGAAATGTTAGAAGGAAGAAAAGAACAATTTGTGGCTGAATTAATCAAACAAGGCGCAATGCAAAAAGCTGCTGAAAAAGAAGTGGAAATTTCAATTGATCGCATCGTCTATTATGCCGGATGGGCTGACAAGTTTCAACAAATTGCTAGTTCAGTAAATCCAGTATCTTCCTCACATTTTAACTTTTCCGTTCTAGAACCAATGGGTGTTGTTGGAGTAATTTGTCCTGAAAACTCATCACTTATTGGACTTATTTCAACTATCATTCCTGCAATCACAGGGGGAAATACCGTTGTTGCTTTGGCATCAGAATCCTTACCGCTTTGTGCCATTACGTTTGCTGAGGTTTTGAACTCATCTGACGTACCCGGTGGGGTTGTAAATCTATTGACCGGAACTCAGAAGGAGGTGGCGACCACTCTTGCTTCACACATGGACGTTAATGCTCTTGTAGGAAGCACTCCAAATTTGAATTCTTTCAGTGAATTAGCAGTAGATAATTTGAAAAGACTTATTCCGTATGATGCAGATTGGATGAAAGTTGAAGCGCAAGGCTTACATTTTGTGACTGATGTTCAAGAAGTAAAAACAACCTGGCATCCTATTGAAAATATTGGTGGAGCAACAAGTTCGTACTAAGGCCTTACTTTTCTGATTTTTTAAGCAATATAGTATCCAAATAAACATCTTTGTTTATTCCATTCACTCTACCCAAGTAGTAACTAGTCATGGCAGGTGTTTCTCCAAGTTTATTGAGTTCTTGACTTGGAATCACCCCTGAATCCGGAAGTGGTTTAGCTACTAAGAATGGCGCCTTTGAATCTTTTTGATTTCTAATTTCGCGCACTCGTTTGTCATATTCATGAGCAAAACGACTTGTTTTTATTTGTTGGATAAATGAAAAAATTCCCATCATTAAAATCGCAAATATTGATACTGGCAAGAAATAAATTCTATTTACTTGATTCTTCAATCCAAGGAGAAAAGTCCAACAGAAAATCAGTATTATCAGCACAAGGAAAAATGGTAAAGATGCGCGAGCGGGACCAAAATTACCGTAAACATAAAACATGGGTAAAAATGTCGTTATAAAACTTACTATCAAGACGATAACACTTAAAAGCAACATTTTTTTTACGTTCCACGAAGGCTGTTTAACTTGATCCTTGATCCTGTTAGCAATATAAAATACCAGAATTAAAATGATTAGAATGATGGTCAATCGATTGTAATTTAATCCAAAATCATAATCGGAATAAAGTGTTTTAAAAATCCCATTTTCAACTGAATAATAGGCTTCATTTTTAATTCTTTTTCCCAAGCCAGAGTGAATCACAGACAGAATTGGTAACACAAGCAACGCCAGTATGGAAAGTAGTAAACGCCAATCTATTTTTCTCGATTGTAACCACTTATAAAAACCCACAACTACGACGATTGAAACCACAGTCAACACCAAATTCTCAACCATTCCACCTATGAGAAAGAAAAAAATCCCTGAAGTCAAATAAGATCGTTTGTTTTTATACTTAATCAATTCAGAAATGGCCAAGAATAGGAGCGGAATTGGCAGTAGATAAATTGTGGTTGCTATCGTCCAAAACCAAACCTCTTGCGCATTAATCGTTGAGAAATAAAATGCAGCTGTAAAAAGCAGAGACAAATTGAGAATTTGCAAAAAAGGAATGTTTTCTGCATGAAAGAAGTGTGTCAATAGAGTTTTAATAAGTCGATACGTTGAAAAAAGCAGAAAACTAAAAAGTAAAAGATAAAAAACAAAGAAAATCAGCGGAAAATCTTGAAAATCGGAAACTAACAAACAAAGCGTGTTAAAGACTAAAAATCCGGTAAATCGAATATTTGTTCCCATTTCCCAAATGGAAGAAAACCAACCTTTATCCAAAAATTCAGCGTAAAAATAGAGATCATCCGAGCAGGGGCGGATAGCATAACTTACCAACACAAGAAAAATGAGAAAAATGATTCCAAAAAGGGAAATTACCGAATCCGTAAGCGTTGATATTCTTGTTTTCACATCGTTCATTCCATTCGCCATTGTTGACAAAGTTAACCATAAATCAGTATAACATTTTCTCATTCATTCTGGCTACCTTTGTGGTATGAACTCTCATTCTGATCCGATTTGTGCTTTAGCCACTGCCAGCGGCGTTGGAGCAATTTCTGTGATTCGTGTTTCAGGAACAGGAAGTAAAGGTCTTGTTTCTCAAAATTTCTCTAAAAACCTTTCGGATAAACCCAGTCATACACTCCATTTTGGAATTTTTTCCGACTTAGCAAAAAACCCAATTGATGAGGTTTTGATAAGCGTTTTTGACGAAGGAAAAAGCTTTACGGGCGAAGAAAGCGTGGAAATATCGTGTCACGGCTCTTTTTATATTCAACAACAAATTTTACAAATTCTCTGCGCATCCGGTTTTCGGTTAGCGGAACCAGGTGAATTTACCCAACGTGCTTTCTTGAACGGGAAAATGGATTTATCGCAAGCAGAAGCTGTAGCAGACCTGATCGCGTCACAATCCAAACAAGCTCACGAAGTGGCCTTAAAACAACTTCGGGGACAATTTTCAAATCAGTTGAAGGAACTGCGAGAAAAACTAATTCATTTTGCCGCTATGATTGAGTTAGAACTCGATTTTGGAGAGGAAGATGTGGAGTTTGCCGATCGCACGCAATTAAAAATGCTTGTAACCGAAGTTTTGGCCATTGTGCATCGCTTGGCGAATTCGTTTGAATTGGGAAATGCCATCAAAAATGGAGTTCCGGTAGCAATTGTGGGTGCGCCCAATACGGGAAAAAGTACCTTGTTGAACCAATTGTTGGGCGAAGACCGAGCGATTGTGAGCAACATTGCAGGCACCACTCGAGACGTGATCGAAGAAACGCTGAACATAGATGGAATACTTTTTCGTTTGATTGATACGGCGGGTATTCGAGAAACAACAGAAACCATTGAAGCTTTGGGAATTGAACGTTCGCAACAAAAAATTGAGCAGGCTACCGTCGTTTTGTGTATGGCTGATGCCACGGTTGAAACGAGTGCTGTGGAAGTACGAACGTGGAAGTATGAATTAGAAAAACGATATCCGGAAAAGAAAATAGAGTTTATACTCAACAAAATGGATGCTGCTCAGCCAAACGTATTTGATGCATTTACCATTAGCGCCAAAAACGGCGATGGAATTGAAGCCTTAAAACAGCGATTGGTAGAATTGGTAATGGGTAATTTTGATTTACAAAACGACATCATTGTGGCCAATGCACGCCACCACGAGGCCTTGCAGAAAACGGCCCTTGCCTTGGAGCAAGCTCTTCGGGGATTGGAAGATGGAACCATGGGTGATTTTGTAGCCATGGACATCCGCGAAGCCATGCGCCAATTAGGAAACATCACCGGACAAATTGATGTTGACACCGATATTTTGGGAGCGATTTTCTCGAAGTTTTGTATAGGGAAGTAATATTATTAATAATCTTTGTATTTTTGTTAAAAATAATTTATGAAATATATTATTTCTTTAATAATTATAGTTTTTATCACTTCAGTCACAGCCATTTCTCAAGAAAGGATTAATACCGAAGAGTTGAAATTTAATAAATCGTCAGATACAATTTACAAGGCTAAAGGCTGGGTTTATGATAATATAAAGGGAAAGTGGATTAGTCATGATAACTTACTCTCAAATGAGGAAAATAATAATAGCGGAATATTAGAGTCTCAAATCGATCAAAACTTTATTTTATTTCATTCCAAAATGTTATCCGTAGGGGAAAAAAATTATTTTGTTTTATTCGTTAAAAAATTTGAAGGACACTACACATACCCTAGTATACGGCAAGATTGGAATATAGAAAAGAAACAATATGCTTATGTCTTTGATGAAAATGAGTTTAACAAATTGAAATCAAGCGACTCGTTAATTGAGCTATCCTCTAAGACTTTGGTTTCTTTTAATGAAAATATTTCTGATAATGAACTGATTAATTTGATTAAATTAGAATTGAGTAAAACACCCTACTTAGAATATACTTTCCCATTTAAATCGACTATAAGTAATGGCGTAAATGTTAAAAGATTTTATCTCCCATCTACCAGAAAATCAAAAAACACTTGTAGAACTTGCCGGAAAAAGATAACATTTGTTAATGGTAAATGGTTAAATTTATCTGAACCGAAAAAAAACAAACAAGATGAATGCTATTCCTTTAGTCATCAGGCTGATGATTACTATGAAAAATATAATGGATTGACAATTACTTATAATATGTTTGTTTCCGGTATTTATGATTTTAAATATGCCTATTTTGAAATTTTAGATTCAGAATTTTTAAAAATTTTCCCGAAAAATTAGTTTTAAATCCTCAACTCCAAATCTTATCAACTACATTTAGAACAAAAATATTTTCCCCTACGATTTCTTGGAAATGATGAATAAAGAAATTTTGATATTTGCTAAGTGAGTCATTGGAAGATTTAACCTCAACAAACCAGTATTTTTTATCCTTAAAGATAAATAAATCAGGAGTGCCTCTTTTCAAGCCACTAATTCTATGATAAAATCTTATTAATCGAATAATTTCTTCTTGTGGCAAGCTCCTAACAAAATCAAATATTGGAATTAGTTTCAATTTTTTAGGCTCGTATGTAAAATAATACAATTCCATAAGTTCTTGAGCTAAGGAAATTAATTCATTATTCAATTCATTATTTTCCAATGTGATATTTCTTAATAACTCAAGTTGCCTAAACTTTTGATGAAGTGCTTTAGAATCAATTAATCTACTTCCTAAAATATAATTTTCGAAAACAGAGGTGTCATAATCAAAATTAAAAGAAATATAAGAGAATACTTGAGAAAAATCAACCCCGTAGTAAATAAGATATCCATTTTCTTTAAAAAAAAGGGCGCTAAATTCTTCTACAGAATAAAACTGATTTTTATATTGATAAAGTGATTTAGATTTTTGTTTTAATTCTTCCGCTTCAACAGTCAAAAGGGATATTGTATTTTCATACAATTTACTAATGTCTGAATTAAATTTTAAAATCGGCTTTCTCATTTTTGATCATTATTTCAACAAATATAACAAAGTCCATTTCAAGTAAAGTTTATTTTTAAATTCACGCAAATCCCTCACATATTTTTGCTATATTTAGGTAAGTTATGAAAAATGAGATCCTAATTTACCGCCCAAATGAATTGGTTGTTCACATTGAGGTGAGGTTGGAAGATGAAACGGTTTGGTTAAATACCATATGTAGTGTTAAGCTTTTACTAAATCCAACTTTTCAAAAAGATAAGTAGGTATAAGATAAGCAAATTTAATACATTTGTTCTTAGGATAGTATCATAAAATACAGCAAATGAAAATACGCATCACAGAATTAGTTCAATCCCTTCAATTAATTCCTCATCCTGAAGGAGGGTTTTACCGAGAAACATATCGTTCAGTGTTAAAAAATGAAGAAGAACAATCTTTGATGACTTCCATCTATTTTTTGTTGACTTCAGATTCGCCTTCGCATTTCCATCGTATTCAAAGTGATGAACATTGGTATTTTCACGAAGGGAACCCGCTAAGCATCCATCTTTTAACTGATAAGGGATTAGAAACAATCCAACTAGGACTGGATTTAGCTAAGAATCAAACTCCTCATGCACTCGTTGAAGGAAATACGATTTTTGGTAGTGAAATTCAAACAGCCGATGGCTATGCGCTTGTTTCTTGCGTTGTTTCTCCCGGCTTTGACTTCTCAACTTTTGAATTGTTTACCAAAGAAGATTTATTACCCGAATTCAATGATCATTCAGCACTTATTGAACGATTGACTTGAAAAAGCGTATTTTTTGTAATTAAATTTTTGAACATCTTATTTATGCGTCTTTTCAAATTTTCATATCGCTTGATCGTCTGAAAGGTGTTAAGAATTATGTGAAAATTGTAAAGAATTTACTCCCAAAACAAGTAAGTTTTTCATTGCATTAATTTCTTTTTATATTTGTTAATCTAAACTTAAAACTATGAAAAAATTATTACTCGTTTTTTCGGCAATTCTCCTTGCCAACTTCTTAAATTCTCAAATTACTTTAGTGAATGCCGCTGATGGTGTTCCAAAAATTGAATTTCCAAAAATCAACCGACAACAATTAGCAGACGAAGATGTCATACGTGACAAACAAGGAATTTTATATCGAATAGGTGTTGCTCAGTTTACGAATATCACAACAGAAAACGCCGGAGTTTGGACAACCAATACAGATGGAAGTCGGATGTGGAAATTGCGTGTAAGTTCTGAAGGAGCAGAGGCATTGAGTATTCTTTTTCAAACGTTTAAAATTTATGGAGGAACTACTTTCGATGTTTTAAATTTAAATGGACGTAAGGTTCATAATACAATGACAATTAATGATGTACAAGAAGCATTCACTCAAAATGCGGCTTTGTGTCAAGGAGATGATTTGATTTTAGTTTTGAATGAGCCAGCGAATACACAGCCTTCTGAAATTCACATTGACAGAATAATGCATAATTATCGATCTACAGGTTATGGTTCTCAAGAGAAAATAAATGAATCAGAAGCATGCGAGGTAAATGTTAATTGTTCTCCAGTTGGAGACACGTGGCAAGACGAGAAAAAAGGTGTGGCACGTATTTATGTAATTGAAGGTAATTCTGCTGGCTGGTGCACCGGTTCCCTAGTTAACAATACAGCACAAAACTGCCGGCCTTATTTTCTGACGGCATTGCATTGTGGAGTTTCCACTAGCGCTGCGAATATGACACAATGGAAATTCTATTTTAGGTATGAATCCCCAAATTGTACAAATCCATCAACGCCAGGGACATTGGATGATTACTTCATTACGGGTTGTGTTCGTAAAGCAGACTCTGCAGATAATGGTGGTGATACTGGCTCCGATTTTCTTCTAGTGCAACTTGGAAGTGCCACGAATGAATCAGCAACAATTACAACATTAAAATCTACAAATTTTAATGCTTATTGGAATGGTTGGAATGCAAATAACACTGCTACAACGGGAGGAACGGGAATTCACCATCCAGCAGGAGACATTAAGAAAATTTCTACATTTACAGGCACAACGCTATCTAATTCATGGGGCGGCTCCGTGCAAAATACACACTGGAGATTTTCTTGGACTGCAAATGCTAACGGGCATGGAGTAACAGAGGGCGGATCTTCTGGGTCGCCGCTGTTTAATAACAGTCAAGGATATATCGTAGGAACATTAACAGGTGGCAGCTCTTATTGTAACGCTCAGACATCGCCTGATATGTATGGTAAAATGTCTTACCATTGGACTTCGAATGGCACAACTACTGCAAAACAATTAAAACCTTGGTTAGACCCAACAAATTCTGGAGCTTTAACACTTGCTGGTTCTTTTGACCCTTGTACGCCAACTACACCTGTTGCCCCTGTTGCTAATTTCGTTGCCAATCAAACAAATATTGCTCCTGCTACCACAGTTTCATTTACCGATCAATCAACAGGAGTCCCTACTTCTTGGGCATGGTCAATTGCACCAGCTACGGGATGGGCGTATGCGGGTGGAACAACGGCTTCCTCTCAAAATCCTCAAGTTACCTTTAATACAGTAGGTCAATATACAGTGACTTTAACAGCATCAAATGCTCAAGGATCTGATGCCGAAACTAAAACGAATTACATTATCGTTGCACAATCAACAGGACCTTGTACGCCATCAATTACAAGTACTTGCGATGAGTATATTCAAAACGTAACATTGAATACAATAAATAATACAACAGCATGTACAACAGGGGGTTATGCGGCATACTTAAATTCTTCAACAACTCTATCCAAAGGAATGCAATATACAGTTACAGTAACGCCTGCTATAATGAATTCAACATCTCCTGCATACACCAATGATGAAATTGCTGTTTGGATAGATTTTAATAATGATTTTACATTTTCTTCAGCCGAACGAGTTGGGTATGTTTTAGTAGCAACAGGTTGGAGCAATCAATTTACATTTACCGTTCCAACAACAGCAATCACAGGAGCTGTAAGAATGCGCGTTAGAATTTCTTATTCAGTCGTTGCAGAAAATGGAGCGCCAATTGATCCATGTGCAGTTGCCACTTACGGAGAAACGGAAGATTACACAGTTAATATAGTTCAAGGCGGAAATGTAGGCTTAAGTGAAATTAATTCAGATAATATTTCAATTTATCCTAATCCAACGTCAGGTGAAATATTTGTTGATTTAGGTAACATTGATAATACATTCAATCAAATTCAATTGCTTGATTTAACGGGAAGGGTTATATCAACCTATTCGACAGATAAAGACATTAAGTTGTATACTCTTTCAACAGGGTCATTATCAAATGGGATTTACACAGTTAAAATCGTAGGTAAAGAAGGTTCAATAACTAAGAAAATAATAAAGCAATAAATTATTCTTCTTTCTATTGGCTAGATTGAAAATTATTGTAATTTAGCGCCTCTTAAACGGAGAGGTGTCCGAGTGGTTGAAGGAGCACGCCTGGAAAGTGTGTATACGCCAAAAGTGTATCGAGGGTTCGAATCCCTCTCTCTCCGCAACAAAGTGAAGGAGGAGTGGATGAGAACCCTCGGGTTCGTGCCGGAGTGAAACGGAGACCTGCGAAGCAAATCCCTCTCTCTCCGCAACAAAGTGAAG
>JBIIFU010000090.1:0-2697 GCA_044237035.1 Crocinitomicaceae bacterium
AAAAAGCAATTTCGGAACTTTTCGGCGTTGTAAAGTCCACTGTGAACGAACATTTAATGAATATTTATAATTCAAATGAATTAGAAAGGGATTCAACTATTCGGAAAATCCGAACAGTTCAAATTGAAGGAAAAAGGTCTGTTCAGCGCGATTTAGACTATTATAATCTAGATGTAATAATTTCGGTTGGGTATCGTGTAAATTCCTCAAGGGCAACTCAATTCAGAATTTGGGCAACAAAAACATTAAAAGAATATCTAATAAAGGGTTTTATTCTTGATGATATTCGTTTGAAGCAAGGTCAAAACTATTTTAACAAAGATTATTTTAAAGAATTACTTCAGAGGATTCGTTCAATTAGATCTAGTGAACGAAGAATGTATCAACAGGTAACTGATATTTTTGCAGAATGTTGTATTGATTATGACAATAATTCAGAGATTACTAAAAATTTCTTTGCAATGGTTCAAAATAAATTTCACTATGCAATTACTGGTAACACTGCTGCGGAAATTATAAGTAACAAAGCAGACAATTTATCAGAAAATATGGGGCTTACAACATGGAAAAATGGACCAAAAGGGAGAATTTTAAAACAAGATGTTCTTATTGCCAAGAATTATTTGGAAGAAAATGAAATTAAACAATTGGAAAGAACGGTATCTTCTTATTTTGACTATATCGAAGGTTTTATAGAAAGAGAAAATACATTCACAATGAATGAGTTAGCTAAAAGTGTTGATCGCTTTTTAAATTTCAATGATTATAAAATATTAGAGGGAAAAGGTACTATTTCAAAATTTCAAGCAGATAAAAAAGCCATTAAAGAATATGAAAAATTTAATAAAACACAACAAATAACCTCCGATTTTGATAAAGCGATCATTCGTTGGTTAAAAAAATAATCCCCACTACTTCACCAACTTCCTGTACTTAATTCGCTTCGGACCTGCATCACCCATGCGCTTTTTACGATTTTCTTCGTATTCGGAGTAACTTCCTTCAAACCAATATACTTGTGAATCGCCCTCAAATGCGAGGATATGCGTACAAATTCTATCCAAAAACCAACGGTCGTGAGAAACAACTACCGCACAACCCGCAAAATCTTGAATTCCTTCTTCTAAGGCACGTAAAGTGTTCACGTCGATGTCATTCGTAGGCTCATCTAGAAGTAAAACATTCGCTTCAGTCTTCAAGGTCATGGCTAAATGCAAACGATTGCGCTCACCACCCGAAAGAATTCCTACTTTCTTGTTTTGATCAGATCCGTTGAAATTGAACTTGGATAGATAAGCTCTCGAAATGATTTTCTGGTTACCAACTTCCACATATTCCAATCCATTTGAAACGACATCGTAAACCGTTTTATCTGGATTGATATCCTTGTGATTTTGATCCACATAGCCAATTTTCACCGTTTCTCCAATGGAAAAAGTTCCTCCATCTGGCTGTAATTCACCCATGATCATTTTGAAAATTGTCGTTTTACCCGCACCATTTGGTCCAATAACACCAACAATACCCGCTGGTGGTAATTTAAAATTCAAATCATCGTACAACAACTTATCACCAAATGCTTTCGCTACATTGGTTGCTTCTATCACATTCATACCCAAACGAGGACCATTTGGAATTGGTAACTCCAAGCGAGCCTCTTTTTCCTTCAGGTCTTCTGCCATCATCTTGTCGTAATTCGCTAAACGAGCTTTGCTTTTAGCTTGTCGTGCTTTTGGATTCATGCGCACCCATTCCAACTCGCGGGCTAACATTTTTTGACGTTTCGATTCCGATTTCTCCTCCTCTTTCAAGCGATTTCCTTTTTGCTCCAACCAAGACGAATAGTTTCCTTTCCATGGAATACCCTCTCCTCTATCCAATTCCAAAATCCAACCTGCTACATTATCCAAGAAATAACGGTCGTGGGTAACGGCAATTACTGTTCCCTGATATTGCTGTAAATGTTGCTCTAACCAATCAATCGATTCTGCATCCAAGTGGTTGGTAGGCTCATCCAATAACAATACATCTGGATTTTGTAATAATAAACGACACAAAGCTACTCTACGTTTCTCACCTCCTGAAAGTGTACCAATCAACTGATCATCCGGTGGACAACGCAACGCATCCATAGCACGCTCCAGTTTTGAATCTAATTCCCACGCATCCAAGGCATCAATTTTATCTTGTACTTCACCTTGACGAGCGATTAATTTATCCATTTTATCGGGATCATTTAATACTTCTTCGTCCATGAAAGCATTGTTGATTTCCTCGTATTCCTTCAACACATCCACGGTTTCTTGCGCACCCTCCATTACGATTTCCTTTACCGTTTTATTCGCATCTAATTCTGGCTCTTGCGGCAAATAACCGACAGTATAACCCGGAGAAAAGACCACATCACCTTGATACGATTGATCAAGCCCTGCAATGATTTTCATTACAGTCGATTTACCTGAACCATTCAAACCAATGATTCCGATTTTTGCACCGTAGTAAAATGAAAGGTAAATATTTTTAATAATCTGTTTTCCCTGTGGCGTTTGCTTCGAAACTCCAACCATTGAAAAAATAATCTTTTTATCGTCTGACATTTGTAATTGTTTTTTGCAAAATTAAGCAATTAATCGATTTGGTTTTCATTTGAGACTGTTGGTTTAATGCTTATCTTTGCATTCTATTTGAAATAATTTA
>JBIIFU010000055.1:0-10088 GCA_044237035.1 Crocinitomicaceae bacterium
GGTAAGGTTCCTCGCGTATCATCGAATTAAACCACATGCTCCACCGCTTGTGCGGGCCCCCGTCAATTCCTTTGAGTTTCAACCTTGCGATCGTACTCCCCAGGTGGATTACTTATCACTTTCGCTTGGTCCCTGATATTGCTATCAAGAACGAGTAATCATCGTTTACGGCGTGGACTACCAGGGTATCTAATCCTGTTTGATCCCCACGCTTTCGTCCATGAGCGTCAATTATAACCTAGTGAGCTGCCTTCGCTATCGGTGTTCTGTGTAATATCTATGCATTTCACCGCTACACTACACATTCCGCCCACTCCGATCAAATTCAAGACTTACAGTATCAATGGCAGTTCTGCAGTTGAGCTGCAGGATTTCACCACTGACTTATAAATCCGCCTGCGGACCCTTTAAACCCAATGATTCCGGATAACGCTTGCACCCTCCGTATTACCGCGGCTGCTGGCACGGAGTTAGCCGGTGCTTATTCATTTAGTACCTTCAGCTCCCGACACGTCGGGAGGTTTATTCCTAAATAAAAGAAGTTTACAATCCATAGAACCTTCTTCCTTCACGCGGCATGGCTGGTTCAGGCTTGCGCCCATTGACCAATATTCCTCACTGCTGCCTCCCGTAGGAGTCTGGTCCGTGTCTCAGTACCAGTGTGGGGGACTACCCTCTCAGGCCCCCTACCTATCGTCGCCATGGTGAGCCGTTACCCCACCATCTAGCTAATAGGACGCATGCCCATCTTATACCGTTGTGACTTTAATTATAAATCGATGCCAATCTATAATACCATGGGGGATTAATCCGAATTTCTCCGGGCTATACCCCAGTATAAGGTAGGTTGCATACGCGTTACGCACCCGTGCGCCGGTCGCCACCCAAATAGCAAGCTATTTCTGTGCTGCCCCTCGACTTGCATGTGTTAGGCCTGCCGCTAGCGTTCATCCTGAGCCAGGATCAAACTCTCCGTTGTTTTAATCCTGTTGATTTCTTTTTGACTTCGTGAACATAGGTCCATTCTCAAAACGCTGTCTTTCCTTTTACCCAATCTTTCAAAGAACTTTTTTGAACTAAATATCAAGCCAAATCAATATCTATTCTCTCTTTTTTCTAACCTTCCACTCATTTGCGGGGTGCAAAGATACTACTTCTTTTTAATTCAACAACCATTTGTGAAAGTTTTTTTTGAAAAAAAAAGAATAAAATTTTTACAAGAATATAAATAACTGAATTGAAGCTATTTACAAATATTTGATCTTGAAGAATTAACTATTGGTTGATTACAACCATTTATCATTCTTCATTTCCCCTAAAATAATTACTTGTTTCGTTCTAGAATAATCTTCAGCTGCAATAATCATTTGCTCTTTAGTATCACGACGAATAAATATTGATCCGCTTCCTAGTGTCTTAACTTCTATGTAAAATCCGTCTTTTAGTCTTGCTGGTCGTGTAGCTGGTCTTCCCATTATATTTGATTTATTTTCTAAATCTAGACAATTAAAACAACAAAATGTTTTATTTTATGATTTTTTGACAATTAATAAGCTAAAAGATGTAATTTAAGCAGAACTTAAATCCTTTCTTTTATAAGGTTGGTTAAACCATCAATAAAGCGAGTATTGGTATTACTACTTGGAACAAGTTGGACTTTTTCTCCACCATGTTTTTCAAATATCTCCTGATACTCCTCCCCGATTTCAATAATTGTTTCAAGGCAATCAGCAACAAATGCAGGACTGAAAACTAATAATTTCTTTGCCCCTCGTTTTCCCCACTCCTCAACAACCTTATCTGAAAAAGGAGTTAACCATTTTTTATCTAATCGCGATTGGAAACATACAGTATAATCATCTCCAGACAAATCAAGTTTTTCAGCAATTAATCTTGTAGTTGCATAACTAGCTGCCTTGTAGCAAAATTTATTTTTTTCATTAATTTCACTCTCACAGGGCTGATCGGCACACAAATCAGTATCTTCATAGACTTTATCTACTTGTCTTTCAGGTAACCCATGATAAGAAAAGAGTATATGGTCATATTCTTTAAAATTAAAATGTGAGGCATTCTCAACAATCGAATCGATATATCCTTCGTTATCATAAAATTGATTAATAATGACTAATTCAGGAATTACCCACCAATTTTTAATGATCGACATGGCTTTTTCGATTGCAGATCCTGTGGATGCACTTGCGTACTGTGGAAATAAGGGGAGAATAATTATTTTATCATAATTTTCCTTTTGCATTCTGCTCAAAACTGAATCCATGGACGGATTCTGATAACGCATCGCAAATTCAATTGTAATATTTCCCTCCTCAAATCTATCTTGCAATAATGATTTTAAATTTTCCGTATGAAAAAGTAAAGGCGAAATTCCATTTCCATGATGCCACAACTCCTTATAAACTTTAGTTGATTTAGGAGCTCTAAAAGGAACAATAATTCCATTCACCAGAATTTTTCGTGCAAGCCAAGGAATATCAATAACTCGTGGATCATTTAAAAACTCAGACAAATACCTTCTTACAGATCCTACAGTTGGCTTGTCTGGAGTACCTAACTGAATTAATAAAACACCAACTTTCATAAAATAATTTCCTTTTATATAACTTAGATTTAACAGAGTTAGTAATTCAACGTAACACCCTATCAAATCGGTTCGTGAATTTACTAGAAAGAACTAATATAAAGCTAAATTGTTCGAAATTTTATCTAGGCAAAGCACATTTATTTGTTTTACCTAGTCGAAATGTCAAAGAGGCACTATAGTAAACATACCAATCACTTGTGGAGGAATTTCCTCTTCTACCGTATCTAGAATTATCCAAGCTTCTATTTGACAGATCTTCTGCGATTGATTGATTGGCAGTAAAGGCATTTGGATCTACATTGTAATTCGCGCCTACATCATCAATATAATCTGTAAATGTTTTTCGAAGAGCAACATCCAAGTTTATATTCGTGAATTTTCCTAGGCAAAATTTTGCTCCTAGACCAATTGGAATGCATGGCTGATATCTAAAATACTTTCTTTTTTTACCATAACTTGTACCTTGACCCTCTGTTCCTAATGAATGTAATTGAATCGTATCACCATTATAAATTGTTGTAGGATTAAAGTGGAACAAACCGGCTTGAATAAGCATATAAGTCGTAAATCTATATTTTTTATTACCTAATTGATACTTATAATAATGAAATTCTATTCCGCCAGCTAGTTCTTGAATATTACTTTGAAAACTTAAATTTCGATTCTTTAGAATTTCATTTTTTGAGTCAGAATCGTAGGCCTCAACGGAACCTGCCAATAGATTAAATCTATATGTCAATCGAGCATTTACATTATATCTATACATCAATCCAACACCTAAATTCTGCCTGTAAAATTGCTTAGAGGGATTCAAATCACCCAAATAATACATATTACCGATGGTCGGCCCTAATTCTGAAAGTGAGTAAAAATTTTGTTGAAAAGAACCTTGAGAATAGAAATTCAAGGAAAAAAATAACAAAACCAGTAAATTTACTAATCGTAGAATCATATGTAAGTAACGTGAAATCTTTGAATAAAGTACGTTAGTCTAGTAAAAAAGTTAGTAATTTAAGTCGTTAACAACATTGAAACGAGAATCACAAATTACGATATCCACTTTATTTTTGAAAAAAACAGTTCGATTCAAATCATCCTCTAAAGTCTGTAAATCCTTAATTACATCAAAATCTGGCGATTTAGCATTAAAGCCAGGCACTTTAATTAATTGAACTTGAGAAATTGAATCTGTGTGGAAAAATCTAATTGTTTGTGATTTTTCAGAAATTAACTCATGTGAAAACCAATAATCAGCTAATTTCTTGACATTACTTAATTCTTTATCATTTGTATAATATATCGTTAGATTTTTTTGAATATAGGCAGTTCCATAACCTTTTGCGCACGATAAAACTAAGGACAGTATAATCAAATTACTAATTACAATTTTTTTCATTAAATATTTTTTCAAAAATAGAAATTATTCTCGATATTTTTTGATTATTTTTTAGTAATTAATTTGATTATAAATTAAATAATACTATATTTGTAAAAACTAATGTAATGACAATAGGATCAAATTTAAAATCACTTCGAAAAAGAAAAAAACTTTCTCAAGAGGAAGTAGCCAAAGCATTAAATCTTTTTCGTTCTACCTATAGCGGTTATGAAAACGGAGTTGCGCAACCTAATTTGGAAAATTTATTGAATCTTTCGGATTTTTATCAAGTATCAACAGATTTTTTATTACGTGAAAACTTCGAGAAATTTACAGAATCAGATTGGAAACGGATTGAATACGGAAACTCAGCAGACGTTAAAGGTCAAAATCTTCGAGTATTAGCTTCAGTAATTGACCAAAATAATGAAGAGGTTATTGAAATGATACCTTTGAAAGCATCAGCCGGTTATGTTTCTGGCTATGCCGATCCTGAATACTTGAAAGTTTTACCTACTTTTTCATTGCCTTTCTTATCTAAACAAAAGAAATATCGTTCATTTCCCATTCAAGGAGATTCAATGCCACCCGTTGTTGAGGGGTCATTTGTAGTTGGGGAATTTGTCCAAAACTGGCAATCTATTCGATCAGGCACACCTTGTATAGTAGTGACAAAGGAAGATGGTATTGTCTTTAAAGTCCTGAATAATATGCTGGAAGAGTCTGGCTCATTTCAATTATGTTCAACAAATACTTTGTATAAGCCATATATGGTTCATGTAAATTCAATTGTTGAGATTTGGCGCTTTGTAAATTACATTTCACCTGAACTTCCGGATGTGCAAATGGACACAAACTCAATAAGCCAATCTCTACAAGAAATTCGGAAAGATATTCAATATATACAGCAGAAGATTAAATTCTAATGTTGTTGCATTTGCTTATCTTCCTCCGGATCTGGCGGAAATAATTTAGGCAGATCTTTTTTTCCTTGTAGTGCATCTAGCATTTCTTCAATTTGAGAAATAGAAACTCTTTTTGCGATTATTTTTCCTTCCTTATCAAGGATATAAACTTGAGGGGTTGAAAAAATATCATACGCCGTCTGGTAATTCAAAGATTCTAATGTTGTAGGCTTAGGACGATTATCTCCTGGAACGGGCACCAAACTATTCGGATCTTTTTTGGCCAATTCATATAACTTATCAGTTACAGCTACATTTATAAATGACATATTGTTTTCTCGAATAAACTTTTTCCACGCTTCAAAATCTTTTCCAACCGCCTTTCCAACTGCAAAAATTTCAATGTTTCTATCTCGAAACTTTTTCTCATAAAGGGTTTGAAGTTTCGGAGTTGTTTTTTTACAATGTCCACATTCCGGATCCCAGAAATAAAGGACGGTATATTCCGCATTTTGAGCAACTTGATATAAATTATACCACTTATTGTCAGTTGAATCTTTCAAAATCAAATTTGGTGGCCGAACGCCCATAACCAAGTTCATTTCAATATCTATTTTCTCACACAGATCTTTAAATTTATCATCAGCCACCCAAAAAGCAGGAGATTTTCCTTCTGAATTTTTAGAGCAATAATATCTATTTCTCATGTAAGTATAAACTTTATCCATTCCCATTATCTGACTCTTACCGTAAGTTGAAGTTATCCAACCAACTACGTATTCAAAGATTTTTGATTTTGGATTGAGTTTGTCGCAAAAATCAAATGAATAGTTAATTACGGTATCCCAGTGTTGAAGCATCATTTTAGTAAAATAAAACTCCATCTTGTTATGAAAAACCGGATTATTAACCAAACGATCATCCATTAAGTCTACATTATCCCAATAATGAGCTCGATAATACTTGAATCGAAAATCAGGATCAATAGGTTCTCCTTTTTCATTTTTTGGCGGCTCAGGTACTTCAACCTCTCTAGACATTTTAACGATTTTCGCTACTAATTTATCTGGATTGTTTTTTATTAACTCCAATTGATACGTTTCAACTTCTTGATTTAATTTTTCAATCTGTTCAGTTAAAGGTTGATAATTCGAGTCTGATTCCTTAAGTTTTGATTTCTGTTCACTCAATTTTCCAACTTGTGTTTTTTTATCTGTAATGAATTTTACATAAGGCAAGAAAATAGAGTTTTCAACAGATTTTTTTACTTTTAAATTAGGCGTATAGTCCGGTGCGAATGTTTCTAAATGAATCTCTTCATTGTTGTATATAAATTCAAAAAACTTTTGATCAGGTAAATAAAGTCCCATTATTCCTGGCTGTTGTTTTTTTCCATCAAACTCTACATACCCATTTTTCAAAACGGCAGTATCTGCATAATATAATTTTTGACCGTAGTATTTTATTAGAAATACGGTAGAATCTTTTACACCGGTTACCTTAAATTTCATTTTTTGAGCATTGCCTAAAGTACAAACCAGCGTCATGAATAGAATTAAAACAACTGAAGATTTCATATTATACGATTTTGTTGATTTGACGAAGAAATTCATAGATTGAAAACAATTTAACAAAATATTAACTAAAAAACTCACTCATTATTTTCCGTTTGGCAACAAGAAAACTAATGGATACAAAGATACAAAATGAAATAATAATAGAAATTAAACTTACCACTGAAAGCGATTCATTAATAGCAATACCACCTTTTTCAAACAACTCATCTACAAACCATTTCTCTACTAAAAATAAAACGAATGCAATCAATGATACAAAACCAAAAGTTACAGCTAAATAACTCGTGAATAATAGAACTATTTTATTTGGAATATATCCCAAGCGCAGCAAGGTTCTTATTTGATATTGATTGTTGGCTATAAGTAATTGCATATATTGAATTAATACCAAACCTGAAACTACAACAGTAACTACAGAAATAACTAAAAGAACGACAAATAAAGTACTCACAATACTTTTTAATTTCCCAATAACCACTTGAGACTTCCTTGATTCCAATCCTCTTTCTTCTAGGAATTTCTCCATTTCACCAAATTCTCCCTCTTTAGAGGAAATCATAACATTCGTAATCTTATTTTCTTTGACGGTAGCATATTTTTGATTTGCATAACTCATAAAGGATTCAGGGACTAACAAAGACGGGATTTCGTTTGTGAAACCAACAATTCTAGCAGTAATAAAATCCTTTTTTGTTTCGTTTGAAATACGCAGCTTAAAGTTAATATCTTTTGCCAAATCCTCTGAAACTTGCGGAATACCACTAGCACTCATAAAAGTATTAAGCATTACTAAAAAATCACGTGGCATCACAATGGGAACAATAGTATCTCCTTCTTTCCATGTCCATTTTTTACTTGGAACATCTAGAAACTTTGCATTCACCGTTTGTAGAAAAACATCTGAACTAAATTTAGGAACCAAAGGATCATCTGTGAGTAATAGAACATTAAAATTATTGCATATTACTGCTTGAGCATCGGCTACAAATGATTCGTTTTTAAATCGCTCGATTTCTTCATTACTGAAATCATTTTTTGTGATTTTAAGTGAAGAAGAATTGCTTACTTTCTTCTGAATAATCATTGTATTTGGTCCAAGAATTTCTTCTCCTTTACCAAATTCATTTACGCGAATTAAATAATGAATGGAAGAAATTAGAAAAATCATTCCAATAACAGAACCTAAAACTGCTATAAATAATTGAGTTTTATCTTGATTTTGGAAGAGCACTTTTTTCAACATGACTATAATTTTAAATATTTATCAAATTGAAAATCATTTACTGGATCAAGAGAAGTAAGTATAAATCCAGCATTTATTTCATTGCAACGATTATGAATTAAATCAAAACATATTCTAGAATTTTCATCATCTAAATGCGAAAAGGGCTCATCTAAAATTATCCATTCAAATGGTTGACAAAGTGCCCTTATTATTGCTATTCGCTGCTTTTGTCCCATTGACATTGTGGCCACAAGTTGATCTTTTCTGTGCAACAAATCTACTTGTTTAAGAAAATTCTCAATTTCAACTTTCGTGAAGATTTGAGTTAATTCATTTTTAATAAGAATATTTTCAATTGCAGTTAAGTTTAAAAACAATTGTAAATCTTGATGAACGGTTGAAATTTTTCTCGCTCTAATTTCAACCCAATCAGCTATCGAAAAAGTAGAAATATCCTGATCATCAAAGAATATTTCACCTGAATAATCTCTTCTGATTCCAAGAAGTAAATTTGAAAAAGTTGTCTTCCCCTTTCCGCTAGATGCATTTAGAATAACACTTTTATGAGCAATCTTTTCTATAGAAAAAGTTGACTTCCAAATGCTCTGTTCATGATGATGAATAGAGGATAAGGGTTCGGGAAGCACATCAGAGAATTGAATTTTCATGAGATTTTTTTTCTCTATTTTTCAATAATCATTCCAATTCTAACGAATCAAATTTACATGACCAACAATGATGTTCTTTTTGGTTTGACCCGATTTAGAATAAATAATTTGATAAGAATAAGTACCTACTTGAACCTCATTTCCTTTGAATGTCCCGTCCCAGCCTTGATCGTAATTATTTGTTTTGAAAAAGAGTTCTCCCCATCGATTGAAGATATTTAATTCATACGAATTAGGATCAACACCGGAAGAAATGATTGGTTTCCAACTATCATTTAAATCATCTTTATCAGGAGTAAATGAATTTGGAACATAGATCGTAACATCTTCTGTTAACTCAATTAACTGGAATGTAGTATCTATACAACCGTTTTCTGAAATAGCAGTTAAAACAATATAATATTGATTTTCTAAAAGCCCTTCGTATGTGTGAGGTTCAGGATTATATTCAGAATTAATGATTGTGTTGTCTCCAAAGTCCCATATATAATCAAATGCACCCGTTGAACTATTATTTACCACAACTGTTGGCTCACTAACATCTATAAAATTAGATGAAACTGAAAACTCGGCATTTGGAGTGGCAAATACACTGATAAAATCATTTAAGGATAAAGTATTTGAACATCCATTTGGTGAATCAGTTGTTAACGAAATATCAAAATATCCAGAGTTTTGGAAGGTATATGATAATTCATCACATTCATTAAATGTTGCACCATTTCCTAGATTCCATATGCAATTTGTAGTATTAGAAGTTGTATTTGTAAAATTAACTGTTAAAGGAGAACAACCTTCTGTAAAGTCGACATCAAAGGTAACATTTGGTATCGGTTCAACATTTACAATGGCATTAGCCTGAGGACTTGGACATCCATTCAAGAAATAAATAACTGAATATGGCGTTGTTACTTGAGGATTAACATTAATTGATGGTGAAGTTTCAGTGGTTGACCATAAATAAGTTCCTCCTGGCGAACTTGGAATTGCTGTTAAGGTACCTATTTCATTTTGACAAATTGTAATGTCACTAACTGAAACTGAAGGTGTTGGAACAAATGTTACCTGCGCTGTTTCTACAGGACTTGGGCAACTATTTAACGAATAAATAACTGAAACTATTGTATTCGCTGTAGGAGTAAAGGTATATGTATCACCAGTTGTTCCATTATCAGGATTCCAACTATAAACTCCACCAGGAACGGAAGGTATTGCAGTTAAGGTACCGGACTGACCATCACATACAAAAATATCATCTAGTTGAACAGATGGAATATCTGTAACTGTAATTGTACCTGAAGCTGGTAAACTTGGGCAATTATTGGTTGATGTATAAACGACTGTATAAGTTGAAGTTGACAGTGGCTGAACTGTAATACTTTGCGTAGTTGAGATATTCGGAGATGTATTCCAAGAGTAAGTACCTCCAGCAGAACTTGGAGTTGCGGTCAAGGTAGCTTGTGCTCCAGTACAAATCCCAACATTATTAACTGTAACAGTAGGCGTCTGATAAACCGTTACTAGGTGATTGGCTGTATTGGATGGGCATCCATTTAATGTATAATAAACAGAATAAGTAGTAGATACTGTTGGAGCAACCGTTACGGATTGAGTTGAAGCAGAATTTGGACTCCAGGTATAAGTACCACCTGCTCCAGTTAATGATGAATTTGCATTAATTACGGCATTGTTGCCTGAACAAATGGTTGTTGTTCCACTGACGTTAACAACTG
>JBIIFU010000032.1:0-31923 GCA_044237035.1 Crocinitomicaceae bacterium
TTTTACTTGAATTTCTTCAGTTGACAATTTCAATAATGCATCGGATAACGCTTCGATTGAACCATCCACATCTCCTTTTACAATTACATTCAACTCCTTGAAATCACCAATCGCCAATCGACGACCTATCTCATCCAAAGTAATATGTTTAGTAGTTCTCAAACCTTGTTCACGATACAATTGCTCTCTTTTTGTTGCAATAGTTTTCGCTTCCTTCTCGTCATCTAAAATGTTGAATTTATCACCAGCACTTGGTGCGCCACCAATACCAAGAATCGAAACAGGTTGCGATGGTCCGGCTTCTTTTACCGCTCGACCATGTTCATCATGCATTGCTCGTACTTTTCCATAATATCTACCCACAAGGATAACATCACCAACTCGCATTGTTCCTGATTCAACAAGTAAATTTGTCACGAAACCTTTTCCTTTATCAAGAGAGGATTCTATAACAGTACCTAACGCATTCTTATCCGGATTAGCCTTTAAATCAAGAAGTTCAGCTTCAAGTAGTACTTTGTCTAAAAGTGCATCGATATTTAAATTCTGTTTTGCAGAAATTTCTTGAACCTGATATTTTCCACCCCAATCTTCTACAAGAATATTCATCGCAGAAAGTTGCTCACGAATTTTATCTGGATTTGCACCTGGCTTATCTATTTTGTTAATGGCAAAAACCATTGGTACACCAGCTGCTTGCGCATGGGAAATCGCTTCTTTTGTTTGAGGCATCACATCGTCATCAGCTGCCACAATGATAATTGCAACGTCAGTAACTTGAGCACCACGAGCACGCATAGCGGTAAATGCTTCGTGACCTGGTGTGTCAAGGAAAGTCATTTTACGACTGTCTTTTAAGGTAACAGAATACGCACCAATGTGCTGAGTAATTCCTCCTGCCTCACCTTCCGTTACATTGGCATTTCGGATTTTATCCAACAAAGATGTTTTACCATGGTCAACGTGACCCATCACCGTAATGATTGGTGGTCGAGCAATAAGTTGATCTTCTGTATCTTCTTGAACTGTGATTGATTCAGATATTTCGGCGCTAACGAATTGTGTTTCAAAACCAAACTCATCGGCGATAATTTGAATAGTCTCCGCATCTATACGTTGGTTAATTGATGCAAAAATACCCAGTGACATACAAGCAGAAATGACCTGAGTTGGCTGAACATTCATCATAGATGCCAATTCTGACACCGTAACGAATTCAGTTAATTTCAAGATTTTTTCTTCTAATTCCGCTTGTTCTAATTCTTCTTGACGGCGTTGAGATACGATATCACGCTTAGCTCTTCTGTTCTTAGAAGCTTTAGATTTACCTCCTTGATTAGAAAGTCTCGCTAATGTTTCCTTTATTTCTTTCTGAATATCAACTTCTTTGATCTCTTGTTTCTCAACTTTCCCTTTCTGAGGACCTTTGGTAAATCCTCCTGTATTTGGATTATTGGCAACAGGATTTTCAACTTTTTTAATACGCTTTCTCTTCCTTCGTTGATCTTCGGCAGATTCTGAAGGTGTTGAAGATTTTGGTTTTTCAACAGGCAAATCAATTTTCCCAAGGACAGTTGGACCAGAAAGAACTTTACGTTCTACACGAATAGTTTCAATCTCAACCGGTTCCTCAACGGGAATTGCAACTTCAACTTTTACTTCAGCAACTACTTCAGGTGCTTTTTCCTCAACTTTATCAGTTTCTTTAACAGTCTTTTTGTCGGGTTTTGTTTTTTGATTTAGAGATGCTAAATCTATCTTTCCAACAACATTAACTTTTGGATTTGTATCTGTTGAAGATGGCTCCAAAACAGAACGCTTAATTTCTTCAAGGTTAATCGGCGCATCTTCCTCATCATCAACATCTTCTTGCACAGGCTCATCCTCTCGTGTAACTTTAATAGTAACAGTTTCCTTCTTTTCTCTACCTGCAACAGCATTCTTAGATTGCTCTTTCAACTCAACATCCGATGCAAATTCTGCTCGCAATACAGACATTTGATCCTCTTCCAATTTAGTATTTGGATTAGAATCAATTTTCATCCCTTTAGACTCAAGAAATTCTACTAATGTAGAAACTCCTATATTGAGTTCACTTGCCGCTTTTCCTAAACGAATTGGTTTACCAGCCATAATTTTTTAACCTTCTTTAATTCTATTCTATTTAATGAAACAAAATTTTGTTATTCGAATTCTGATTTTAAAATTCTCAAAACCTCTTCTACTGTTTCATATTCTAAGTCTGTACGTTGAACTAAATCATCAATACCAATTTCAATAACTGCTTTTGCAGTATCACAACCGATAGATTTTAATTCATCCAAAATCCAACCGTCAATTTCATCTGCAAATTCTTCTAAATCAACATCTTCAATATCCACTTCGCCATCGCGATAAACATCTAGTTCATATCCGCTTAAACGACCAGCCAATTTGATATTATTTCCACCTTTTCCGATTGCCAATGACACTTGATCTGGTTTTAAAAATACTTTCGCACGCTTATCCCCTTCATTTAATTCAATTGAAGTGATTTTAGCAGGAGATAACGCCCTTTGAATAAGAAGTTGGGAGTTTGTAGTGAAATTAATGACATCAATATTCTCATTTTTCAATTCTCTTACAATTCCATGAATTCGAGAACCTTTCATACCGACACAAGCTCCAACTGGATCTACGCGATCATCGTATGATTCAACTGCAACCTTTGCTCTCTCTCCTGGTTCACGCACAATGCGTTTAATAGTGATCAATCCATCAAATACTTCCGGAACTTCCAATTCAAATAAACGCTCTAAAAATTCAGGGGCAGTTCTTGAAAGAATAATCACAGGAGTAGAATTTCTCATATCTACTTTCGCCACTACAGCTCGAACATTTTCTCCTTTTTTGAAATAATCAGATGGAATCTGTTCTGACTTCGGTAAGATTAACTCATTTCCTTCATCGTCAATAACCAATATTTCTTTTTTCCAAACTTGGTAAACTTCACCTGTAATAATTTCACCAACTCTTTCCTTATAAGCCTTGTACAAACTATCTTTCTCCAATTCCATGATTCGAGAAATCAAATTTTGACGCAAAGAAAGAATGTTTCTCCTTCCAAAATCGGCAAATTTGAATTCTTCAGTAACTTCCTCACCAATTTCAAAATCAGGTTCAATTTTAATCGCATCTGAATAAGCAATCTCAGTATTCGGATCTTCAACTTCACCGTCATCCACAATCTCCTTATTCAAGAAAATCTGAACATCTCCTTTATCGATGTTAACGATGATATCGATGTGTTTATCCGTATTAAACTTCTTTTTAAACATAGAGCGAAACACGTCTTCCAAGACATGTTGCATCGTTTGTTTATCAATGTTTTTTAATTCTTTAAACTCTAAAAACGAGTCGGTTAATTCTGCATTATTCATAGCTTGAATTTAATTGAACGATATTACAATTTTTGTTTCTTTTATTTGCTTGAATGGAAGTATGATTTCTTCCACAATTGTTTGCTTTTTTTTGGTTCCTTCGATTTTTTCTACTTTCTCATTTTGAAGTTTGATAAAATCTTCTTCCACTTCAACCAACTGACCTTCAACTTTCTTTCCTTCAGTTGTTGTGACTTTCACACGCTTTCCTCTGTGCTTCCGATATTGATTCCAGTGCATTAACGGTCGATCTAGCCCAGCAGAAGAAACATTTAATTCAAAATCTTCCTTCTCGCGATCTAAATTTTTCTCAATATTTCGAGAAACAGAAATACACTCTTCTATTGATACACGCCCTTCAGTTTTATCAATAGTAACATGAATAACATTTGAGGCGCTGATTGAAAGATCAACCAAATAGAGTTTCGCATCCAATTCCTGCATGCGTTCTTCAATCAATTTTACAACTTTTTTCTTGTCAATCATAGTGTAATAAAAGAGGGGACTTTCGTCCCCTCGTTCATGTAATCAATAATTATAGTGCAAATATACAGTGATTGATTGAATTTTCCAAATAAAATTGGATTAATTTAGCGGAAAACTGTGAAATTATGCTAATTGAACTAGGTGACAAGATTATTTCCACCCAAATCTTTGAAAAAAAGTTTGTTTGTGACCTGAATCAATGCAAAGGCGCTTGTTGCGTTGAGGGAGATGCAGGCGCGCCTTTAAATTGGAACGAAGTAAAAATTATTCAACGAGACATTGAAAAAATCAAGCCTTTTATGCGCCAAGAAGGGATTGATGTAATCGAAAACTCAGATATTTATTACCAAGATGAAGAGGATGAGCCAGTCACCTCACTTGTGAATGAAAAAGAATGTGTTTTTGTTCAATTTGAAAATGGAATTGCCAAATGCGCCATAGAGCAAGCCAATAAAGAAGGAGCAACCGACTTTAAAAAACCAATTTCCTGTCACCTCTACCCTATTCGCCTCAAGAAATTCAATGATTATACAGCAATCAATTACGAAGAATGGGGGATTTGCCAACCTGCCTGCAGCTGCGGAGAACAATTAAATGTTCCAGTATTCAAGTTTCTGAAAGAACCACTTGTTCGAGCGTTTGGAGCAGAATTCTACAATGAACTAAAACAAGTAAGTAAGGAAATTTAAGCTAACGCTTTTTCCAAATCTTGAATTAAATCATCCGCATCTTCAATCCCTACACTTAATCGCACAAGAGAATCAACTACTCCACTTTGCTCTCTAATTTCTTTTGGAATTGATGCGTGTGTCATCGTTGCAGGATGACCAATTAGTGATTCAACACCGCCAAGAGATTCCGCCAAAGCAAAAAGATGTACTTTTTTCACAATTTCTAAAGCGTCCTCCAACTTGTTGCCTTTTAAGGTAAAGGAGATCATTCCACCAAAACCGCGCATTTGTTTTTTTGCAACATCGTGATTAGGATGAGACTCAAACCCAGGCCAATATACTTTGTCGATTTTCGGATGATTTTTCAAGAAATTTGCAATCTTTTCTCCATTTTCACAATGACGTTGAACACGCAAATGCAAAGTCTTAATTCCACGCAGAACTAGAAATGAATCCATTGGTCCGGTTACTGCCCCTGAAGAATTCTGAATACGATACATTTCATTTGCGATTTCATCATCTGAAGTCACCAATGCTCCCATAACTACATCTGAATGACCTCCCAAATATTTTGTCACTGAATGCATCACGATATCAGCACCTAAATCCAAAGGAGTTTGCAAATAAGGAGTAGCAAATGTATTGTCTACACACAGCCAAGCACCGCATTTTTTAGAGATTTTAGACATTTCCTCGATATCCACAATGTTCATCATAGGATTAGTTGGTGTTTCCACCCAAATGATTCTAGTTTTATCATTCACTAAGGCCTCAACTTCAGCCGTGTCTTGCATATTCACAAAGTGAAATTTGATTCCGTATTTCTCAAAAATAGTTTTAAAAATTCTGTAGGATCCTCCATATAAATCATTTGTAGAAATCACCTCATCACCCGGATTCAGCATTTTAATCACACAATCAATTGCAGCCAATCCAGAGCCAAAACAGGCTCCATATTTCCCATTTTCTATTGCCGCAATATTTTGCTCCAATGCATGCCTTGTTGGGTTTAAAGTTCGAGAGTATTCATATCCTTTGTGATTTCCTACTCCATCTTGAACATAGGTTGAAGTTTGATAAATAGGTGTCATAATCGCTCCTGTTGCTGGATCTGGTTGAACACCCGCATGAATGGCTTTGGTTGCAAATTTCATTAGCTAATTTTTTGGTAAAAATAAAACTTCTTTCGGTTGAACGAATAAAAATAATTCGTAAATTCAATAATATATTTTTTAATGAACAATACAGAATTAGGATCACTTGGTGAGCAAATGGCTTGTGATTATATCCGCAAAAAGGATTTTCAAATTATAGAACGAAATTATCGCTTCAAAAAAAACGAGATTGATATTATCGCGCAAAAAGACAATCAACTTATTGTTATTGAAGTAAAAACCAGGCAAACCGCGGAAATTGGAGAGCCCTGGCAGGCAGTTACACGAAATAAACAAAAGCAAATTATTCAAGTAGCAAATCAGTATATTCAAACAAACAATATTGAATTAGAGACTCGTTTCGATATCATTTCTATTGTTCACAACACATACAGAACAGAGTTGACCCATTTGGAAGGAGCATTCTACCCGCATTGGTAAATCAAGTCTTTTGGTTATCTTTGTACCTCAAATTAAATTGATATAAAATGTCTCGATTACTTTTTACTTTGTTTTCATTAAGTTTTACATTTTTAAGCGTTGGTCAATTTGATATTTCCTACGAAAAATTGGGAGATTTAAAGCTTGGTGCTAGCGTTCAGGAAGTTGAAAAATTGAGTGGGACAACATTCACCTTACCTATTGATGATTTTGAAGCAAAATTTAATACTACCGTGAAAGGGAATGCATTTCAAATTACATTTCAAGAAAAAGAAGTTGAGAAAGTTAAATCAATGGTATTGCAAAGAGTCGCCACTAAAGATCCGAAGTATAAAACCAAGGAAGGGGCTAAAGTTGGTATGTCAAAAACTGATCTTTTAAATCTTTACAAAAACTTTTACAGTTATCAAATGCATCGCGCCTATGATGATGAAACGTGGGTCTATTCTTCGACTAAATTAGTTTTTGACATTGATAGACGCTACAACCAAGACGAGGTTAATTTTGAAGATTTTTCAGAATACAGAATACTTTTCTATATTGAAAATGATATAGTTACTGAAATCGCGATTTTGAACGGTTACTTTTTGTAATTGTTAACCGACAAACTAAAGTATGATAAAAAAAAACAAATCGGAAGGAACCAGAAATCAACCAGTTAAAAAAGCTGTTTCAAAGTCTTCATCTGACAAACCTAAAGTAAAAAAAGAGTCTGAGAAAGGAGTAAATGCTCGTGACAAACGAAAATATATTGAATTTAAGCAACGGGTAAAGAAAGGAGATCCGCTTCCATCGTTTAACGAGGATGCCATTCGTTTAAATAAATACTTGTCTAATGCAGGAGTATGTTCGCGAAGAGAAGCAGATGTATTAATTCAAACTGGAGTTGTAACCGTTAATGGCGAAGTTATTACCGAACTTGGATATAAAATAAAACCTGACGATGTTGTCCAATACGATGGTGAAACTATCAACGCTGAAAAAAAACGTTACGTTTTACTAAATAAACCAAAAGGATTCATTACAACCATGGACGATCCACGTGGGAGAAAAACAGTAATGTCATTAGTAAAAAAAGCATGTAGGGAACGTATTTATCCTATAGGCCGATTAGATCGAGAGACAACGGGTTTATTGCTTTTTACGAATGATGGTGATATGGCTAAAAAACTGACCCATCCGCGTTATCAGGCACGGAAAATTTATCACGTTGAAACAGACAAACCGATAAAGAAAGAGGATTTAGAAAAGTTATTAGGCGGGGTAGTTTTGGAAGATGGAAAAACCCAATGTGACAAAGCAACCTATGTGGATGGAGGAACGGATCACGAAGCAGGAGTTGAATTACATTCAGGTAAAAACAGAGTGGTAAGACGACTTTTTGAGGCACTTGGATACAAGGTTGTGCGCCTTGATCGTGTTCAGTTTGCCAGTTTAACTAAAAAAGATTTGCCACGCGGAATGTTTCGCCACTTAACAGAGCAAGAAGTTGCATTTCTAAAAATGACTAAATGAGACTACTCGTTTTTTCAGGACTATTACTTTTAATTTTTTCGTGTAAATCAAAAAATGACGCGATAAATCAAGCAAAATCCTACCATCCATATATTAATTATTTTTATCCATACGATAGTACGCCAAGGATCTACTGCTACCGTAATATTGCTAATGGATTAGATGAAGAATTCCACAGAATCTACGCCATAAAAGATCAAAAAGGGCATCATATCGTTGTGGAAAAATATGCTTCAAATGGCAGAATCATAGAGGCACTAAATTACAATTACGATTCATTAACCATTATAGATCAAATGGTGGTTGATCGCAATAATCATAAAAATTCAGCCCCTTTAACAAAAAATAAAATGATTCCATGGAACGATAAAGAACAAACTTGGTTTTGTTCAGAATATCCAAGTCATTTTGATTCAACGATTGTAATTAATGAACTTAAACGAAAAGTAATTCGAAAAAACGTAAATGTCACTGTTTTAGAGGATGAATCGAGAAAAGCGATAGTTTTTAGTGATTTTAGACAAATGACATTAAAAAATATTTTCACTTCAAAAACAATTCAATCAATTAGCACTGAGGGTGAATCAATTTTCGCCGAGGGTTTTGGACTAATTGAGTTTTATTCAAAAAATAAAATTGCTCATTTTAAACTAGAAAAAGTTATTTCCCAAAAGGAATGGATTCAATTTATTAGCCGATGAAAAAAATAGTTTCTGTTATATTTTGCTTATCAATATGTTATTTAACCGAATATAACGCACAAATTAAATCTTCATTTGTAGCAAACGACTTTTCTAGTGACTTACCTAAACGCCAAAAACCAAAGAACTCAATGGCTAAGGGGACTGGATTTATTTCATGGGGATACAATAGGTCGGCATATACGCGAAGCACTATCAATTTCACAGGTGCAGGATACGATTTTTCGTTGAAAGGGGTTAAGGCAACAGACCGACCTTCTACCAAACTAAGTGAGTATTTCAACCCAACCAAAATCACAATTCCACAATTCAATATTCGAGCAGGTTATAACTTCAAAAACTACTGGAATATTTCAGTTGGATACGACCACTTGAAGTATGTTATGGTGCATGGACAGGAATATCTCTTGAATGGGAGAATTAATGGCGGAATCGACCCAAATTGGTCAGGGAATTTAAGTGATAAAGTTGTCGTGACAAATGAAAAGGATTTTCACTACGAAAATTCCAATGGCATGAATTACATTCGAGTTGAATTGACTAAAGTCAGAAATATCGTTAGGAATAGAAGAGATAATTTCACTATGAGCTACTTGTTAGGAGTTTCCAGTGGTGCAATTCTTTCATTCAATGATTTCACTTTTGGAGGCAAAAAAGATGTATCAACAGTTTCCTTATCAGGAATTGGCTTGTCTGGTCACGCAGGTATGCGTTTTGAATTTTTCAAATATGTTTTTCTTCAAACAAACGTATCTGCGGGTGTCCTAAAACAAATTAGCGTTAGAACGAGAGCCAATGAATACAGCGCTATCGCTAAGCAGACCTTTGGATATATTGAGGGAAATATTGTGCTGGGCGCATTTTTTTACATACGCCCAACCAATTCATGCGATAGTTGCCCTGCTTGGGATTAATCCTTTTTACCAGCAAGTTTAAAATCTATTTTGTAATAAAATATTGGCAATCGACCTAATTGAGCTTTTTGCGCAATAGGCTCTGAAGTATCATTCGGATCTAACTTTGGCGCGTAGGCTAAACTCAAGAGATTTTTGGTATTCAATAAATTTACTAAGTCCAATCCAAATTCATGAGTGAGCTTTTGGGTATTCATCCTCCAACTAATTTTTAAATCTACCCTAAAATAATCTCTGAATGTATTTTCATTGAAAAGGCTATCCTTAAAAATTATCTCCTTAGAAGCCTCTGTTTGGGCAATATCAACGAGACCATATCTTCTTCCTCCGGCTCGTGTAATTTTAGTACCTACTCCAATTACTTGTTTCTTACCAATTTTAAATTCCTTTCCGGCAAGTACATTCCAAACATAAGATAAGTCAATATTATTTGAAATATTTGATCCTTTGTACGAAGTGTTTCTCCAAATTCCATCACTGGCTAAGTATTTTGAATCATAAACACTAGCTGAAACCATAAAGAAAAAGCTCTTGCTAAAATACTTTTGAAGAGTGAACTCTAATCCATAATTAATTCCTTTACCTCTATTCACCAGCGTATCATTTGGAAAAACACGGGAAAATCCACCACCCGCATTCACAAGCGAAAAAGAATTACTCATGGTATTGATCGGTAAATTATATAAATACTGATAATAGGCTTCCGTTTTAAAATTCAAACCGGGACCAAAAGATTTCTCATACCCCAACCCTGAATGTAAACTTCTCGAAAAATCCATTTTCAAATTGTGGGCGTTTCCATCGTTATCCGGATCATACGCATACGTGTAATAGGGTTGCGTTTGGCTATGTAAACCGGCACCTGCAAAAATAGATTGATCTCCTTTCATTCGATATTTCCATCCAACTCTTGGTTCTGCTGGACTTAAACTATTACTCAACGTAAAATATTGAGCGTGAATACCTGCTGTTAAATCCATTTTGTCGTTAATCTTCCATTTCCATTGTGCAAAAGGCTGAATAAGCAAGGCTGTACCCGAATAATTCCATCTAGTTTTCCAACTATTTCGATCATCTAAATCAGCAAGAACAGAATCCATATAGTTTAAAGAAAGCACATCGAAATTCACACCTGCTTTGATCAAATGCTGCTTATTTATTTTATGATTTATGGCAGTATAACCGGATAATTTCATTGTTTTGAAATCAAAACCAAGCATATTAAACGAACTATCAACCTTAATTGTGGTATCAGCACCCGTCACCTCTAAACTTCTATGCAAATACATGTGGCGCGCATGTTGTTCTTCAAGTGAACCTGCCAGCGTTGCTGTTAAATAGGTTTTCTCGTTTAGTGATTTTTTATAACTCAAACCAGAAACATACATACTTGTTCCAAAATACTGATCGCGATCTCCTTCCCCATAAAATTCCTTAGAATATTCCTTTTGTTCAGAAATCAATAAATCGATATTACTCTTTCCGCCCATTCCCCACCAGGAAAGCTGACCGCCTTTTTTCAATTTCCAATTAAATTTAAATGCGCCATCACCATATACAGGTACTGCATCTGTTCCGATTGTAACTCCTAATTTTTGGAACAAAGCTAAACTGGAGTAACGACCCATCACAAGATAACTTGAATTTCCATTTTTGCTCATAGGTCCTTCCGCTAATACCTCCGTACCAAATAAACCAAATTGGCCTGTGAATTCATGTTGATTATTATTTCCATTTCGAAGCTTTAAATCAAAAACGCCCGAAGTACTATTTCCATACTCCGCAGGAAAAGCACTCATAAAGAAGTCTGAATTACCTAATATTTTATTATTTAAAACAGAAACTGGTCCGCCTGTACTACCTGAAACGGCAAAATGCGATGGATTTGGGATATCGATTCCTTCCACGCGATAAACCACTCCAAGTGGCGAATTACCACGAACAACAATATCGTTCCGAGAATCATCTGAACCCTGAACACCTGCAAAATTTGATGCCATACGTGCCGGATCCATTCGAGAACCTGGATAACGGTTTGTTTCTTCCACACTAAATTGCTGAGAAGACAAGACAGCCATTTCGTTCAAAACTTCGCCTTTTTTTCGTGCTGTAACAACGATTTCCTCTTTAGTAACTACCATTTCCATGAGTGGAATATTAAGAATTAATTCCTTGCCAGAATTAACCTCAATAATAACTGAACTTTGCTCATAAGAATTTAGTTTGGAAATCAACTTGTGTTTACCCACCGGAATTTTTTTAAGGGTAAATTCCCCATTAGCATCAGTTCCACCAATGAAACGAGCATTCGTATCATCCGTTATTACCTGAACTCGTACTCCCACCAAGGGATAATTTGTTTCGGCATCATAAACCTTACCTCGAACAGTTTGGGTGAGCTGAGAAAAACTAAAAACAGTAGAGAGAGAGAAAATAATAACTAAAACGTGTTTCATAGAAAGAATTTTAAAATTTAGGTAAATCTAGTAGATTATTAAAGGCCTGATAAAATCTACTAAAAAAGTAATTAACAGGTTGTTATTAAAATTCAACTAATTCAAGCAATTTCCAATAATTATCGAATATTCTTGCTAAATTCACAGCCAAATTTTATTGAATAATTCTATGGAAATTCTTAAAAAATTAACTCCGCATATCGTTGCTTTAGTTCTTTTTCTTGGACTATCATCAATCTATTTTAGCCCTTTGTTTAATGGATATTCTTTAAAACAAGGCGATGTTAAGCAATTCCAAGGCATGGCAAAGGAAATTATTGATTATCGTATTGCAAACGAGGCCGATCCACTTTGGACAAATTCCATGTTTGGCGGTATGCCGGCCTACCAGGTCTCTGTTAATCATGATCAAAATTTACTGTCGTATGTTGATCGCTTTTTGAAACTGGGATTACCTACGCCTGTTGGTGTTTTATTTATCTCGATGCTTGGATTTTACATATTGGCATTGTGCCTTCGGATCAATCCATGGTTGAGTATGGTAGGTGCACTCGCTTGTGGATTTTCATCTTTTAACTTACTGTATATCGGAGCCGGGCACATGACCAAAGTAAATGCAGTTGCTTATATGGCACCTACATTGGGGGGATTAATTCTCGCCTTTCGAGATAAGAAATTATTGGGAGCAGCGATTTTTTCACTTTGCTTTGGATTAAATCTAACTGCTAATCACTTGCAAATCACCTACTATCTAGTAATCTTGTTGGGGGCTGTTGCTCTTGCTGAGATTATTCGTCTTTTGGTTGAGAAAAAAGCGATAGAACTCTCCAAAGTGATTGGAGGACTGGCGATTGGAGGAATACTAGCTGTTCTGCCGTCTGCCAGTAATTTGATGACAACCTACGAATATAGTAAATACACAACAAGAGGAGCAACGGATTTGACAATTGAGCCAGACGGTAAAAAGAAAGATGTTTCAACGCAAAAAGGACTTAACAAAGATTACATTTTAGAATACAATTATAGCCCGGGAGAATTTTTATCTGTCGCTATTCCAAATGCGAAGGGTGGAAAAGATGATTACATTGGAAATAATGAAAGCGCGATGGAAGCAATGGAATCTGATTATGCCGATCAAGTAGCACAAAGTAGTCAATATTGGGGTGGTCAGCGTTTTAGCGGTGGGGCAATTTACATGGGAGCAATTATCATTGGGTTGTTTTTACTCGGATTGATTTTCGTTAAAGATTCACTCAAATGGCCTTTTTTAGTTTTGTGGATTTTAATTATGTTCTTGGTAGGGAAAGAAAATGCTGTAAACGATTTCTTCTTAAACAACTTTCCAATGTACAACAAATTCAGAGACTCAAAAATGATTCTTGTTGTGCTTCAGGTAATTGCACCTGCTTTAGCGTTAGTTTTCGTGGATAAACTCATACAAAAGGAAGGGTTGATTGGAACCAAAAAAACGTGGATATACGGTTTCATTGGAGTTGCTGCTATTTTTATCTTTTTGATTTTATCTCCCTCAATCTCGGGGTCTTTCATTAAAGACGCTGAGGTGAAACAATTCAGTGATGCTATTTCTTCTACTAAAGACCAAACTCAAATTACCGCAATAAATGGAATTAAATCTGATTTAATCCAAACAAGAATTTCAATTTTCAGATCCGATGCCATTCGTTCCTTTCTATTCTTTGGAATTTCCGGATTACTATTGTTAGCTACATTGCGATTCAAAGTCAATACTAAAGTGGTTTTTGGAGGTCTTGCCTTGTTAATCATAGCCGATCAAATGAGTGTAAGCAAGCGTTATTTAAACAACGAAGAAGGAGATATGGGATATGAAAGTTACGAGGAAAAAACAGTAGCGGGATTGCCTTATTTACCCGAGAAAGCTGATTTAGTAATATTGCAAAAGGAGAAAACAAAAATAGCCAATTTCGCTGGTTTAAATTCAACTTTTGAAACAAAAATGAAAGAGTATTATTTGTATTCAGGAATCGAAGACCAAACTAATTTAAAGGCTATCTCAGAGTTCGGAACACTTGGATTGAATTCAGATTATCGAGTTTTAAATTTCAATAATCCATTTAACGAAACTTCAACAAGTTATTTCCATAAAAGTATTGGCGGATATCATGGTGCAAAATTAAAAAGGTATCAAGAACTGATTGATTTTTATATTGGAAATGAAATACAAGTTGTAAATCGCCTAGTAAGCCAATCTAAAATGGAAAAGCTTCGAGGCTTGGATTCACTGAAAATTGACAGCCAGGAAAAAGCGAAAGCTATTTTTGATACCATCTCAGTTTCACAAATTGCAATTGCAGATAGTACGCCCATTTTAAATATGTTAAATACGAAATACATAATTCTTGATAAAGCAAAAGATCCTCTAGAAAATACACAGGCAAATGGAAATGCTTGGTTTGTATCTAAGTCAATAATAGCTGCTAATGCCAACGAAGAAATGAAGGCTTTAAAAGGAATTAATTCTAGAAATAGCCTTGTAATTAATTCTAAAGATCATGGTTCCATCATCAAAGATCTAAATAAGAATTCAAAATCTGAAACGGATAAAATAACATTAACAAAGTACGGTACGAATTCCCTTCAATACTCATCAGAGTCAAAAACAGAATTACCAGCTGTTTTCAGTGAAATTTGGTATCCAGAAGGTTGGAATTGTTATATTGATGGTAAAAAAACAGACAAGATTTTTAGAGCCAACTATGTTTTGCGTGGAGTAATTATTCCTGCAGGCAAGCATAAGATTGAATGGAAATTTGAACCTACTTCATACAACACAGGTTCGACGTTTTCGCTAATTGGTTCACTATTATTGTTATTACTATTTACCGGTATTTCCGTGAAGGAATCCAATGTTTTAAGGAAAGATGCCTAAAATTTGTTTACTTGTTGGCACAAGACCCAATTTTGTTAAAGTAACTCAATTCAAAAAAGAACTTGAAAAGTTTTCCAACCTTGAATTGACCTTAATTCATAGCAATCAACACTATACTGATTCTGTTTCTTCTGTTTTTTTCGAGCAATTTGACTTAAAAATCGATAAATTTCTTACCCCATTTACCGGAAATCCTTCGTCACAAATAGGGCATATTATTTTTGAATTATCTGAAATTCTCTCACAAGATCTTCCTGATTTACTTTTGGTAGTTGGTGATGTTAATACAACTTTGGCCGGTGCTATTGTCGCCAATAAGCTGGGAATAAAACTCGGACATATTGAAAGTGGTTTGAGGAGTTTTGATCGTTCCATGCCTGAGGAAATCAATCGCATTTTAGTGGATGAAATCTGTGATTTATATTTTGTTACTGAACCAAGTGGCGAGGAAAATCTACTGAAAGAGGGGAAAGCGCATTCAAAGATTCACTGGGTGGGTAACACGATGATAGATACTCTTGTTTCATTTCAAGATCAGATAAAAAATACTAAATTGCCTTTTGAACTGGCTGATCGAGCTGTAATAACAGTCACTCTCCATCGTCCTTCAAATGTGGATGACGCAAGAGGAATTGAAAAGATTCTACACTTAATTACTGAGTTAAGCTCAAAATATCAAGTTGTTTTTCCTATTCATCCTAGAACTGAAAATAGATTCAAAAATTTGGGTTTCCATTCAAGATTGATTTCAATTGAAAACTTAACGCTCACCCCGCCGCTAGATTATTTCAGTTTTCAAAAATTAGTGAGTATTAGTAAAGCACTTGTAACAGACTCCGGGGGAATACAAGAAGAAACTACTTTTTTAAAAATACCTTGTATTACTTTACGAGAAAATACAGAACGCCCCATAACAACAACTATCGGAAGCAATGTTTTGATGGAATTTAATGTTGAGCAAATCCTTTCAACTATCGAAAATCCAAAAAAGGAGGTTGCTATTCCTGAACTTTGGGACGGAAAATCAACACAACGTATTCTTCAAGTAATTGATAATTTCTTTTCCAAGTGATATGCATGTAATGGTAGTAGATGGATTCTACCCGCAAGATATAAGGGTAAGAAAAGAAGCTGAATCGCTTGCATCTGCCGGAATTTCAGTTTGTGTAATTGCCCGTTGGAAAAAAGATCTTCTTCGAAAAGAAACCATAAATGGTGTTGATATTGTTCGAATTGGTATTAATTACTCGCATTTTGTTAAAGGAATTCACGATATACTGTTTTCAATCTTTTTCATTGATTTTGTTTTTTATTTTGGTTTAAAGAAGTTTATTCACCAAAATTCAATTCAAGTTCTTCATATTCATGATTTACCACTGGTTAAAACAACCAAAATACTTTTAGGAAAGAAAGGAAAAGTAATTTTGGATATGCATGAAAATTACCCTGAAATGCTAGAAGAGTTGACATTATCAAAAAAAGGGTTCTTGAAATCTTTGAAAGACAAACTTTTTTTTAATTTCACTCATTGGAAAAGATTTGAAAAAAAGAATATCTCAACTCCAGATCATATAATTGCTGTTGTTGACGAAATGAAGGAGAAATTAATTCGTGAGTACTCCTTAGCTCCAGAAAAAATAACTGTAATCTCAAATTTTGAAAAGCTTGATTTTGCTAGAGTCACTGAAACTGATCACTTTGAATTCAAAAAGGGAACCTTTTACATCGTTTATGTCGGAGGAATTTCGCCAGTTCGTGGATTAGAAACAGTAATTAAAGCAATTTCACTCTTCAAAAAAAGAAATGAAAAAGTCGAATTTTTACTCGTAGGTTCTGGAAATTCATCATATCTAATGAGTTTAATGAATATTTCTGTTAATTTGGCCTGCTCCGACCAAGTACATTTTCTTGGACAAAAACCTTTTACCAAAATCAACTACTACATTGAAAATGCGAACGTTAATATCATTCCTCATATTAAAAACGAGCATACGGATAATACCATTCCACACAAATTATTTCAAATCATGATGCAAAAAGCTCCTTTACTTGTGAGTAATTGTAAGCCCATGGAACGAATCGTTAAAAATCACGAAGCAGGATTTGTTTTTCAAGCATCAAACTCAACAGATTTAGTAGAAAAGATACTAGAAATGCAATCCAATAATGCTGTAGTTACTTCACGCGTTGAAAATGCATACAGAGCTGTAAACGATAATCTAAATTGGGAAAATGAATCTCAAAAACTTATACAACTAATAAATAAATACAATGGATAAACGAATTGAACTACTTCAGGCGTGTGATTCTACATTTTTTACAATTAAGAAAAATTATTTGCGTTCACCCGGCGAAAGTGGTTACCTTCTATATCGCATCTTGCGTCCGATTTTAAAAATTCGGTATTATTTCTTTAGGAAGTTCAACAACCCATGTCCTTGGCTTTCAGCATCAAGTGTTCGCTTTTTACGTACATATTTAACCAAAGATATGGTTGGATTAGAATTTGGATCAGGCATCAGCACCTTATTTACCGCTCCAAAAGTGAAACAACTTATTTCTGTTGAACACAATAAAGAATGGTTTGAGATGATTTCTAATCGATTTATAAACGAGGGGATTTCAAACGTGGATTATCGTTTCATTGCACAAAACAACCCTGATTTACACTCTGAAAAATCCTTTGAAATGACAGATAAATTGGGGTTTGAACTACGAAAAGATTACGTTAATTACTATATGACTGTTGAATCAATTCCAGATAACTCACTTGATTTCTTACTCGTAGATGGTAGAGCACGTCCTGAATGTTTATACTACGCCCTTCCAAAAATGAAAAAAAATGGATTGGTTATTTTAGACAATAGCGAAAGGGAACATTACAAAATTGCCTTTGAATTCATGAAAGAATATCCGGTTTATACTACTACCAATGGTCTGACAGATACGACTTTTTGGTTTTTATCCTAAATCAACACTGATTCTTAAGCCAATGAGCTAAAGTTGCGATTCTCCAAACGAGGGTTGCATTTTTATTATTTCCTTTCATAAACTCTTCAATAATTTTGGTGGTTTTCGCTTTATCTAAAAAAGGAAATAGATCAAAATCAATTTCTAAAAGGTGAGCAAGGGAACCACGCAACCATAAAATTTCACCCGGTGTGACAAAACCTTTTTTATCAGTTCTCCATTGAATTTCCTCAGGTAGTGTATCTTCCATTGATTTTCGAAGAACGTATTTGGTCCACCCATCATTGATTTTTAATTCGGAGGGGAATTGAAAAAGCAATTCAACCAATCTATGGTCTAGAAAAGGAACACGACTCTCGATTGAATGCGCCATCGAATTGCGGTCTTCGTAGTGCAATAAAGTGGGCAAGGATGAATAGTTCATCAACGCAAAATGAAATTCATTCAACTTATTGGAAGAATAGGGTTCAAAGGAATTCCATTCTTTATGGCTTATCCCTAAAAAGGGTAAGTAATTTTTATATTCAAACTTATACAATGAATTCTCATTCATAAATGAACTCAACGTTGCTTTCAATAAGACATCCGTAAGTTTTGCATTTGAAGCATCGTGAATTTTTCTATAGGAATTTGTCCCTTTTGAAATCTTGCCAAACTGAAAACACTTCATCCATTGGGCAAATAAGCGGTAATAGGAATGCATGTAACCTCCCATGTAATCGTCTGCTCCTTGTCCGCTTAATATGACTTTTATTCCTTTTTCTTTAGCGAGTTTCATCACATAATATTGTGAAATAGGAGAGGATCCTGAAAGTGGAAAATCCATTGAATAGGCAATTTCATCGAAGTCTTTGGCGATTTCTTCTTCACTCGGCGAATAATAATTCAACTGAAATTGATCAGGATATTTTTTTTCAATGGTTTTAATGAATGGTCGCTCATCAAATCCTTTGGTGGAATCATAATAAATTGAAAAAGTTTCAAGGTGCTTTGAAAGATTGCTTTTTAGTAAAGATGAAACAATACTTGAACTGTCAATTCCACCACTCAAGGTAGCGCCAATAGGAACATCACTTCTCACATGTAGTTGTAGCGAATGCTCAAAGAGTGTTTTGAACTCATTTATTGCCTCATCACTTGAGATTGACATCTGTTTAGAAGGGTAATACCAATATTTGTGAATCGAAAGTTTATTATCTCGAAAGGTAAGATTGTGTCCGGGTTCCAGGGATTGAATACACGAAAAATAGGTTTCGTTTTTGTAGCCAATCCAACCAAGTTGCAAACCTCTATTTACTTGTGCTAGATTTAAATCCGTTGAAAAATAAGGCGTCTTTTTTAAAGATTTTATTTCTGATGAAAAATAGAAAGAATTGGCATGATGGAAATAATAAAAGGGTTTTATTCCAAAACGATCACGGGAACAGAACAAACTTTGATCCTCACTATTATAAATTGAAAATGCCCACATTCCGATGAATTTCTCCACGCATTTTTCACCATAAAAATCATAACTTTTCAAAATCACTTCAGTGTCGGATGCCGTTTTAAATTCAATTCCCTGTTGTTGTAATTCGTGTTTAATTTCCTTGTAATTGTATATCTCACCATTAAAAACAATCCAATACCTTCCGAAATTCATGGGTTGGTTAGCCTCCGGATTTAAATCGATAATGCTCAATCGATTATGGCCAAAATATACGGGATGCAAATTCTGGATTCCGCTGTAATCCGGACCTCGGTGATTAGTAGAGGCCACCATTTTATGAATCAACGAATTATTGTTATCCTGATCTTTGTCTGAAGTGAAAAACCCATGAATTCCGCACATATCAATTGAATATTAGTTCAGCCATTTCTTTGGTCAAATTTCTTCTAGAAAATTTGTCACTTCGTGTAATTGATTCTGATTTGTCTTGCGAATTTAATATAAACTCTACCATTTTGTCCGACTCATTCGAATCAAAGGTAAATGAAAAAGGACTTTCTTGGAGAATCGCAGCTGCATCTCCATCCTTTGGTCCAATGTTCAAAATAGGTTTGCCTGTTGCCAAATATTCAAATAGCTTCCCGGTTAAAATTCCTTTGTTATTTTCTATTTCAGGTATAATCATCAATAATAGGGAAGCGGTTTGCATGTAACGAACTGCTGTTTTATGATCCACATACGAAATAAATTCAACCGATTGTGAAAGTCCTAGCTCCGCAACTTTTTGTTTTACACCTTGGTGACAATTGCCAATAAATTCTAACTTCCATTCGGCATGTTCTTTAAGTAATTGGACGAAAGATTGCAAAAATCCTAAAGTTGGATACTGCTCGCCTAAATTCCCAATGTATCGAATCACCTTTGATTCAGGTATTTTATCATTCTTTAATTCTAAGAAATCAGCGTCGTCGTAACCATTTGGCAAGACACGAATTTTAGCCAGTATTTCGGTTCGATTGGCACCAAAATGACGTTTGATATCCTGACTTACCACAACGATTTTATCTGCTTTTTTCAAACAAAGTTGTTCTAAATGATAATCTTTATTCTTGGCAAAACTTGTTCGAAAGAGTTCTTTATTATAATAAATCTCAGTCCATGGATCTCGCAAATCTGCTATCCATTTTATATTGAATTCATTTTTCAAAGCTAAACCAATCAATTGTGTTGAATGAGGCGGTGAAGTAGTTATAACACAATCAATATCATTAGCTTGTAGAATTTCTCGTGCTTTTGCCAATGCAAATCTATTCCAACCAATTCGTGCGTCTGGAATGAAAAAATTTCCGCGAATAAAACGCATAAGTTTTTCTATCATTCCAACATTCTTTTCTCCTGCAAAACCTACTTTTGGAACCTCTTTTTTTCGGAATTTTGAGTAAATACCAAAAGGACTTTTCGCTTTTGTTTTGTGAATTTCAATTCCATGTGGAATTTCATCGAGCAGGGTATAATCATAATTTGGATAAGTAGCAAAATCAGGATCAACAGTCAAAACGATAGGTTCAATTCCAAAATCACGAAAATACTTTACGAATTTAAGCCAACGTTGCACACCACTCCCTCCGCTGGGAGGCCAATAATAGGTTATGACTAGAATTTTCTTCACGTTTAACAAAAATAACATAGATATTCAGACAAACTACAAGCTAACTCAAATTACCTTGGTTCGAGGAAATAAAGTAATTTCTCCAATTGATAATTTCGCATGTAAATAAGGTTAATTTAACCCGGATATTGGCTTTAAATAATATCTTTGCCTTACGAATCATGGGATTTATTCAGAAAGATGCCCTAAAAACAATGATTACATCCTATTTGGGTGTTGGATTAGGGTATTTAAATAAAGCAATTTTATTCATTCTTATTCTGTCCACTGAACAGATTGGATTGATGAATCTCCTTTTATCAGTAGGGTTATTATTTGCTCAATTTGCCAACTTAGGCACGATTTACACTACTTGGAAATTTTTTCCGTTTTTCAATAACAAAGATAAAAGCCATCACGGATTTATTCCTTTTATGCTGATTATCGTATCCGTTGGAATTCTATTATTCACTTGTATCGCTTTTCTTTTTCGTTCGAACATTGAAGAAATCTATCTGGCAAGATCGCCCTTATTTTCGGAATATTTCATTTGGATTATTCCAATTGGAATTGCGTACGTATTTTTTATGGTCTTTGAAATTTATTTACGTGGGCTCTACAAGAATCTTTTATCAGTTATAGCTCACGAGATTGTTTTACGGATAATTTTAACCGTCTTACTTGTCTTACTTTGGTTTAATCTAATCGACTTCAAACAATTGGTAATCTTACATAGTATTAGTTATGTTATCCCGACCTTAATTTTAGTTTTGTATCTAAAAAAAATCGGCGAACTTCATCTTTCCCTGTCCTCTATTCAGATTTCAAAGCGATTCAAAAAGATACTTCTCCAGTTTTCGGCGATTAATTATATAAACACATTGGGTTATGTTCTTGTGACCTCACTCGATTTATTGATGGTTTCGCAAATGATTGGACTGAAAGCTACGGGAGTTTACAGCACTATGGTTTTCTTTGCAGGAGCAATTTTAGTTCCTTATAAATCCTTGCATAGGGTTAGCGTTCCTTTAGTTTCAGACTATTGGAAACACCGAGAAATGGACAAAATGCAAGATCTTTATACAAAATTCAGTTCTGTTTCATTGGTTATCGGGCTTGTTTTTTTCTTGCTAATTTGGTTGAATATTGATCCTCTATTTTCCTTTCTTCCACCTGAATTCATAGCGGGAAAATGGATTTTCTTCTTTTTAATTCTTGGAAAACTAATCGATATGTACTGTGGGTTGAACGGCTCCATTTTAGTTACCAGTAAAAAATACAAATACGATGTATATTTCACTCTACTATTAATCGGTGTTGTGTTTGTACTAAATCTTTTTTTAATCCCGATTTATGGTGCAATTGGAGCTGCTATTTCAACATTGATTGCCTTATTTTTGTATAATGCCATTAGACTTTTTTTCGTGGCATATCATTTCAAGATGCTGCCTTTTACTAAAAACCAACTTCCGGTCATTCTTTTAGGAATTATGACAATGCTTATAGGAAGTTTTACCATTCACTTATCAACGAACCCGATTGGTCAATTAGTGATTCAGACTTCACTTGTTAGCTTGATTTTCCTGGCTCCGCTCTATTTTCTAAAACTGGAAAATGAAACCGTAGGATTCATCAAAAACCTGTTGGAAAAAGCAAAAAAAATACTCCGTTTAGGATAACCCCAATCCTTTTTTTAAGGCCTCAATTGCTGTAGGCAAACCATTACTATTTTTACCACCCGCTGTAGCGAAGAAAGGCTGTCCTCCTCCTCCACCTTGAATGTGAGAAGAAACTTCGCGAATAAATTGAGCTGCATTCCATTTGTTAGATTCAACTAAATCATCAGAAATAATCAAACTTAACCCACATTTTTCTCCTTCTGTATTTCCGATAACACCCACAAAATTTGCCGTCTCTCCTTTTAATTGAAATAAGATGTCTTTTACCGAATTCGCATCCATAGAAACAACTTCTCCTAAAAAGTGAATCCCATTTATATCAGTAATTTTTGACTTCAACTCTGATTTTACACTTTTCGCTTTTTCACGCTGAAATTGCTCAATTTCCTTGGTTAATTGCTGATTTTTAGTTAGTAAATCATCAATCGCTTTTTCCAAATCTTTCGGGTTTTTCAGCATCCAATTAATGGCATCCAATTTAGCTGCCTTTTCCTTGAAAAACACTTCTGCTGTAGCTCCTGTAATAGCTTCAATTCTTCTTACACCCGCCGCAACAGCAGACTCAGAAGTCACTTTAAACAAGCCTATTTTTGAAGTATTTGAAACGTGAATACCCCCACATAATTCTACTGAATTACCAAATTTAATTACACGAACATTATCACCGTATTTTTCACCAAACAAGGCCATCGCTCCCATTGCTTTTGCTTCATCAATTGGAACTGCTCTGCGTTCATCCAACGAAATGTTTTGGTGAATTGCCTCGGTAACCAACGCTTCAATTCGATCCATTTCTTCCTCCGTCACTTTTGCAAAATGCGAGAAATCAAAACGCAAATACTCTGAATTTACCAACGAACCTTTTTGTTCAACGTGTGTTCCCAAAACCGTTCTTAAAGCATGGTGCAACAAATGCGTAGCCGAGTGATTCAAGGAAGTTTTATCTCTTCTTTTGGTATCAACTTGCGCTGAAAAAGAACCACTCATATTAACTGGGATTTTATCCGTTAAATGAATGATTAAGTTATTTTCTTTCTTTGTATCAAAAATTGAGATAGTATCTGATTCATTTCTCAAAACACCTTTATCACCTACTTGTCCACCACCCTCTGGATAAAATGGAGTTTGATTTAAAACCAACTGATAAAACGTTTTTTGTTTCTGAGAAACTTTACGGTATTTGATTACTTGAACATCTGAAGAATCGGAATCATAACCAATAAATTCAGTGGTAATATCCGTATTCACTTGCACCCAATCATCAGTTTCAACCGCTGTTGCTGCACGAGAACGTTCTTTTTGAATTTGAAGTTCTTTTTGAAAACCTTCTTCATCGATGCTCAATCCATTTTCACGAGCAATTAAAGATGTTAAATCCACTGGAAAACCATAGGTATCGTACAATTCAAAAACGGAATCACCAGAAATTATCGTTTGATTTTTACTTTTTGAATGTTTAATCAAATCATCCATCCGTTTAATTCCTTGCTCCAAGGTTCTGAAAAAGCTATTTTCCTCTTCGCGAATGACTTTGGCTATTAACTCTTTTTCTCGAATCAATTCTTCGTATGGATTGCCCATTAAATCAACCAAAACTAGGGATAGATCACTTAAAAAGGATTCTTTCAAGCCCAAGGTTTGGTATCCGTAACGAACTGCTCTTCGCAAAATACGACGAATAACATACCCTGCTCCGTTGTTGGATGGTAATTGTCCATCAGCAATGGAAAAAGCAATGGTTCGAACATGATCTGAAATTACGCGTAACGCAATATCCGTCTCCTCAGATTTTCCATACGCAACACCCGAAACTTTCACCATGTGTTGAATCAAGGTCTGAAATAAATCTGTATCGTAATTACTTTGTTTTCCTTGCAAAGCCATCGCCAGTCGTTCCAAGCCCATTCCTGTGTCCACATGAGTTGCAGGTAAAGGTTCAAGAGAACTATCCGCTTTGCGGTTAAACTGCATAAAAACGTTATTCCAAATCTCTATCACTTGTGGATGATCTTGGTTAACAAGGGCTTTTCCATTGGTTTTTGAGCGTTCACTTTCATCTCGCAAATCCACGTGAATTTCGGTACAAGGCCCACAAGGTCCAGTATCACCCATCTCCCAAAAATTATCTTTTTTAGAAGCTAAAATGATACGATCCTCAGCGATCAACTTTTTCCAGATGGTATAACTCTCTTCGTCTTTAGGGACATTATCTTTTGCATCTCCTTCAAAAACGGTAACATAAAGTTGATCAACTGGAATTTTATAGACTTCAGTCAATAATTCCCACGCCCACGAAATTGCGTCTTCTTTGAAGTAATCACCAAAAGACCAATTTCCAAGCATCTCAAACATGGTATGGTGGTAGGTATCGACGCCTACTTCCTCTAAATCATTGTGTTTACCTGAAACGCGAAGGCATTTTTGTGAATTGGCCACACGACGATCTTTGGGAACTTGGTAGCCCAAGAAATAATCCTTGAATTGATTCATTCCGGCATTGGTAAACATCAAGGTTGGGTCATTTTTGACAACCATAGGTGCGGATGGTACAATCACGTGACCTTTACTTTCAAAAAAGTCGAAAAATTTCTGACGAATTTCAGATACTGTCATTCAAATGAATTTAGGGTGCAAAGGTAGGAAAATGAGTTGACTTGAGGAAAATACTAGAATAGGAAGGTGGAAAATTGGAAAGAGGAGGGAATGACTTTGTGAGGGAATGAGAATGACAGTGGAAAATTGGAAAGAGGAGGGAATGACTTTGTGAGGGAATGAGAATGACAGTGGAAAGCTGGGAGAAGGAGTGTAGGATTATAGGAGAAATGTGCGCTTTGCTATTTCTCGACAAGCTTATCTCGACAAGCTAGATAAGCAGATACCTCGACAAGCTCGATAAGCACGACATGCCTCGACGTACATCGATGCACATCGATAAACTCAGTGCAAGAACTCAGTGCAAGAACTCGGCATATAAAGCTCGATAAGCTAATAATTCAGGGATGAAAGCATATACTTCTGAAAGAACGTCATGTATTTAGAAGGATCTTACATCTCAATCCTTGAAGATTTCGACTAAATTCACGGATAAATCAGGAAACATGATTGATGTAACTTCAGTGGCGCCGTCATGGATATTAAACACGCCAATTGATTCAAATTTCTGTTCTGTTTTAGTGAAGATTTCCATGGAATGTGAATCTGGATTAACAATCCAATATTCTTGAACACCGTTTTCTTCGTAGATATTGAATTTTTCGTTGTAATCTTTCTTCATTGTGCTATCCGATGTGATTTCAACAACTAAATCAGGCGCATCGATTGCACCACGGTCGTCTAGTTTGGTTAAATCACAAAAAACAGAAATATCGGGTTGAACAACTGTATCCACCTCACTATCGCTTCCTTTATTTTTTTTGAGACGAACGTCAAATGGGGCCTCATAAACTTGGCAATTGCAAGAATTAAAATATTTTTTCATTTCGAAAAACAAATTACCAGAAACCGCTTGATGTTTACGTTTAGGTGCAGGACTCATTTTGTAAATCCATCCTTTTATTAGTTCAAGTCGCTCATCAAAAACCCATGTTAAATAATCTGCATAGGAATAACGTTTTTTAAGATCTAATTGCGATATGTCTGTTATCTGGGGCATTGGAATTACTTATTGTATTCGAAAAACTAAAGTAAAGATAGTCGAATTTTTTTTAAATTGCAAGGGAGGTTTGGTTGAGGGCTTATCTCGACATGCCTTGACGCACATCGATGCACATCGATAAACTCAGTGCAAGAATTCAGTACAAGAACTCGGCATATAAAGCTCGACATATCTCGACATACCTCGACAGGCTCGGTATGACAGGCTCGGTATGACAAGCTCGGTATGTAATTCTCCATAAGAGGTTAAACCTCCTTCGCTAAAGCTTTGGAGGTCGAAAAAAAACGGCTGAGTTTCCCCAGCCGCTTAATCATTGAGTAGATTAGAAACTATTTGATTGCATGTCTCAACACCGGTGTTGATTTCGAGCCATTCGAAATGTTCAAGAAGTACATGCCCGGAGTCAATTCTTGATTGATTACATACATATTAATTCCATCTTTCACTTCGATTTCTCGTTGGTCAATTACTTTTCCTTGTGCATCCACAATGTTTAGTATACATGCTCCTAGTATTTCCTTGTTGTTCACAATCACTTGGAATGCTGAACCTGAAGGATTCGGGAAGCTTGAGAAATACCCTGTTGTAACTTCTGAACATGAAACGTTGATTGGATCGTACACTTTCTCTGTTCCATCCACATCCACTTGGCGTAAACGGAAGTAGTTATTTCCTTCTGTTCCATTTTGATCCGTAGATTGGTAAGTAATCAATTCGTTTGATGTTCCGGCAGAAGAAATTTTTGTCAACAACTGCCAGTTTTCACCATCTCTTGATTTCTCAACATCAAAATGCGAACTATTGAACTCAGAGGCAGTTTGCCAAGTCAAGTTGATGATACCATTATCACAAACACCAGTAAATGAAGTTAACTCAACTGGAAGTGGATTGAAGTTATCACCTCCACCATTAAACCAACTAAATCCAGTTACACCTGTTTCCTCCAATAGATAATCACCAGTTGATGTTTGACTTTGACCTGCACCTTGTGTTCCTGCAACCACCCATGTGTTATGAGATGGACCTTTTGATGAAATGATTCTTATTCTTTCAGGAGCAGTGATGTAGCTTCCATCATTTGTACTTGGAGTGTTCAAACGAAGTTTAAGTGTATAAGGGGTTGAATTCATTGCCCCATAAGCTACTCCAGCAGCACTGTATGGTGTGATATCCCAATACCCCTCTTCCTCAAAGTTTTGTATATATTGAGTTGGAGTCCAAATTGGAAGTCCAGCTGTTAGCCCTGGATTACCAACTTCATATTTTGCAATAATATAACCTCCTGTGCTTGGAGCAGTAGTAAAGTTCACTTGGGCATAGCGATTCATTACTCCTTTTGCAACACCAGTCCAAGGATTTATTGTCGATATATTTCCTCCAACTGGGAAGATACCACTTGCTTGAGATGAATTAGTTCCAGCAGCAAACCATCGTTTCAATGGTCCACGAACAGTGCCGGCCGTCCAAGAAACAGAACCTACACTTGATGCGTTAGTTCCAATTTCAAGAATATTCGTAGCATCTGTAATAATATCCCCTTGGGTCATTGTTAACGTTCCAGCCACTTTTGCAGGTTGCTCTAGCGTTAATGTACCTGAAGCTTTATTAATTATTAAATTATTAAAGCTCGCCACAATACCCGTTCCTGTGATTTTCTGAGCACCTGTTCCGTTAAACGTAACTGTTCCTGAGCTTGGATTAATCGTTCCATTATTTGTTAAATCACCTGTTAATGAAAGTGTACCAGATGATAAATTTAATGTTGCTCCATCTCCAACATAAACATTTGCGGCAGCTTCACCATTTCCTAGTGCAGGTACATTTGTTGAACTAACACAAACACCAGCATCAGCATTAGACAAATTATATACTTTGGTAGTAGATGTTGGTTCTCCTTGAGTCATTCTGATTAAAGCACCTGTTCCGTTAGAAACCTGATACTGATACCAATTATCAGAAGTACTCCAAGAGGTACTGGTTAAACCACCCCAAACAACATCTCCGTTTTCAATAACACCAGCAATTGGAGTAATTGTAGGTTGTTTGAACTCAACTGTAATTGTATCTCTAGAATAACAAAAATTACCAGATGTTTCACGAATATGAGACCAAACTAATTGTTTTGGTGAACCACCCAATGCAGCATTATTCGCTGTGAAAGTTGTATTTGGATCGGTGTTGCTTGCAGGAATTATCCCCCAGCTACCAACTACAGACCATTCTCCAGTTGATAATCCACCTGGCGTACTTGCAGCAACAGTTACTTCATTTTTACCACACAACGTAGCATCTGTAATATCAGCAGTAGAAATAGTTGCGTTTGTTGTTGGTGAAGCATATACATTCAACGCTACAGTACTAGATGTTGCGTTACCACATCCACCTGTAACTACAACTGAATAGTTCCCATCATTGGCAGTTGTTGTACTTGGGATATTGTAGGAAGCCGAGTTTGTTCCTACGTTTGTTGCACCATATTTCCATTGATAAGAAAGAGATCCTGTTCCGGCTGCAACAACTGTAAAGGTTGTATTCTGACCTTCACAACCTGCTGTTCCAACTGGTTGAGTTGTAATAGATGTTGCAGGATTAACCGTTAAAACTGCTGCATTAGAAGTTGTAGTTCCACATCCACCAGTTATTTCAACAGTATAAGATCCAGCATTTGCAGATTGTGCATTTGAAACAGAAAGCGAAGAACTATTCGTTCCGACATTGGTACCATCTTTCTTCCATTGGTAAGATAATGACCCAGTACCAGATGCCGTTACAGAGAAGTTCACTGTATTCCCTGCACACAGCGTAGAAGCCGCTGGTTGTGTTGAAATAGATGTACTAGAATTAACGGTTAGTAAAGCATTGGATGATGTTACGTTTCCACAGCCACCTGTCACAATAACTGAATATTGACCAGCATTTATAGTAGCGATATTAGTAACTGCTAAAGTTGAATTTGTTTCGCTATTCAAAGCTGAACCATCTTTTCTCCATTGGTACGTTAACGTTCCTTGACCAGAACCAGATACCGAGAAGTTAGCTGTAGTTCCAGCACATTGCGTAACAGCACTTGGTTGAGCTGAAATCGCTGTTGGTGTATTGATTGTAAATGCTGCAGTATTCGATGTTACACTTCCACATACCCCCGTAACAACCACCGTGTAATCTGCTACATCACCTACACCAACACCTGATAAAGTTAAGGAACTAGAAGTTGCTGTGCCGTTTCCTGTAATATCGACCGCATTCTTTTTCCATTGGTAAGTTAAAACACCCTGACCTGCACCCGTAACAGTAAAGTTCGCTGTACCCGATGCACATGCTGAAGTAGCACTAGGTTGAACGGTTATTGATGTTGCAGTATTTACTGTGGTAGTAATTGCAGAACTTGTTGCTGATGGTTGAGTTACACAAAGACCATTTAAACTTGAAGTCATTTCAAGTGTAATTTGATCTCCGTTTACTAAACCTGTAGTAGTATAGGTTGAATTGGTTGCTCCCGATATCGCTGCTCCACCTTTTTTCCAAACGTAACTTGGTGATGCACCCATATTTGCAGATGTATTCACACTGAACGTAACAGATGTTCCCGGACAAATTGCAGCTATTGCAGAGCTTTGAATTGCTACAGTTGGTGTTGAAGCCGAACTTGTTAATGTTATCGTGCTACTATTTGTAGCTGATGCACTTGTTAAACATGTTTGAGCCGATGGTGTCATTGCTACATAAATTTGATCATTTGCTAGCGGAGGACGCATTTCTAATCCATTGAAATAAAGATTACGTTGTCCGCTTCCATCATTTTGAGCACCGATATAAAAACTAATGGCATCTATAGCGCTTGCGCTGTTAAACGTTGTACTGTATGAGGTACCATTGCTTCTTCTGGTCATACTAAAAGTGTATTGTGATCCAGAAGTTCTTGTAATTTCGACATACATCGGGGTAGTTCCGTAATTTGCATCCGCAGTAGCACCACCTGTAACTGTAATAGCAGCGCTTCCTCCATTATTAACATTGAAAAGGGTAGAACCTCCTGAACGTAAATCAAAACCTTTATTACCTCCGTTTGCATCCCAGTTAAATACCCAATAGAATCTTAGTACATCTCCAATTTGCATTGGTGTTGTTAAACCTCTTGTTGTATTGATATACGCACTACCCGAAGCAAATATACCGTGGGCTGTAGTTCCTATACCAGCAGTTCCATTACCATCATTTGATGGATTTCCAATAAACTGACCTGTATTATCACCAGTAGTGAAAGACCAAGCTCCCATACCATTACCTTGATTACTACCATTTGTCCATGATCCAGAATAATTTGTAGCATTATCAGTAGCCTGATTTGTCGTATAAGTGTTAGAATTACCACCAACAGGGTTACCATTCAAATACCATTGATAAGTTGGAGTACCTCCGTTAGTAGGTGTGGCAGTAAAGGTGATTGCACCACCGCCACAAGCGGATGTTGAAGACGCTGAATTGGATACCGAAGCGGTAATGTTCGGATTTACAGTTACAGTGATTGTTGCCCTAGAGGACTCACAATTGGAAGCTGAACGTTGTGCCACATAGTAATCAGTATTTCCAGCTGCGGATGTAGAAGGTGTTATTGCTGTTGTTGAACCAGAACCACCTGTTGGAACAGTGTACCAATACAAGGTGCTTGAACCATCTGAAGTTGCCGAAAGCGCTGATGCCGTTTCGTTTTGACAATACGCGCCTGGATTCGAAGCCGATGGAGCAGCAGGTGTAGCATTTACTGTTACACTAACCAAAGTTCTTGAACTTTCACAACCATTTGAACCAGAAGTTTCACTTACGTAAAAATTGGTTGTTCCTGCAGAAGCCGTTGAAGGTGTTGGAGCACCAGCTAATGGCGTACCTCCCACATCTATTGTATACCAGCTTTGTGTATTTGATCCTGATGGAGCACTTGCAGTTAAAGCTGTTGCTGTAGCACCTTGACAATACGTAGCACCAGAGGCAGTTGGAGCTGAAGGAGCAGTGTTTGAATTCAAAGTAACTGCAGTTCTTGTTGCACTTTTACAACCTGTAGTTGTATTTTCAGCTTCTGCATAATAGATACCTGCTGTTGCTGTAGCATGCGTCGTATTGTTGTTAGTAAGTAAGGTGCCAGCCGTTGAAGCATTGTACCAATCTGCTGTTTCACCAGCTCCGGCTGATACAACTAGGTTTTGAGAACCTGCCGTATTACATGCTGTAACATCACCCAAAGAAACTGGCGCTGATGGCAAAGCATTTACTGTAATACTCACAGACTGTGTTGTTGTACATTGTGTATTTGGATTTGTAGCCGCAACACTGTAAGATACCGTACCAGGTGTATTTAGGGCAGGAGTTGTGTACGTTGTTGCTGTTGCTAAATTAATATCAGAACCACCTGTTGCCCACTGGAACGTATAGTTCGCTCCAGGTACAAATTTCCATGCTTGGTTAGACATACTTATTGTATTAGAAAAAGCCTGAGCTCCAATCGGTGGGTTATCATTGTTTTGTAAACCAACTACTTTCGTATAGGTAGAAGTTGAAGAATTAACATGAACTTCAACATTACCAGTAGTTTCAAAAAGTTTTACCTGAGCGGTAGTTTTCCGAGCACCTGCCGATGCTTGTTGACTTGCCCCGCTCCATTCAATTACGAAGCGTCTTGTTGGTGCAATACCCTCTGTCCAATATCTTAATGTACCGTTTCCAGCCCCAGTCAAGTCATTATCATTCGCAGCAACTGCGATAATATTCAATGGTTCTGCAGCATTGGGTAAACTTGTAAAACTAAAATCATTTATTATGGATGCAGAATATGTACCGAAATGGACTATTCCATTTGTTCCAATGTTCAGTGCGTTATAATTC
>JBIIFU010000091.1:0-2640 GCA_044237035.1 Crocinitomicaceae bacterium
TTCCTCAAGAGTTTCCTCTGATACAACTACCCCTGAAAGTTGAATTAGTTTTAATGAATCTGAATTTGTTCCAACTTGAGCTATTGCAAAATGACTGCAAAATAGCAAGAACACAAGCCAAATAAAAGAAGGGGTTTGATGTGGTATCATTTTAACAGATTGTGCTTTAATCTATTTTTTAATTATTCAATTGTAGCAGAAATCCCTCTATCTAATAATGCAACACAAAGCGGCTCTAGCTCTTCAAAATATCCATTTTTTACTTTGCATTTCCCATTTAAATGTACAAGCCAAGCACATTGTTCAGCTTGAATTGGATCGTGTTTACAAATACTGACAAGTGAATTAATAACGTGATCGAATGTATTTACATCATCGTTATATAGAATCAATCCGTTTTCATTGATTTTGGCTTCAAGGACATCTGTTTCTTCTTGATGTTGCGGATTATTTTTTGTCATAATTCTCTATTTTTAAATCAAACGTATTTTTTAGCAAGTTCGTATAATTTTCGCTAGTTGAAAAATTAGAATTTAAAATTAATGAAATTTCTTGTGAAGACTCAATTGAACTCACCCAATTTGTTCGCAATAGCATATCCATTAAATCACCAGTCAATTCTTTTATTTTTACATCACTTTTTTTGTCATCCGTTTGATTAACTTTCACTTCAGCTACAAGACCACTCAATTTTAATTCATCCGCCAAATCAACGTTTCGTGAAAATTCAGTTGAGATCAATTTCCCACTTTCTTTATCGAATTGAAAAAAGCTATATTGATTAAAATACGCAAGCTTTTCATTCGGTAACTCTTCAAATTTTGTATTTATCTCGTATTTTATTTTTTCTATTTTTACTTCTTTCTTTTCGGTCTCGAAGTATTTGTTCCCATCAGAAATAAACTTGACAGAATCAATTTTGTTTGCTGTATTTGTTTGTTGTGTTTGTGCATAAATAATTGATTCGTTTTTCGAAATTAATTCATTGGCTTGAGCAATAGTTATTCTCTCTCCTTGGTAGTAAGCCACAATAAATGCATCAGATATTCCGGTTGCGACTGCTTCATTTTTTCTTGTTTTAGCAGAGTTTATATCTGAAAATTTACCAGTTGAATAGCGCAACTGCTTTTTGGGACTAACATTTGACGTAATTTCATTGAGTCCAGGAAATTTTTCTTTTTCATTAATTGGCTTGTTATAAACACCAATTTGTACGGTAAAAAATAAACTTTTTGTATCAATTGTAGTTGAAGATTCATTATTTAAACTAGCTATCTGTTCAGACTGAGCCTCTTTCGTGTTTTTACTTATTTCAACTAAAAAATCATTATCGCCTTGAGGAATACATTCTCCACGAGCTTCAAGTTGTCGAGCTTCACCAAGAGTTAATTTTTTTCCGTTGCAATAGGCAACAATGAATGCATCTGAGTAACCCAATGTTTGAATTTGTTTTCTAGCATTAATTGCATGTGATGCATTATTAAAATAACCGGCCATATAAACAGTAAGTCCATTTGATTGTAGTTCACCAGAGACCGGCGTAAATTGTGAATATACATTAGTTGGAATGGGTTTTCTAAATGCACCTATCTGAACACGATAAACCAAACCTGATGGGGTTTTAACATTCATTGGAATTGGTTTATTATCAGAATTGGTTTCTTTGTTTGTTGAAGTGATTTGAAAACCGCCAGAGGATATTATTTCATCTTTAATTAGCTCAATTTTTGTTAGGGGCTCTTTTCGATTTGATGCTAATATTTGCATTTCAGTTGAGATTTCTTGATTTTCATTTTCTACCTTCTCAACTACTTTTTTCAGTTCCTTTAATTTGTTGTAAGTGGTTTCTAGTTGCTTTTGTGAATTTTCAATTTCTTTAACAAGCGATTCAATTTCAACAGATCCTATGCGCTTGTCCTTACTTAAAACTTGAATATTCACTAATTCATTTAATCTTTTTTGTTGTTTTTCAAGTGAAATGGATATTGAATTGAAGTTTTCCTTTTCATTTTCGAAGGATACAATTGCCCTCACGTATTCTTTATATTCCGTTGATGCTAAAATTTCTTGTGATTTTTGTTCATCTATTGAAGCAGAATTTCTATTTATATCCAAGACCACGTCATCTTTCTTTTGTTTCTTAATTTGCTCTTCAATATTCTCTCTTTGATTTGTTAAATCGAGTAATTCTTGCTCTTTGTCTTTTATTGAATTTTCAATTAGTTCAATATTCTTTTTCTTTTTCTCCTTCTTTTTTTCGGTAATCAGAAACTCAATTTCCTTCTCACTAGTTGAAATTAGATTTTCAACCTTTGATTTTTCGAACAATAATTGTTGAGTTGATTCCAAATTAACCGTAGGAAAGGATTTTTTTAATTCCTCTTTAGCTGATGCCTTAGCGTTAGAAAATTCAATACTATTGTTCACTAGGTATTCATTCTTAATTTCAGATATATCATTCTGAATTCTTGGGATATATTCATCTTGCTTTTTATCTACAGTATTCGATTGGGTTTCTTCTGAATTATCCTCATTTTCTTCGTTGGAATTAGACGAGTTCGCATTTTGATTTTGGGTATTATTTTGCGAGTTGGTTGTCTGATTTTTAGTTACCGTATTGGATTGGGTTTCTTCTGAATT
>JBIIFU010000033.1:0-31368 GCA_044237035.1 Crocinitomicaceae bacterium
TCCTCCTGTTTCTTTTTCGCCACCAAATGCACCACCAATCTCAGCACCTGAAGTTCCAATATTTATATTAGCAATTCCACAATCTGAACCTGCCTGGGATAAAAATGCTTCGGCTTCTTTTAAATTATTTGTCATTATTGCTGATGAAAGTCCTTGTGGAACCCCATTTTGCATACGAATTGCATTTTCTAATTCACCAGAGTATTTCATGATATATAAAATTGGTGCAAATGTTTCGTGTTGAACAATTTCAAAATGATTTTCTGCCTCAACAATTGCAGGTTTTACATAACATCCAGATTCATAGCCTACTCCGGACAATACTCCTCCTTCAACAATTACTTTTCCACCTTCTGCTTTCGCTTTTTCAATCGCATTCAAATAAGCAGAAACGGCATCTTTATCAATCAATGGTCCCACGTGATTTGACTGATCCAAAGGATCTCCAATTTTCAACTGTCCATACGCCTTAACTAGAGCATCTCTTACTTTATCGTAGATAGAATCGTGAATAATCAATCTTCGTGTAGATGTACAACGTTGACCAGCAGTTCCAACAGCTCCAAATACAGCTCCTGGTACAACCATTTTCAAATCGGCTGTTGGCGTGATGATAATTGCATTATTTCCTCCTAACTCCAATAAAGAACGACCTAATCTCGCTCCAACTGCTGCTCCAACTGATTTACCCATACGAGTTGAACCTGTTGCAGAAATCAACGGAATTCGTGTATCCTCAGCCATTAATTTTCCAATTTCAGCACCACCAATAATAACACTTGAAACACCTTCAGGAACACCATTTGCATCAAAAACTTCTTTCGTAATTTGTTGACAAGCAAGAGCAGTAATTGGCGTTTTTTCAGACGGCTTCCAAATACAAACATCACCACAAACCCATGCTAGTGCTGTATTCCAATTCCAAACAGCAACTGGGAAATTGAATGCTGAAATAATTCCAACAATTCCAAGCGGATGATATTGCTCATACATTCTATGTCCAGGTCTTTCTGAATGCATTGTTAAACCATATAATTGTCGAGATAATCCAACTGCAAAATCACAAATATCAATCATCTCCTGAACCTCACCTAAGCCTTCTTGAAGAGATTTTCCCATTTCGTAAGAAACAAGTTTTCCTAGTGGTTCTTTGTAAAAACGAATTCTTTCCGCCAATTGACGAACCACCTCTCCCCTTTTCGGAGCTGGAATCAATCTCCATTGTGCAAATGCCTCTTGCGCTTTCAAAACTACCGCTTCGTAATCAGCTTCTGTTGCAGAATTAACGGACGCAATTAATTTTCCATCCACAGGAGAGATTGAATCAATACGCTCACCTCTGGTTTTAAACCATTTACCTCCTGTTGAGGCACCATTATTTTCTGTTTCAATTCCTAATTGTTCAAGGATTTGAAAAATATCTGTTTCATTTACAACTGCTGACATACGATTAATTTTGATGACAAAGATACTAGCAAATTTTAATTGAGAAGTGCGAAAAAGTGATTTATTTGTTTCAGAAATAATTTGATTTTACAGTTCTTTTTTGCAATTTAATCAACTAGTAATAAGAATTTTAAAACAGTATCATTCCTTGTGACCTAATTTTCAATTATACTTTTTTAGCAAATATTTCAAAACAAAGATTTTGTGAGTAGCTTTGCAGCATGATGCAACATACATTTTTGAGAAGGTTATTCTATTACTTAATTGGTGTTGGTATTGGATTAATCTTCGTTTTTTTTGTATTTGGAAATAGAGGTTGCAGTTGGTTGCCACAAAACAAGGTAAAAGAAACTATAAATCACAAGATTTTAATTAGTGCTTCAAAAAAAATTCCGGCCAATAATATTCAAAAAATTCTTGAAGAATCAGAAGTAAATTTTGATAAAAGCAATAAAAGTTCTTCTTTTAAAACGTACCTTTTTGAAACAACTTCAACGGCTGGAATAACAACTCCATTTTATATTTCTTTTTCATCTGATTCTTATTTGGCGGTAGTTCATGATGACCTTAATCAACTTCAAGCCATGAAAATTGATACCTTTCTAAAAATTATAAATCTCCCTGAAGATAAATTCTCTCTTTTCAATTTCGATGTGTCGAAACAACTCTTAACTTCTTTAAAATCAGCTAATTTTACACAGGAATCTTATTCAAAAACTCTTTTAAAAAATGGATTCTTATCTTGTAATCTTCTAAAAAACAACAATTCCGAGGCAGAAATACTACTCAAAAATAATTTAGATTCAACCTTTTTAATTTTTTCTTGGAAGGATGTCATGCTCACTCCAACAAAAATTATTAAAAAAAATTCGCCAACCACGAAGTAAATTGTTTTCATAAATATTAACAAAACACTATAAATTACAACAAATAGCTATATTTGAATCATGGAATTTTCAGCAGAGCAAATTGCGGGATTATTAAATGGGAAAATTGAAGGTGATACTGCCGTTTGTGTCAACACATTAGCGAAAATTGAGGAGGGTCATGCAGGAGCTCTTTCTTTTTTAGCAAATCCTAAATACGAAGAATTCATTTATACCACAAAATCATCGATTTGCATTGTTAATGATTCATTTTCTCCATCAAAAACTCTTCCTGATAGCCTTACTTTAATTAAAGTTGAAGATGCCTATTCATGCTTTGCAAAACTTCTGGAAATCTATAGTCAAATTTCAAAGAAAAAACCCGGAATTGAAAGTCTAGTTAGTATAGCCGAAAGTGCAACTCTTGGAAAAGATGTTCATTTAGGTTCATTTAGCTATCTTGCAGAACGATCCAAAATTGGTGATAACGTTATCATTTATCCGCAGGTTTATATAGGTGATAACGTTGAAATTGGTGAAAACACGATCATTCATCCAGGGGTTAAAATATATAACGATTGTAAAGTAGGAAAAAACTGTATTATTCATGCTGGTTCTGTTATTGGAGCCGATGGATTTGGTTTTGCTCCTGACGAAAACGGAAATTTTCAAAAAGTACCTCAAATTGGTAACGTTGTTATTGAAGATAATGTTGAAATTGGGTCAAACACAACGATTGATCGAGCAACCATGGGGTCTACCTTTATTCGCAAGGGTTCGAAGATTGATAATTTATGTCAAATTGCACACAACGTTGATTTTGGAGCTAACTCGGCCATGGCTGCCCAAGCAGGGATTGCAGGATCGGCAAAAATTGGGAATCGTGTTTTAATTGGTGGACAAGCAGGAATAAGTGGGCATTTGCACATTGCAGACGAAACTAAAATCGTTGCGCAATCAGGAATTCCATCGACTGTCAAAAAAGCCGATACACTCATGGGGTCACCAGGAATTTCAATCGAAGATTTCAAAAAATCGTATTTCGGCTTTAGAAAACTTCCATTCATCTTGACTAAAATACAAGAACTAGATAAAAAAATAAAGGATATTACTTCAGAAACTAAATAATTGAAAATGGCAGATTATCAACATACGCTAAAAGATATTGTAAAAATTGTAGGAGTCGGACTTCATACCGGAGAAAAGGTGAATCTTGAAATTCATCCAGCACCTGAAAATTCTGGGTTTAAATTCCAACGGATTGATTTACCGAATGAACCTCAAATCAAAGCAGATGTTGATTTTGTGATTTCAACAGACCGTGGGACAACGTTAGAACAAAATGGGGCTCGAGTTTACACCACAGAACATGTTTTGGCTGCATTGGTTGGTTGCGGGGTTGATAATGCCTTAATCAAATTAGATGCACCTGAAATTCCTATAATGGATGGGAGTTCTTTACCTTTTGTTCATGCAATTCAACATGTTGGGGTGGAGCAACAAACAGCTGAACGTGAATATTTCGAACTTTCAGAAAATATTCCATGGGAAGATTTGGATAAAGGAATTGAATTTTTGGCCATTCCTGACGTGAATTATAGAATTACCGTAATGGTTGATTATAAATCTCCAGTTTTGGGAACACAGCATGCTAGCATGTATCACATTGGCGAGTTCAATGAACAAATCGCTTCATGTCGCACCTTTGTTTTCTTGCGTGAATTAGAATTTTTAGCAAGCAATAATTTAATTAAAGGTGGTGATTTAGATAACGCAATTGTTTTAGTTGATAAAGTAGATGTTCCACAAGAGGAATTGAATCGATTAGCCAAATTATTAGGAAAAGAAAGTCTAAAAGTATCGATAGATGGAATTGGTGTATTAAACAGTACAAAGCTTCAATATGAAAATGAGCCTGCTCGACATAAATTATTGGATATTGTTGGTGATTTAGCATTGGTTGGAAAACCAATAAAGGCACATATTTTAGCTGCAAGACCGGGTCACTCAGGAAATGTTCGTTTTGCCAAAGTTCTGAAAGAACAAATCAAAAAACAAAGTAACGAAGGGCGTAAATTCGATTTAACGAAAGATCCGCTTTACACGATAAATGACATTGAAAAGATGTTACCGCACCGCTATCCGTTTTTGATGATTGATAAAATCATGGAAATTCAGGAAAATTCTATAATCGGTGTAAAAAATATCACTATGAACGAACCGATTTTCACGGGACATTTTCCAGGTAATCCAGTTTTTCCAGGCGTACTTCAGTTGGAAGCAATGGCTCAGACTGGTGGTATTTTTGCATTAAGTAAAGTTGAAGATCCACATTTATACTCAACGTATTTCATGAAGATCGACAAAGTGAAATTTAAACAAAAGGTTCTTCCAGGTGATACAATTGTTTTTGAATTAAAATTAATTTCTCCTATTCGAAGAGGTTTGGTTGAAATGGAAGGAAAAGCCTACGTAAACGGAAAAGTTGTTTGCGAGGCAGAAATGCTAGCTCAAGTAATCAAAGACAAAGGATAATGATTAGTAATTTAGCTTCTATTTCCCCATCTGCTGAACTTGGAAACAATGTGCAAATTGATCCTTTTTCAACAATACATGCCAATGTAAAAATTGGAAATAACACAAAGATTCACTCAAATGTGTCCATTTATCCAAATACTACAATTGGTGAAAATTGCGAAATTTTCCCAGGTGCCGTAATTGGAGTTATACCTCAAGATTTAAAGTTTGATGGAGAAAACACAACCGTAACAATTGGAAATAATACGGTAATTCGCGAATGCGTGACTATTCATCGAGGAACCCAAGACCAATGGAATACTGCAGTTGGAAACAATTGTCTATTAATGACTTATGTTCATGTTGCACATGATTGTCAAATTGCAAACAATGTCATTTTGGCAAGTTACGTTGGATTATCTGGGCATGTTAAAATTGATGATTTTGCCATTCTTGAAGGAAAAGTAGCGGCTCAACAATTTGCACATATTGGAGCGCATACATTTATTGGCGGAGCTTCACTGATTCGAAAAGACATTCCTCCTTTCATTAAAGCGGCTCGGGAGCCCTTAACCTTCGCTGGAGTAAATTCTGTTGGACTGCGAAGAAGAGGTTATACGGACGAACAAGTACGAGAGATTGAAGATATTTATCGCGTTCTTTATGTCCAAAACAATAATTTAACAAAAGCTATTGAATTAGTTCGTACTACAATTCCAGAAAGTGACATGCGTGAAAACATACTTAAATTTATAGAGTCCTCGGACAAAGGTGTTATTCGCGGAATGATTTGATTCTTGTGTTTTTTTTATTCACTATCTGATAAATGCCTCTCATCTAATAAATCCAAAATTGTCTTCACTGGACTGAATACTTCTGAAGGAATTTCAACGAAAACCGAATTCCAATGAGCCATCGATCCATTCCAAAGTCCCGGATTTTCCAAATATTGAATAGCTTTTCCTTGATGGGTTTTATTAACAATGAAATAGGTTTGATCATCTACAAATTGTGTCAAGTCGTATTTATTTCCCTCAAAATCCTTTACCGAAGCTACAATCATGACGGGATTGAAATGTGTACTTTGTTGCAACAGTTTTTGTTGTTCTATTTCAGTTGAGATTTGAGCTTTCTCAATGATTTGTTTGGTTAACTTCCCATTGCTCCTCACCCAAAATGGTCCGCCACCAGGTTGACCAATATTCTTAACCATTCCGCAAATTCTGACAGGTTTATTTATCAATCGGAGGATCTGTTCCTTTTGAATAATACTATCAATCTCTTCCGAATGAAAAAGGGAGTATTTATCATTGATTTTATGCACTAATTCAATCGATGGTTCATTCCAAATCTCAGTTAATTCAATTTTAATCTGTTTTGCCAAGGACACCAATTCAGACCAAACACGCAAAGATTCTTCACTCTTCGAATTATGTTGAATGTTATCGATATTTCTAATCAAAATGAAATCTGCTTCTACACTATTCAAATTTGTAAGTAAGGCACCATGACCTGATGGACGAGTAAGTAGAAGATTTTCAGATAATTCAATTGGGTTAAAATCTTTATCAAATGCTATGGAATCAGTTTCTTTATACTGTTCTGAAAATTCAATTTTTGGCAATTGTTCCACAGTAACCTCAGTAATGGCATTTAGAATCTTATTTTCAAACTCTTTTTGAATTGTGAAATGAAATTTAACGTCATCAACTGGTAATTTAAGCCCTTGAAAAATAGAATCTTGAAAGGAATTTGAGGTGCGTTTACTTTGATAATGAAATGGAATTAATCCCTTTGGAAGCGTGGAGAAAGAAATCCCTTCATCAAGTAAAATGTACTCAATTAATTCGCGATTAGAAATTTTATCATTTTCAAAATCAGTTCTTATTCGATCTTCCATTGCATGATAAAAAGCAAATTTCTTTAGGGAAGATAAAAATTGTTGAATTTCCTTTTTATTTAAATCACCATCGCTCAGATAATCAAAAATAAATTGAAACATACGAGAACCTGAACCAGAGGCAGGAATAAACCAAGAGACAGATTCCTTAAATTCAATAATATTATTAAAACTCGACAATTTTATAATTCCATCTCCCAAAACACAAGGTTTTTCTAACCTCAATTCTGGCAATCCATTCTTCAGCTTTTCTTTTTGAGTATGAATGTTTTTTGAATCTAGATTATTCATTCTGGATATTGGTTACTTTTGTTTGTGTTTTTACCATTCGAAATTATAAAATATTACTTAGCTGCCAAAGGAAGACACGGAATTCATTCTCCTTTTGCTTATGATTTCATTGATAAATGCGTAAAAATTGAATTGGACATGGAATTTTCTTTGAAAAGAGATTTGTTGTATACTCAACTTACGCAATCAAATGAACTAATTTCGATTCAAGATTTCGGAGTTGGTTCAAAAAAACTTGGAAATAAAAGAATGGTCAAATCTGTTTTCAAGCACAGTTCATCAAAAGGAAAATATGCTGATTTGCTTTATAGAGTGAGCAACTTTTACAAACCAAATCGAATATTAGAGTTAGGAACTTCCTTGGGAGTAGGTACAATTCACTTACAAGCTGGAAATGCAAAAAGTGAAATAACAACCATTGAAGCATGTCCTGAAACGCTCGCTGTAGCTCAAAGAAATTTTAAAACTTTTGATTTAAATATTCATACAATAAACAATACTTTTCATCAATTCATTTCGGACTTAAAAGATGAGAAATTTGATCTTATTTACATTGACGGCCATCACGACGGTGAAGCACTACTATCCTATATAGATAGATTAAAACCCTTCATGCACAACGATACTTTGTTGATTTTAGATGATATTCGATGGAGTAAATCTATGTTAAATGCATGGAAAGAAGTTTGTAATTCAGACTCTTTTCATGTCTCGATTGATTTATTTCGAATGGGAATAATTACACCAAGAAGCCAGCAGACTAAACAACATTTTGTTTTTCGATACTAGCGGCCTTCTCGTTCTTCAAACCAATGATCTAATCGTAATTTAGAATTTGTTCGAATATCTTCCCAAAAAAGATTGACATCACCTAAGTGAAAATCATCCATCCTTGCTGCTAAATATTTATAAGGAAAGTTAGGAGTTGTTATCCATATAGCCCCGTCAATTAGCGTAGTAGAAAAACTTTTTTGATACATTTTACTATTCCAAAATAAAAAACCCTTGTGTTTACTTTTTTCTGCAAATTGGGTCATATCCCACGTTACGGGATTGACAACTAATTTCCCCTTGTACCACCTCTCATATTTATCTTCATTAATTCGTCTTTTAAAAGTATTCCATGTTACAAAACCATAGTTTTCTGATGGACTTTTCATTAGGCTTAAAGAAGTAAACATCGTTCCTTCGATGCCAATACCCGGAATATAGGCAGCGACTAGTTGTTTTTGCAACGGAGTGCCATCAAAAAATTCTTTTAAAAGCAGAGATAAATGTGTCGAACCTTGACTATGACCTGCCAAAATAATTGGCCTACCTTGATTATGGTTTTTCAGATAATACGAAAAAGCCTCTTTTACATCTGAATAAGCCAAAAGCAAGGCTTCCTTTCCGCCTTGGTTCAACATTCTATAAGAACGAATATGAGCTTGTCGATAAAAAGGAACAAATAATCGACCACTTTCTGCCCAAGCCGAGGCTTGAAACTTAACCGCTTGATTAATTACTTTTGTACGTTGTTCATTTTGGTTAATATCAATGTTCCAATTGGAATCTTTTTTATCTAGAAATAAAGTTGGATAAACATAAAAGACATCAGCTTTTTTTATCCAAGAAGAATCTTTTACATAACTTTTTAATTGATCGTTCGAAAAAGTAGGAAGAACTGCCCAGTTTTTTGCATCTGAGTAATCGACAGCTTGAGCATGGGTAGAAAAACTATAAATGCTACACAATAAAATTATAATCTGTAATTTCGCTTTAGCTTTCATTGGATAGAATTTAATGACAAACAAAATTAACATACCACAATTGATTTTATGTGTATTTTGGATTAAATTTCTTACATTTAATTCGTTTACTGGGCATGCTGAAGATACCATTAAATCAAAAATCGATACTGTTAAAATTCAAAACCCTTGGAAGTTTAAATTCATTTATCAGCTTACGGGAACTCAATCTACCTTTGTCAACTGGAATGCGGGGGGTAGAAATAATCTATCACTTATAGGAACTATAAGTACGGGAAACTATTACTCAAAAGGTGATTCAAAATGGTCCACTGATCTAATTTTAGCTTTAGGTGGAATTCGATACTTTGATAATCTGGTTGGAAACTCGCTCCAAAAAACCGATGATAAAATAGACTTTAGTAGTATTTATGGTCAGAAAGTATCTAAGTATTTATTCTTTTCATTAAATACTGGTTTTAGAACTCAATTTCTCGATGGTTTTAATTTGCCCAATGATTCAATTCGAGTATCGACTTTTCTAGCTCCCGGTTATGTTAATTTAGCATTTGGAATGGATTATATACGGAATGAGAACCTCTCTATTTTCGCTTCGCCATTTGCTTTTAAAGGAACCATTGTTGGAGATCAAACACTAGCGAATGCCGGAGCTTTTGGCGTTGACAAAGCAATTCTAGACGGACAAGGAAATATTGTTTCTGCCGGAAGAAATTTCAGAGAAGAATACGGTGCTTATCTTAAAATCAAATGGAATCGGAGTTTAATGAAAAACATTGACCTTAAATCGCGTTTCGAATTATTCAGTAATTATACTGATGATCCTCAGAATATTGATGTCAATGCAGAAGTTCTTCTTCTGTTCAAAGTAAATAAATTATTTTCAGCGACAACACAGTTCAACCTTATTTACGATGATGATATTAAGATAAAAGATCGCTTTGGAAATACCGGTCCTAGAACCCAATTCAAATCAGTCCTTGGGATAGGTTTATATTACAAAATGGAAAATCGTTGAACCATAGTTTAAATGGAATGTTACTTTTGTAACCTAATTCTTTTTCAAATTAGTTAAATTTACCAAAAATCACAATAGTATGAATACACCAGAAAGAATAAAATGTTTAATAATTGGATCAGGACCAGCAGGTTATACTGCAGCGATTTATGCAGCACGGGCTGATATGAAACCTGTTTTATACCAAGGAATGCAGCCAGGAGGACAATTAACAACCACAAATGAAGTTGAAAATTTTCCAGGGTATCCTAAAGGTATTTCTGGGCCAGAAATGATGGTCGAATTAGAAGCTCAAGCAAAGAGATTTGAAACAGATATTCGTTTTGGATTTATTACTAAAGTTGATTTCAATGGCCCTATTCACAAATGTTGGACAGAGGATGGTCATGAAATTCATGCTGACACCGTAATTATTTCAACTGGGGCATCTGCAAAATATTTGGGGTTGCCAAGTGAGCAAAAATACCTTGAATTAGGGGGTGGTGTTTCTGCATGTGCGGTTTGTGATGGTTTCTTTTACAGAGGTCAAGAAGTAGTTATTGTTGGAGCTGGAGATTCAGCTTGTGAAGAAGCTCATTATCTATCAAAACTGTGCACCAAAGTTACAATGCTTGTTAGAAAAAATGAATTCAGAGCTTCAAAAATCATGGCTGATCGTGTAAAAAACACTCCAAATATTGAGATTTTATTCAATACCGAAACGGATGAAGTTTTAGGAGATGGCGCTGGGGTAACTGGAGTTCGTGCAAAAAATTCGATAACAGGAGAAATGACTGAAATTGCGTGTAAAGGTTTCTTCGTAGCAATTGGTCATCAACCAAATACAGAGATCTTTAAAGATTATATTAACTTGGATGAAACTGGTTACATTAAATATGAGCAACCGGGAACTTCAAGAACAAACGTTGCAGGAGTTTTTGTAGCTGGCGATGCAGCAGATAAAACATACAGACAAGCGATAACTGCAGCTGGAACTGGCTGTATTGCTGCCTTGGATGCGGAAAGATATTTAGCGGCATTAGGACATTAAATCTTTAAAAAAAATGGAAAATCAAGAAAATCAAATGAACATTGAACTTTCTGAGGATGTTGCCTTGGGAGTATATTCAAACCTTGCAATTATCACACATTCACCTACTGAAGTGGTTTGTGATTTTATTCAAATTATGCCAGGAATGCCTAAAGGAAAAGTTCGTTCACGTGTAATTATGACACCTGAAAATGCAAAACGTTTTTTACAAGCACTTTCAGATAATATTGAAAAATACGAAGAGAACTTTGGTCGTATTTCCGATTCAAATAATGGCAATTTACCACCAATGAGTTTTGGGACGCCGAGTACAATGGCATAGAAAATAATTGTATTTTTTTACAATAAATTTATTTTCAATACGTTTTTGTAAAAAATTGCCTATGCCCCATATTTACTCAAAAGTTCCAACTTTACAAAAATCAAAAAAGAAAAATTCTGAACTTAAGGAGAGTTCAATAGATTTCATTCTTAAATACAGTTCCACTGTTCAAGCTATTTCTAGTGTAAATGGAACCCTATTTTTTATTAAAAACTAACGCATGTCTGTTGTACTCGAAGTTAATAATCTAAGTAAACGGTTTGGTCGTTTACAAGCAGTAAATTCCATCTCCTTTTCAGTAGAAAAAGGAAATGTTTATGGCTTACTTGGCCCCAATGGAAGTGGTAAATCAACAACGCTTGGTATTCTATTATCAACAATAAATGCGACAGAAGGAAACTGGTCATGGTTTGGAAATTCGGGAACATCCTCTGATGATTTAAAAAGAATTGGAGCCATAATCGAGCATCCAAATTTCTATACTTTTCTTTCAGCTGAAAAAAACCTAAAAATTGTTTGTGAAATAAAAGAGGCGCCCTATTCACGTATAGAAACTGTTTTGAAATTAGTAGGATTGTACGAAAGAAAAAACGATCGATTTTCAACTTTCTCTTTAGGAATGAAGCAGCGTTTAGCCATAGCATCTGCGATGATCAACAATCCTGAGGTTCTTATATTAGACGAGCCCACAAATGGACTCGATCCAGAAGGAATAATTCAAATACGTGAAATCATTAAAACTATTGCCAACCAAGGTACTACAATAATTTTAGCAAGTCACTTATTGGATGAGGTTGAAAAGGTGTGTAGTCATGTGATAATCCTAAAGAAAGGAGTTTCACTGTATTGTGGAACCGTAGCTGGAATAACTGCTAAAAATGGTTATTTTGTTCTGGAGGCGGCTGATAATAAACAATTAAAATCAGAACTAGAATCTACAGGATATTTTGGTGATATTAAATTAGAAAATGGGAAAATTACAGCATATATAAAATCTGATGTAAATGCTTCAGATTTAAATAAGAGACTCAGCGAAAAAGGTATTTTCCTTTCTCATTTATCAAAAGAAAGAGAATCACTTGAAGAGCAATTTTTAGACCTTGTAAAACAAAACCAATGAAACGATTAATTAGAATTGAGTGGCTTAAGAATTATTCTTATTTTCCTGTAATCTTATTTTCTGGGATTTATTTTATTTTGGTAATTGGCTTTACCTTACTTTGTTCGGTGAAATCTATTCCAATTCTGGGTATCCCTGTAAATATTAGAGATCAAGGATTTTTGAATTTTCCTCAGATATGGAACTTCTTAACATACATTACAGCTTTATTGAAAATCTTTTTAGGGTTGATAATCATTTTTACCATTTCAAATGAATTTACTACTAAAATGTTCAAGCAGAATGTAATAGATGGTTTGAGTAAGAAAGAATTTATCATTTCAAAAGTGCTAACTATTGGATTACTATCTCTAATTTCAACGTTAGTTGTTCTTTTAATGGGATTAATTTTAGGTTATTCATTTTCGAATACTACTGATTTCTCGCTAGCATTTAAAGAGTTTTATTTTATTTTAGGCTATTTTCTAAAACTATTTACCTTTCTTTCTTTCTTATTTTTTATTACTGTTCTTTTAAAAAGAGTAGTTTTTGTATTTCTTTCCTTTTTCCTTTGGTGGATTTTAGAAATTATTTTGTTAGTAGTTGAATATACATCTAAAGTTGTAGAAAAATTTGATAGTCAAGGAAATAGAATTACTGAGGTTCCATTTCTCATTACAGATTATCTACCTCTAAATGTAATGTCAAACTTAATAGATGAACCTTTTCAGCGAATTAGACTAGTAAACCAACTTACCGGTGGATCTTTTGAGTATTCTGTTCCTTATGGTGCCGTTATAGCATCAATATTTTACTCCACCCTATTTATTTTGGGATCTTATTGGATAATAAAAAAGAAGGATTGGTAATTTATGAATTGGTTTTTGAAATTACAGATATCAATGCCATCATTGAAATAAACAACTGTACACCTGTCTCATCCTCAAGTGTTGTTCCATCCTCATCCGGAGTTGAAATTTCAACCAACATGAAATGAACTAAATCTGGTTGACCTGTATATTCCTCTAATTCCTCTATGTTTTCATCCTCGAAATAAGATTCTAGAACAGAAAGAAATTCTTCTTCAAACGCTTCTATTTCTGAAACTTCAACTTTCTTTAATTCAATGCCCTCAATTTCATAGGCCTCCATCAACAAGCAATAATAATAAATCAGTAATCCTTCTAAATCAGGATTTTCATATTCAACTGCAGCTGAAAGTATATAGTCAATTAATTCTGGTTGTCGTGTCGCATGTTTTTCACACAAGATGGAAAGCGCCTCGTCAGATAAGTTATCTACTAATTCAATTGAAGAATCAATAGATTTAAAAGTAATAAATTTCATGAATCAAAGGTAAAGATTTCCTTCTTACAAATGCATGAAATTCTTTTTAGCTAGTAATTCATCCTCAGATTCTCTGTAATCTGGATCATCAACACAACAATCTACAGGACAAACAGCAGCACATTGAGGTTCATCATGGAAACCAACACATTCCGTACATTTATCATGAGCAATGTAGTAAACATCCATATTAACTGGCTCAAAACTATGATCCGCTAAAATTTCGTTTCCATCCAAAGTTTGGATAATTCCTTTAAGCGAAGTTCCATCAGAATATTTCCATTCAGCACCACCTTCATAAATTGCATTATTTGGACATTCAGGTTCACAAGCACCACAATTAATACATTCGTCAGTTATCGTTATTGCCATTACACTCGATTTTTTTTTACAAAGATACAAACGTTCATGAAATAGAAAAGTTCAATTATTAATCTTTCTTAACGAATTAAGAGTAATGCTAATGTAGTTTAAGCCACTATCTTTGAATTATGAATAGAGAACATTGGATTGAGGTATGCGAAAGTTTTAGAGAGTTATTTGAAATACTTGCTGATGATAAATTAAACTTAACATTATCAAAACGCTTTACTTCGAATGAATTAGACAAAATAAATCAAGTAATAATCGCACAAAAAAACTACAATGGGTGGTTTACTGAGGACAGTGTAAGACAGGCACTAGAAGGACTTTCTAACATGATGAACTCGGATGATTTAACAAAATGGATTTCAAATTACTCCTATAATTCTACACCAAAAAAAGTCTTGCTAATCATGGCTGGAAATATTCCATTAGTTGGCTTTCACGATTTACTTTGTGTCTGGCTAACTGGAAATTATGCTCAGATAAAACTTAGTTCAGATGATCAAACCTTACTTCCTGCTATTTTAAATTTAATGAATGAAATTCACCCGGAATTACAATCAAAATACTCTATAGAAATTGGTAAAATCACAAAATCAGAGGCAGTAATTGCTACTGGCAGCGATAATTCAAACATGTATTTTGAAAAGTATTTTGGACATTTACCAAGTTTATTCAGAAAAAACAGAACTTCAATCGCAGTATTAGATGGGAATGAATCAAAAGATGAACTATTTAATTTAGGGAAAGATTTCTTTCAATTCTACGGAAAAGGATGTAGAAATGTCTCTTATTTATTGATCCCGGATTCATTTAATTTAGATGTATTATTTGAAGCGATCCTCCCCTATCACGAGCTAATAAATCATAAAAAATACGGAAATAATTACGACTACAATCGTGCAATTCACTTATTGAATCAGGAGAAATTTTTGGATAATAATTTTGTTATTTTGAAAGAAACTGATGCGCTTTTTTCTCCCATTTCTATGATACATTATTCAAGGTATAAAAATCAAAATCAAATAATAGAATTTATAGAGAGAAATTCAAATCACATCCAAATTGTTATTGGAACAAAATTTATTCCATTTGGTCAAGGACAAAGTCCTAAAATTTGGGATTATGCAGATGGAATCGATACAATGCAATGGTTAAATAAACTATCTAATTAGCGTAACATGGCCGTAAACGGTTTCCTTTAAATCATTTTGTATCCGTTTATATTTTATTTTCCACGTATAAACACCATCTGGTACCTTCATCCCGTTATTATAGGTTCCGTCCCAGCCTACATTCACGTCATGGCTTTCCCAAATTAATTCACCCCATCGGTTGAATATTGTCAATTCAAATGCAAAAGGATCGAATCCTGAATAAAACACTACGTGAAAACTTTGATTGAATTGATCATTGTCAGGTGTAAATGTATTTGGCACATATAAGATAACTTCATCATCATCTGTACAATCTTCTACTACCGTAACAAGCACCGTATCTGATCCAGTACACCCTCCATTTGTTGAACCAAGTACAATAAATTCAGTTACTCCCAAATTCGGCAAATAAGGAATACCATTTACCAACCCGTAATTCCAACTATAGGAATCAGCACCTGTTGCTTCGAGCGTTACCGAGTTTCTCAAGCAAACTGTAACATCTTCACCAGCATCTATTACTGGGTTATCTTGAATCGTTAATGAATAAGTATCTGAACCTGGACAAAGTTGACCTGGAGTCGTATAGGTAATTAAATAGGTTCCTGGATTTGAAAAAGATAAATCAATGGATCCATTCGTTGGATTCAATGCCAATCCCGCAGATGAGGAATATGTTCCTCCTTGAGTTCCCACTACATTAGCTATTGGATTTGGATCGCCTAAACAAAATACATCATCGTTATAACTCAAATTAGCCGTTTGTGCTCCCGTGTAATTACCGCTAATAGTAATTGAACATCCATTTGCGTCTTGAACTTCAAAGGAATAAGGACCAGTTTGCAAATTTCCAATGGTAACGGTACCTCCATTTGCTGCTGTAGAATTCACTGCCTGGGCAGTTGCAGGAATTATACTACCTGAAACAATTGAAAAATTAGTTCCGTTTACCTGTGCGTCCCCACCTGATATTGTTGCTGTTACAGTGCCATTCGCGCAATTTTGAGTTTGCGAAAAAGTAACATCAGGTAAATATTGAACTGCTACAGGAGCTCCCATTTCATAACACATTAATGCTGGTTCAATGATGTAACTGTATGTTCCACCGGTAGTATCATACATAGTTAGCGGCACATAATAAATGGTATTATTTGTAAATGTTCCTGCCGGAAAGGCATTAATTATAGATAGATCATTTAAATCTCCAAAGCTTGGAAAACCGCTAATCACTCCCTGTAAACAAGGGTCATTTTCTATTACTTGAGTATTTAAATCTGCTAAAGTTGGAGTTAATGCGAAAGTCGGTGGGCATGAATAAAGAAGCCAATATATACCTGGAATATAGGGCGGTGGATTAGGGTCAGTTCCTCCAATGGTTTCATTAGGTGGTGTCCAATTGTTATTAGATGTAATGCTAAATTGTGAACTATAACATAATTTTATTGGTGAATTGGGATTTACATTTGTTCCATCAACCGTATAGTTGTATGTCCCAATGTCTGCAGGACATGTACAAGGTGGAGGAGCATCGAAATCTAACGTAGCTGAACATGTGTTATCATTAGTGAAAGATGCTGTAATTATACATGGAGATCCATCTGCCGTGTTAACAAAAGTATAATTTACTGTTCCAGTAAATGGAGCATTAAAAGTTTGACTTCCACCGCATGAATTTACGATAGTTAATGAACCAGTAGATGGAGCATTAATAAAAGATACAGAACCAGTTATAGTATATTGATTAGTAGTACCATTACAATCTGTTATTGTTCCATCGATGTTTGAAAAAGAACAATTATTGGTAACAATTGAGCAATCAGTAGCTCCAGCTCCCCCGGTTTGTGTTAGCGAAATATTTTGAACATCGTCCGCATAGTTTGTTATTAACATTACATACACTTCACCAACTTGGGCGTTTGGAATTCCGGGAGTTTCAATATTGTCAAGGCTCCAGCTACACCCATACGCACTGCAACCTATTGGAATACCCAAGAAGTAACTACAATCCGTATCATCAACAATATTATTATATGTGCCACAAGCAGCCTGAGCAGCACCAAGATTAGCAAATGGCCCCCAAATAATAAAATCAATATCAGATGGTGCAGATAGTTCCATAATTATGTCTCCCGGTTGACTAATTTCAAAATAGTACCAATTTGGATTTGGTGATACTCCTAAACAGCCATAATCATTTCCTGGCTCACTAACAGTAACATCCGCCCCCCCTGAACTAGCTGTAAATTGAATGCCAGCATTGGTACAAATTGGCTGCATAAAAGGACAAGAGGAACCACCTACCTGAGAAATTATCTGAAAAGAGAATGAACTAAAAATGATGCTAAAAAGAATAAATTTCCACATGCTACTAATTTTTATATCTTTTTAATTCTTCCTCCAATTTACCCTTCTTACTTTGAAGTGATACTTTAATATCATTCATTTGAGTAAACCAACCATCTTGTTCCGCTTTCGACTTCTTTGAAGGATCAGAAGAAATATTTTCAATCTTAAAATCTATAGCCTTAATATGATTGTCAACTCTGGCTATTTCCTTAGTTAGATATTCCTCATCGTGAACGACTTGTTCCTCACCTGCTTTTTTTGAAATTGTTAATGGATATTTAACTGCTTTCTTTTTCTCTTGATTCGAATTTAAGGAATTATTAGAGAAGTCCCCATTATTTTCATGCTGGATAGACGTGCTTGAAATTACATTTTTACGAACTTTATTTTGCGAAAAAGACGATGTATTGTAAATAATTACAAACAGAAATATCATTCCTGTTGAAATATTTTTTTTCATTAGTTTACAGTTTTAAATATCAGACGATAAATTTAGTTAAAAGTTGCCTTTTCTTTTGTAAAAAATTACGAGGATATGTCGCTACAGTTCTTATTTTTAACTAGATTAATTCTAAAGAATTATTTCTGCCTTCAATGATCTAAGAATTGATTTCGTTTAGTTTATTATTTTTACATTTAAATCAACAATACCCGTATTTCCAATAAGAAAAAGATGATAATTTCTAAATTTCAAACAACTTTTACTAATCCAGTTGAATATACTGCCAATTGGGAAAATGACTCCATATTATTTAATGAATTTATTGGAAAAGAAATATCCATTGAATTTACCGGTTTGATGATTTGTAAAGTCTGTAATAAATCAACAAAAAAGTTTTTTGGAGAAGGTTTTTGCTATCCATGCTTCAACAATAGCCCAGAAAATTCTCCTTGTATTCTAAAACCTGAACTTTGTGAAGCCCACTTGGGTATGGGAAGGGATACTGAATGGGAAGAAAAACATCATAATCAACCTCACGTGGTGTACCTCGCTGCAACTGACGTTGTTAAAGTTGGAGTTACAAGATCAAGTCAAATACCAACTAGATGGATTGATCAAGGAGCAAGTTCAGTCATTATCTTTGCGGAAACACCAAATAGATATGAAGCAGGAAAATTGGAAGTTGAACTCAAGGCATTTTATACGGACAAAACAAATTATCGCAAAATGTTGCAAAATGAAATCGATGAAAATATTGATTTAATAGAAGAAAAATGGCAAACTGTAGAACAACTTCCTTCTGATTTGCAAAGTTTTATTTCCGAAAATGATGTAATTACTGAATTAACTTATCCAGTAATTACTTATCCGAAATCCGTTCAAGTTTTAAATTTGGATAAAACGCCTTTAATAAAAGGAAGGCTAAACGGAATTAAAGGTCAATATTTGCTTTTTGAAAATGATTTAGCTATCAACATAAGACGGCATACTGGATATGATATTCAGCTTATTTATTAAAAATCTCTACCAGTTTCTCCTGAATCTGCTGACAGTAAAAACTATCAACCGTCAAACCATACCTTGCTTCATCTATTTTATGAAAAATTGATGAAATCGTTGTGATATCTTCACTCCAATTCGGATCAGATTTTAACACTTCCAATTTTTCCATTCTGCTCAATTGAACAGATTCATTACTCTTTACAACTCCATCAAGCCAAGCATCTATTTTTTCACTTAAGGATTTGATATATTCACTAGGTGAATCAATTTTTGTTTCTAAATCTCGTAAATCAAATTTTGCATTTACGGCAGCAGTATTAGGGAGTACAATTTTATTTAATTTAACGCTATTTTCTTCTTTATTTTCAAATGGTTTTCGTTCATTCTCATTCTTCAAATTTCTTTTCCTGAAAAATAAAAACATAAGTGCGGATAAAGCCAAAACTCCAGTACCTATTGAAACCAAAACAACTTTTGAAGACCAAGTTGAGTCTTGATTTTCCTTTTTATTCTTCTTTGATGTTAATCGTTTATTCGCCTCCTCTTGAGCTTTCTTACGATCAAATCCAGGTGTTTGAACAACATCAAAATAAATGGAATCCGCAAAAGAGGAAATGAATTGTTCCGTTTCCAAATCAAAATATGAAAATTCAAAAGTTGGGATAAGTAATTTGCCTGGATCAAGCATTTGCAAATTATAATCTATTGTTAATTTACCTTCTGCTCCATTTTCGTTAAATTCAAAATCTTCCTTTATTTCAGGATCACCATAAAGTTGAATACTAGTTGGCAATTTTAAATCTGGGATTTCAATGCTGTGTATATTACCAGTTCCTGTAAATATAAAACTAACGATTGCTACATCTCCTTGTTTCTTCGCCCCTTTCTTTACTATTCTTTCCATTTTCACTTTTCCAACAGCACCTGTAAAAGATGAAGGCTTGGTTCCTGGAAGTGGCTTCACGATTATTGCTGCTGTTTCAGAAATGATTTTTTCTTGATCAAATATATTCCCTAGAGTCATTTGGAATGGTTGTATTGTAAAAGTTCCTGTCTCTGTGGGAAAACAAATACTTTTGTCGTATGAAAATGAATAAAATCGTTTACTTTGATAATTTTTCATTTCCACGTTGGTCATATCCGGGTTGGGTATTTTTTGTTTATCAGGAAATCCTTTGGACACGTATTCCTTGTAATCTTCAAAAGATCTTGGTTCAAATTGAGCATAAACACGCGCATTAATTCTAATTGGTTCACCAATATAGACAGAGGTTTTGTTCGTTTCAATTAATCCAAATGCACTCCTATCAGATAAATTTTTAGAAGTTGATGAGCTTTGCGAGGTTGATCCACTTTTTCCTATGCTTGACACTTTAATTGTTAGCTTGTTGGAAGTATATATTTTGTTACCAGATCGAATTTTAGCAGGACCAATAACAAATTCCCCTTCACGCGGAAAATGCCCCATTTCAGTTTTATAGTAAATCGTGCTTCTTGTTGAATTCGTTATCTGTTGTGACATTCCTGACATGGCGCCACCTGATATAAATTCAGAAGGGAGTACAAGTTGGATTGATCCATTTACAGAAGATTTTACCGAAATTTCAAATGCCTCACCGGCCTCAGGATTTGAATTGGAAACACTTAAATTTAAGACATTATTTTGGGACAATCCTACGAAGGAAAAAAGAAAAAATACTATAACATAGAGTTTTAAATGCATTACCAATCTTTAGTTGATTTTGTTTTTTTCGTTTTCTTATTGGCTTCGTCGTTTATTTTACGCTTTGTTTCTGCTTCTTTTTTAGACAACTTATCTAAAATTCGATCCACAGTACGCTTTGGGATATCAGCAGGCTGATCTTTGTCTTTTTTAGGTTCATCCTTTGGTTTACTTGGCGGCTGATTATTTTTGTTTGAATTGTCATTTGACTCTTGATTTTTCTTTTCATTTTTATTTTTCCGAATAGCTTCTGATAAATTATATCGAGTTTCTGCGTCATTCGGATTTTTCTTGAGTGCTTCTTTGTAGGAATTAATGGCCGATGAGTAATCCTTCATTTTCATTTGAGAATTACCTAAGTTGTGGTACTGACTAGAACTAACTGATTTATTATCCGGTTTTGATACGGCTGATTCATAATAACTTTTTGCCTTTGGAAAATCGTTTGCTTTATATGCTGCCTGACCCATTTCAGATGAAAAATCAATTGATTCAGGAGCTAGAGTTTTGGCTTCTTCGTATGCCTTTAAGGACTGAACAAAATCTCCTTTTTGATAAAGTGAACGCGCTTGATTTAATTTAGATTTCCAATCTTGCCCATAAGAATAACCAATGGATAAAGTAAGTAAAACAAAAAATACTAAGAGCTTATTCATTTCTTTTTATACATAAAATTAGAATAGACGAAAAATGTAATAAAGGAAAGAAGAGCCATGAAAAGAGGAACTTGATACCATGTTTCACTTATTTCAATTTCCAAATTTCGGGAATTCCCTTTCTTCATTTGGTTAATTTCTGTTAACACTTCATTTACATTAGGGAAGGCCTGATTAGTAACACTTGCATTTCCATTTAATTGTTCCGCCAGTGATTTAATAAATCCCTGATTTAATCTACTAATCACCTGATTTCCATCTTCAGATTTTTTGTACCCTAAGCCAGGTCGTTTGGTATCAATTGGTACAGGCCCCCCATTTTCAGTTCCGATTCCAAGAATTGATATTTCAACTTTTTTATCGCGTAAAACACCAATGATGCTATCTTCTAAACCAACATGATCTTCACCATCAGTAACCATAAAAATTCCTTTGGATGTTTTTAGCTTAGTAAACATTTTATTGGAAACTTTTAATGCCTCATTAATGTCTGTTCCCTGAGAAGAAACCATTTCTGTCTCAATTTCTTGAATAAACAATTTGGCTGCATGATAATCCATTGTTAATGGTAATTGTACAAAAGCAGAACCCGCAAACACACAAATACCAATTCGCTCTCCGGTTAATTTATTCACTAATTGACCTAATGCTCTTTTGGACGCATCTAAGCGAGAGATACCTTCCACGTCTTTTGTGTTCATTGAATTAGAAACATCTAAGCAAATTACTAGTTCTAAATTACTTGCTTGTGTATTTTGTTTTTTCTTACCAAAAATTGGACTTGCCAAAGAAATAATTAGGAAAACCACTATCGTTCTAAAAAGTAAAAACTGAACTAAAATTTTCTGCAAATTCACTGGCTGAAAAAGGTATGACTGCATAGTTGGATTTGCGAGAGTAGAAACCATTTTGTTTCGTCGATTTATGGCCCTATACTGTAAAAAATAAAAAAATGGTATGAGGAGAAAAAGAAAAAAAGAAGTAGGATATTCAAACAAAAGCTGATTTTCATCCACCTCCTTTGAAGTAAAATATCCTAATGTAAAAATTACTGAAATGAATATCGATGCAAAAACCGTTTCAAAAACCAAGCAATAAAGCCAGAATTTTCTACTTTCATATGTGTATTGATCTTTACGCATGTGATTTGAAAATTAATCTATCCAAAGTGAATGTTAAAATCAAAAATAACAGACTGAAATTTAAAAATGAATTCGGTGTTGCTGGAGGCGTTTTTTTAAACTTATTCGACAAAAGTTTAACTTTTTCCATTTGGTCTATTTCATTGTAAATCTGAAGTAAACTTTTTTCATCCGTTGCTCTAAAGTACTGACCACCAGTTATATCGGCTATTTCATTTAAAGTTTTTTCATCAATATCTACTTGAAAAGCCCTGTTAACCACTCCAAACGGGGTTTGTTCGGGAATCATGGCTGTACCCTTAGAACCAACTCCAATTGTGTAAACTCGAATATTTTTAGCCTTAGCCAAATTGGCTGCAGTTATTGGATCAATTTCACCCGCATTGTTTGACCCATCAGTTAAAAGAATTATTACTTTAGAAGGTAAACTATCGTTCCGCAATCGAGATACGGCGGTGCCAAGTCCAATTCCAATTGCCGTCATTTTTCCCATCAAATTTGGATTGACTTCATCTATTTGTTTTTTCAAAACTTCGTAATCCAATGTTGCTGGACATGCTGTATAAGCTTCCTCAGAATAGGCAACCAAACCAATCCGATCTCCCTTTCTTTCATCAACAAAACTTTTTGCTACTTTTTTTGCTACTTCTAACCTATTGGGATCAAAATCAGTTGCCATCATAGAACCACTAACATCCATAGCTAAAATTATATCTATCCCATTTTTATATTCATTCTCAGAATTGTTAAAATCCTCCCAACGAAAGGGTTTAGCCAAAGCGAGTATCAGAAATAAAAGCGCAGCTGCCTGAATAAAAAGTAAAGCTTTTCGGAATTTCTTCACCCACTTCAGTTCTACTTTGCGCTGTGTTTTTAAGGTTCCGCTAAAACGTAAATCACTTTTTTTATTCTTCTCATAACGAAAAGAAATCATGAGAAAGACAGGTACTAGAATTAGTAAAATCAGCCAAAGTGGTTGAAGAAATGAATACTCCCAAAATTTTATGTTCCAATGTGATAACATATTACACTTTAGTGGTTAATCGTACACATTCTCTTGCTTTTTCATCGAGCGATAACACGTAATTCTCTTCTAACACAGAACCAGCAAACTTTACCATATCAGCATGTTTCAGTACGAAATCAATTTGTTTAAGATGTATTGCTGATAAACCTAATTGTTGAAGTAATAGTTGAGTCTCAGAGGTAGTTTTTTCAAGTAAATTCAATTGATACAAGGAAGAATAGTACGATCGCAAAATAAATGACAGCTCAACAAAATGTTCTTTGTGGCGATTTTGATTCCACAATTGGAGCTTCTCTAGTTCATCAATAGCAAGTATTGCTCTTTCAGCCAAAGACAATTCTCTTGATTGGACATCTTTCTTTTTACCCCTAACTTTTCGAATAAAAAAGTATATAATTACAAAAACAACAATAACAGTTAATGCAATCAGAATAAGCAACCATTTTTTAGATTTTGCCTTCTCTTCATTTGCCTTTTCTTCAGCTTGTTTGACATCGATAAATGATTCACGAATTTCGTATAAATCAACTCCATCAATTTTCTTTTCTAACTGACTTTCAATTAATAAACTATCAGAATTTAAAGTATTACTTCCGATATTAAATTTCAATGGTGGTAAAACAAAAGTTCCACTATCCCAAATAACAGCATTCAAGACAGCCTTCCATTGATTATTCTTTCTATCAACTTCTTGAAAGTTCGTAATTTCAAACTTATCGGGTGTTATTTCAAAAATTCCCTTATCGTTTTTCATTCTAAATGGCAAAGAATCCCATTTTTTTGAAATTGAAATATCCTGTGTTGTTTCAACAAGAATTGAGATTTCAAAAGGTTCTCCAACAAGAACTGGATTTTTAGAAACCGTTATTACAGGTTTTTGAGATAAACCAATAAACGAGATAAAAACAATATTTAGGAAAACTACTATTCTCATCTTTTTTTGAAAAAATAATGAAGTGGACGAACGAAATCCTCAGATGTATTCAACAGAATATAACCAGTATTTATCTTCTTGAGTTCTGTTTCTAATTTCCGAGACCGAAAATCCATTTGTTTAGAGATGTAGCGCCTTACTTCTGGAATACTTGTATCAACCCACTGTTTCTCTCCTGTTTCAGCATGCTCAAACTCTATAATACCCATATTTGGCAACTCCTCTTCTAATTCATCTTTAATTTGAATCGCAATGGCATCATGTTTTTTAGCTACCCACTTTAACGAGTCAATATAATTTGAATCATCAATAAAATCGCTAATAACAAAAACAACGGACTTTTTTTTGAATCTTTCTCTCAAGAAATCAAGACCAACTTTCAAATTTGTTGATTTACTCGTTGGCTTAAGAGATAAATATTCCTTTAAAATATGAAGAGCGTGTTTTTTTCCTTTTGAAGGAGCAATAAATCTTTCAATTTCATCCGACACGAAAACAACACCAAATAAATCATTGTTTGCAAGAGCAGAGAAAAGTAAAACACCCAATATTTCAAGAATCAGTTCTTGTTTTGTCTTCGTTTTTCCACCGAAATTATTGGAATCTGAAACATCAATTAGAAAAACTATTGATAATTCACGTTCCTCTTCAAAAATCTTGACATGTGAATCGTTATGACGAGCAGTTACATTCCAATCTATTGATCTAATGTCATCTCCAAATTGATATTGTCTCACTTCACTAAAGGCCATTCCTCTTCCTTTGAACGCCGTATGATATTCACCTGAAAATATATCTTCAGATAACAGTCTTGATTTTAATTCAATCTGCTTGATTTTTGAGATAATATCAGAAACTTCCATAGTTGGTAATTACGGAACTTCAACGCGAGAAATAATTCTTGAAATAATTTCTTCCTGTGTAATATTTTCCGCTTCCGCTTCGTAGGTAAGTCCAATTCTATGTCGAAGCACATCGGCCGCGATTGAGCGAATATCCTCAGGAATTACAAAACCTCTACCATTCAAAAATGCAACTCCTTTGGCGGCCAATGCCATATTTATTCCCGCTCTTGGAGATGCACCAAATCCAATCCATTTTTTGCATTCTGATAGACCGTAATCTCCTGGATTTCTAGTTGCTGAAACTAAATCGACGATATATTGTTCGATTTTTTCATCAACATAAATTCTTCTTACGAGCGAGCGTGCACGTTGAATATCATTATTTGTCCATATTTTTTTTGCTTTTGGCATGCCTTCAGGCTGAACATTAGAACGAATAATTAACTTTTCTTCTTCTTTAGAAGGGTATTTCAGAAGTACTTTCAACATAAATCGATCTACTTGAGCCTCTGGTAAGGGATATGTACCTTCTTGGTCAATCGGATTTGGCAAAACAAACGTCTCATCACCAAGTGTAACTTGTTTTTCTTGCATGGACTCCAACAAAGCACTTTGCACTTTAGCTGGCGCACGATTGATTTCATCTGCAAGTAAAAAATTAGCAAACACAGGTCCTTTTTTCACACTAAACTCTTCTTTCTTTTGATTATAAATCATCGTCCCTGTAACATCTGCAGGTAATAAGTCAGGGGTAAATTGAATGCGGTTAAACGATAAATCTAAGGTATCTGCAACGGTTTTAACCGCCAAGGTTTTAGCTAGCCCTGGAACTCCTTCCAATAAAATATGACCATCGGATAAAATGGCAATTAAAAGTCGCTCTACCATTTGTTTCTGACCAACAATTACGCGCGAAACTTCATCTCTTATTTGATTTATCCCAAGTATTTCAACTTGAATCTCCTCATTTAACTGACGGATTTTTTCAGCCGGATTAGCAAGATCTTGAAGTTCATCCATGAATTTAGTTTTAGTTTACAAAAATCTGAAAGTTCGAAGGTGTATTTTTTTTAATCGTGTTAATTAATGTTAAGCATTAACAAGCATTAGATTTTGTAAATTAGCCACGCACAATTGAAATACTTTTGAAAAATGGAGCAAAGAGTTTGTAAAGAATGTGGACATAAGCTTTCGGGAAGAAAAGATCAGAAATTTTGTAGTGATTACTGCCGAAATAGCTTCAATAATAAATTAAACGAAGATGCCAATGCCTCTGTTCGCAAGATCAATGCAATACTTCGAAAGAATCGAAGAATTTTAGAAAAACTGAATCCGGAAGGAAAAACAACCGTTGATTCATTGAGGTTGGCTGACGAAGGGTTTAATTTTCATTATTTTACAAACATTTTCACCACTCAAAAAGGAAAACAATACCGATTTTGCTATGAATACGGATATTCTGAAATTGGTAATAACCAATATGTATTAGTCAAAAAACAAGACTATGTAAAATAACTATTTTATTCCTAGTGAAAAATAGAACTTGTCTTTTCTAACTTCATTTTTAGTAAACACAGGAAGTCCTTCAGTATTTAATCGCGGATAATGTGGTGTTTGATTTTGGTATTTCTTTGGAAGAAAAGGTAAATCATGGAATAGTTTATTTTGAAAAACATGACGCACTTGTTCGCTATCTATTCCCATTTTACAAGACAAAGATTGATTAAATAAACTTCTATACTGAAATTGCGTGTAAATAATACCATGACTTGTTTTACCATAAGAAAGCGATGAAACATCTTTAAATGCTCTCGGATAAATTTCAGGTTTAAATTGCTTGGGAACTCCAGTTGTCTCACCTGTCCATATTTGTAAACCAGCACCTATTTTCACAAGTGAATCACTCCATTGAATAAGCAAATCACCTGTTCGGAATCGATCTGTAGCAATACCTGCGAAGGCATCATTTTCATGATAAAAATTCATTTTTTTAACCTGCAAACCGAATGCACCTGAACGTTGAGATGTTTTTCTGTTGTCAAAATACCAAATTGAAGCATAGGATAAGGCGTAATCATTCTTGGCTTGTTTTGTCCAGTAATTAAATTGCCAATCCAAGGTTTGGTTTTCAGGGCCAAAATACCCAACTAAGCCAATTGCTGTTCTATTTTCGAAAAAATTTCTTCTCTTTCCAAGTCCTAAATTGAAAAATTGAAAACAACTTGAACCATTAATTTGAATAAATTGATACTGCGCAAAACCATTTACCTCAACCCCAAGAGATCGTTGATGAGTTCCTAAGTGGATTACAGCTGAAATTTGCCCTCCAAATTGAATTGGAAAAGTTGATTGAGAATTACAATTAATCGTAATAATTACAAAAATTAGAGCGGCACTAAAATTTCTGAAAGTCATTTATATTGACTAACTAAAAACGCACCATTTTTATCGGCCTGAAATTTTATGAAGTTTTGCACTATCAATGATAAATACTTTTCTGGTTTGAATATTAATCAATCCTTCTTCTTTAAATTCTTTTAGAAATCGTATCAGCGTTTCAGTTGCAGTTCCAACGTAATTTGCTAGATCTTCGCGTGATAGATTAATCGGTTCTTCACCATAAATATCTTTTAATTGAAGTAAGGAAGATGCAATTCTTTCTCGAACAGATTTTTGTGCCATATCCGTAATTGAAACTGCTTTTTCGCCTAATTCTTTTGATAGCCCTTTAATGATTTCATTTCGAAATTCTGTATTTGAGTCAATCATTTTGAAGAATTCTTCTTTTGTAATAAAGCAAACCGCGCATTCTTCTAATGTTTCTGCTGAAACCTTGTAGGCATCGCCACTCAACATCGCTCTAAACCCAATGATTTCACCTTGTTTGGCAATATGAATTATTTGTTCCTTGCCTTCATCACCTCGAGCAAATACTTTTACCTTTCCCTGATTTAAACAAAAAACTCCACGAGGAAAGGATCCTTCAACAAATAAGGAGTCTTGTTTTTTATAATACGAACAGCCCCTACTCGTTTCAAGTTCTGATAATTCTGAATCTGTTAACGTATTAATCAATGAATTAGATTTGGTAGCACAAATAGAACAAGTAATATTCTTGTATGATTTAATTAACATTACCAATCATTTTTTTATAAAGATAACTTGAATTTAAAAAACTAGGAAACAAACTTAAACTAAAAATACAATTTTTCAATTCTGTTGAAAAACTTGATTCTCTTTGATTGAATATGGCAATTGTTCGCGGTACAAAAATTTCCGTTGTAAGGATTCAAAGGGTCGATAAATATAATATACAAAATTATTGTTCACTCTGATCTTATCTACATACTTAAATGCCAATTTTACTTTTTTATCAATTTTACCGGTATTTACATTGATTAATCCCAAATAAGAAAAGCCATTCGACTCAAATACGGCATAAATAGCTCCAGTAACTTTGTCTTGAATAACATTTTTTTTCCACCCTGATTTTCTAGGATTGTAATGGTGAAAAACAGCTATAGTACCGATAATATCACCAAAAACATTAAAAATCAGAAGGCGGTCTTTACTGTAATCAAAAATAAAAATAGAATCATTTCTATGAAACATGGGTGCGTATGCTTCTTCATAATAGAGTGATTGCGTGAAATAATTTGCTCCTACCCAAACCTCTGCTGAGATTCCTGTTTCTATTTCTTTATTTTTTGCCCAAAGTTTGGTTCTAACATCCATCCATTTATATTCAGACGTATAGAGTTCCATCATAAAATCATCCTCGATATGAAGAATTTTTTTATAACTCGAATCAATTCGATCAAATGTAAAATAATCAAATGCAGGATAAACCTGGTTGAAATTATTCAAGTACATTTTCGTTCTATTAGTATCGACAATTGGCGCGATATATTGAAGAAAGTAGTCCTTTTCAATACTTGCAACTTGTACTTCATTAGCAGCCAAAACAATGGTTAAAATTTCATTTTCACAAAGAACATGTGTATTTCCTCTAAAATCTCGAATTAATTTTTCAGGAATATCAGAAAGTGGAAAAGTTGAAAGCACTTCCTTTCCATCGAATAAGATGATCTCACCTCCATTTTTTAATTGCTTGGGATAGGTTAATAGGATTAGTTTACCGTTTTTTTGAATTTCAAAATCAGCTACACTTAATTTATCAGACCCATAAATTGTATCTGGAATTCCTGGTGCTTTAATCACAACTTCCTTAATATATTGCATAGTGGAAGGCTTCAGAACTATTTCAAAATTTAGCGTGTCCTTAGTGTTATCTTTTATTCGATATCCCTGACGAAAATCCTCGTAAATGGAATGACTAGTTGAGACAAGTAATTGTGAATTTAACGTTGCTCTTACAACTACCTTCCCTTTTTTATCTGAAACTATTTTTAGAACCGTATCATTTCCTGATGCATTAGCATTTAATAGTTGTATAGTGGTTTGAACATTTGGGATAGACTCTCCCGTTTTTTTATCAAAAAAATGAAAAGATGCTACTTGAGTAAAGCATAAATTATAAAAAACAAGTAGAAATAATATTGGAAGAAATCGCATCATAACAAATAGATGCAATAAAATTAGAATTCCACAATTACACTTTAAAGCACCAGCCGAATGAATCCTCAATCACACCCGTTTTAATGCCATCGAGGTGATTTTTTATCCTATTCGAAATATCTCTCGTTTCTAATAGTGGCAATTGCAATTGCTCATCCCTATATCCAATTATCGCTATTTGAGCAATTGTAGCAGCTGTTCCAGCACCAAATGCATCTTCTAATGTACCGTTTCTAGCTGCAGTCACTATTTCTTCAACAGATACTTTTCTTTCTTCTACTTCTATTCCCCAACTTTGAGCCAATTCAATAACTGAACGTTTTGTAATTCCTCGAAGAATTGTATCCGCTTCCTCCGAAGGAGTTATCAACTTTCCTCCTATTTGAAAAATAATATTCATTGTACCAGATTCCTCAATGTATTTATGCTCAACTGCATCAGTCCATACCAATTGATGATAACCTTGTAATTGACATTGCTTAGCAGGATAAAGTGATGCACCATAATTTCCTGCTGCTTTTGCTCGTCCAACACCACCTTTTGCAGCACGTGTAAATTGTTCTTCAATTTTCACTCTTACTGGTTCTGAATAATACATCCCAACCGGTGAAGTTATAATCATGAATTTATACGTTTCAGCAGGTTTAATACCAACTAATTCATCCGTTGCGAATAAAAATGGTCTTATGTAAAGTGAATAGCCTTCTTTTCCACTTACCCAATCCTGATCAATTTCAACTAACTTACGAATAGCTTCTAAAAAAATTTCCTCGGGTACAGCTGGCATACACATGCGCTCAGCAGATTCTCTAAATCGGGCTGCATTCATTTCAGGACGAAAAATAATTATCTCATTTTGTTCTGTTCTGTATGCCTTTAATCCTTCAAAAATCGATTGCCCATAATGAATTGCTGACATAGCTGGATGCATTGAAATTGGCCCAAACGGGATTATTTCCCCTGCGTTCCATCCACCATTTTCATATTCCATAATGAACATATGATCTGAAAAAACTTTACCAAAAGCTAGGTTATCCCAATCAACTTGATGTAATTGAGTACTTTGAGTATGTTTAACGGAGAATGTCGTTTCTGATAGTGACATGTGTAAAAATTTGTAATGCGAATATAACCTAAATGATTGACGAGACAACAAAAAATTAGAAAATAATTATAAACACGAAAAACACGTTTAGCAACAACTATTTGATACTTGATCTTCGCTTTTTTTCTCTTTGAATAAGCGAAAGTTCTCTACCGGTTTGACCAGCTACAGAGGTGTTTTCATCAGCTCGTCTTAGTAAATAAGGTAAAACTTCCCTGACAGGGCCATAAGGAACATACTTAGCGACATTGAATTTAGCATTGGATAAATTAAATGAAATATGGTCACTCATCCCCAATAGTTGAGCGAAAAAAAATCGGTTATTTGTGCTGGAAATATTATTGTTTTCCATTAATTCCGTTAATAGAAGAGAGCTTTTTTCATTGTGAGTTCCAGCACAAAGTGCAAAAAATTCATGATTTTCACAAATAAATTCTAATGCCGAATTGAAATCATTGTCT
>JBIIFU010000093.1:0-2550 GCA_044237035.1 Crocinitomicaceae bacterium
GATGATATCAACTCAAACGATATAGCACTTGATTTTTGTATTACTCCTCTACAATTAATCAAATTTAGTTGTGAAAGATAATCAAGGAAAATATCATTTGGTATCTCTTTTTATGATTCCATCGGTTTTTGCCGCATACTTTTTAGGAGGGGTAATTATTGGAATAATTGTAACATTAGTTTTTGCGTTACTAATTATTCTTGTGTTTCAACGAAATTAATTCAAATGATTATCGTAAAACTCTTGAATTAATAATTCCGAATCCCCAACCTTAATTTTTTGTAAACGAGCCGACATTAGAAAACGCATAATGATTCTTCTGTTGTTTGCGCTGTTTTCTAAAAGGGTGATTTTAATTGAATTTTCTTCTTCGTTAATGGAATATGAAAAATAGGTTGGATAGTAATTAGCCGCAGTTTCAATTTTATCTTTGGTAATTGTTTCTGGAAAATAAAATGTATAAATACCGTTATTTTTTGATTGAACAAGTTCAGTTACAGTTTGCGCTTTTCCTACAATAGAAATGCCTTGAGAAAAATAAGTTGATGTAATGACCAAAAATAAAACAGAAAATAAAAATGATTTCATGACTAAAGTTTTTATCTATGACGATAAAGTTAAGCATTTCGTTGTATTTTTAAGTAAAAAAGATAATTAAATGTTACAAGCGTTTTTGATTCAGGGTGTCGTTGAGGCCGGATGTGATGAGGCGGGTAGAGGATGCCTTGCTGGCCCTGTCGTTGCTGCGTCAGTTGTTTTAGCCGAGAATTTTAATCATAAGCTATTGAATGATTCCAAACTTTTAAGTGAAAAGCAGCGATTAGAACTCGAGCCATATATTGTTGAAAATGCCCTTTGTTTTGGTCTAGGTGTAGTAAGTGAGCGAGAAATTGAAGAAATTAATATATTAAACGCTAGTATTTTAGCCATGCATCGAGCTATTGAAAAACTTTCAATTGAACCTGAACATTTGATTATTGATGGTAATCGATTTAAATCATTTAAAGACATTCAACATTGTTGTATCGTCAAAGGCGACTCTAAATTTCAATCCATTGCAGCGGCCTCCGTTCTTGCAAAAAATCATAGAGACCGAATTATGGATGAATTAGCGCTTGAATTCCCTGTTTATGGATGGGATAAGAATAAAGGGTATCCTACAAAAGCGCACCGTCAAGCGATACTAAAATTTGGCATAACCCCTCATCATCGAAATACATTTAACTTACTAGGAAACTCTGGTCAACTCGAGTTGTTCTAGTGAACATTTTACTGTTAATTCAAATTGCAGATTCGTCATGAATTAAATCTTTCATGAATTAACTTTACCAATAATTATGAAAATAGTAAAAATTTCATTGTGGTTTTTGGGAATGGCTTTGTTGGGGTGGACAGGTTATGCTATCTATGACATGACCAATTGGAAAAAAACCTTGGATCCGGCTGATATTTTTTGTTTGAAGGACGAAAAAGTTATGGTTATTCATAAACCAAATTTATACGACTGGAATCAAATAGAATTTTCTACGCTGGCTGAAAACAAGAATTTGATAGATCCACTTTTGTCAAATTTACCTTCAAATTGTAAAGTTTATGTAAGTAAAACCCGTAGTTTAATTTTGCTTGAAAATTCGATAGAATGGACCGATGAATCATTAAAAAATTGCCTGAGTAAGTCTAAATTACGCTATTCTTTGAGTGGTTCAGAGATTAAAATCGAACAATTTTCTGCTATAAAAGCAAAAAATAAATTATTGATTTTTAAATATGAGGAGGATGTTCAAGGTGCAGAGTTTAATTGGACTGATTTAGATCAAAATGCTACTGCATCAATAGTTAGTTTTGGAAAAGCTTCAATTGATTTTGTAGATATTTACAGTAAGAATGATAATACGGTAGAATTTCATACAAAAAACATCAAAGGAATTGAAGGGAAATTAATTGATGATATTTCTGTCTTTCAATCCTACATTCCGGCAAAAGCTACAGATTACCTTTTCTATGAAAACACCTATTTGAAATCAGTCGACAATGAGTACAAGAATGGGCCAATTCATCATTTTGTTGATGCAGGAATTGCTTCTTTTAGTTTTGAAAATCAAAGGATTGTAATGTGTCAATTTAAGGAGGGGCAAAATGCGGTGCTAAATCTTAATGAATATTATCAAAAACAAGAGGATAATTCGTTGTTCGGAAAGTATGACGGCTTGTCAATTTCAAGTAAATTAAAGGCTTCAAAAGGGACGTATTTTGTGAAAACAATAGATAATATGGCTATTTTTTCCCAAGCAGAGGAGGCGTTGGATTTGATAATAAAAGAAATTGAATTAGGAAAAACTTGGTTATATAATGAAGAAGATTTGAACTTATATCGGCAAAATTTACCCAAGGCAGTTTCATACCGTTCTTTTAGTAAATTACTAAATAAAAGTATCTCTGTTCTAGGTAATAAGATTGTAGAAACACAGGTTAAATATAAAACCGAAAAGTTAACACTCAATACAGATTTGGAGTATTTATCTGTTTCTATTAATGGAAAAATAAGTGATT
>JBIIFU010000056.1:0-9515 GCA_044237035.1 Crocinitomicaceae bacterium
CATTGAGTTTTGATGGATATTTCACGGGAGATTATAATTCTGTTGCAACTGTTGAAGTTAGTACAAATGGAGGTACTTCATGGTCAACTTTATTAACTCTAGATCCATCTGCAGATTGGCAAAATGGATTAGTCGCTAATCTTTCTACCTATGTCGGTCAAAGTGATGTAAGAATAGCATTCCGCCATAACGACATGGGTGAGTGGGCTTCTGGATTTGCGATTGATAACGTTTCGATTTATGTGCCATCAGCTAACGATGTTAGGTTAAATACAATTACACTTGATAGATATTCTGCAGTTAACGTTAACAATACTTTGACTATGAATGTAACAAATTTGGGTTCATCTCCCATTACTGCTCTTACGATTGACTGGAATGATGGAACTTCACATAGTCAAGTTATTTCAGGTTTAAATATTGCTCCTTTTGCGTCTGCCAATGTTAATCATCCAACTGCTATTTCATACACAATTGCTGTAGAAAAGACAATAAATGTTGATATAACAGATGTTAATTCAGCAATTGATGCAAACCCTTCAAACAACACTGGGACAAAAAAATTCAATACGTTAAGTCAAGTTCCAGCCAAGAAAGTTATTATAGAGGAAGGAACAGGTACATGGTGTGGATGGTGTCCAAGAGGCGCTGTTGCAATGGAGGCAATGTACAATAATCATCCAAATGATTTTATCGGTATTGCTGTTCATAATTCTGATCCAATGACCGTAACTGCTTATGACAATGGAGCAAACTTTTCTGGATTTCCAGGATGTAATGTTGATAGAGTTTTATTAGATCAAGGGGTTTCAGAAAATGCATTTGAAACATATTATCAAGAAAGAATTAGTGTAGTTTCACCTGCTTCTATTTCAATATTGTCTAGTGGTACTGGTTCCTCAATTACATTAGATGTGTCTGCTACGTTCTATACGTCATTTTCTTCTGCAAATTATCGTTTAGGTGTTATTGTAATTGAAGATAATGTAACTGGTACAGCTTCAGGGTACAATCAAACCAATTATTATTCAGGTGGAGGAAATGGACCTATGGGCGGATATGAAAATCTTCCGGATCCAGTACCTGCTGCAGATATGGTTTACGACCACGTTGGTAGAGCATTGCTTGGAGGATATAGCGGTCAAACTAATTCAGTACCTACAAGTTTATCAGATGGTCAAACTGCATCATATACTTTCAACTACACAGTACCTTCAACAAGTAATATTGCAAACATGAAAGCTGTCGCTGTTTTGATTGATCAAACAACAGGAGAAATTGTGAATGCAAACTCAATTGGATTGGGTTCTGCCGGTATCAATTCTTTAGATAAAATTGAATTTTCAGTTTATCCAAATCCAGCAACAGATATTGTAAATGTTTCTTTTGAAGCTTCAAATGCTGATTATGCAATTTCTTTAATGGATCTACAAGGAAGAGTAGTGAGTTCACAAGAGCTTTCAAACGCAAATGGAACGCAATTAATTTCTTTCTCAACAGAATCTATTGCTAAAGGAAGTTATATTATTTCTATTAAATCAAATGGAATGACAACTACAACAAATGTTGTTGTAAAGTAATTCTATCGATAAAAATGAGAAACGCCTTCGGAAACGGAGGCGTTTTTTTATGACATGAAATTTTGTTTTTATAAAGTGGTTAAGTTCGTTTTAAATTAAATCTGATTACTACCAATTGTGTCGCGCTATAACAACCACAAGATAGGTCTGATATTCTGAATTGGGGCTATGTACCCACCCAATTCCAACGTCAACTCCTTTTCCAAAGAACTCATCAATTCCTAATAAATGAACTCTATGTCCTGCTTTATCGTGGACAGGTTCATCATTATCATTTAGTAATTGTATTATTGAGGCTTTGGGATTTGCCGAACCTGCAGCTAATGATTCAACATAATTGGCAGAAGGCTCATCTAACCAACCATCTGGTAATTTATATCCGGCTTTGGAAACGTAGTAATTTAATCCATATCCTTTCAGATCAACATGGTCAAAATAATTGTTTTTGGCTAGATCTTCAGCCTTTGCTTGAGCCACTTTTGCTAAGGTGTCATTCCATTTTAATGCGTGACGTGCTTTAATTCCGGAAAGTGAAACACCTACTTCTTTAGAATACAATGAAGGATTAGCTCTAACTTTATTGAGGTATAAGAAAGCTTCTTTTACAGCTTCATTTTGAGAGTAAAACGTGGTTTGAGAAATGAGCAAAATAGTTAATACTAATAGAAATGCTTTTATCATAATTATTATTTAGAAGTATCAAAAACGAAGGTAGTAATTTTCGTTACGATGTAAATTAAATCACTGACTACGTATCAAGTTAATATTTTTTTTAGTATCTTCAATAAAAACAATAAAAATGACAGATAAAATTCAAATTGAAAATATCCTTTTTTTGGATATTGAAACAGTACCTCAAACTTATGTTTATGAAGAATTGGATGAAGACACAAAACATCTATTCGAATCTAAAACGCGCTCGCAAAAAACAGAACTCAAATCCTATGAAGAAATTTACCACGAACGAGGAGGGATTTTAGCTGAGTTCGGTAAGATCGTTTGTATTTCAGTTGGTTATATTAGATCAAATTCATTTGGAGATAAAACAATGCGAATTAAATCCTTTTATCATGATGATGAAGAAACATTATTGAATCAATTTAAGAAAATGCTTGAAGATCATTTTTCTTCACCAAATCATTTGTTGTGTGGTCATAATGCCAAGGAGTTTGATTTTCCATATATCTGTAGAAGAATGCTTATTAACAGTATAAAAATTCCATCTATTTTAAATCTTTCAGGAAAAAAACCATGGGAGATTAATCACATTGATACGATGGAATTGTGGAAATTTGGAGATTATAAGGCTTATACTTCATTAGCTCTGCTTTGTCATGTTTTTAAGATTCCAACTCCAAAGGATGATATAAGTGGTGCTGATGTAGCTAGAGTGTATTATGAAGAAAATGATATACAGAGAATTGCAAAATATTGCGAAAAGGATGTTGTGGCATTGATTCAATTATATTTAAAAATTACAGGTAATAGTTTAGTGGATGAATCTAACATTCAAATGGTTTAATTTTTTTATTCGTATTAAAAGAGTAAATTTGTTTGGTATTCTTAATACAATCCTTATGAAAATTACGTGTTTGTTATTTTTATTATTGGCTACTTGTCAAGCGATTGGGCAGGAAAAATCAATTTCATCTGTAAAAGTAGGAAACCACGAATGGCAAAAAACGAATTTGAATGTGTCTTTATTTTCAAATGGAGATACCATTTTTCAAGCAAATTCAGCCGAAGAATGGAAAAATGCATACACAGAAAAGAAACCAGCTTGGTGTTTCTACGAATTTTCAGCTGAAAATGGAAAGAAATATGGAAAACTATATAATTGGTTTGCTGTAACTGATTCGAGAGGATTAGCTCCGAAGGGATGGAGAATTCCAACTGAAGCTGAATTTGAAACAATAGATCAAACGGAAAAATATTTTGTTGGAGATAAATTGAAGGCGGATTCAGGTTGGGATAATTGGGAGAGTGTTGATGATAAAGGAGTTAAGAAGGTTAATTCAGCAAACGGAAATAATAGTACGGGCTTTTCTGGTTTGCCTGGTGGTTGTATTGACTATAATGGTGTTTTTCACAATAAAGGAATAAAAGCTTTTTTTTGGACAAAAACCGAATTTGATGCAAAAATGGCGGTTAATCGAGCTTTGCGCAATGACGGACATTTTGTTCATAATTTTACAAATAAAGGATTCGGATACTCTGTAAGATGCATCAAATAAGCTTATTTATTAAGTTTATTTTCAAAAACCTTTTTAAATTTTTCAACTTTTGGCCTAACCACAGCCTGGCAATAAGCGTTTTGAGGGTTTAGTTCAAAGTAATTGTGATGGTAGTTCTCCGCCCTGAAAAAATTGTTTATCTCAATAACTTTGGTTACAATTGGATTTTGCCAAACTTGTTCTTCTGTTAATTTGGAAATGAAAAATTCTGCTCTTTCTTTTTGATATTCAGAGTGATAAAAAATAACAGATCGATATTGAGTTCCAATATCATTTCCTTGGCGATTGAGTTGAGTAGGATCATGCACAAACCAAAATAATTCAAGCAATTCATCAAAAGTTATTTTGTCATCATCAAATACTACTCTAGCCACTTCGGCATGTCCAGTATTACCGGAACAAACTTCTTCATAGGTTGGATTTAGAATTGATCCACCTGCATAACCGGGATAAACTTCTAGTACTCCTTGTAGTTCAGAATAGCAGGCTTCAATGCACCAAAAACATCCCGCGCCAAATGTTGCTTCTTGTATCATTTATTTTTCTTTTTGAAATTCAAAGCTACTGAATTGATACAATATCTCAAACCTGTAGGTTCTGGCCCATCATCAAAAACATGTCCCAGATGAGCATCGCAACGAGCACAAGAAACCTCTTCCCTAATCATTCCAAGCGACGAATCAACCACAATGTGAATATTTCGTTTTTCATATACTTGAAAATAACTTGGCCATCCAGTTCCTGAATTAAATTTGTGTTCACTCGAGAATAGCGCTAAATCGCAACAATAGCAGTGATAAATCCCTTCCTCTTTATTGTTTTTAAATTTATCCGTACCTGCGCATTCAGTTCCAGATTTTCTAGTTACATCATACACTTCTTTTGGTAATATTTTTCTCCATTCCTCATCTGTCTTCTTGATTTTTAAGGAGTCAGGGAATGAGTTACTTGCTTCTTCTGATTGTTTTATATTTTGAGCACAACTTTGGCTTAATAAAGCAATGAACAAGATGTTTAGCATTGTTTTCATATCTAAATAGACAATTGAGTCTCATGAATTGTTTTCTTTATTTGAATATCACTTTACAAAGATTTGAAAGTTTAATTTGCAACGCTCTCATATTTTTTTGTAAATTCGACCTTTAAACTAAAAATTACTTATGGAAAATTCTGTTCAAAAAGGTCATCCTAAAGGTTTGTATCTTTTATTTGTAACTGAGATGTGGGAAAGATTCTCATACTATGGTATGCGAGCTATTTTGTTTCTTTTTATGACAAAAATGTTATTATTAGATTCTGATTTTGCATCTGGTTTGTATGGAAATTACACTGGGCTTGTCTATTTGACGCCTTTAATTGGAGGTTATATTTCTGATCGATATTGGGGAAATAGAAAATCAATTTTTATCGGAGGTATTATTATGGCGATCGGCCAATTTATGTTGTTTTTCAGTGCTAGCAGCCTAGGGACATCAATAGCTCCAATTGCTTTTTATGTGGGGTTATTGTGTCTTATCGTTGGAAATGGTTTTTTTAAACCAAATATTTCAACCATGGTTAATCAATTGTATGCGCCTGGTGATAAAAGAGTAGATGGTGCTTTCTCAATTTTTTATATGGGAATTAATTTAGGAGCATTTTTCTCCCCATTGGTTTGTGGTACATTGGCAGAAAAAATCGATTATAAATGGGGTTTCTTTGCTGCAGGTGTGGGAATGATAATTGGAGTTGTTGTATTTGAACTATTGAAAAATAAATATATTGTATCCGCAACCGGAGAAGTAGTAGGAGGTAAGCCTAAACCAGAAGTAAAGGAATCTGCCGTTGAGTCATCTTCATCGTCATTTGATTTTAAAAGATTAGGCTTGTGGGTAGCAGTTTATGCTGCTCTTTGGATTGGATTTATGTATGGATTAAAATTTAATTTTGTTTCTACGCTAATTTTCGCTACATCAATAGCTGCATCCGGTTTTGTAATAACAGATCCTTCTTTAAGTAAAGTAGAACGAAATAGAATTATCGTTATTTATATCATCGCATTTTTCGTGATTTTCTTTTGGTCAGCGTTTGAACAAGCGGGAGCTTCGCTTACGTTATTTGCAGATCAACAAACAGACCGTGCCATTTTTGGATGGGAGATGCCAGCCTCTTATTTTCAATCAGTTAACCCACTTGCAATTATTATACTTGCACCCCTTTTTGCTGTACTTTGGGGCTTTCTAGGCAAAAGAAATAGAGAGCCAGCATCACCTATTAAGCAAGCATTTGGGTTATTTTTACTTGCTGTTGGGTATTTAATTATCGCTTTTGGTGTTCAAGGTGTTGAAGGTGCGGCAAAAACCAGCATGTTTTGGTTATTAAGTATGTATCTCGTTCATACAATGGGTGAGCTTTGTTTATCACCAATTGGACTCTCAATGGTTGCTCGTCTTTCTCCTATTCGCTTGGGTTCATTGTTAATGGGGATTTGGTTTATGAGTAATGCCATGGCTAATGATTTTGCAGGAATGTTGAGTAAACTATATCCTGAGAAAATGGTTAGTGTTGAGCAGGTAGTTTCCTCTGAGACTAAATACAATTTGGTACTTGTAGATAAAAGTAAAAAAGATAATAAAACTATTGAAAATACGGAGAAAGTTAATAATGTTGTAAGTTTACCAATTTCAGCAGTCAAATTTGATAAAATTAAAGACTCGAAAGTGAAGCAAAGTATTTATGAGGATTTGGCAGGGAATGCTCAAGCAAAAGAAAAATCTTTCTTAGGAATTACGGTCAACTCATTGTATAGTTTCTTTATGGTTTTTGTCGTAATGGCAGGAGTTGCGGCAGTAATATTATTCTTGTTATCAAGTAAATTACTCAAAATGATGGATGGTATTCGTTAACACTCAAAACCATATTAATGTTCAATTTCAAAAAACATCCTAAGGCCTTACCATTTCTTTTCCTTTCAGAAATGTGGGAGAGATTCGGGTATTACTTAATGATCGGGATATTTACCTTGTATCTTAAAGATGCGGTAGATGGTTTTGGGATGACAGAAGCAGAAGCATCTGATTTGTATGGTACTTTCATTGCTTTTGTGTTTTTGACTCCATTTGTTGGAGGCTTACTTGCAGATCGAGTTTTGGGCTATCGTTTTTCTATAAATATCGGCGGGCTCATGATGGGTGCAGGGTATTGTTTGATGGCTGTTCACAACATTACTGTTCTATACGTTGCCATGTTTTTGGTAATTCTCGGAAACGGATTCTTCAAACCAAATATTTCTTCGTTACTCGGTAATTTATACAACAACGATCAATACAAACAGCACAAAGATGAGGGCTACAATATTTTCTACATGGGAATTAATATTGGCGCTTTCGTTTGTAATTTTTTTGGTGCAGCCTTGTATAACATGTTGGGATGGGGAGCTGCGTTTTTAGCGGCCGGTGTGGGAATGTTTGTTGGATTATTCATTTTCTGGATGTCAACCAAGCATATCAAACACGTTGATGTAATCAAACCAACCTCGCCCAACGATTTATCACTTGTGAAGATCTTTGGTCTAGTGCTTTTCCCGGCGATTGTTTTTGGTTTGATTGGTTATTTCCTTCCTTTTCCACTTGTGGGTTCTCATAGCACTGATGCGTTCCTTTTTGGATGTATTCCTGTGATTTTCTTCTATGGTAATTTATATGTCCGTTCTCCTGAAAAAGAAAAGAAACCAATGGCTGCAATGTTAGCTATTTTCTCAGTGGTTATTGCTTTTTGGGCAGTATTCAAACAAAATGGATCAACGCTCAATACGTGGGCAGATCGTTATACAGATCGAGAAATTCCCGCGTCTATGGTTTCTACCATGAGTTCCATAAAATTGGTCGATACAGTTACTTATGCCAAAGATAGTGTAGTTGTCATGGATAATCAATTTAGAGTGAAAGACAAAAAATTGAAAGAATATGATTATCCTTCCTATTTTAAAAATATGCCTAAAGAGGATCTTCCGAAGGAAGGTGAGAATTTATTCTTATTCAATACAAATTTATTTCAATCAGTTAATCCTTTTTGGGTAATTGCACTTACTCCTTTGGTATTGGCATTCTTTGCTTTTCTGAGAAATCGTGGGAAAGAACCATCAACACCAGCCAAAATTGCAATTGGATTATTTATTTCCGCTCTGTCTTGTATTGTAATGGTATGGGCTGTTCAAGCAACTGAAAATGGAACATTCAAAGCTAGTGCCTGGTGGTTTATTTCATCATACGCGGTTATAACAGTGGGTGAACTTTTCTTAAGTCCAATGGGCTTATCATTAGTAAGTAAATTAAGTCCACCGAGAATTACAGCTCTTATGATGGGAGGTTGGTTTTTGGCAACTTCAATTGGAAATAAGTTGTCCGGAGTTTTAAGTAGTATGTGGGATGGGTATGTGGATAAATCAAATTTCTTTTGGGTAAACGCATTATTTTTAACTCTGGCCTCTGCTTTAATGTTTTTAATGATGAGGTGGCTTAATAAAATCTTCAAGGAATATACCTAAAAGCGTTTTGTTGAAATGTATAAACGTTAAAAGGAAAACAATTTATACCTTTAACTTGAATTCTAAATCATTATTATGTTAGCACCTTTCAATCTTCAAAAATGGATCGATGAAAATCGTGATATTCTTAAGCCGCCTGTTGGAAATAAAAATCTTTATAAAGAAGCTGGTGATTTTATAGTGATGGTAGTAGGAGGTCCAAATTCTAGAAAAGATTATCACTACAATGAAAGTGAAGAGTTGTTTTACCAATTAGAAGGTGATATAACGGTGCGTATTCAAGAATATGGAAAAGCGAAAGACATTCACATTAAACAAGGAGAGATGTTTTTACTTCCCGGAAATATTCCGCATTCTCCTATTCGAGGAGCAAATACAGTTGGATTGGTCATTGAAAAAGTTCGAAAAGGAACTGATTTAGAAGATGGTTTGATGTGGTTTTGTGAAAATTGCAATCACCCCTTACATTCCTATCGTTTTAAATTAACCAATATTGAAAATGATTTTCTACCTCGATTTAAAGAGTTTTATTCGTCGTTGGATTATCGCACATGTAAGTCTTGCGGTCATGTTATGGAAGCAGACGAAAGATTCATGTAAATAATGAATTCGAAAGAAAAAAAATCTTCCGACAAAAAAGTTTCCCCATTTATTCGATTCTCTACGTTGGGAATTCAAATGGGAGTAATAATTGCCTTTTTCACTTGGCTTGGTTATTATCTAGATGATAAATTTCAATTAAAAACACCTTGGTGGACTCTTGTATTATCACTTTTTGGAGTCTGTTCTTCTTTGTATTTAGTAATAAAGGAGGTTATGAAAATGGGGCAAAATGAAGAGTAAGATTACCTTTAGTTTATCGTTTATTGGTATAAATGGTTTCCTAATTCTTTTACTATTCATTTTCCAAAAAGTGAATATCATTTCGTTTCCATCGAATCAGTTCTATTTTATCTTGGTAAGCTCATTACTAATTTTACTATTTTCACTTACACTTATTTTACCTGCTATTGGCGGTGAAAAGGAATCATTTGTGTTGCAATTTTTGATTTTGACTGTCTTGCAGCTGTTGTTTATGCTTTCTATTTGCACTTATGAAGTATATGTTTGGGGAAAAACAGAAACTGAAGCAATTCTATTGCAATTAATTCCATTTGTTTGGATTCTTATTACTCA
>JBIIFU010000057.1:0-9256 GCA_044237035.1 Crocinitomicaceae bacterium
AGATAAAGCTAAAATTCGTGCGGTATCTCCCGGCGATTTTACAATCATAATTTTTCTTACTGATGCGTAAGAAAACTTTTTTATCAGGAATTCATAGTCATCAAGCCAATCTTCTAAATCATTTTTTTTCGGATGAAATATATATTTATTCATCCAATACATGCAATTTTTCGGGAATATATGTCCCCATGCATAACTATGCGGACTGCAAAACCCACACATAGCTGATTCTAGCTCGCCAGGAAGATTGAGGTCCAACGGCATTCGTTGAAAAGAATACGGAATTTTAAATAGTTGACAAAGAAAATTTAAGGGCGGCTTAAGCCATTTTTCTGTTAAAATGAAGTTGTCAGCAAATAAAAATTGGTAAACGCTACTTGTAGTATGGTTTTCATCTAAAGATAGTAAATGTTGAAGATGGGTTGTTCCAGACCTCCAATGACCTATCACAAAGATTATTTTGTCGAGAGGAAATTTTCTTATTTTTCGTTCATAGATAATAATTTCACCTAATCTGAATGGTTCCAGAATCAAATATCGCAAGTAGACAATAATAATTAGTGGTAATTTTGAAAAAGAACAACCTTTATTGAAAATTAGTTGGGCGGTAAGAATGATTAACGGATAAAAAGGAATGTATCGTAATGCCCTAATTTTTTTCTTCATCTAAATGGAAAAGGTTAAATTTAGCAGATAAAATTGTAAATCGTAATTTTATTGAATTAAAGAATATCAATTCATGGTGAAAGTAAGGTATAATTCATCGAATGACACTCTTTTTGTTAAAGAACTCAATTCACGTATTGACAATTATTTTTCAGTTAGAAACCTGAATAAGCGAGCAAATAAATTTATGTTTATTAAAACTATTTTAATGCTTTCTTATTTTTTTGGAATCTATTTTTTCATTCTTTTTGGCGGTGTAAATAATCTGATTATTCTAGGATTACTTTGGGCTCTTCTCGGTGCTGGACAAGCATTGTTAGGAATGACTATTATGCATGACAAAGTACATGGTGCATATTCGACTAAAAAATGGATGAACTTTCTACTAGAAATTCCGGTTGTTGCGATTGGTGTGGATTCGTTTATTTGGAGTATTGAACATAATTTTATGCACCACAATTATCCAAATATTGAGGGGATAGATCAAGATATACATCCAAGATATTTATTTCGCTTTTCTAAGCATCAACCGAAAAAGTTCTTTCATCGATTTCAGCATATTTATGCAAGTTTTTTTTATTCCTTACTTACTTTAGAATGGGTGACGATTAAAGATTTTATAAAAATCAGGAAGTATTACAATGAGGGATTTGTAAAGGGCAAGAAAGAATTTTGGTATCGAGTGACATTAATTTTTTTTAAAAAGGTCCTATTTTTTGCGCTGTACTTTATAATTCCGATGCTTGTTTTGAGCCAGTACTGGGGTGTTGCTTTGATAATGTTTGCGATAAAAACAGGGGTATCTGGGTTTATAATGACTGTTATTTTCCAAACGGGTCACGTGGTACCAAATTGCGAGGTTGTTAATCCAAATTCGATAAAAATTAGAGAGTCTTGGCACAGACATCAACTAAATACGACATCTAATTTTTCGCAAAAAAGTAAGGTTGTTACCTATTTGTTAGGTGGGTTAAATTTTCAAATCGAACATCATTTGTTTCCTGGGATTTGTCATGTGTATTATCCAGAAATTTCGAATATAGTAAAAGAGACTGCAAAAGAATTTAATATGCCGTACCTTGAAAATAATTCTGTGTGGAGTACAATACGAATGCATTATGCTATGTTGAGAATGCTAGGTAGAGACTAAAATTGAATTAATGATTTACTTTTTATTGATTGTTGAAATAAAGTCATTCCTTATTTAATTCATCAGTTTAGGGACGATCTTAATTTCTTTTTTGTTTCCGGATTCAATTCTACTCAAAAATCTCTTTTCTCTACCAGTTAATTGTAGAATTTTTTTTCACTTTCAAATAGTCATTCACACTGCTAAAATGCTTACAACCGAAGAATCCTCGATATGCCGAAAGCGGAGATGGATGTGGTGCGGTTAAAATTAAATTCCCACTTGAGTTTATAAGCTCAGATTTGCTTTGTGCCTTAGATCCCCACAATAAATAGACTATATTTTTATGTTCTTCATTGAGTTTCTGTAAAACAACATTAGTGAATTTTTCCCATCCTTTATTCGCATGACTTTCTGGTTTTCCTTCTCGAACGGTCAGCGTCGAATTGAGCAATAAAACACCTTGAGCTGCCCAACGTTGCAGATTTCCATTTTCAGGAATCGGAAGACCTAAATCACTCTCAAGTTCTTTAAAAATATTTTTCAAACTTTTCGGAAAAGGATGAACAGTTTCTTGAACTGAAAAACTCAATCCGTGAGCATGTCCGCGAGTGGGGTAGGGGTCTTGCCCAAGTATAACAACTCTAATTTTCGATAAGGCACAAGCATTAAAAGCAGAAAACACATCTTCTTTTTTTGGGAAAATAGAATTGGGAAAATTATCATATTCATCCTCTATAAATGTTATTAAACTTTTAAAGTAGGGTTTTTCAAACTCTTCTTTTACTAATTTCTTCCAATCTGAATTAAGATTTATTTCCATGGTGACAAATTTAACCACTGCGTGTAAAAACGAAAATAAAAAACTAAATTTGTTTTATGGCGATTTATTCCTTCAATGGTTTTATTCCGGTGGTTAAACCTAGTTCTTTCGTTCACCCACAAGCATCCGTTATTGGAGATGTGATAATTGGGGAGAACGTTTATATTGGACCTGGTGCTGCCATTCGCGGAGATTGGGGTAGAATAATTATTGAGGATGGTTGTAATGTTCAAGAAAATTGTGTTATTCACATGTTTCCTGGAACAACTGTTTATCTTAAAAAAGGAGCCCACATTGGTCATGGAGCAATTATTCACGGTGGAACTATAGGTGAAAATTCATTAGTAGGAATGAATGCCGTAGTAATGGATGATGTAGAAATTGGAAAAGAAAGTATCATTGGCGCTCTGTGTTTTGTTCCATCAAAAATGCAAATTCCTCCACGTAGTTTAGTGGTTGGTAATCCGGGCAAAATAATCAAGGAAGTTTCTGATGAAATGATTGCTTGGAAAACGGAAGGAACTGCTCTATATCAGCAATTACCTGGTGAATGTAAAGAAACTATGTTAATATGTGAACCCCTCCTTGAAGTTGAACAAGACAGACCAGAGCATACATCAAATTACAAAATCTGGAAAAATGAAAAGTAAAGGTATTTTTCGGTTCGTGTTTCTCATTCTTGCTTCTTTTTTTCTCCTTCAAGTAAGTTCCTCTAGTTGTTCACGAGGAGTTGCGTCATTCACACTTTCCGGAACTATAACAGATGCCACATTTTCCCAAGGTCATGCTGGTGCTGTCCTTACTCTATCAAAGGTTATGATCACTACTGGAGAGGAAATTTTGATGGAAACAAAAACCTTAAGTGCAGATGGGAAATATGAATTTAAATTTCCGAGAGAAAAGGTGGAGAAGTACATAGTTCGTGTGAGTAAACCCTTGTATTTTGACGTTGAGGAAGAAGTTCAATTCTCCTCATTGACGGTTGGTACTGCAAATGTTCGCAATTATTCTACAAAAGCAAAATCATGGGTGGAACTACGTTTTGTGAATTCTTCCGTATTGCCAACAGATCATTTTCGCTATATAAAATTTCAGGGTTTGGAGAACTGTGCAGAATGTTGCACTGCTGAACAAGTTGATTTATATGCAGATGCTTATTATTCAAGAACTTGTATCAATGAAGCACTTTCGGTATATTCCATTTACTACCAAGTTATGGGAACAACCACTCAAAATGTAGTTGAAGTAGTTTCACAACCCTTTGACACCACCTTGCTTTTAGTCAACTATTGAGGTTTTTATTTAGAAAGATAAAAAGTATTCAAATAAATTGTAATTTCGGGTACTTAACTATCAAACTATGAAAAAACTTTTGTTTTTTGCGTTATTTTCTATTTTCTACACACAGTTTACTATTGCACAAGATGTAATTATTCGAGGCACATTGATTGAAAAGTCTAATGGGGAGGCCATTATCAGTCAAAAAGTAAAGTTATTGCGAGCAGACTCTACTGTTATTACGGGCGCTTTCACGGATGAAAATGGTTTTTTCTCGATACCGAAAGTACCGAGAGGAAAGGTGATTATTAAAATTGAAAGCGAATTGTATTCAAATACCTTGTACCCCATTGATGTGGTTGATGCTCGAGGAATTTTGAATTTTAAATTTGAGATGAAGAAAGCTGATAACATGAAGGTGTTTGATGAGTTTGTTGTTAATGCCGGTGAGAAACAAAAGAAAAATGAAGTTTTAACAGGAACATTTAAGTTGGATCCAAAGATGATTTCAACAATTCCCAATACAACAGCAGAGAGTGATTTAATTGGTTCTGTGAGTGTTGTTCCTGGAGTTGTTACAACTGGAGATCAAGGTGGACAATTGTATGTAAGAGGGGGCACTCCAATTCAAAATAAGACAATCTTAGATGGAATGACTATTTATAATCCTTTTCACTCAATTGGTTTTTTCTCAATTTTTGAAACTGAACTTATTAAAAACGTAGATGTGTACACCGGTGGTTTCGATGCGCAATATGGTGGTCGAATATCATCTATTATGGATGTTTCCTATCGAGATGGAGATCGTGTAAAATTTGGTGGTAAAGTTTCAGCCTCTCCTTTTCTAGCAAAATTAATTCTGGAAGGACCACTTCAGCGAACAAAAGATGGAAAACCAGGTGCAGGATCTTATGTCTTTTCTGCTAAGCACAGTTTATTAGATTATACAGCCAAATCACTTTATCCGCGAATCAATGAAGGAGATGGATTGCCATTCAATTTTACTGATATTTATGGAAAAGTTACCTTTAATGGAAATGGAGGATCTAAATTTAGTGCTTTTGGTTTCTATAATCAAGACAGCGTTAACTACAGCGTTGCAGATTTGAATTGGAATGCAGCGGGTCTGGGAATTAATTTTGTTTTGGTTCCAAATAGTTCTCCAGTACTTATAAAAGGCCACGTAAATGGCAGTAATTATCAAACTACCTTCGTTGAAGACAATGCGCAACCAAGAACAAGTAAAATAGGTGGTTTTGATATGGGCTTTGACTTCACGTATTTTCTTCCAAATGAGAGTGAAATGAACTACGGATTCAATCTTAATGGATTCAATACGGAGTTTAAAACTTTTAATGAATTGCAGCGAAAAATTGAATTGGTAAATTTCACTACAGAAATTGGAACGTATGTGAACCTCCGACAAAAGTTTGGTGAGAAGTGGGTGATTCAACCAAGTTTTAGGTTGCAAGTATATTCTTCATTGGCTACAATCTCACCTGAACCAAGAATCGGTGTAAAATACAATGCAACTGATAAGTTTAGGTTGAAATTGTCAGGTGGTCGCTTTTCTCAAAACTTTACATCGGCATCATCAGATAAGGACATTGTTAATTTATTTAATGGATTGCTTTCTGCACCAACCAATGTTCAGGAAACATTTATCAATGAATTCCAACAAGTAAGAAACACTAAAAATGGTCTTCAGTATGCTTGGCATGCAATTCTTGGAGGCGAATATGATTTGGGCAAAAGGATTACTTTAAACCTAGAAGGGTATTATAAATACTTTTCTCAGCTAAGTAATATCAACCAAAATAAACTCTACGATGACGTAGCTGAATTTTCTCAAATTGATGATGTATTTAAAAAGGATTTCATCTTAGAGTCTGGTCAGACATACGGGGCTGATTTATTAGTGAAATATAATTACAAAGGATTATTTATCTGGACAGGTTATTCGTATAGCTATTCAACACGTTGGGATGGTTTTGTCAATTATTTCCCTGTATTTGATCGAAGACACAACGTAAATTTAGTTGCCTCATACAGTTTTGGAAAAAATAAATCTTGGGAAGTAAATGGACGATGGAATTTAGGATCAGGTTTACCTTTTACCCCAACGGCAGGTTACTATCAAAATGAGAATTTTCAAAATGGAGTTACATCAGATTACGTGACTAACAATTCACAATCTATAACAACGCTGCTGGGTGAATTTAATAGTGAGCGATTACCTTACTATCATCGTTTAGATGTTACCGTTAAAAAACGTTTTAAATTCAAAAATCAATCAGAATTAGAAGTTGTTGGAAGTATTACAAATGTTTATAACAGAAGAAATATTTTCTACGTAAATCGTGTTACAAACGATGAAATTTATCAGTTCCCTATTCTGCCAAGTTTTGGTTTGAGTTATAATTTCTAAAAGTTTAGATCGCGTGAAGTATATTTTTATTCTTCTTTTCGCTTATTTATCCTTTTTTTCATTTGCGCAATGGGATGGAGATGCTTCACCAACGTATGCTGAATTAATCACTCATTTAAAGAAGTTAGACAAAGATCATAGAGAAATCAGACTCTTCAACATGGGACAATCAGATTATGGTTTGCCTATCTACGTTCTGGTTGTAAATGCAGATTCTGATTCGTCTCAAACGTTTGAAAAAGCAAGAAATAGCACGACTATTTTAATTAATAATGCGATACATCCGGGAGAACCTGATGGAATAAATGCCTCACTAATTTGGATTGATGAATGGGTAAAACAAGGAAAACCGAGTGAATCTTTTCCAGTCGTGGCGATTATTCCGGCATATAATGTTGGAGGTATGATGCAGCGTTCATCAACGAGTAGAGCAAATCAAAACGGTCCGGAAGAATATGGTTTTCGGGGAAATGCCAGAAACCTTGATTTGAATCGAGATTTTGTTAAAATGGATTCTGAAAATGCATTTACTTTTTCACGAATATTCCATGCCTTAGACCCCGATGTATTTGTTGATAATCATGTTTCAAATGGTGCCGATTATCAATATACGCTCACTTACATTTCTAGTTTACAAGAGCGCCTAGCACCTTCCTTGAGTGAGTTAACGTACAAACAATGTATTCCTGCAATGGAAAGCGAATTGTTAAATCGAAAAGTAAATCTTTTTCCTTATGTTGAATTGAAGGGAGAAACACCTGAATCAGGTATCATTGCATTCAACGATTTACCCCGTTATGCTATGGGTTATGCGAGTTTGTTTCATTCTTTAAGTTTTACCGTTGAAACACACATGTTAAAGCCATTTAAAGAAAGAGTTCAAGTTACTTTTGATTTTATTGATGTGCTTGTAAAGTGGTCAACTACAAACAGCCCTGTTATCGAAAAAAGTAGAAAGGAAGCTTTTGAATGGTCAAATTCTCAGAAAGTATATTGGTATAATCATGTGTTGACTGAAGAAAAAGATTCAATTCTTTTTAAAGGATTCGAATATTCAAAGCCTGTTGATCCTATAACAAATTTACCGCGATTGTTATACGATAGAACCAAACCATATCTTAAGCATGTTCCTCATTATAAAAAGTATAAGGCGATGAATAAATATGCTATTCCACGTTATTTTGTTGTCGGTGCTCAAGAAAAAGAATCGATAAATAGATTAAAGGCGAATAACATTGAATTTTACACGATGAAATCCGATTCGGCTATAAAAGCTAGTTCTTACAGAATAAATTCATACAAAAGCTTGACAAAACCCTACGAAGGACATTTCAAGCACAGCAATATTCTGTTTGATAAATTTCAAGTAAATCTATCCTTGAAGCCTGGAGATATTTTAATTCCTACTAAGCAACCAGGCAGAAATTTTATTTTAGCCGCGTTAATTCCTGATGCGGAAGATTCATTTTTTAGTTGGAATTTTTATGATTCGTATTTGCAACAAAAGGAGTATTTCTCTTCGTATGTATTTATTGATCAAGTGAAGTTTATTTTGGATTCTAATCCAAAGTTGAAACAGGAATTTGAGAAAAAGAAAAAGGAAAGTGAGTCTTTTCGTAATTCTGAATGGGATCAGTTGTACTTTATTTATAAGAATAGTTCGTATTTTGAGAAATCATTTATGGTGCTCCCGATTTACTCGATTGATTGATTATTCACCCAAGCATTCCATTGCCTTTTCTACCATCAATTTAGATCCAACATAATAAGGAACGCGTTGGTGCAATCTTTCAGGCTTGATTTCCATTATCCGTTTTCGTCCCGTTGTGGCAAGTCCACCCGCTTGTTCAGCAATAAATGCCAAAGGATTACATTCATACAATAAGCGCAATTTGCCTTCAGGAGCACTTAATACATCTGGATAAATATAGATTCCTCCTTTGATGAGGTTACGGTGAAAATCAGCGACTAGAGAACCGATGTAACGACCAGAATAGGGCATTCCGGTTTGATTTTCTCTACTTTGACAATAGTTGATGTATTTTCTGAGGCCTTCTTCGCATTCAAAAATGTTTCCTTCATTCATGGCATACAATCGACCGTTTTCGGGCATTTTCATTTGTGGGTGAGACAAACAAAATTCTCCAATTGAAGGATCAAGTGTAAATCCATTCACGCCATTTCCTGTTGTATAAACCAACATGGTAGAAGATCCATACAATACATATCCTGCGGCAATTTGTTGGTTTCCAGGTTGCAACATATCATCTAAGGTGGCTGAAGATCCAATGGGAGAAATCCGTCTATAAATCGAGAAAATGGTACCAATGGAAACGTTCACATCGATGTTGCTTGAGCCATCTAATGGATCGAAAAGAACGACGTATTTACCATTTTTCGCAGACTCGGATTGAAAAGCAACGAAATTTTCATTTTCCTCAGAGGCAATTCCACAAACTTCGCCGCCTAATTCAAAAGCACGAATAAATGCCTCGTCAGCAACCACGTCTAATTTTTGTTGTTGTTCTCCTTGAACATTTACCTCCCCTTGAGCACCCAAAATATGATCAACCAAACCTGCTTGTCTGACATCGCGACTTACAATTTTTGAAGCGATTACGATATCATTCAAAATTCGTGAAAGTTCACCTGTTGCATAGGGAAAATCAGCTTGATTTTGAAGGATAAATTCAGTAAGGGTGACGATGCGTGACATAGATTTGATTTTGGAGTGTAAATATCGAAAAAAATTGCAAATATCAGACGTTAAATTAAACTGGCAAAAAATCTTATACAATCTATAAGCAATAGCGTCCTAAACGTTTAAAAAATAAGAGGGAATAATCCGTATCTCAAGTTATCTTTGAGTTGCACAACAAAAAACCCCCTCTTATGGCAAATATAACGTTGTTTTCTCAGATTATTTCAAAAT
>JBIIFU010000058.1:0-8846 GCA_044237035.1 Crocinitomicaceae bacterium
CAGACACCGATATTAAATTTGAAACTATTGGATTTGAAGATGTTAAACGAATTAACGGCCTTGAACTTCAAGAGATTATCGAGCATTCCTATGATGTTGTTGGATCAGAAGATACCATTTTAATCACAAAAAGTAACAAGCGAGCAAACGAATTTAACAAACAAATCAGAAATAGAATATTGTGGCGCGATGAATATTTACAAGCGAATGATGATTTAATGATTGTAAAGAACAACTACTATTGGGGACAGAAGACTAAAGGTAGTTTTTTGGCAAATGGTGAACTCGTTAGAATTGATCGGATAGGAAGGAGAGAACAGGTTTATGGATTTGATTTCGTGCATTTAACAATTTCTCTAATTGATCAAGAAGACGAATCATTAGATACTATTTTATTGATTGAATCATTGGATTGCGAGGGTCCATCACTGGAAAGAGGACGATTAAAAACATTGTTTTTTGAAATTGAAAAAGATTATTTGCACATAAAATCTAAATCGAAACGTTACGCGGAAATTATGCGAAATCCTTATTTCAATGCGATTCAAGCAAAATTTGCATATGCAGTAACTTGTCACAAATCTCAGGGTGGACAATGGAAAAATGTATTTATTGATTTTGGATATATGACCCCAGAAATGATCGATGAGGACTACAAAAGATGGCTCTATACAGCTTTAACAAGGGCTTCAGAAAAAGTTTGGCTATTGAATTTTCCAGATTACTTTTTTGAAGATGAGAAAAACCATTCATCGTAAAAATCTGCAATAAATTTTTGCATGAGTTGATGTCGTTTTTCAGCCAAATCTCTACCTGATTTTGTTTTAATTAAATCTTTCAATAAGAATAATTTCTCGTAAAAATGATTTACCGTATGACTCACGGATTTTGCATACTCTTCTTTTGACGAATGTAAAGTTGGTTCGATTTCTGGATGATAAAGTGGTCTATTTTTACTTCCACCGTATGAAAACGCTCGAGCAATTCCAATGGCTCCAATCGCATCAAGACGATCTGCATCCTGAACTATTTTTGCCTCAATAGATTCAACATCATCCTGGACTTTAGCCCCTTTAAAGGAAACTTGTGAAATGACTTGGGCTACTTTTTTAGCGATTTCATTAGAAACGCCAACTTCCAACATTAATTCGATAGCTACTGTAGCTCCAGCTTGCCAATTACCCCCATTGTATTTATGATCAGAAATATCGTGCAATAATGCTGCTAATTCAATGATTGTTCTATCACCTCCCTCCTTTTCCTGCAGGTAAATTGCCAAATTGCAAACTCGCTCAATGTGAAACCAATCGTGACTTCCTTCTTGATTCAGGAATTTTTCTTTGACGATATTTCGTATTTGTTCAATCTTTTCAACCATTACCACGAACAAAAATAATTTTTAGGTCTCAATGCAGGATTCCAGGAGAACTCTTTAATAAACTGCTCATCCTTATTGATTTTATTCATTGGATAAAATTTTCCATCAGGTTTATCGATATACGAAACTCCTCTCACTTCGCCTGAGTCTAGGTCTAATCTCAAATCACCGGCATACAAGCGATTCATTCCTTTACGCTTGATAATCAAGGAAGTATCTGTATTTTTTTCTTCGTAGGGATAGAATATGGTTTGAGCATTACCATTGACGTAAGCCGATTTCAATTTTTGATCTGCAAAATAGGCAATCATTTCCCTCCCGCACAGTTGATTGAAATATTCTCCTGAATCAAGTTCCATTAACGCAGATGTATTTTCAAAAATCTCTACCTTATCAACTAGTGAGTCCTTGAAATAGATAATCATTCTCTCCCCTTTCAATTCTGCATTTTCAGACCAAACTATCGGTTTTTTATATAAATAAAGAGTGTTCATGTTTTCGGTGAATGTCAAACTATCTGCTGTTGCTTGAAGCTTTTTATTAAATATCCTGACATTTCGGTGAGCACGAATATTTTGCTTTTGCAATGAATCTTCATAAGATACTATGGTATCAGCAATTATCTGAATGGTATCTCTCTCATTTTTTTGAGTAACACACGCATTCCCAGAAACAACAAGGCTTTTATTTTTTTCATCATTAACAATACTATTTCCGCGTAGAACAACATTTTGAGATTTGTCTTCAAAGTACGAATATCCTCTTGACTTAAATGTTTTTAAAACTGGATCGTATTCTAGGGTATCTCCTTTAATGACTTTGTTTTCATCGACTACCACTGCATCCCCAATTAAAACACCTTCTTCCGTTTTAACATTATACCATCCTTTTCGACAATACATTTCTATTTTTCCTTTGACAATTTTAGTCGGACCATAAAAAGAAGCTTTTTGTGTACCATAAGAAAATTGGAGAGTATCTGTTTTCATTGTTAAATCATCTTTTCGATAATCTACGTTTCCACTGAAGAAAAAATCCTTTGATTCTGGATAGAAATACCCTACTCTACTAGAGAGTCGTTCGTTGGAAGTTATACTTTGAATTACTCCATTTCTCCGATATACCCCTTTTCGAGCTCGCAAATCATAATCCATGGAGTCTGTTTCAATCTTGTATTCTTGGTCTCGAACACGAACATTTCCCCACAATTTTGCAAAACGAGTCTTACCGCGAAATAAAAGAGAATCACAAAATAAGTTGATGTCTTTTGAATCAAGTTGTACTTTGCCATAAGCGATAACGATCTGCTCTTTATCGAAAAAATGAGCTGAATCGCAATACATTACACTACCTTTATACTTAAAATTTACCGGTCCAATTAGTCGATGAGCTTTTTTCTTTGCATGATATTCAATCATTTCCGCTCCTTCGATTAATTCTAAAAGATCTGGTTCATTTTGAGCAACCAATATGTTAAAAGGAAAAAGTGTACAAAGAAAGATTATTCGTATGTACAACTGATTTTTCAATGTCCGGTAATTAGTGTCTGGCTTCTATCAGGTCCAACCGAAACTATCGTAATTGGAACTTCAAGAAATTTTTCTAAATAGTTTACGTAATTTTTCAATGCATCAGGAGCAGCTTCATAAGAGGTCAACCCTGTTAAATCACAATTCCATCCGGGAACGTCCTCATAAATTGGCTCTATTGCATTATCACAAATAGAAAACGGAAATTCATCAGTTATATTGCCATTTACTTTATAGTGTGTACAAATTCGAATCGTTTCAAAAATACTTAACACATCAGCTTTCATCATTGACAACTCAGTAACACCATTAATCATTATGGCATATTTTAATTGAGGAATATCAATCCAACCACAACGTCTTGGTCTTCCGGTGGTTGAACCAAACTCTCTTCCTTCTTGTCTAATTTTTTCACCTACTTCATCCAATAATTCAGTTGGAAAAGGTCCACTTCCTACGCGTGTACAATATGCTTTAAAAATTCCGATTACTTTACCGATTTTCGTTGGAGCAACACCTAATCCCGTGCAGGTTCCTGCGGTTATTGTATTGGAAGAAGTAACAAACGGATACGTTCCAAAATCAATATCTAACATGGTACCTTGAGCGCCTTCAGCCAATATTTTTTGATTTGCTTTAAGTGCTTTGTTCATATAATGTTCACTATCAACCGTGGTAAATTGACGTAAAAACTCAATTCCTTCAAACCAAGGCCCTTCTAACTCGCTCAAATTGTATTCAAAACCGTCATGATGTTTTAGTATACCAATGTGTTTTTCAAGTAAGGCATTATATTTATCTTTAAAGTCCGCTTCGAAAATATCTCCAACCCTCAAACCGTTTCTACCCGTTTTATCCATATAAGTTGGACCTATTCCTTTCAAAGTTGATCCAATTTTATTTTTCCCTTTGGCTGCTTCAGATGCAGCATCAAGTAGGCGATGTGAAGGTAGAATTAAGTGTGCTTTTTTAGAGAAAATCAATCTTTCTTTCACATTAACACCTACTGCCAACAACTTCTCTATCTCAATTTTCAATACTACAGGATCAATAACCACCCCATTACCAATGATATTCAATACATTATCTCTAAAAATACCAGAAGGAATGGTGTGAAGAACGTATTTTTTTTGATCAAATTCAAGGGTATGACCTGCATTTGGCCCACCTTGAAAACGAGCAATATAATTATATTCTGGGGTTAAAACATCAACAATTTTTCCCTTACCCTCATCTCCCCATTGAAGGCCTAATAAAACATCCACTTTCATCCTTACTTATTAAAATGATTTACCGCTTCTTCAGTAGTTCCGTAAATACTGAAAACTTCGTATAATTTAGAAATATCTATCAATTTTTGAATACCAGGATTGGGATTAGACAATACAACATCCCCCCCATTAATTCTAGCTTTTGTCATTGTGCGAATCATAAACGCAATTCCGCTTGAGTTGGTATTTGTTAACTCAGATAAATCAAAAACAAATTGTGATGAGTTTACCTGATCTAATTTCTCCTTCAATGGTTCTAAATCCAAATCTGATAATATTCTTCCTTGAATTTTCACAATTGAAATTAATCCTTCACTTGAAATTGAAAATTGAATACTCATAGTTAATTAGTTTTTTTTACTCCATAAAAATAGAGTGAATGATGGTGGATTTGCACCCCGAAAATCTCTTCCATGGTAGCTTTTATCTGTTGAATACGTGGATCACAAAACTCCATTACCTCTCCAGTATCGGTACAAATTAAATGGTCGTGTTGTTGCGAACCGTGCGACTTTTCAAAATGTGCAATATTCTTCCCGAACTGATGTTTACGAACTAAATTACAAGCCATCAATAGTTCAATCGTGTTATACAAAGTAGCTCGTGACACCCGATAATTGTGATTCTTCATATTGATATACAAAGATTCAATATCAAAATGACCGGGATGATTGTAAATTTCAGCCAAAATAGCAAAGCGTTCAGGAGTTTTCCTGTGACCATTTTGCTCAAGATAAGCTGAAAAAATACTCTTAACGTTACTTTGTAAATCGGGAATTGACATAATGTTGAACAAAAATAAATATTTTGACCTCACAAAAATTCATCCTAATAAAGAAACTATGAACAATTCATCCACATATTTTCGGCATTCAACGAATCACTTGAATTTCGTCGATAAAAGTCCATGGAATATTACCTTCACCAGCTTGACCGTTAGGTATTGATTTCATTGAATGTACTACTATTTTTATCTTTTGAGACTTTTTAGTTAAGAGAAATGAAAATGTTTTAATTTGTTGATTTTCATTTATTTCAACAATTGGATTAACCAAATCAGTTCCATTCTCCAATACAATTTTAACCTTTACAGGAAAGTGAATCCAAGAATTTTCATCCGAAAGAAAACTCGCAGAAATCTGACAATTGGTCATCTTTTTACCTAAATCAAGCTCAATTTGAATTTCATTTTTATTATACCCTATCCATTCATTGCCTTTCCATGGCAAGGAACCAAACTGTCCATCAACTAACGTTAAATCTCCGCTGTTGTAATTTGGACTTGGTTCAGTGATGTATTTTACAGGGAGCCCAAGTGCATGCGTAGCATTGATTGTAAAATGGGTAGAAGTTGAATTATCTGAGGTTTTGAAGTGATAATTGTGCTGAATTACATCTTTTTTTGTGCGCTTCACCTCAATCCATTCGTTATTGGCAAAAGTAAAATTCAAATTCTCTACTTTTATTGAATCCCTATTTTCTAAAATCTCTTTTTTTGAAAGAGCAAATTCAATTTCATCTTTTTCAACAGAAGAATTAATTTTAAATTTCACTCCACCTTTTGATCGTTCCCATTCAATTTCAGGTGCAAATGCAGATTTAGAAAAATTCACATTTTTAGCTTGTAAATACTTAAAGTGATTATTTAATAAAATTGACTTAAAAATTTTATAATCAATTTTTTCAACTGACCAAAGTGTTTGACTTAATGCAATTGCTCGCGGATAGGTCATGTATTCTAATTTTTTATAATCAGCGATATATTCAGTCCATAAATTCGCTTGTCCTCCTAGAATATAGGAATGATATTTTTTATCTAAAGTGGCAGGAATAGGATTAAACTCATACACTTTTTCCAAAGGAGTATAACCGCCAATTGCTAAAGGCTCATTCTTTTTTCCTTGATAGTGATCAAAATAACAATGTGATCCCGGCGACATAACCACGTAATGCTCTTGCTTAGCAGCTTCAATTCCACCTTCAAGACCTCTCCAAGACATAACAGCGGCATTTTGAGAAAGTCCACCCTCTAAAATTTCATCCCATCCAATGAGTTTTTTCCCTTTTGACGTAAGGTAATTATCCATTTTTTGAATAAAGTAACTTTGTAATTCGTGTTCGTCTTTGAGATTGTTTTCTGAAATGTTTTTTTGACACCGACGACATTCCTTCCATCGTTTCTTAGGTGCTTCATCACCTCCAATATGGATATATTGACCTGGAAAAAGTAAAACAACCTCATCCAGTATTTTTTGTAAAAAAGAAATAGTTTCATCTTTGGAACAAAAGATATCGTCAAAAACTCCCCAAAGTCCTTCAACTCCTTGTTTTTTTTCTATACATCCAAATTCTGGATAAGCCGCCAATGCCGCTCTACTATGACCCGGCATTTCAATTTCAGGAACAATTGTAATATATTTTGAAGTGGCATAAGCAATAACTTCTTTGATTTGTTCTTGCGTATAAAAACCGCCATAACGTTCTTTTTTAAAAGTTCTAGGCTTTGTGGTGTAATGATTTTCAACTGTACTATCTCGCCAAGCACCAATTTCAGTTAGTTTAGGGAATTGTTTAATCTCAATCCTCCAACCTTGATCGTCGGTCAAATGCCAATGAAATGTATTGAATTTATACATCGACATTAAATCAATATAACGTTTGACTTCCTCAACGGTAAAAAAATGGCGAGAAACATCTAAATGTAAACCCCTCCATTGAAAATTTGGATAATCTTTGACAAAGCACTTTTTTAGTGTATAATCTCCAGTATCTGAATTAATTAACTGCATCAACGAATGAAGCGCATAAAAACAAGATGCTTCGGACGAGTAAGAAATTAGTATATCATTTGAAACATTGATCGTGTATGAATTATCAATGACATTTATTAGTTTTTTAAACTTAAGCTTTGAGTTCGTTGAGGAATATTTAATTTCTAATTTGTGGTAGGTAGAAGCGAGTTCCTTCAACTGATTTTTGAGATTGTCGGGAAGCTCTGTAGAATCAACAATCAAGGTTTTCTCAATGAGAATCGATTCATTTAATTCTTTGTAAGTTACTGGAGTGGGTAAAATTGGGCAGATTTGAGAGAATATCGATTGCACAATTGATAGTATGAATAATCCGAAAAAAAGAAACGAAATTTGTAATCTCAAACTACTCAAATTAAAGCTAAAAATAGCTTTGTAAAAGTAGTTTTCTTTCTTAACATTACCAATAAATTAAATTATATTTGTAAAAAAGTATGAGTTGTTTACAAGTTTTATTGGCATTAATTTTCCCACCCCTCGCAGTGATGGATAAAGGCTGTGGATCGATAACTATAGTTTTGATATTAACGTGTTTTGGTTGGGTTCCTGGCGTAATAGCCGCATTAATTATTCTTAATACAAAGAAAGAATCCTAATCCATCCACAATTTGAGCGATTTTTCTTGAGCGCTGTTTTTGACTTCTTTTGATTTAACCGAATACGTCACATAAAAAAATCGTTGAACTTCAGGAAGTAACAATGTTCTGATTTTTCCCTCGCGTACGAAAGTAATTTCCTTCTTATCCTCATCAAAATACGTAAACCAGGATTCAATATCGTTGTTCAAAATAAATCCATTAACGCCAATTATTTCATCGCCAATTCGCATTCCACCCAATTCAGCCGGACCACCAGGATACATTGCAACCACCTGAAATGATTTTCCTAAAGGTATGAGTTTCATTCCTAATCTACCTTCTGAATATAGGACAGATGGTTTGTGTAATAGCTCAAGCCCAAGATATTCTAAAGATTCAGTTATAATTGATTCGTAAGGCTGCGTTCCGTGAACAAATTCTTTGAAAAAAGCATCAAATGAAGTTCCTGAGATATGCTCCAACGTTGAAATGTAATCTTTCTCCGTTATTCCTTTTCCCTGAATGGCAAAATCAAAATACAAGCGTTTCATCACTTCATCCAAACCATATTTGTTTTGGGTAGCTTTTCTGATCTTCACATCGGTAACAAATGCCAGTAAACATCCTTCGGTATAAATGGAAACTTTTCTTCCGGGTACACCGGGTACGTATCCGTCTAACCAGGTATCAAAGGATGATTGAGCAACTGAATAATTAAATCGAGCGGGATTATCAAAATGCTTTTGAAGTTGAGTCTTGAATTCAACCAAATATTGTTCAAGAGAAAAAACACCACTTTTTAACAGAAATAAGTCACCCATATAGGTGGTTATTCCTTCATAAATATATCCGAGTTCCGAATAGTTTTCTTTTTTGAAATCATACGGCCACATGGCTGCTGGTCTCAACGCTTTAACATTCCAAGTATGATATAATTCGTGCGATGAAACGCCCAGTAACTCTTTGTATAAACTATTGAACACCTCATACGTTGGACCTAAGGTAATTACGGTGCTTTTACAATGCTCAACACCATGATAGGCTTTGGTTGGCAGAATTTGAATCAAGAAATGATATTCTGAAACTGGAAATTCAATGAATTTTTCAATTTGTTTCTTGGAAAACGCAGTAAAATCAGTAATAACACAATCCCAATGTGGTTTGATTTCACCATTAAACCAAACGTAAAACTTTGTGGTATTGACTTCATAAGTCTCATACTGAAGTAAAGGTGAACAAATAAAAGGTGAATCTGCTAATTAATCAAAATTATCCGCGGT
>JBIIFU010000059.1:0-8653 GCA_044237035.1 Crocinitomicaceae bacterium
TAAGTGTAGAAGGACAAACAAAATTTGTTCGCTTAATGTTCGTTTTAGAAATTGCCGCATACCCTCCGATAACATCTTTTACTTGATTGTATCCTCTTGATTTTAGAATAGATGCAGCGATAATACTGCGATATCCACCTGCGCAATGTAAGATGAAAGGATCATTTTTCGGAAATTCTTGCATGTGTTCATTTAAGTAATCAAGAGGAATATTCGGCACATTTTCAATATGCTCTGCTTGAAATTCACCCGGTTTTCTTACATCAATGATTGTAGTTTTAGTATCAATTTCTTTTTCCAAATCTTGAGCACTTATTCTTTCAATAGAATCTGTTTCTTTACCAGAACTTTTCCAATTTTCGATACCGCCTTCTAAATAGCCCACAACATTATCATAGCCTACTCTGGAAAGTCTTCGGATCGTTTCTTCCTCTTTACCTATTTCGGTAACTAACGCAATTTTTTGTTTAACATCTGGAATAAGTGCCCCAACCCAAGGTGCAAATTGCCCTTCCAGACCAATACTAATGGAACCAGGAATAAAACTGTTCGCAAATTCAGATGCATTTCTCGTATCTAAGACTAAAATATCATCAGTGTCATTTAAAATTGTTTCAAATGATTGAATTGATAAGGAGTTTAATCCACGTTTTAATACAGTTTCATACTCATCATATCCTTGCTTATTTAGCGCTACATTCATACCGAAATAACCCGGAGGAGGTAGTAAACCATCTGTCACTTCTTTAACAAACTCACTTTCCGTCATGTTTTCACGTAGGGCATAGTTTGTTTTCTTTTGATTTCCTAGCAAATCAGTTGTTTCTTTCGACATATTTTTACCACAAGCACTTCCTGCTCCATGTGCCGGATATACAACAACATTATCAGGTAAGGTCATTACTTTTGTTCTTAACGAGTGGAATAAAAGTCCTGCCAATTCTTCTTGCGTTATAGTTTCAGCTTTTTGCGCTAAATCCGGACGCCCAACATCACCAATAAATAACGTATCGCCAGAGAAAAGAGCGGTCTCCTTTCCTGTTTCATCAAGTAGAAGAAAACAAGTTGATTCCATCGTGTGTCCTGGTGTATGAAGGACTTTAATTGATAATTTTCCGAATTTAATTATTTCACCATCGGAAGCAAGGTGAACAGGGTAGGAGGGATTCGCATTCGGACCATAGATTATCGTAGCACCAGTTTTTTTTGCTAAATCAACATGACCACTCACAAAATCAGCATGGAAATGAGTTTCAAGGATATATTTGATTTTAACACCATCTTCCTCGGCTCTTTTGATGTAAGGATCAGTTTCTCTTAATGGGTCAATTATTACGGCTTCATTTTCTGATACGATATAATAGGCTCCTTGTGCTAAACATCCTGTATATATTTGTTCTATTTTCATAATTGTATTTTTTTATAGTATCCATTTTCTTTGGTTGAGACTAGAAAAAGTCTTGTTTCCTTGAATCATTGTTGCCCAAATGATACTTCCATGAAAGATTCCTTTGGGTTTTGACTTGTGTTTTTTTAATTCGCTTCTCTTTTTATAAAACTTTGTAAAGTTAGCGTAGATTGCCATGTGTGCTAGGAAAACAACCAAACAAAATCTTGGTTTTCCTTCGGTTAAAAATTTTATTCCAGCTAAACCGTCTAGCAACATTCTAAAGAAAAGCTTTGGCATTAAATAACCTGGATGATTTTTAATTATCATGAACAAGTTATTTCTAAAATTCAAGTATAACTTAGTCGGAGATTCATATCCTAATGTCCCACCTCCTAAGTGAAAAACTTCTGATTTTGGAATAACGAGAAAATTTTTCCCGCTTTTTTGGATGCGCCAACAGAGGTCAATTTCTTCCATGTGTGCAAAAAAATCAGCATCAAATCCTTCCATTTCTTTGAAAACCGAGTTGCGAATCATAAAAGCTGCTCCTGATACCCAAAATACATTTTCAGAACTGTCAAATTGACCAGTGTCCTTTTCTACATTCTTTAAAATACGTCCCCGGCAAAAAGGAAAGTAATCCTTATCAATAAAACCTCCACAAGCTCCAGCATGTTCAAAATTCTCACGATCCAAATAGGATTTTATTTTTGGCTGACAACCAGCAATCAATGTATCATTCATCGCTTCAACTAAGGGAATAAGCCAATCTTTTGTAACTTCTACATCACTATTTAAAAGTACAACCAATTCTTCGTTAATTGATTTCATTCCCTCATTATACCCACCAGCAAAACCAAAATTTGCTGAATTTTTAACAAGTTTAATTTCTGGATATTTATTACTTAAAAAGGGGAGTGATTCATCCGTTGAACCATTATCAATTACATAAATGGTTGCTTGATCAGAATTTTGTATTACTGAAGGAAGGAAAGTTTCAAGGTGATTTTTACCGTTATAATTCAATATTGCAATAGCAACGTCTTTCACTAGTATTGTCTAAATAAATCATTACTATTACCACCAAAATGATCTTGGTTATACATGTTTGGGTTATCCACCGAACCATTCACCGTGTTTCTTTTAGAGAGCGCTCCTTGCCATCCTTGATTTTTAACCTCGCCTAACATATCTGAATGCAACAATCTATAAGTATTATTGACTAAATCAGGATTGTAAAAAATAAAACGTTTATTACTAAATCGCTCAATTTTGTTGTATTGCCATATTTCATAGGGGTATTCAGAGGGAGAGGTTTCTTTTTGGACAACATTTGTAGGTGCACCATATTTCAAATAAACTCTTCCTCGATCTGTTTCGTATCCATCTTGAAAGTTGTTAGAATACAATTTTTGAACGAAGAGTACTTGTTGTTTGTACGAAATCCAGGCTTCGTAAGGATTGGTTGGGCTTGTTTTTACCCAAAATCCTTGAATGTGTTTGCGCGCTACTTCCTTGTTTTTTGTTTTTAGCGATGAAATAATATTTAAAATTTCACTCTGCTTTGCTATTGGAATTAAACTTTCAAGAAAATAATCCAAACTATCATCAGTAATCGAATTTTGGAAAGCCGGATCAAGTACAAGATTTTCTACGTTTAAGTTTAAATCTAACATATTCGTTCTTTCAAATGTATAAATTTGAGAGAAATGCTCTATTTTTGATCGATCTAATATGGTATAAGTTAATTCATACTTTCCTGTCGGTAAATTTGCAATGTCAACGCCTCTAATTATTGGGACAACGGGAGAATTCAGATGTTTCGAATAGTACTCATAATCAATAAGTTCTGTTTCAGTTTCAACATTTTTCAAGGTTTGTCTTAGAATAAAAATACTATCCCCTAACTGATTAGAATTATATACTTCAAAATAAACGGGTATTTTATTCAGCTCACTTGGATAGTAATTAGTCAATCGAGGTAATATATAAAATCCGGACTTTGTAAAAGAATTATTTTCATCAGACTTCCTAGCAAACTCAGCAATTTCCAAATCAGAAATGGAAACAGATTTACTTAAATCTTTAACAATTAATTCACTTTCAGCGTTTATCGCTTTAGATTTATTATTGATTACATCTGATATCTCAATTTTGAAATCATATTTTCCTGGTTTAATTGCAAAACGAACAACATCGTAAAAATCTTCAACAATACTGTCTTTCATGATAGGCGACTCTAGTATGTACACATCTGAAAAATAAGACGAATCTTTTTGAGAGACAGTTAACCTAATTGCAACCTTTCCTTGTAAACCTTCAGTTTTAGCCTCGTATTTTATAGACGACGAAACAAATTGCATGTAGATCTCAACATAATTTCCAATTTGTGGGTCGTAAAACTGTTTTGTATCCAAATACGCTTTTAATTGACTAAAAGAACGAGAAAAAAATAGTAAAAACAGAATTAAAACAAGCGATTTCATAGTTTAAAGGTAAACATTTTATTAATCACTATCAATCATTGACCGCAATTTTTGACTTAATTGTCTGTTGTATGTTTCAATAAGGTATTTAATGTAGTTCGGTGTGCATTTGGATATACATTTTGAATAATGCTTAAGTCTATGTTCAATATGATCTTGCAAAAGTTGTATCAGCTTCATTGCTTCCTCTATATCCTTTGCTGTTTCTGCAATAACTTCTGCATGATTATCCATACTTTGGTCTATCGAAATTCTGCCTTTACTGCCGTTGTCAATTGCAAAATAGTAAGCATCAGCAATACTAAATGATTGAAGTTTTTCGACGTTAAGAATATCCTTAAAATGTCGTGGAAACTCATATTCTACCTCAAATTGCAAGTCCTCTAATTCTGAAACGCGCGATTCTAAAAAGCGATCAGGAAAGCGAAATGCATCGTGCCAGTTTATGTAATCTTGCCAATAGCCAAATCTTCGAACATTATTTCCTAAATCAATTATTTTGAACTCATTCTTTTTGGGTAAACGCCTTGAGCCGCGACCAATCATTTGATGGTAAAGCGTCAATGATCTTGTAGCTCGATTTAATATTATCGTTTGAACGGTTGGCTCATCAAATCCTGTTGTTAAAATCCCCACAGAAGTAAGAATAGCATCGGGTGTTTCCTTGAACCATCTGACAATATCCTTTCGATCCTTATCACTAAAGGTAGAATCTAAGTGTTTGATGTTGTATTTCAACTTTTTGAACGTCTCTTCTACCTTTCGAGAAGTTTCTATACCAGCATTGAAAATAAGAACTTTTTCCCCCTTAGAAATTTCCTCATAGGCAAAAATCAATTTTTCTTGCATAAAGAAATTTCCATATACTGTATCCATACTATTTACGGTAAAATCGCCATGTGTTCCGATTTTCAACCCTTGTAAATTAACATCATAGGTGTATGTCTTTCCATCAGCCAAATATCCTTTTTCAATCAGTCCGGCAATACTTTCCCCTACGACAAGTTTATTATAATTATCACGAAGAGGTAAAGCTTTGTTGCTACTTAACGGAGTTGCTGTAACGCCCAAAATATTGCAGCCATCGAAAAATTGAAATAATTTTCTGAAACTGTTGTAGTGTGCTTCATCAACGATAACCAATCCAATATTTTGAAGAAATTGATTGTCTTCATTTAATCGATTGTGCAAGGTCTCAACCATTGCAATAAAGCAAGAGTATTCATCTTGATCAGGGAGCGATTTAACTTCAGAATTGATGATTTTTGATTGAACGCCACGCGTATCAAGTTGTTTGGAAGTTTGAATGGATAATTCGATTCGATGTGTAAGAACAAGAACTTTTTTCCCCCATTCCTGAATGTATCTTTTCGTTAATTCCGAAAAAATAACCGTTTTTCCACCGCCTGTTGGTAGTTGATACAATAAATTAAATGAATTTCCATTTTCTCGTAATTCATCCAATATAGAAAGTACTGTTTTCTCTTGGAATGGATACAATTCCTTCGCCTCATATAAATCAAAATCTATCATTCCTTCTAATCAAAAATTGGACATCAAAGGTAACTCCTTTAAATGAAAGAAAGGGGATAAATATGAAAATGAGTGTTAATAATCTTAAAGAAGTCCCTTTGTTCTCAAAAATTCGTCGAGTGACTCGATGTCCGAGAATAAAACTTCACGCGCTTTACTACCTTGGAATGAACCAATTATTCCCATTGCCTCAAGCTGATCAACGATTCTACCTGCTCTATTGTAACCTAATTTTAATTTTCGTTGAAGTAAACTTGCGGAACCTTGTTGACTAATCACCACAATTCTTGCCGAATCAACAAACATGGAATCTATTTCAGACATATCAAAATCACCTGATCCTTCGCCGTCTTCACCTTGATATTCAGGTAGTAACAAGGCTTCTGGGTAAGCACGTTGAGAACCAATAAATTCGCAAATTTCTTCTACTTCATCCGTATCAACAAACCCACATTGCAAGCGTTTCATGTCAGATCCTGTTGAAATAAGCATATCTCCACGTCCAATTAATTGATCTGCTCCAGAAGCATCCAGAATGGTACGAGAATCAATTTTTGAAAGTACTCTAAATGCTATTCTCGCAGGGAAATTGGCTTTTATCATACCTGTAATTACATTTACTGATGGTCTTTGTGTTGCAACAATTAAATGAATTCCAATTGCTCGAGCTAACTGGGCAATTCGTGCTATTGGATGTTCAACTTCCTTGCCGGCTGTCATAATTAAATCAGCAAACTCATCAATTAACACAACAATATAGGGTAGATATCTGTGGCCGTTCTCTGGATTAAGACGTCTTTTTATGAATTTTTCATTGTATTCTTTAATTGTTCGAACTCCAGCATCTTTCAATAGTCCGTAACGATCATCCATTTCAACGCAAAGTGAATTCAATGTATTAACCACTTTTGATGTATCTGTAATAATAGCATCTTCTTCACCTGGTAATTTTGCTAAAAAGTGACGTTCAATTTTATTGTACAACGTTAACTCAACCTTTTTTGGATCTACTAAAACAAACTTGATTTGTGCAGGATGTTTTCGATATAAAATTGAAATTAAAATTGCATTTAAACCAACAGATTTACCTTGTCCAGTAGCTCCTGCAACAAGTAAATGCGGCATCTTTGTTAAGTCAAAAACATACGTTTCATTCGTGATAGTTTTACCCATAACTACCGGTAATTCACCATCAAAATTTTGAAATTTCTCAGAAGCAATAAGTGAACGCATACTGACCATTTCAGGACTAGAATTTGGAACTTCAATACCGATTGTTCCTTTACCTGGTATTGGTGCTATAATACGAATTCCCAAAGCGCTCAAGCTCAATGCAATATCATCTTCAAGGTTTTTGATTTTTGAAATTCGCACTCCAGGAGCAGGTACGATTTCATAAAGCGTTACGGTAGGCCCAACTGTAGCTTTAATTTTAGCGATATCAATTTTGTAATGTGAAAGTGTTTGAACAATTCGATCTTTATTCGTTTCGAGCTCTTCTTTATTAATGTTTACAACACCTCCGCCGTAATCTTTCAAAAAGTCAATTGAAGGCAAGGTATAATCAGATAAGTCCATTTTTGGGTCGTACTCACCATATTCTTGAACTAATCGTTCTGACTGAGAAAGTTCATCCTGATTATAATTTGCATTTACGGTTTTAACGGGTTCAACATAATCATTTTCGGGAATATCAATTTCAAAATCATTATCCAATTCAACAGGCTGAATAGGCTCTTCAATCTCCATCTCTAATTCATTGATTTTTAAATCATTGTCTATTTCATCTTCGCCCTTTTCGAATTCGATAGTTTCAGAAATGTATTCGTTTTCAATTTCGTCTTCTTGAATAGGGTTAACAATTTTAAAATCAGCATTATCTTTTAATTTCTCCTTTTTTGAACTTGCTTTATCTTCAGCCATTTGAGGACTACTTACCTTTCGGTCTTGAAGAAATGAAAATAGGGCAGAATAATCAGGTTTGAATAGTAGTGTAATTAAAACAAATAGCAAGGCAAGATGTAAAATAATAGCGCCAAAACTTCCAATTGTTAAAGACAGCCATTGATTCGTGTAAAATCCAACGCTACCACCAAGATAATTTACAGAATAAGCAAAATAACCGAGAAATAGAGACGCCCAGACGGCGAGTAGAAGCGTGTTTACCGATGTTTTAAGCAAAGGAAGTAAGGTTTTATCGAAAAGGATTTTTACACTTACTAGAAATAGAAGAAAGCAAAAAGCAAAAGAGGACAATCCGAATAAACCGTATATAAATGTGTGCGACACCCAAGCTCCAAATTTTCCAAGCCAATTGTCGACTGGTACGTTTTCACTTAAAAAAATGAAATCAAAAAAAGACTTGTTTAATATTCGATCTTGATCATTTTGCCAAGTAAAAAGATAGGAAACACAAGCGACAAATATAAAAAGCGAAGAAATAAGTAGAAGTGTCCCAAAAATTATTTTGATTTTTTTTGGATCAAATTTCACCTCAGGAAGTTTTGGTTGGCTTTTTGCCTTTACAGTCTTTTCTGAACTTTTTTCTTTTTTGGTATTTTCTTTCGCACGCTTCGAAACACTTTCAAAAGCATCTTCAATTATCGATTCCTGCTCGGGGATATATTCGTTTTCAGCCATATATAAAAATTGCTAGTTACGAAATTATAATATGATTCAAAACCAAAAAGCGCAATGAGTTTTATGTTTGCACAAGCGTTTGTTAGCAAAGTAATTACTAACGAACGTGCAATTTAGTTGAGTAAAGATTGAGTTTTATAGTTGTTTATTTCATTCAGAAATTCAGGGTTGTTTTCAAGATGATTTCCAATTACAACCACATCGGTCCCGGCTTTATGAAATTCTTCAATTTGTGAGATGGATTTTATTCCTCCTCCAATTATTAAAATTGTATCAAGAGTAGATATTTTTTTAGCAATTTCGACAGGGACACTTCGTTTTGCTCCACTACCGGCTTCTAAGTAGGTAACTGAATGGCCTAAAAGTTTTCCCGCTAAAGCAGTTTTGTAAATGAGGTCGGGATTTTCAATAGGAATTGGTTCAGTTTTACTAACTTTTGCTACGGCACTTTCTGTTAATCCATCAATCAATAAATAAGAGGTAGGAATGCATTCAAGATTCAAATTGTAAATCTCAATAGCTGACTCTATTTGACTTTCTATTAAATAATCAGGGTTTCTTCCTGAAATAAGGCTTAAAAAAAGAAGGGCATCAGCCTTTTCTG
>JBIIFU010000008.1:0-84871 GCA_044237035.1 Crocinitomicaceae bacterium
CTGGAGTAAATTACTCTTGGTCCCCAATAACTGGACTAAGCTCTTCAACGGTATCTAATCCAACTGCAAATCCAACTACAACTACCACTTATACGTTAACAGCGACAAATCCTGCAAATGGGTGTACGGCTACTGATCAAGTTATAGTAACCGTTAACAACACTTCTCCTGTTGCCAATGCTGGTGCTGATTTCAATAAAACCTGTACACAAAATCCTAATGGTACAACAATAGGTGCGAGTTCTGTGGCTGGAGTTACCTATGCGTGGTCCCCTGCAACGGGACTTAGTTCTTCAACGGTATCCAATCCAACTGCTAACCCAACTACAACTACCACTTACACGTTAACAGCAACAAATACGGCAAATGGTTGTATAGCTACAGATCAAGTTATCGTTACGGTAAATTTAACAGTTCCTGTGGCCAATGCTGGTGCAGATGGTACAATAACTTGTTCGCAAAATACAAGTGGAGTTGCATTGGGAACATCATCGGTTGTTGGCGTTACTTATGCTTGGACACCTTCATCTGGGTTGAGCGCAACAAACATATCGAATCCAATAGCAAACCCAACTACAACAACAACCTATACGTTGACGGCAACAAATGCGGTTAGTGGATGCACGGCTACTGATCAAGTTATTGTAATTGTTAGCAATACGACACCAACCATAACAGGATCAAATTCACTTTGTGTTGGTGGTACTTCTCAATTGACTGGAACAGCTACTGCGGCTACAACGAATGCATGGGTTTCATCGAATACATCAGTTGCAACGGTTTCAAACACTGGTTTAGTTACAGCCTTGACTTCAGGAACAACTATTATTACCTACACAAACAATAATGGTTGTCAAGCTTCTGCAACCATAACAGTAACTAATTCACCTTCAGCGAGTATAAGTTATGTTGGTTCGCCTTTCTGCTCCTCGCTTACTGCAGCACAACCTGTAACTTTGACAGGTACAACAGGAGGTACTTATTCATCCACTGCTGGATTGTCCTTAAGCGCTTCTACTGGAACGATTACCCCCTCATCTAGCACACCAGGGACTTATACTGTTAATTACACGTCACCAGCGTCCGGTGGATGTTCTTCGGTTAATACCACAACTACAGTAACTATATCGGCAACTCCAACGGCAAGTATTTCATATAGTGGAAATTCATTCTGTTCATCTGTTTCTACTGCCCAATCAGTGACTTTAACAGGAACAGGTTCATACACAGGAGGAACATATAGTTCAGCACCATCCGGTTTAACAATTAATACAACCACTGGGGCAATTACACCATCAACTAGTGCACCCGGAACTTATACAATAACATATACGACATTAGCCTCTGGAGGTTGTTCGGGAATAACAGCTACCACACAAGTAACAGTATCAGCCGTTCCAACGGCAAGTATTTCGTATACAGGAAGTCCATATTGTAACACTATTGTTTCTTCTCAATCAGTTACTTTAATAGGAACAGGTTCATACACAGGAGGAGTTTATAGTTCAACTGCTGGTTTAACAATTAATCCAAGCACTGGATCTATTACACCATCAACCAGTTCTCAAGGAACTTATATTATTAATTACACGTCTTTGGCATCTGGAGGTTGCCCTGCTGTAATTGCGACAACTACAATAACGATATCGGCAACTCCAACAGCAAGTATTTCATACAGTGGCAGTTCATTTTGCACATCTGTTTCCACTGCCCAATCAGTGACTTTAACAGGAACAGGTTCATACACAGGAGGCACATTTAGTTCAACGACTGGTCTAACACTTGATGCAGGTACTGGAGCTATTACACCATTAACATCTACCCCTGGAACTTATATTATTACATATACAACTCCAGCCTCAGGAGGATGTTCTACTATTACTGCAACAACAACTGTAACTATAACAGCCATTCCAACAGCTAGCATCACTTATTCAAATACATCCTATTGTACATCCACAACCACCGCTCAATCTGTTTCATTAACAGGAACGGGTTCATACACAGGTGGCACGTATTCATCTTCAACGGGATTGTCCTTAAGTGCTTCAACTGGTGCCATAACACCGTCAACAAGTACTCCAGGAACATATACAATTATATACACAACACCCGCTTCTGGAGGATGTTCATCAGTAACAACAACTACAACAGTAACAATCAACCCTTCAGTGGGGACACCTGGAACAATAACTGGAACAGCAACACTTTGTGTAGGATCAACAAGCCAAACGTATTCTTTAAGTGCTGTGACCAATGCTACCACGTATTCATGGACGGTTCCTTCGGGTTGGACAATCACTTCTGGAGCAGGAACTAACTCAATTGTAGTTACCCCAGGTACAGCAGGACAAAATGGTCTTATTTCCGTGACAGCTGAAAATGCTTGTGGAACTTCTCAAGCATCCACTTTGCAAGTTGCGGTAAATGCTTTACCGACAGTAAATGCTGGAAGCGATACAACCGTTTGTGCCAATGATTTCCCAATTTCTCTTACAGCAACAGGAAATGCGACATCCTATTCGTGGAATACAGGCGCAAATACTGCGACAACTACAATCACAGCAGCGGGAACCTATACAGTAACTGGAACTTTGAACGGTTGTTCTTCAACAGACAATGTGGTTGTAATATCTGATCCATGTGCAGGAATAGAAGAAAACCAAGAATTGACTTTTCAGTTGTATCCAAATCCATCGAATGCAGTGATTAATATCACAGCAAATTCAGATGAACAATTTGACTATTCAATTTACTCAATGGATGGAAAACTGATGATAGTGGGTGTAATGAATAATGGAGTAATATCTATCTCAGTTAATCAATTTGCACCGGGTAAATATTTTACTAAAATTGGTGCGAAAGTTATTGCTTTTGAAGTAACTCAATAAATTGGATGTAATAGAACTCTTATGAAAAATAAATTAATTCTTTTTTTTAGTGTTGGTTTTTTCCTAGTCACTAATCCATTTTTTTCTCAACAGGTTCGCGTAGGGCGTCAATCCATTAATGCTTTAGGTTCTAGCACCATATCTAATGGAATAAGAATAAGCCATACTGTAGGACAAGCCTCAAGTACAAGTGTATCCAAGTCTGGAAATATTTTAATTCGACAAGGGTTTCAACAGGTAAATTTGCAATACGAAGTGGAAAAAACAGACTTTGATGTGCAACTTTATCCGAACCCGAATGACGGTGATTTTAATGTTAGCATAGCTGGTATTCTCACGGAAGATCCTATCTCCTATCAAATTTTAGATATGAATGGAAAGATAATTTTAAGCTCTAAAAAAGCGGATTCAATGACTTTTTCTGTTTCAACTACAGGAATTGAACCTGGAATGTATTATTTAACACTTGATACAAAATCAGGAAAAAATGCTTCGATAAAATTTAGCATTTATTAATCCTAGAGTTATACTGTAAAAAACAATATACTAAAATTTAAACTATGAAAAGTAAAATAGTGTTCCTTGCATTTATGGTTTTGTGGTTTATGCCACAATTATTCTCCCAAACTATTCCGCCGCCATACATTAACTATCAAGCGGTATTGTATGATGTAAACGGGTCCAATCCAAACGCGGTATTAGCAAATCAATCGTTTCCAACGTATGTAAATATTCAAGATGAATTGGGGAATTTGTTGTATAAAGAAGAGCACTATGCATCAACAGATGCGAATGGACAAGTCACTGTGAAAATTGGAGATGGTGTTTATCTTCAAGGCCCAATTACTAACTTTAACCAAATCAACTGGGGTTCAGGTAAATACTATTTAATTGTAGATTTTGATATCAATGGAACGATTAGTTCTACTGCACCTGAGCAATTAGTGACTGTACCTTACTCATTTTATTCAGGAAAAGCAGGAAATGGAATTACCTCGGTTTCTGACAACGGTGACGGATCTTTAACTTTCACTTATGCTAATGGAACAACATACATTACACCGATACTTACTAGCTTGCAAGGTGGCGGAAGTGGTGGCGGAATTAATATAATTGATAACTTATCATCAACCAATGATTTACCATCAACGGGTAATTCAGGAGATGGATATATAATAAATGGGGATTTGTATGTGTGGAATTCGACTACCAATTCGTGGGATAATGTTGGAAATATTCAAGGTCCAGCTGGCTCGAATGGAGCAAATGGTCAAAACGCTTTGATAAAAACAACAACCGAACCTGCAGGAGCAAACTGTGCAACAGGCGGTGTGAAATTAGAATCAGGATTGGATGCAAATGCAAACGGTATTTTAGATGCAGGAGAAATTAATCTAGCTCTGACGAGATATGTGTGTAATGGAATAGTGGGTGCCACAGGAGCGACGGGCTCCCAAGGTCCAGCGGGAGCAACAGGGTCAACGGGTCCACAAGGGCCAGCTGGCACAAATGGAACCAATGGTGCAAATGGAACAAATGGGCAGAACTCATTGGTTAAAACTACTACAGAATCTGCTGGAGCAAATTGTACAACTGGTGGTGTAAAACTAGAATACGGTTTAGATGCAAACGCAAACGGTGTATTAGATGCAGGCGAGATCAATGCAACTTTAACCAAATATGTATGTAACGGAGCTGTTGGTGCTACTGGAGCCACGGGTTCACAAGGTCCAGCAGGAACAAATGGAGCAACGGGGCCGCAAGGATCTACTGGTGCTACAGGACCTACAGGTCCACAAGGTCCACAAGGCCCGGCTGGAAGTGATGCACAAACCTTATCAATAAATGGAAGTCAATTAACGATATCGAATGGAAACACAGTAACAATACCAGCAGGTGGTTCAGGTGGAACATTGGATCAAGCTTATGATTTTGGAGGGGCGGGCGTAGGTAGAACGATAACAACAGATGCCGGTTCGGTAAGAATTAATAATTCTGGAACAAACACCACAGGACTTGAGGTAAATTCAGCAGTTGCAAATTCTACTGCTTTCTTGGCAAACGTAACTGGAATTGGAGTAGGTTTCAGAGCGGAAAGCACCAGCTCCACTAATACCTTTGCAGCTATTCAGGCAAATACAAATAGTTCAACACAAAGTAATTCTGCCATTCTTGGAAATAATAGTGGAGCAGGGTATGGCGTATCAGGTCAAATTCCAGCCACGGCAACAGGAGTTGCAGCAGTTTACGGCAATAATTTAAGAACAACTGCTGGACATGGTGTTTATGGGCAAGGATTCAATGGAACAGTTGGTGAAACAAACTATGGAGATGGTTATGGGATTTATGGACGAAATTATGGCACAACAGGATTTGGTATTGGAACTTACGGCATGGGATTCCATGGTGTATATGGTCAAACAACAGATGTTATAAACGGTTGGGCTGGTTATTTTACAGCCGATGTTGGTAGTGAAGGTACAGGTTATGCAATTGGAGGATGGATGTTGGCATCTGATAAAAGACTAAAAACCAATATTGTCCCAATTGGAAATTCACTAGAGAAATTATCTTTAATAAACGGGAAACATTATACTATAACCACAAAATCTAAAGATTCGGAAGGGAAAATTAATTTTAAATCTAAAGAGCAATATGGTGTTATTGCTCAAGAAATTGAAGCTGTTTTTCCAGAAATGGTTCAAGAAAAGGCGTTGTTTATAAATTCGGGAGATGAGACAAAATATAAGACTGTTGATTATAACCAGTTGGTTCCGGTATTACTCGAAGCGATTAAAGAACTAAATTCTAAGGTTAACTCGTTGGAAAAGGAATTAGAGATTTTGAAATCAGAGAAATAAATGCTTCACTAACCAAATTTGTTTGTAATGGGGCTACAGGGGCGACTGGCAAATAAGATCTAGCAGGAGCAGAAGGTCCGCCAGGTCTGAATGGCGCCACAGGAACAACTGGACCAGCAGGACCATCAGCAGGAACCGTATTGCACATTTAATAATCAACCTTTTCCTACAAGATGGACAAAACAAAAAATAAATGTTGGAATTTTTGGAGGGCCTCCTGTCGATGCTTGTTGGACAACTAATCCCTGTATGGTTATGTATATTTACAATGATCAAACATGTCCAACCGGCTGGACTTTAGTAAACATTAATGCCGCTGTTATTAATGGTTCTACCACTCCTGTTGATGCCTGTATTAAGTGTAATTAGTTATAAATTCTAAGATATTAATTTGATTTTTTGCTGATTTCAGATGAGACCAAATGTTGCAATCAAAGTTTATAATTACCTGATAATTAGTTTGAAATCACATTTATTTTAAGTATATTTGTTACGCTTTCAAAAGCATATACGAAATCTGCATTTCTTGAAAAGAATTTAAAATAGTTTCACGATGAAAAAGTTCAATTTAATAGCACTCTTTTTAACTTATTTCGCTTTTGTTGGGTTCTCTCAAACTATTCCTCCTCCATACATTAACTACCAAGCGGTTTTGTATGATGTGAACGGACCAAACCCAAATTCAGTATTAGCGAATCAATCATTCCCAACCTATGTAAATATTCAGGACGAGTTAGGAAATTTGCTATACAAAGAAGAGCACTATGCATCAACGGATGCGAATGGACAAGTCACCGTGAAAATCGGAGATGGTGTTTATCTGCAAGGGCCTATTACAAATTTCAATCAAATCAACTGGGGTTCAGGTAAATACTATTTGATTGTAGATTTTGATATCAATGGGACGATTAGTTCTACTGCACCCGAACAATTAGTAACTGTGCCTTATTCGTTTTATTCAGGAAAGGCAGGCAATGGGTTAACTTCGGTTGCTGATAATGGGGATGGGTCATTGACTTTTACTTATGCCAATGGTACAACATATATAACACCTATTCTTACAAGCTTACAAGGAGGAGGTGGAGGAGGACTCAATATTCTTGATAGCTTTACATCAACCAATGACTTGCCTTCAACGGGTAATGCAGGAGATGGTTATTTGGTGAATGGAGATTTGTATGTTTGGAATTCAACTACCAATTCTTGGGATAATGTCGGAAATATCCAAGGTCCAGCTGGCTCGAATGGAGCAAATGGTCAAAATACCTTGATAAAAACAACAACCGAACCTGCAGGCGCAAATTGTGCAACGGGTGGCGTGAAACTAGAAAGCGGATTAGATGCAAATGCAAACGGTATTTTAGATGCAGGAGAAATCAATCCAGCTCTGACGAGATATGTGTGCAATGGAACAGTGGGTGCGACAGGAGCAACGGGTTCTCAAGGTCCAGCGGGAGCAACAGGGGCAACGGGCCCACAAGGTCCAGCAGGCACAAATGGAACCAATGGTACTAACGGCACAAATGGTCAGAACTCATTGGTTAAAACTACTACAGAATCTGCAGGAGCTAACTGTACAACAGGTGGAGTGAAACTTGAATATGGATTAGATGCTAATGCTAATGGAATATTAGATGCGGGCGAAATCAATGCAGCTTTGACCAAATATGTTTGTAATGGAGCTGCAGGGGCTACGGGAGTAACCGGCTCTCAAGGTCCAGCAGGAACAACTGGAGCAACGGGACCGCAAGGATCTACTGGGGCTACAGGGCCTTCAGGTCCACAAGGTTTAGCCGGAACAAATGGAATTAATGGTACAAACGGAACAAATGGACAGAACTCATTGGTGAAAACAACCACAGAGTCTGCTGGTGTTAACTGTACTTCAGGCGGAGTGAAACTTGAATATGGTTTAGATGTAAATACAAACGGCGTATTAGATGCAGGAGAAATTAATGGTTCATTAACCAAATATGTTTGTAATGGCGCTACTGGAGCAACAGGCGCCACTGGACCGGCAGGGGCTGTTGGGACAACTGGAGCTACGGGGCCAGCTGGACCACAAGGATCTCAGGGGCCTGCGGGTTTAACTGGCGCTACTGGTCCAGCAGGAGCTGTTGGTCCACAAGGATCAAATGGCCAAAATTCATTAGTAAAAACAACAACCGAAACTGCTGGTTCAAACTGTGCAACGGGTGGAGTAAAGTTAGAATATGGAATAGATGCAAACGCAAACGGTATTTTAGATGCAGGAGAAATTAGCGCTTCATTAACCAAATACGTTTGTAATGGAGCTACAGGAGCAACGGGTGCCACAGGAGCAGCAGGACCAGTAGGTGCTACAGGAGCTACAGGAGCTACAGGTTCGGCAGGGCCTCAGGGCCCTCAAGGACCTGCGGGTTTAACTGGCGCTACTGGTCCAGTAGGAGCTGTTGGTCCACAAGGATCAAATGGACAGAATTCAATGGTAAAAACAACAACCGAAGCCGCGGGCGCAAACTGTACAACAGGTGGAGTAAAACTTGAATATGGTTTAGATGCAAATGCAAATGGATCGTTGGATGCAGGTGAAATCAATACAATACTTACTAAATATGTTTGTAATGGAGCCACGGGTGCTACTGGACCGCAAGGTCCAGCGGGATTAACAGGCGCTACAGGTGCTACAGGCGCTACAGGAGCAGTCGGTCCTCAAGGCCCTGCGGGACCAACTTGGAATATTTCTACAAATAATTTTAATAGCGATGGAGCTCAAGCTATTGTATCTAATAATTCAACCCTTCAACCTACGGTTACATCAACTTCAAAAGCTTGGTTAGTTGGTGGGAATTCAGCTTCAGGAGATATATTAGTAGGCACAACAACGGCAAATAATTTTGATATAATTACAGGAAATACAGTCCGGGCAAGATTTTCAAATTTAGGAGAGTTTTATGTTGGCGGAACATCAACGGTTGAAACTGGAGATTTAATGAATGGTGTTGCTAATACTACTTTTCCCTGGGCAATTAATGGATATACTTCCTTCAATGGAGGAGGTGTATACGGAACAGTTAAGGCCGGAACTTCAATTTTTGCTGGTGTGCAAGGTGAATCTATGTCAACGGGAACAAGAGCAGCAGGCGTTCGTGGGTCACACATGGCTTCAGGAGTGGCAGGTACAGCTTTTGGTGCATCACCTGTTCTTGTTTCTGGTGTAAATGGAACAGTAGTTGGTTTTACAGGACAATATAAATTTGGATTATGGGGATCAGGAGGGACTGATATTAGATCAGGAGGTTTATTTGCTGATAATTATGGGGTAAATGGCGCTGTTGGATATTATGCATCAAACTTTACAGATTATTCATTTTACGGTTTTGGTACTGCTGTTGCGACAGGTAATGCGGCCGGTATAGCCCCAAATGGTAATAGTAATGGTATTAATTCAGAATCCTCACTCAAGTCATTGAAGGGCAACCCACTTTCTGCAAACAATCATATTGGAATAGGGATTTACGGAGGAGTTATGGGAGGATGGGTTCGTGGGTTGAAGTATGGATTTAATGTAAAGGGAGAAACCTACTCCATGTATGTTGACGGGAAATCCTATACTAATGAACCAATGGCTTATTTGATGCCTACTTCAACAAACGAACGAGTTGCTGGATACATGTCGGCTTCAATGAACTCAGAAGTAACGGATAAAGGAAAAACAAGATTAAAATCAGGTAAAGTATTTGTACCTTTCACCACTGATTTTAAGAAAGTGATGTCTTCAAATATGGATGACTTGATTATTACTACAACCCCTCAAGGAAATACAAATGGCATTTACATTTCTGAAATAACTACCGAAGGATTTTGGATCTACGAAAATAACAATGGAGCATCTAGTGTTGCCGTTTCATGGATGGTTTCTAGTCCTATTAAAAATGCGGATACGCAAGTCGCATCAGAATTGTTAAATAACGAATTTGATTTCAATATGAATAAATTTATGTTTAATGAAAATGACTTACAGTCAGAAAAGAAATCATTATGGTGGGATGGAACTCAGATTCGATGGGATGCTCCAAATTCTTCATTATTTAAACAAATGAATCCCGAAAGAAATAATGTTCTAAGAAAGCAAAATTAGGAGTCGAATAAGTGTAACTTAATAATTTAAAGTTATTACTCCCTAATAACCGTCATTCGTACTATTTTATCTCCTGAAACTTCGTAAATCATTACGAGTTTTACAGGTGTTTTACTGCCTTTCCTACCTTTAATTGATTCATGATCAATGACTTTATTTCCTATCACAGCACGATGTAAAATAGTGGAATGTAATTTAGGCGAATCATCAAATAGTTCTTTGTAGAGTTTTTGAATGGCATCTTTTCCCTTGGCAACAGGTTCTGTTTTAGCGAACAAGTATAACGCGATACTATCTGAAAAAGAAGACATAAAACCTTCAATGTTTCGTTGATTATAAAAATTAAGGTTTTCCTGAACAACATCGGCGGGAGTTTTTACATCTTGGGCAAGAAATATATTAGATGACATAACAAAATAAAGGATGAGTGGGTAAATCAATTTCATTTTTTAAAGGTATCATTTTTCTAAAATAAATCGATCCTAATTTAGCATGCTTCAAAGATACAGTATACATCACCTATTTCTAAAAACATGAATACTGAAGCCAGCAAGTTCAATGGATTCACTTAATTTCATTTGATTTATTTGTTTTTAAATTATTGTTGAGTTTATCACCAAATTCCTGTTGATATAAGTTTGTTGAACAAAACATTGAACTATATTGATTGCACTATTTTTGTGCATAAATCCTTGACATGAAAAAAATAGCTGTTTTTATACTTTCAGGCTCACTACTTGCAGCTTGCGGGGCTTCTACTAAAAATGAAAAATCAACATCAACCCAAAATACATCATCTAACGAGCAAACTACTAAAACTGCTTCAACCGTCAAAAAAGAAAATGTTAATACCGAATTAAATAATATTGCATCATTCTTGGGAGGAACAACGCCAAAAAGTGCGGGTAATTTTTCTGTAGCCTTCAATTCACCGAGTTGGAAAACTCACCAATCTACATTAAATGCGGCATGGGAAAAAGCATTAAAAGAAAAAATTAATCCAATGCGCGAATGGTCAAAATCAGAAAAAATCGGCAAGAAAACAGAAACACTATTTTATCCATTTAGCGGAGCAGATTTCCTACATGTTTATTCGGCAAATCAAGATTATTCAACCTATTACCTTTTTGGACTCGAGCCTTCTGGTGAAATCCCGAAAAAAGAGAATATTTTGAATCCTTCGCTTACAAGTAATATCCTAAGTACCATCTACAAATCTGTTGATGAGAATCTAAGCCAAAGCTTTTTTCATACAAAGTACATGGCTGTAGAGTTTAATAATCCAATTTTAAAAGGAACTATACCTGTTTTTATGTTTTTCATGAATCGAATGGGGTTAGAATTAACTAGTATTAGTCCTATTACCTTCAATGAAAAAGGAGAGATTGTTTCTGCAACCGACTTTTCAAAAGGAGTGAGAATTGGTTTTCTAGACAATGGAAAAAACAAAGAATTATTTTATTTTTCAGGCGATATTTCGAATAAAGGAATGAATGGCACAATTGGCCTTAGAAATATGTTGAATCAAATTTCTAAAGATGCATCAGTTATGATGAAATCAGCATCTTACCTTTGCCATACAAATGATTTTACAATTGTTCGAGATATGATTATTGCAAATTCATATTCCATAATGCAAGATGATACAGGAGTTCCTTTTAAATTTTATGATCAATCTAAGTGGAACATTAGACATTATGGTTCTTATACAGGCCCAATTGCACTTTTTGCTTCAAGAATGCAATCAGATTTGAAATCTGCGGCTTCAGGGAAGGAAAAGTCTCTAAATTTTAGGTATGGATACAACTCACCTCCAAATTTAATGGTCGCTGTCAAGAAGTAAATTGTAACCAAAAAAAAGTACGTCGTTTCGGGGTTATTCACTTTAATCCTATGTTTTATGAAACGACTACTTCTCCTCAGTACACTTTTTTTGTGTTTCGCTTTTGCCTTTAAACAGATTGAAGTATATAAGCATCAAGATTCAAACAAGATTTGTAATCTAAACCAAAACTGGACATCTCCGATTGGCAATGTCTCCTTCCGAACAAATATTGCCTACTTGAATGGCGATATAGTTATCGGTTCAAATGGAGGCAATTACATGGATTATTTTCTCGATAAAGGAAATGGCATTAATGTTTTAGATCCCATTACTGGAAAAATTAAATGGTCCTTTGCCAACGAACGTTTTGGTGATATGGATGTCAATGGGGTTCTTGTTTATAACAATAACATCTATTTTGGAAACGACAACGACGAAATCATTTGTGCTGACTCAAAAGGAAAAATTCTTTTTCGTCAAGACGCTTCTGGCGATATTGAACACAGACCAATTCTACTTAATTTACCCGCAGGAGATCAAATTGTTTTTGCCATGGAAACTGGTGAAGTTAGGTCGATTAATCCAATCTCTGGAAAAATAAATTGGGCCTATTATCACCCTGAATTTGATGGGTTTAAGGTAAATGATAATAGAACTACTTTTAAACTGAAGATGCATTTTTATTCGGGAGATCGTTTCTTTCTAGAACCTAAGGTAATAGATATAAATAAAGACAATGTTAAAGATCTTGTTTACATTGCCGATGGAAATGACATTCACGTAATTGATGGAAAAAATGGAAAACAGATTTTTAGAATAAAAAATGAGTATCCAGATGAGCATTACAATACCTTTCATTGTAATCTTTTCCGAACTAGTCCAGCATTAATTCAAACAAAACAAGGAGACTTTCTTGTGATACCTTTCGAATCAACACCAGAAGGCGATTACAGCTACGAAAAAATCAAAAATCAGTTGAGATTTTATAATCTATCAGGTCAAGAGGTGAAACGTGTTGATCTTCCTGGAGTTTTTAAAACTTTTAATATGACGCAGAAAGACAATTTAGTCTTTTTCTCTGATCATTACATAGATTTTACCGAAGGAATTGACCAATTTACTTGTATTAGATACGACCAATCTATAACGAATGACTATTATCCCCCTCGAATGGCAGATAAAACATTGACAATAAATGGAGATGAATGCATACTTCTTTCTTTTGAACATGGATTTAAAAACCATTCGGGTAATTACGATGACGTTTTCACGACTGTTGGCATTTTCAATTTGAAGAAAAAAAGATTTGAGGAAATCCATCATACAACCATTACTAGTGAATTTGTGCCAATTCTCGGAGATTTTAACAAGGATAATAAAGTAGATTTTCTACTTGGTTGTCATGATGGCAATCTGTACAATTTAGATCTCGGCCTTGACGCTAAAACCATTAACCATTAAATCATTCAACCATGAAAAAGCAAGAAAAACTAGATTTCAAAAAAGAAATCGTACTAATAGCAACACTATTCGGATTATGTGGATTGTCTCTCTATCAATTTTCAAAAATACAAGAGGAGCCTGGAAATAAAACCACGGGCAAAACTGAGAAAAAAATTGAAACTGAGACTTTTTTAACAGGTATTAAAGAGCCTTTGGATAAAAGTATTGCTTATACCGAAATTGATTTTGATGTAGCACAAGGTGTTGAATTTCACCAGCCAACTGGGACAAATATTCGAATCCCGAAAGATGCTTTGGTAGATAATAATGGTAAAAAAGTCTCAGGAAAAGTGCGTGCTAAATTTAGGGAAATGCACAATGCTAAAGACATCTTTTTATCGGGAATTCCCATGCAAACGGATGAAAACAGAAGTTTATTCTTAGAATCGAATGGCATGATGGAATTGCGTGTTTTTCAGGGAGACCAAGAACTAAAATTAAAAGAGGGAAATAAAGTAGATATTGATTTAGCTGCTTTTGCTCAACCAACTAAGGATTTTAAATTGTGGAAACTTAAACAAGATAAGAAATGGGATGTGTCTGGAAGCTATTCAACAGTTCCAAATGATAGTAAAAGTCAAAAACTACTAGCGCTCGACGAAGAAAAAAAGAAAAGAAAAAAGAATAAGGAATCGGGAGAAGGAAGTAGTTTTCAATTTACTTTTAATTCCAATTTGAAGAATTTTCCGCACATGTCGGCTTGGAATGGTGTAACGTGGAATCTACTCATTCCTGATCCTAAATTTCCAACAGAGAATATTGGAAGGATTGATTGGACGGATATAAAAATGGAAAAAATACCGGGTACAAAAGATCAGTATTCTATTGAGTTGAGTTATTCAAATTTTGATTACGCAAATAATCTCATTGAAGAAAAGTGCAAGATTACGGCTGTTCCTGCAGATTTATCCAAAAAAGAGTTGAAAGTCATCGAAGCAGATTTTGCAGCGAAAAGTAAAGAGTACGAGGGGTTTTTACAGTTGGCTAAAAAGGAGGAAGAACGACTCAAAGCAGAGGCATCTTTACTAAATAAATTTGCTGTAAGTGGTTTTGGAGTTTACAATATCGATAAGCTAACGGATGCTGATCAATTAGTGAAATTAGACATGCATTTTGATTTTGAAAATGACTTACTCCTATCAAAGAATCCAGTTCAACTGATGGTCATTGCTAAGGATAGAAATACGGTATTAAATTTCTTGCCTTCTTCATGGAAAAGCATTCCCTATCTAGGTCCACAGACAGAATTAGTGGCGGCACTTCCAGATGGATCGTATGCATACGTGGATGCTTCAATGTTTTCTGCAGCTATTCCTGAAAGCAAATTATCCAGTACTTTTCAAAATACGGTAACGCTCAAAACCAGAAGACTGAAAAAAGATGAGATAAATAATGTTTTCTAGATAAATTAGTTTGAGTTTTGAGAACTACCTTTGTGGTATGTTTGTAGAAATTAATCCATACAATATTGATCAACGATTGATTAATCAGGCTGTAGAAATTGTTAAAAAGGGTGGAATAATTATTTTTCCTACAGATACAGTTTATGCAATAGGATGTGATTTATACAACAAAAAGGGTTTGCAAAAACTTGCTGATTTTAAAGGTATTAAATTGAACAAGGCTAATTTTTCTATTATTTGTCACGATCTTTCTAATCTTTCTGAATATACCAAACAAATTGAAAGGCCTATTTTTAAATTATTGAAACAATGTTTGCCAGGTCCCTTTACATTTATTTTGGATGCGTCGCCTAATATTCCTAAGTTGTTTGACTCAAATAAAAAAGAAATTGGAATTCGGATACCAAACAATGAAATCACATTAGCAATAGTAGAAAAATTAGGAAATCCAATGGCGGTGACATCCTTGCATGATCATGAAGATGAGATAATGGAGTATTTTTCGGATCCGAATGCAATCTATGAACGTTTGGATGAAGAGGTTGATCTAATAATAGATGGTGGCTATGGGAATCTAAAAGGATCTACTATCATTGATTGCACCGACGGAAGTCCTATTTTGGTTCGGGAAGGATTAGGAAAGTTGCCCGATTGATTTAGCGTTTAAAAATAATGGTGAAAAGTTATTTAGAACTATAACAGTATATCGATGCTTGCATTTTTTGATGTACCTTTGTCATTCACATTTCATCTATGAAGAATATCCGTAATTTTTGTATTATTGCTCACATTGACCATGGTAAAAGCACGCTTGCCGACCGCTTATTACAAACCACAGGAACGATTGCAGACAGAGATATGCAGGCTCAGGCTTTAGATGATATGGATCTCGAGCGAGAACGTGGAATTACGATTAAAAGTCACGCTATCCAAATGAACTATACGTTTGAGGGCGAAGATTATATTCTCAATTTGATTGATACTCCCGGACATGTGGATTTTTCGTACGAAGTTTCACGTTCTATTGCAGCATGTGAGGGTGCTTTGTTAATTGTTGATGCAACACAAGGGATTGAAGCTCAGACCATTTCAAATTTATATTTGGCAATTGAACACGATTTAGAAATCATACCGATTTTAAATAAAATGGATTTGCCAAGTGCGATGCCGGAAGAAGTTTCAGATCAAATCATTGAACTAATAGGTTGTAAAGCCGAAGAAATTATTCCTGCTTCAGGTAAAACTGGGTTAGGTGTAAATGATATTTTAAAAGCGGTAATTGATCGAATTCCTGCTCCGAAAGGAGATGAAAGCGCACCGCTACAAGCCATGATTTTTGATTCCGTATTCAATTCATTTCGAGGAATAATTGCATACTATCGAATTTTAAATGGAACGATTCAAAAGGGACAAAAAGTTAAATTTTTTAATACCGGCAAAACGTACATTGCAGACGAAATTGGGGTTCTGAAAATGGATTTACTCCCAAAAACTACTGTAAAGGCCGGTGATGTAGGCTATATTATTTCAGGGATTAAGCAAGCCAATGAAGTAAAAGTGGGTGACACCATTACAGGTGCAGAAAATCCGTGTGATGTTGCCGTAAAGGGTTTTGAAGATGTGAAACCGATGGTTTTTGCTGGAATTTATCCGGTTGATACAGAAGATTACGAAGAGTTGCGTTATTCGATGGAAAAACTTCAATTGAATGATTCATCCTTGGTGTTTGAACCTGAATCATCTGCAGCCCTTGGGTTTGGTTTCCGTTGTGGCTTCTTGGGAATGCTTCACATGGAGATTATCCAAGAAAGACTTGAGAGAGAGTTCAATATGACGGTAATTACCACGGTTCCAAACGTTTCGTATCATGCTTTTATGCGAAAAAACCCGGAAGATATTCTAATCGTTAATAATCCATCTGAACTACCCGATCCGGGAGCGATGGAACGCATTGAAGAACCGTATATCAAGGCTCAGGTTATTACAAAATCAGAATATGTGGGTTCAATTATGACCCTTTGTATTGAGAAAAGAGGTGAGTTGCGAAATCAAGTTTATTTGACACAAGATCGGGTAGAATTGACGTTTGAAATGCCTTTAGCTGAGATTGTTTTTGACTTTTACGATCGTTTGAAAACCGTTTCGAGAGGATATGCATCTTTTGATTATCACCCGATTGGGTATAAGCAATCCGATTTGATAAAAATGGATTTATTGCTGAACGCGGAGCAAGTAGATGCTTTATCGGCTTTGGTGCACAGAAGTAATGCATTTGATTTGGGTAAACGCATTTGCCTCAAATTAAAGGAGCTAATTCCGAGACAGCAATTTGAAATTCCTATCCAGGCGGCAATCGGAGCGAAAATCATCGCTCGTGAAACCATCAAAGCCTTACGCAAGGACGTTACAGCCAAATGTTATGGGGGAGATATTTCGAGAAAAAGAAAATTACTTGAAAAACAGAAAGCCGGTAAAAAACGTATGCGTCAAGTGGGTAGGGTAGAAGTTCCACAAGAAGCATTTTTAGCGGTATTGAAGTTGAACGATTAGGGTAAATTAATTGAATCTAATCTTTAGCTCCCCATTTTAACTATATTTTTCTAGACGGTTAAATATTTTAAATCAACCTTAGTTATTTAATTTTTACTTGAATATTATAAGTAAATTTGTAATTATTCAATTTTTACAAAGTAATGAACGTCGATAAAAAAATCTTAGCCGCTGTTAAAAAATCTTTTTCAAAATTTGATTTTTCTCGATTGGAGGAAATCTGTAAAAATGAAGCTCAAACGCGCATGTATCTCATTGAACCGATGTGTGAAATGTTAGGCTACAGTAGGAGTGATGCCAAAGATATGTTAACAGAAATTACAGCTGGTTGGGGTGAAAAAAGAGATTTAGCAGACATTGGTTTAATCATTAAAGGCAAGAAACCAGAGATAATTATTGAATGTAAAAAATTGGGCTTTAAGCTCACTGACAAAGAAGGGAATCAACTCAATAATTATTTTAATCATACAGAAGGGTCAAAGATTGGTATTCTAACAAATGGTTTGGAGTGGAGATTTTATGCTGAGTATTTGGAGAAAAATAAGCTACACTCAAACCCATTTTTAGTTATTGATTTCACTGAAATTGACGATACTAAAATTGAACAATTTGCTCAATTTCATAAAAACAATCCAGACCCAAACTTTTTAGCTAAAATTTTAGAAGAAGCACAAGACACTTTTTTTCTAGAAGGATTTAATGGTGCCTTAGCAGAAGAATTACTGAATCCTTCTGACGATTTTATTAAAGCAATATTTGCCCGAATGCCTGGTAAAAGAATGAATGATGCCGTAAAAGATAAGTTACGTGGGTTAATCAATTCAAATTCAATTCAGCAAGTTTTACCACGATTAATCGAGGAAGAATCAAAAAACGGAAATGTTGTAATAACAACGGGTGAGGAACTTAAGATCTATCATGCCGTTAAAACAATAATAATCAATTCCTTGAAAAAAGTTGATTTTTCCCGAATTTCCTATCGCGATCAAAAAAATAGCTTTAATATTTTGGTTGATGATAATCAGCGAAAAGTCATAGCAAAAATTACTTCCTCGAAAAATAAACATTTCTTAGAGTTGGCAGGAAGCAATGATAAACATCCGGCAGATAATTTAGAAAATATTGTTGCACTCAGTAAACGAATTGTTGAAATTGCTAAAGGATTTTTAGTTGAATAATCTTTTAATTGGCAAAAATCATAGATTTACGAGCAATTTCCTTTCCGTCCACATTTAGGGAATAGAAGTAGGTACCCGTTCGGCCATATCCATGTTCGTAATTAGAAAAAGTTGTTAACCAAATACTTTTTTAAGAAGATCACTTACGCGAGCTGCAGGGTTTTTACGAATTGCAAGCTCCTCTTTCGCAATTTGAATGAATAGTCCATCGATAGCTTTATTTGTGGCGTATTCTTCCAAATTAGGATTCACTTTTTCTACAAGTGGAATCTTATTGTATGTCGTAAAAATGGTATTCCAGTTTTTAGTTGCACCAACTTTATCTAACGAAACTTTTACAACTGGCTTAAATTTTTCAAATAAAGCAGCTCTTGTTGATTTTTCGAGGTATTTTGTCGCGGCATTGTCCTCACCACGAAGAATGCTCATGGCGTCTGTTAATGTCATGTTTTTAATAACATCTACGAAAATATCTTTTGCGCCATTAGCCGCGTCTTCGGCTGCTCTATTAATAGACTCTATGGCTTCATCAACTTTTTGACCTTGCCCGATACTCCTTAATTTCGTTTCCACATTGGCTGCCTCTTTTGGAAGTGGAATTTTTATTTCCAAATCGCCAAAATAACCACCAGGCTTTGAAAGTTGAGTAACACCTTTTTCAATACCTTTTGTTAATGCCTCCTTCAGTCCATCACCAACTTCTTTCTCAGATAATTCTCCAGACGAAGATGTTTTGACTGATTCAATTTTATCCCCTACTGTTTTTTTAAGTTTGTCTAATTGAGCAAATGAAATTGACGAACAAAAAACTAGAACTCCGAACGTGATACAAATTGAATTTTTCATTTTCATTTTTTTTGATAAGTGTAAAGTTATAAATTAAACTTAAGTTTTGTACTTAAAACAAAAAATGTACAGTGAGTCTTTTGACTTTAGATAGTCAGCGTTGAATTTAAAACTTGAGCAAATAACTTAACGGTTCTATTCTAAGCCATCGTTTTACCTAGGCTTAGGTGCTGTTATATGCATTTCTTTTGTCCCGATAAACTCTTATTAAATAAGTGCCAAATTGGGTATCCAGGCAAGAAAACAAGTGTAATTATTATCCAATAAACAAATAGTGATTCTACTTCATCCTCCCAAAACTCCCTTGAATTAAATGGAAAAAGCTCTTTTTTTCGAATAAATTTTTTCCATAATAATGAAAAGGGCTCCAATAAAATAAAAAAGATTAATGCTCTCAAGAGGTGGTTGAAACCATCATGGATCATTGTATCTACAATATTGTGTGTGCGTGAAGTTGAGAATAAACCGTTGAAGATAAACGGTAGTACAAAACTTGTAATGCCCATAATCATCAAATACTGATTTGATTTTGATTTTCGTTCTTCATTCATAAGAGTTTATTTTGGTTTAAATTGAACACAACGGTTTGCCGCTATATGAAGGTGGTGATTTTGAAGTATAAAACTGTCAATCTACACGAAACGTTCATTTCCGGGACATCGTCTCTAATCTGTAGATTTGTCCGCTGCAAGAATAGAATTCTAACTGTCAAAAACAAAAATGGGTTCAACTTCTTTGCTATTCGTTAACGCTTTATGCAAACCCGAATTGTCGTGATTTCTTAAATCCCTTCGATGTCAAAAAATTGATTTTGTGTACATTCATTTCAAATATAATAACAAGTCTGATTGTTTACGAATCTTGTTCAGTTCTTTTAAAGTAAAGTTGTTCACTTACAATTCGGTCTAAATAGAGTTGTTCAACCTTTGCTCTGGCCCAAGGGGTTTTTCTTAGAAACTTCAAACTTGATTTCAAGCTTGGATTATTCAAAAAACAATTTACCCGAATATGATATCCCAACCCTTCCCAACCAAATTTATCCTGAAGTTCTTTAACCATTCTTTCAAGTGTTATTCCGTGTAATGGGTCATTGGATTTTTCAGAAATGGGTTTATTCATATTAAATAAATTTCATTTTTTCTATTTCTTCGTTTTTCAGAATAGATGTTTCCGTTATTTTGAATATTCTTGAATACGAATTTCCAAAGAAATTATGAGTTGAGCAAATTGTTTCAAACACCTAGGGAGGCGGTTCCGATAGCTATCGGAATAATCCCGAGCCTAGGTGTGAAATTTATTCCAATTTAATGGATTAATAATTCAATCATTTATAAACCAATAGGTGCGGTTCCGATAGTTATCGGAATAATCCCGCACCTATTGGTAAAAATTACTCATCAAAAATGGTTTCAACCATTTATCATTGCAACACAATCTTCTTGATATCAACCGTATTTCCTTGCGGGTCGATAATTCGCACAAAATACAATCCGTTTCCTCCCCACGTGGTGATGTCAATATAAAACTGTTGTTGGTTGACCGCATTTTGAAAAACTTGCTGACCTTGCGCATCTTCAATTTTGATGCTATACCCATTCATGGTAGTTAAATCTCCTGCATCAATCGTGATGTGATCGTTGGTAGGATTAGGCCAAATTTTCAACGTATTCATATACGTAATTGGATTATAACCCGTGATTCCGGTATTGATAACCAAAGTATCAGTTACAGTAACATAATCATAACAAACATTACCATTGTATAAATCTGTAATTTCTTGTTGTGTTAGAGCGCGGTTCCAGATTGCCCCGTCATCTATACTTCCGACCGCGTAATAAGGATAATTCGGAACAAATTGTCTTCCGAAAACTGCATTGGTTGTGTTACCAATTCCAACATTTACTGTGTAAGGTGTAGTTCCTACTAATACACCGTTTACATAAAAATAAATATTAACACCATCATAATTCATTAATAAATGATTCCATTGCGAATGGGGTATTGTAGTAATTGAGGAACTAACAACTGTTTGACCAGAAAAAGATCCATTAACAGAAGATACAAATTTTGGGGTATTACTTTGAGTGGAAAAAATTCCAAACCCATTCCCTCCTTCGTATCCTCTCGAAAAATAATATTGAGCACATCCAACGCTACAATTTGTATTTGAATTCGTTCCTGTAGATTTCACCCATACACTTACTGCCATTTCATTTGTGTTATCAATAGCGGATAATAAATTTAACTCAATCCAATCGCTACCATCAAAACTATACGCCTTACCCGTATTCCCAAATCTATCCGTCGTTAATATAGCACCATTCACAGTTCCATTATTCCCATTTCCACTTTCATCGTTGGCATTTCCATTAAATGGCCACCAACCCACCAAACCATTTGTAGGTAAATAATTCGGCACTTGCGCCATTAAATTTGCAGATAAACAAAGCCCAACTGCAAAGGCTGAAATCATACTTTTTTTCATTTTATAAAAGTTTTGGTTCACTCGCCCCGCAGTGAGATTACACTTAATAAAAAAAGCGTGGGACAGTTGCTTAGCTTGCACCAGTGGGAGTCGAAGCCCATACCGCAAAGCAAAGCAACGCCCACGCCTATAGCATGAGCGTTTCACTTTAACTTCCCTGCGGTATTGAAATTTCGACTTTTCTGGTGCAGGTCGTTTAGCAAACGCTATTTTTTCTTTATAAATTTTTTCCTCGTTCGGATGAACAAATGTATAGAAAAATTTACAGAATTTAAAGAAATACTAAAAAGTTCAATTTGGTTGCGTGGATTGAGCGTAGTCGAGAGCCACAATCAGGTACGCTATGACCACATTCGGGTTTGCTCGATCCATTAAGAAATAAGAGGCTGATCGAGTGGAGTTAGAAACTGAGAAGTTTAAATTAAATTGTCTTTTTATGGAATCTGATTCCAAATAATTCCAAAATCACTAAAAAACATTATTACTTCCCTTTCACCAATTTCATCTCATCGACCAAGTGCTTTGCACCCGAATACTTATCCATCACCCACAACACATAGCGAATATCAACCACAACGTTTCTACAACGGTTTGCATCAAACATATAATCGCTCATGGTGCTCTCCCAGGTGCGGTCGAAGTTTAATCCCATCAAATGGCCGTTTTTGTCTAAAACCGGTGATCCTGAATTTCCACCTGTTGTGTGGTTAGATCCGGTGAAACATACCCATAATTCGCCATTTTGCGCATACGAACCATAATCTTTTGCTTTGTGTAAGTCAAGCATTCGTGGAAGTAATTCAAAATCAGGATTCCCAGAATTGTATTTGGCAATGATTCCATCCAAGGTAGTATGCTCGGTGTATTTCATGCCATCCGCCGGAGCTGATCCTTCCAATTTTCCGTAAGAAATTCGTAAAGTGCTATTCGCATCCGGCCAATGTTTCGCATTTGGAAACATAACTTTTTTTCCTTCCACATAAAGTTTCAATAATGCGGTCATTTCTGCGTTGAATGCTTGAAAATCTGGGCTAGTGGAAGATCTGAATTTAGAAATCAACGCATTGTAATGTTTGAATCCAAGATCATTCTCCAATTTCGCCTTGCTCTCATCATTGTAGGAATCGAGAAAGCTGAGGTAACGCTCTTTGTTCGTCAAAACAGACTGAACATAAATCTCATTTTTCAATTGCTTAACTTCTGCTTCACTTAGTTTAGTATCGCCTATGCGTTTGAAATATTCAATCGTAAGCAATTCAAAGATTTTTCCATCTACCGTTTCATCGTAATTTTTGAAAAATCCCTCCCCACTTGTTTTTAATTTGGAAATTACACCTGACAATTCATTTTTTTCTTTGTACTTGGAATAATTAGTAAGTAAATCATTGATTCCACGTGCTAACTTAAAATATTCCGGTCCATAGGAGAAATATTCTGCACCCATCGCATATTGAAACTCTACATCCACTTTTTTCGCTACTAATTCATTCATTTTCTGAACTACATCTCCATATTTCGCTGACCATTCCGGTTTTGAATTGGCTTTGTCTGTATATTCTTTTTCGCGATTGATTTTAATTGTTACTGCATCCAAACGCTTCAACCCATCAATTTGACCAATCCACTTTTTCCAAGCGTTTGCAATACTTGCCTGTTTAGCAGAATACTGAATGCGCGTTTTGTCTGACTCTTTCATCGCGGCATCAATTACACCCAAGGATAAATCACGCATTCTGATTCGCGCAGGACGTTCTTTTTCAATGATAAATTTCAAATACGAGGAAACTACATGTTGTTCAGTCGCTCCCGGAAAGCCATACACCATCGTGAAATCCCCTTCTTTTCGATTTTTGAAAGAAATTGGTAGAAAATGAATGGGTTTGTACGGAACGTTCTCAGCAGAGTAGGGAGCAGGTTTGTTGTCTTTTCCGACGTAAATACGAAATACCGAGAAATCTCCTGTATGTCGCGGCCACACCCAATTGTCTGTATCTCCACCAAATTTTCCAATTGAATTGGGAGGAGTTCCCACAAAACGAACATCTAAAAACACTTCCTTCACCATCATGTAGTAATCATTTCCATAATTAAACGGTCTGATTTCTGCCTCATAATGTGTTCCGGCTACTGCTTTGGCTGTCAGTTCTTTAATCAATGCTTGAATACTTGCCTCATCTGTTTTTCCAGAACCTAAAATCATTTTAGTGACATCTTCAATGCGTACTATCCGAACGGCTGTCAATCCTTGATTCTGCAATTCATCTGCCTTGGTTTTGGCCCAAAAACCGTATTTTAGATAATCATTCTCTAGTGACGAATGCGATTGTATTTGCGAATATCCACAATGGTGATTAGTCAATAATAATCCTTGATCGGAAACGAGTTCAGCAGTACATCCTCCTCCAAATTGTAGAATTGCATCTTTTAAACTCGCTTTGTTTACGCTGTAAATTTGTTCGGCTGATAACTTCATTCCCTTGGCCTTCATATCTGATTCGAAGGCTGCAATAAGCGATGGAATGAGCATTCCTTCATCAGCCCGAAGAGATTTGTTAAAAATGAAAACAAGTGCCAGAAAAAAGAAAAGTTTGTTCATAGTGGTGAATTTAGTTCACGAATTTACAATTTTCAAGTCGAATGTTGAAGATTATCAATTTTTCGTTTCATTCTTATACTTATTTTTGCCTTCAAATTTATTTCAAAATGAAAGTTTTCAAATTTGGAGGAGCCTCAGTAAAAGATTCAGCAGCTGTTAGAAATGTAGCTTCAATTCTGGCAAAATATCGTGGTGAGAAGTTGATTGTGGTTGTTTCAGCCATGGGAAAATCGACGAATAAGCTAGAAGAAATTGTTGCAGCGGAGCAAGAAAAGAATGTTGGGAAATTCACGGCTTTGGTGAATGAATTATACGATTTTCATATTGCAATTTTGGGAGAATTATTTACTGAAAAGCACTTTAAAATTTACAATGAAATTGAAGGTATATTTGAACAAATAAGAGAGCGTTTTCATAAACCTTTTCCTGAGAATTATTCCTTTGAATACGATCAAATTGTTTCGCTTGGAGAAGTAATTTCCTCTAAAATTATTTCAGCTTATTTATTTGAACAAGGCTTTTCAAGCGGCTGGGCTGATTCTCGAGAATTGGTTCGAACTAATAACCAATACCAGGAGGGAAAAGTGGATTGGGAAAAGACAGAAGAGTTAGTTAAATCAAAGTTAATTACACAATTTTCAACTACGGATATTGTAATTACACAAGGCTTTGTGGGTCATACTCCTGAAGGATTTACGACAACTTTAGGCAGAGAAGGTTCTGATTATTCAGCCGGAATTTATGCCTATTGCTCAGATGCAGAAAGTGTTACAATTTGGAAAGATGTACCAGGGATGTTAAACGCAGACCCAAAATATTTTTCAGATACTGTCAAATTGGATCAAATTTCGTTCAAAGAAGCAATTGAATTATCGTATTACGGAGCATCAGTAATTCACCCAAAAACAATAAAACCCCTTCAAAATAAAGGAATTCCTTTGTTTGTAAAATCGTTTATTCATCCAGATGAACCGGGTACAATTATTCAAGAGTCAACAGATCAAGATAATTTGGTTCCTTCTTTCATCGTGAAAAAGGATCAAGTTTTATTCTCTATTCGACCAACTGATTTTTCATTTATCGCGGAAGAAAATCTGAGCGATATTTTTAACCGACTTGCCGCTGCAGGATTAAAAATCAATGTCATGCAAAATTCAGCATTGAGTTTTTCAATTTTGTTAGATCAGAAAAAAGCAAATCCTGAATTGGTAAAATCCATTTTCGGTACTCACTATAAAGTGTGGTACAACGATGAATTAGAATTAGTTACCATCAGGCATTACGACCAAAAAACGATTGATTTAGTTACTAATGGTAAAACGATCATTTTGGAACAGAGAACGAGACAAACTATTCGATTAATCCTTCAATAATGGAAGTTTTATTATCTGAAATTACCAAGAATTCAAAATTGAAAATCGTTCAGATTCTTTCCACAGAATTGGAGGCTAAATTTGCTGAAATGGGCTTAGTATCACAAAAGGAAATTCAATGGTTGTTTAGAGCTCCACTAAAAGATCCGATAGCAATTGAAGTCGATGATTATGTACTTTCCTTGCGCTTAGATGAAGCAAAACACATTTTAGTTAGTGATTTAAGTGCCTGATAAACAATAATATAAAATTTTAATATTCGATTTATGTAACTTAGGCATGATACGTGTCGTAGGAATTGCTCGAATTAAAATTTAAAAATGAAAGAGAATTTTCAAAACTTAAACAGAGGCTCATTGGGAACGGCAAAATCTAAATTATCGCAACACCGAACAATGGGAATTCATTCAAATTTATCAATTTTTGAGGTTGCTCAATTGATGGATATTGTAAAGTTCAATTCGGAATCTGAAAAAAATCAAATGCCTTCTTTGTTTTTTAGCGTCGGGTTGAATTAACTCTAAACTCCTTCAAAGTTAAATTTTTTCGCTACTTTTGCTAATTAACGCAACTTAATATAGTGATTTGTAGTCTTTGAAGTTATGAAGAAGAAATTTTTACCATTTATTGCATTTTTATTTTTGGGAATGTCCGTTTTTTATTCCCAAAGTATTTTAGTTAATTCCGCTCAAACACCCACTCAACTCGTCAATAATGTACTTCTCGGTTTTGGAGTAACAGCTTCAAATATTACCATAAATGGAAGTCCTTTAAATGCAAATACACCAGTTTCGAACGTAACTTCTTTTACAAATTCAAATCCGTCGTTTCCATTTAATGCTGGTCTTTTATTGACAACAGGTAACGGTATTGGTGCACAAGGTCCAAATAGTCAAACTAGTTTCACCAATAATACGCCTGCTACGCCGAATGTTTCTGCTGATCCGCATTTGAATGCTATTGCCAATGGAAATGTTACCAACGGTGCAGTTTTGGAATTCGATTTTATTCCATCAGGTGATACAATGAGTTTTCGTTATATTTTTGGTTCTGATGAATATCCAGAATTTTCACCTTCATCATTCAATGATGCTTTTGGATTGTTTTTGTGGGGACCAGGAATAAGCGGACCATACGCGCTTGCTGGTTATCCAGCGGGTGGAGCTAACGTTGCTATTTTACCAGATGGGATAACACCTGTTACGATCAACAATGTTGGGGATGCCTCTAATACTCAGTATTACGTTTTTAATGATAATGGATCGACGTATGGTACAGCAATTCAATACGACGGAACCACTGTTGTTTTAACTGCTGCGGCTTCTGTGCAATGTAACCAAACCTACCATATCAAATTGGCGATTTCTAACGTGGGCGATCAAGCGTATGACTCCGGGGTTTTTCTTGAGGCAGGAAGTTTTGCGTCGGATGCTGTTGCTGTAACTGTAGCTACAGTTTCTGGCGATACTACAATTATTGAAGGGTGTACAGACGCTAATTTTATCTTTACGAGACCATCAAATGATGTTGCGGATACATTATTGATAAATTATACGATAACAGGAAATGCAATCGAAGGAACAGATTTTAATTTTCTACCTGATACGATTATATTTCTTCCGGGGCAAGATTCAGTTATCATTAATTTAACTCCAACACAAGACGGTGTGACAGAGGGCTTTGAATCTGTAATTATTACTGTAGAATTGATAAATCCATGTAATGACACGATATTCTCGCAGGGAACAATTTTTATTGGCGAAGGTCCAATAATAAATATTTCTGAAAACGACCCAATTGTTCAATGTGCCACGGATAGTATTCCACTTTTTGCATCTGCATCAGGAGGATATCCCCCTTATGATTATGAATGGACAGATATTGGCGGAGTCCCTTCAGGTACTGGCGATACAATTTTTGGATCTATTTCTCAAAATGGAACAATATCCTATTTGATAACTGCAACAGATCAATGTAATTTTTCTAATATTGATACCGTTACAATCACAATGAATCAAACTCTTGCTATTGATACTATGGGAACAGTAGCTTCAAGCTGTCAACCCACTGGTGTAGTTTGGGGATTAGCAACAGGCACAACGGGTATTCCTGCATTTAATTGGACAGGGCCTGGAGCAAATAGTCCAAACTTTATTGATGCATCAGTTTGGGAAGATATTCCTTCAGGATGGTATTATTTTACTGTAACGGATAATGTATGTTCCGTGAATGATAGCGTTTTTGTTGATTTACTTGATCCACCTGTAGCCTCTTTTACAGCAACTCCATTATCGGGCTGTTCTCCGTTAGAAGTAACAATTACAAATTCTAGCCAGAATGGAACTGCATATTTGTGGAATCTGGGAGATGGTACGACAAACACAACTACCGATTTAAGTGGTTTTACACATATCTTCACAGATTCAATGATGAATCAAGCATATACCATTCAACTTATCGTACAGCAAGGACAATTTTGTTCTGACACAGCTGTTGTTGGTGTAGTTACAACAGTTTGCGGATGCACAAACTTGGAAGCAGATAACTATAACCCTTATGCAACAGTAGATGACGGAAGTTGTATTTTTCCTGATCCTATCATAGAAGCACCAAATGTTTTAACTCCTGATGGTGATCAAGTAAATGATGTTTTTGAATTAGATTGGTTAAATCTAAAGTCATTGCGGTTGGTGATTCTGAACCGATGGGGTAACGTAATTTATGATGTTACGAGCCAGGATTTAACACTCTCAATTCCGAGTTGGGATGGAGGAGATGCTGAAGATGGTGTTTATTTCTACCGATACGAGGGAACAGGTATTGCAGATCAACTACTCGAAGGACACGGATTTGTTCATCTGATTAGATAACCGTAAAAAGTTTCAGTTTACTTTTTAATTTTTACTGCTAGTAGTTTATTCCAGTATTTGCCGGTAATTACCAATTCATTTGCTTGAGAATTGTACGCAATTCCATTTAATACCTCACCTTTTCCGCGGTATTTAGAAGAAATTTCATTTGCTTGAATAATGGCTTCAACCGCCCCAGTGGTAGGATTTATAACAGCGATTAAATCTTGCATATAAATATTGGCGTAAATTTTACCGTCAATATACTCCAATTCATTCAGTTGTGAAATTGATCCTTCGTCTGTAGTTGCTTCAATGGTTTTTACAATCTCGAAAGTTCGTGGATTTCTAAAAACAAGTTGCTCCGTACCATTTGACATAATCAAATACTTTCCATCATTGCAAAGCCCCCAACCCTCGCCGTTGTATTTAAATTCTTTGGATAATACTGAAAGGTCTTGAGCATTGTATAACAAGCACTTTTGATTTTTCCAAGTCAATTGATAAAGTGTATCATTCAGTATTGTTATTCCTTCACCAAAATGTGTTGCATCAAGACCCACTTTCTTGCTTATCTTACCCGAACTTTGATCTACTTTGGCAACAATAGTATTTCCTTGATTCGATGGATCACCTGTGCCTTCAAATAATTCTCCTTTGTAAAACTCCAAACCTTGTGTATAACTTGAATCTCGGTGATTATATTCTTTTCCAACTTCTAATTTCCAACTAGCTGGTTTTTTATCATTTAAAATTTTGACATATCTCTCTTCAGTTTCTGTAGAATTATCTGTAAGAGTAGAAATTAGTACTAACTTTTTTGTGCCTAATTTCAATGAGGTTGTTTTGAGGATATGAAAAACAGAACCCTTTGGAGAATTCCAGATTTGTAAAGTGCTATCATTCAATTTTAATTCAACTTTTAGTAGGGCGGAATTATTAATTTTTATTCCAATTCTAGATTCTTTTTGAGTAATCACCGATAGATTTTCCCCGAAAGTAAAAGATGCCGACGCATTATCGTCTACATTTAAGGCATTATCCATCCAGATTTTATAAATGAATGCAGATGCAAAGATTAGCAACAGTGCAATAATTACTTTCTTTTTCATGCTATTAAAGTTTTTAGATTAAATTAATTTTGCAATTTCCAAGGCATCAATTCCATTGTGCGATTCTTGGTAAATTACTTGGTTTTGGTTTATAACAATTGCTTGTGGAGATTGATGAGCAACATTGAGCTCATGAGCAATTGCATTGGATAAATCTCGAAAATTTAATAAATCAAGATAATAGAGTGAAACCACTTTATTGCTATCCCATTCTCTTTCAAATCTGGATAGTGCCATGGATGAAATACTGCAACGTGTACTATGCTTGAAAATCAGAACTGGATTCACTTGACTTTCAGCTAATAAGTCCTGAATTGTACTTTCATTTGACAACTGTTTCCAGGGGAAATTTGATTTTTGAGAGAACCAGCCCATTAGATATTTGGTGTAAATTGACGTAGAAATCGCAAATCATTTTCAGAATACATTCGCAGATCATTTACTTTGTATTTAAGCTGAGTAATTCGCTCTATTCCCATTCCGAAGGCAAATCCTGAATATTCATTCGAGTCGATTCCACAAGATTCAAGTACATTTGGATCTACCATTCCACAACCCAAAATCTCAAGCCAGCCGGAATATTTACAAACGTTACATCCTTTACTGTTGCAAATAGAACATGAAACATCTACTTCTGCACTTGGTTCGGTGAATGGAAAATACGAGGGGCGTAAACGAATTTGAGCTTTCTCTCCGAATAGTTCCTTCGCAAAATACAGCAAAGTCTGTTTCAAGTCGGCAAATGAAACTCCTTTATCAATGTATAATCCCTCCACTTGATGAAAGAAACAATGCGCTCGAGCTGAGATAGCCTCGTTACGATAAACTCTACCTGGAGAAATCGTTCGGATAGGAGGGGTTGAGTTTTCCATAACGCGTACTTGGACAGAACTAGTATGTGTGCGCAAAGCGATTTCTTGCTCCCCTTTTTCAATGAAAAATGTATCTTGCATATCACGTGCTGGGTGTTCCGGGGGGAAATTGAGTGCAGAGAAATTGTGCCAATCATCTTCTATCTCAGGTCCTTCAGAAACAGAATAGCCAATTTTTTTAAATATTTCAATAATTTCAGAACGCACAATGGACAATGGATGCCGCGAACCAATAGACTCATCAAACCCCGGTCTAGTTAAATCAAACGTATCAATTTGAGATTTAGAACTAGAAACGTTTTCCTTGGAGGCATTGTATTTTTCTTCAGCGAGAGTTTTTAATTGATTTACTTGTTGACCAAATTCTTTTTTTTGATCAGCTGGAACATTTTTTAGTTCTCCATACAACTCTTTTATTAAACCCTTGGACCCAATAAATTTAATGCGAAAATCTTCTGCTTGTTTAGCATCGTTTATTACATAAGATTCAATTTCCGAGGCAATTTCTTGTAAGTTTGTCATTTTTTTATTTGGGTTGTAACTTTTTTTTGTCTTTAACTGTTAAACAGATATATTTACACAAAATTAAAAATAAATGATGAATAGTAGAATATCAAAAAGAGTAAGACCACTAGTTGCTCTCTTTTCTTTCGCTGCTGTATTTTTTATTCTCAGTGCTTGTGTAAAAATTAAACCCACAACAGCCATTATTTATGTAAAAAAACCAGATGGAAGCATTTGTTCAGGGGCACAGGTAAGATTGTATGGCCAACCCGCTAATATAACTTCCGCAAATGCTTCTCAAGAATTGCGTATTGATTTGAATGCAGTAACTGATGCTGAGGGGCGTGCTTATTTTGATTTGACGGAATTTTACGACGGTGGGCAAACAGGTTTGGCGATTTTGAATGTGGATATTATGAAGGGCAGTCTAGAGCGTTCAGGCTTCATTCAAGTTACTGAACAGGAAGTAAATGAACAAATATTTTTCCTGCAGTAATCGTAGATATTTGAATTAATGTGTATCTTTGAATTTAACAGTTAACTACATGAAATTTCTTGTTATTATCTTATCAGCTTTTGTAATATTATTTGGGTTCTCGTCATGTGAACCGAATGATCCTGCAATTTTGAAAGTGTTTGTTCGCTCTTCAACTAATCAGTTGATTAATGGCGCAAAAGTAATTGTAATTGGCGACCAACAATCAAATCCTCCAACGCAAGATTTTGTTGATACTACTTTTACTAATTCATCAGGATTTACCGTAGTAGATATGGATCAGTATTTTGATAAGTATAGAAGCGGTGATGAAAACACGACTGGATATTTTGATATCGTTGTAAAATATAATAATAAAACTGCATACGGTAAAACTAGATGTAGAATACATACTACGTCAGTTGAAACAATTTATTTACCTAATTAATTGATATGAAATCTTTACTTTTTTTAAGTTTTGTTGTTCTTTTAGGCGTTGTTAGCGTTTCAGGTTGTAGAAAGAAAAAGGATACTTTGGCGCATATATATGTTAAGAATAACACGACGAACCAATCCGTTGACAATGCAATGGTAGTATTGTATGGGACTAATACGGCAGGCACTCCGCAACAAGTAGCTGTTTTTGATACAGCTTATACCAATATAGAAGGACTAGCCACTTTCAATTTCAATGAAATATATCAACTGGGCCAAGCCGGTGTTGCTGTACTTGACATTAAAGCTCAGAAATTAAATCAAGTTGGTATTGGAATTATTAAAATTGAAGCAGAAAAATTAAACGAAGAAACGGTTTTAATAAATTAATTTTATTTTTTTATTCGTATTATTCAATAGGCAATTTAGTTTATTAAAAATAAAAAATCCGCTTAAGTTTTAAGCGGATTTTTATTTAATATTAATCGGATAAAATTACAACCCCAACAATACTTCCATCGGATCTTTCGCTCCGAAAATCATTCTTTCTGGATTTTCCAACATTTCTTTTACCTTCACCAAGAAACCAACAGATTCTTTGCCATCAATGATTCGGTGGTCGTAAGATAGAGCAACATACATGATCGGACGAATCTCAACCTTTCCGTTGATTGCAACCGGTCTTTCAACTACATTGTGCATTCCTAAAATAGCAGATTGAGGTGGGTTAATAATCGGCGTAGATAACATGGAACCGAAAACACCTCCGTTTGTAATAGTAAATGTACCACCCGTCATATCATCAGGGGTGATTTTTCCATCTCTTGCTTTTATTGCTAATCGCTTGATTTCTCGTTCGATTTCAGCTAATGACATTTGTTCTGCATTGCGAACTACCGGAACCATCAATCCTTTAGGAGAAGAAACGGCAATTCCAATATCTGCATAATCATGGAAAACCATTTCTTGTCCATCAATTTGTGCATTAACTGCCGGATATAATTTCAATGCTTCTGTTACCGCTTTCGTGAAGAACGACATGAATCCTAAATTCACTTCGTGGTGTTTTGAAAAAGCATCTTTGTATTTCGCGCGAATATCCATTATTGGCTTCATGTCAACCTCGTTGAAAGTTGTAAGCATTGCTGTTTCGTTTTTCACAGAAACCAAACGTTCTGCTATTTTTCTACGCAACATGGACATTTTCTCGCGATTCTGGTTTCTTGTTCCGCCCCAACCTTGAGCTGCTTCAGCGGAGAAGCCTGCAGACATTGCATTGACAACATCTTGCTTGGTAATTCTTCCGTCTTTACCAGATCCATTCAACTGATTAGTAGAAATCCCATTTTCAGACATGATTTTAGCCGCTGCCGGTGAAGGAATACCCGAAGCATAAGAAACTTCTTTTTTAACAGGATCCGGATTTGGAGCTGCAGTTTTCGTTTCAGCAACAGGTACAGGTGCTGTCTTCACTTCTTCCGTTTCAACTTCCGCTTTAGGTGCAGCACTTCCTGCCGGTTTGGCCGCTGAAGTATCAATTAAACAAACTACTTGACCTACCTTTACAACATCGCCTTCAGCTGCTTTTAGTGTAATTGTTCCACTTGCTTCTGCTGGTAGTTCAAGCGTTGCTTTGTCAGAATCTACCTCTGCAATTGTTTGATCTTTTTCAACATAATCTCCGTCTGAAACTAACCATGTTGCAATTTCAACTTCTGAGATCGATTCTCCCGGACTGGGAACTTTCATTTCAAGTACTGACATGTTCTTTCTTTTATCAATAATTATTTAACAGGAACTTTTGCATAGCTAAATAGCTGACTATACAATTTTTCCAAACGTTTTTCATGTAATTTTTTCGAACCTTCTGCCGATGCTGCTGAAGCTGGTCTGCAAACTCCAATCAATGGAATATGACGAAGATTCATTGCCATATAAGTCCAAGCACCCATGTTTGCAGGTTCTTCTTGGGCCCAAACGATATTTTTAGCGTTTTTGTATTTCTTTAAAACAGCATCAATTTGTTTTTGTGGCAACGGATATAATTGCTCGATACGCACAAAAGCATAGGAATCTATTCCCAACGATTGCGCTTTTTCTTTCATTTCGTAATAGAATTTACCAGAGCAAAGCACCAAGGTTTCCACGTTTTTAGCATCTGCAGAAACATCATCTAAAACTTCTTGGAAAGAACCGGTTGCCATTTCATCTAATTTAGAAGTTGCTGCAGGATAGCGCAGTAACATTTTTGGTGAAAAAACTACCAAAGGCTTGCGGAATTCGCGTTTTAATTGTCTTCTCAATAAATGGAAATGATTTGCCGGAGTAGATGTATTTACAATTTGCATATTATAATCAGCGCATTGCTGTAAGAAACGCTCCATTCTACCACTCGAATGTTCAGCTCCTTGGCCTTCGTATCCGTGCGGAAGAAGCATTACTAATCCACTTTGTGTCGCCCATTTATCCTCACCTGCAGAAATAAATTGATCCACCATAATTTGAGCACCATTGAAGAAATCTCCGAATTGCGCTTCCCAAATAGTCAATCCATTTGGTGTTGCTAACGAATACCCGTATTCAAAACCAAGTACACCATATTCAGACAATAATGAATTGTAAACTTCAAATTTTGCTTGTTTATCGGAAAGGTGATTCAACGACAAAACTTCCTCTTCCGTATCTTCCGTTTTAACAACGGCGTGTCTGTGAGAAAAAGTTCCACGCTCTACATCTTGACCGGAAATTCGAACTGGATGACCTTCTTCTAATAACGTTGCATAAGCCAACATTTCAGCTGAACCCCAATCCAATTTGTCAGATTTAATGGCATTCAAACGATCTTCAAAAATCTTCGCGATTTTTCTAAAATATTTTTTTCCTTCAGGAAGAGTAGAAAGTTTAACACCAAGGTCTAATAACTTCTTTTTCTCAAAACCTGTAATTGGAGAAGCATCAAAATCTTCTGGTTTACTATGGCGATATCCTTCCCAAGCGTGACTTAAAAAGTCATAAACCAATGCTTTGTCCTGTTTCTTTGCTATTTCAAATTCAGCCTCTAAAAAGTTGTTGTATTCATCTTCAATTTTCGCCGCTTCGTCTTTTGAAAGTACACCTTCCGTCTCCAATTGCTTGAAATAAATCTCTCTCGGATTCGGGTGTTTTGCAATGATATTGTACAAGCTTGGCTGCGTAAATTTAGGCTCATCGCCCTCATTATGACCATATTTTCGGTAGCACAATAAATCAATGAAAATATCTCTGTTAAATGTTTGGCGATATTCCATTGCAATTTCCATTGCTTGAACAACCGCTTCAACATCGTCGCCATTCACGTGGAAAACGGGGCAAAGGGTAGTTTTAGCTACATCTGTACAGTACGTTGATGAACGAGCATCTAAATAATTTGTGGTAAATCCAACTTGATTGTTCACAACAATATGAATGGTTCCACCAGCACGATATCCATCTAGCTGAGCCATTTGAATCGTTTCATAAACAATCCCTTGTCCGGCAACAGCTGCATCTCCATGAATCAATACCGGACAAATTTTCGCTTCATCGTGTAATTCAGTATCTACTTTTGCACGAGCAATTCCTTCAACAACTGTATTAACCGCCTCAAGGTGTGATGGGTTTGGTGAAAGAGTTAAACCAATTCTTTTTCCATTTTCAAGAGTAACATAAGATGTAAATCCTTGGTGGTATTTTACATCTCCATCAAAGGTTGATTCAAAATCAAATTCTTTTCCTTCAAATTCAGAGAAAATATCTTTTGGTCTTTTTTCGAATATATTCGTTAGGGTATTCAATCGCCCTCGGTGTGCCATTCCCATTACGAAATACTCAACACCTAAGCTTGAACCTCTTTTTACCAAAACGTCTAAGGCTGGAATTAAAGCTTCACCACCTTCGACGGAAAAACGTTTTTGACCAACAAATTTTTTACCCAAAAATGCTTCAAAAGAAGATGCTTGATTCAGTTTTTTATAAATTTCAATCTTTCGATTTTTATCAATAACCGGACGATTCTTGAGTTCAATTTTATTCTTAATCCAATCTACTCTTTCTGGGTCTCGGATGTAAACGTATTCGATACCAATAGATTGGCAATAGGTTTCGTCTAAATGATGAACAATGTTGCGCAATGAACTAGGACCAATACCGATAATTTCTCCTGCTTGAAAAACGGTCTCTAGGTCAGCTTCAGCAAGTTCAAAATTTTCAATAGCTAATGTTGGCGAGTACTGACGTCTTTCTCGAACTGGATTAGTTTTAGTAAACAAATGTCCGCGAGATCTATATCCGTTGATTAGATTAATTACCCGAAATTCTTTTAGGTAATTCTCTGGAATTTGTCCTTGATCTTCAAAATTTGTTCGTGCAAAATCGAATCCTTCGAAAAACTTTTGCCAACCAATATCTACATTACTTGGGTTTTGAGAATATTCTTTGTACAAATGATCTATCGCGGATACATCCGCATTACCGACGTATGAAATTTTGTCCATTTTTTGACTACTGTAGTGTGTCGCAAAGTTAAGGAATTAAATAGAAAAAAGTACTAAAAATGCTTTCTTTTTAGGATGAATAACAATAAGCAGGAGAAAGAAAATTGAAAAAAAGTTGTAATTTTAATTTAAGCGTGCAACTTGAACAAGTAACTATGAGTCTAATAACTGAGATGAGGGAAGACACCACACTGGTAACCGCCTGTTTGAAGGGTGACCCTCGTGCTCAAAAAACGTTGTTTGAAAAGTTTGCGCCGAAAATGTTTGCTGTTTGTTTGCGTTACATGGGAGATTCTGATGATGCTCAAGATACTTTGCAAGATGGATTCGTAAAAGTATTTTCGAAACTTGCTGATTTTAAAAATGAAGGAGTTTTGGAAGGATGGATTAGGCGAATAATTGTCAATACTTGTCTTGATGCCATTCGAAAAAACCAAAAAACAAAATTTGATGTTTCTATTTCAGATGTTGAATATCAATTGGAATACAACGATACCGGACTTCAAAGTTTGGAATTAGAGGAGCTAATGAATTTGGTACAATCTATGCCAAATGGTTACCGAGTTGTTTTCAATATGTTTGCTATCGAAGGTTATTCACACAAAGAAATTGGAGAGAAGTTAGGAATTAATGAAAACACATCTAAATCGCAATATTTACGAGCGCGCGCTTTTTTACGAGAACGAATTGAAAAATTAGAATGGAAGGAAAAGACACTATAAAAGAATTGTTTAGCCAAAAGTTGGGCAATCATGAAGTTCCGGTGAATCCAGAGCTCTGGTCTTCTATTGCGTCACAAATTCCTGCTGTAACGACAACATCGGTCGCTACGGGTGTTGGTTTAACAACAAAACTATTAATTGGAATTTCTGTTGCAGCATCAATTGCCACAGGAATTTATTTCCTTCAAACTGAAAATAAAAACCAAGAAGTAAAGAGCACACCTAAAACTATTTTGCCATCTGAAGTAAAGCAAACTGGTGAGAAGGATAACAAAATTGAAAATTCAACTGTAGATAATAGTTCTGAAAAAACTTCTGAATCAAAAAACCCAATAGATTCAAAAATAATAGATTATAATTCAGAAAGTAATATACAAAATAATGTCATCTCTGGTGTAACAAATCCAGTCAAAAATGAAGAAGATATTTTAGTCGAGACTAATTCAAACGTTGAAATAAAAGGTACAGTAGAAATATGCTCTAAATCAGATGTAAAAGCTAAGGAAGACACAAAGGTTAGTGTCAATAAAGTTCATATTCAGAACGAAAATATCAAGCCAACCGTTCAAACCAATAGTGTGCTAATTCCTAAGGAAAGCTCAATTCAATTTACTCTACCGAATGTTTTCACGCCAAATGGAGACGGGACTAATGATTATTTAGAAACAAAAATTGAGGGTGTTACCGAATTTAGCGTGGTTGTTTTAAATGAAAACGGAAAAGTAGTTTATCAATCTCAAGATACTGAATTCAAATGGGATGGTACCTCACCAAACGGGGATAAAGTTCTGCAAGGATCCTACGTTTATTACATTACTGGAAAAGATTCAGAAGGTAAGTTAGTTTCCAAGCACAGCAGATTAACTATCAAGTACTAATCAAATTTCTGAAAAGTCAAACGTTTCTTTTAAACGAACTCCTTTTTCGGTGTGTTGAACCGTACAACATTCATTTACCGAATCATGTTCAAAAAACAAAATAAATTCTTCATTTGCAGCGCGATTGAGAAAAGCTTCTTTTTCAGATATGGTAATTAGTGGACGAGTATCGTACCCCATCACATAAGGAAGCGGAATATGACCAACACTTGGTAGTAAGTCAGCCATAAAAACAATAGTTTTTCCTTTGTACTTAATATGAGGAATCATCATGCTCTCTGTATGACCATCGACAAATAGAACGTCCATGTTCGGCAAAGAATTCAATGTGAAATTTTCTGTACGCTCCAAAAATTGCAATTGTCCACTTTCTTGAATGGGTAAAATATTTTCAGAAAGGAAGGAAGCTTTTTCTCGAGGATTTGGCTTTGTTGCCCATTCCCAATGGTTTTCCGTACTCCAAAAAGTGGCGTTTTTAAACGCAGGTCGATACCCTGATTTTGATTCGTTCCATTCGATACTTCCGCCACAGTGGTCAAAATGCAAATGGGTTAGAAAAACGTCGGTAATATCATCTTTTGAAAAACCTAATTTCTGAAGATTTCCATCCAATGAATCATCCCCGTGCAGAAAATAATGTGAGAAAAACTTATCGGATTGTTTGTTGCCAATTCCTGTATCTATTAAAATTAATTTATTTCCATCCTCAATTAAAAGTGAACGCATGGCCCATGTGCACATGTTAAATTTATCAGAAGGATTGGTTTTCTGCCAGATTGTTTTAGGAACAACGCCAAACATGGCCCCGCCATCTAGTTTGAAAAATCCGGTATTTAGAACGTGTATTTGCATTTTTTGAAAATTAAAAAGGCTAACCGCAAAGTTAGCCTTTTATAAAAATTATGGTTGATTTTATTTTACATAAACCTTCTTAGAAATAGATCCTTGCGAAGATTTTACAGTTGCAAAATAAATTCCTGTTTTTAAATCAGCATAGCCCAGTACGATACCGATGTCATTGATTGAAACTGAATTAACTTCTTTTCCACTCATGTCACTTAATACCAATTCAGACCCTAATAAATCAGGTGTAACATTTACAGCCACTCCTTCTAGTAATGGAGAGATAGAAACTTTATCTTCTATCGCTGCTTGAGCAATAATAGAAGCGGATGGATCTCCTGCGTTAATTGGTTGATCAACATCACCGTTGTATGCGTAATCATGAATCGTTAATTTCAATCCAGCAGGATCCAAAGTATCTAAACTTAAACGAACCCAACCGTAATGAATTCCTGTTCCAGCCGAGAATTTCATTCCAAGAAATTTCTGACTAACCCCTAAAAATTCACCTTGGTTGATTGCATAATTAAAATTAAACGCGGGTATAGAAACATTTCCTTTAACTCCAATTGATGCCTGCTGTGAGCTGAAATTATTTGCTGCAGCGATGGCATCGCCTGAATTGAGCGCCGTAACCCCAAATGTACTGCTTGAACCAACAATTTGCCCTTGAACTCCTCCTAGCGGACCAGGAGTAGCGGATACCTGAGACCCATTGTAAACATAGGTAAAAGGGATGCCCATGTAAGTGGAAGATCCTGAACCATTTGCATAAGCAACTTCAAAAGTCATATCTGGTGTTGCATCGTTATTGAAATCCATATTAAATGGACCAGAATTTTTATCCAAAATCACATCTGGATTAACATCAGTGTATTGAAGGTTTTGTGCTGTAGCAACCCCAGAGATCATTAGTGATCCAGCAGCTACAGAATAAGATTTTAATTTTGAGCGTGTATCTATTTTCTTCATATTCATTACATTTAAATAATTAGTGATTCAAAGATAAGAAAAAATTATCTATTTCTTTTACTGATTGATTTTCAAGCTGATGTTCATATTCAAAAAGTCAGATAATAAGGCTGAAATATCATTTGGTGAAACAAGTAGTTCCTTAAAGTTTATGAATAAAGTAGGTAATGTGGGTTGTGATTCTATCCATAATTCAATGACCTGCTTGTCTTTTTGGAATTCAGATAAATCACGAATAGATAGGGTGTTTTCAGACATTTTTTTAGACAGAAAAGACTTTTTAGTAGATTCAAGATCAGCTAAGTCCTCTTCTATATAAATCAATTTATAGGAATAGTAAGTTGGTAAATCATTTAAAAATCGACAGGGAATATAAATGATTTTTCCTACAGCGGCTTCCAACCATTTTGATTTAAACAAGGATTTTTTAGCGTCTTCGTAATCTTCATTTTCTTCAATTACAGGTAATTCAGAACCTGTTAGCAGATCCATAAATAGGTTATAGTTGCTGGAACTTACACTTGTGCAAACAATTATTTCACCTTTTATTTTGTTTTTTAGAAAATCACTGTTTTCTTGAGCTTTTTCTTTTTGTTTTAAGTGTGATGTATAAATTTCTACGAGCCATTTATGAGCTTTTGTGGTTCCAGGTGCAAGTTTTACGCAAGTACTAAAGGCATTTACTGCATCTTCCCAAAGTTCGATTTTTGCCAATGCTTCGCCTAAATGGTAATGAATATTTGCTTGATAAAAATCTTGTTCTAATGCAATTAGAAATTCATCTATTGCTTCGTTGTACATATTTCTTCTCAAGAAAGTTAAACCTAATCCATAATGTGCAGCTGTGTTTCTTTCATCAATGGATAAGGCTGTAATATATTGTTTTTCAGCAGCATCGAAATTTTTTCTCAGTGTATGAATTTTAGCAATACTGATGGCCACTTGTGTATTATTTGAGTTTTTCTTTTGAACTTTTTCCAATAAGGGTAGCGCCTGTCTAGGTTTGTTCATAGCAAGTAATAGCAAGCCTTCTAAATACTCTAAATACATTGGTTCTTCAAATTCTTGGTTACCAAATGTGTCGTTAGTTTCTGTATACTTTTTACTTTCTGAGCGATAATTTTCTTTAAGTTCTTGTATTAAGTCATTGCATTTTAGGTACATCTTGCGATTAAGGTAGGCAAAAGCTAAGCGTTGACCGTAGCGTAAAATTTTAGATTCTGAATAGATTTGTTGTAATAGTTCAATTGCAGGAATTATTCTTCCACCGTTGATCATATTTCTTGCAACGTAATACTGATTTTCTCTTTTGCATTTTTCAACTTGTTGGAGTTTATCGTCATCTAAGGCTTCAATGTATCCTAGTTCAACAAGTTGCTGTAAGGCTTCTTGAGCTGCCCAAGGATCTTCTCGTAACATTGGATCATGTTGGCCTGTTTCACCCGGTACATTCTCCCATGAGTCAATAAATTTGGCAGGAGTAGTATTCTCAAAACAGGAATAAAGAACTTTTCCTTCCATGTCTTGACCGACTGGTAAACCCGCATGGTATAAAATAGTTGGAGTAATATCGATAATACTTGCTCCAGAAATAGGATGATTTTTTTTAATACCGGGTCCAGAAATCACAAAAATCCCATACGGACTATGTTCTACTGCCGGACCTGAAGGTTCTTTGGGTATATATAACGGTCGTTGATGATCAGAATAAAAACCATGGTCAGAAAGAAGAATGACTGTTGTTTTTTCATCGATTAATTCAAGTGTTCGTTGGAGCATCATATCGTGAAATCGATAGCCAGCCTCAACAACATCTTTGAAATCTTCGTACTCTTTTTCCGAAATTTCTGGTCGCCTTGGTGGAAAATATTTCATGGCAATATGACAAAAATGGTCAATTGCATCGTGATAAATAGCCATAAAATCCCACTCAGTTTCCTCCATCAAATAAGTAGAAGCTGAATGAACAGATGCTGCATTGGCGAGTGTTTTTAATACAGATAAGGTTTTAGGTGCTTGACGTAACTCAAGATCATCTACTAAATTTGGAATAAATGGAAGTGCCATTTCGAGTGAAATCTCATGCGGATGCACGCGAAATTCCTTCATTTGATCTGCCACCTCTTCAGGATGAATCGTACCGTTTGGCATATCCCAATTTTCACCCAGTGCTTTGTTTGCTACTTGATAGAGGTTTGAAATCATGACTCCATTAATTGGTTCAGCAGGATTACTTGGCCACCAAGAAACTACATTACTTTTCCATTCTTCTTGGTTTAGAATATTCCAAATGGCTTTTACTTTTCGGGAGGTAGTTGTAACTGGTCGAAGTCCATCACCAGTTGGTGTTGGCTCAACAAAGCCACTTATACCATGTTTATCTGCTCTAAATCCGGTAGCAATACTTGTCCATAACATAGGGGAGAGGGGAGGATCCAAAGTCTGAATTCGTCCATAAGAACCACCTTCCATCAGTTTTTGGAGAGTTGGCATCTTCCCTTGTTTTATAAGTGGATTGATCACATTCCAATCTGCTGCATCCCAACCAATAACGAGAATTTTATTTTTTTTGTTGTTGGTCATCTTTTGATTCTGTTTGTTTGACTTGCCTTTCTTTTGTTTTTTCAATTTCTTGTCGCCACAATCGCAAACCGATATGACCAAGTGCAAGTAAGCCCAATGATCCTTGTGAAGTCAACTTGTATTCTTTTTTCATATGTAAATAATTTGTCTTTTAAAGGTCATATGGAATACGCCATGTTATTTTCATCGGTGCTTGCGCAATTGTTTGCATGGCTATTTCATATGAGATGTAAAAATAGAAAAAAAGACAAAAAAAAACTGCCACCAGATTTGCCTGATGACAGTTTTAATAAGTTAAACTCGTATTAGTTTTTAACGAAGTTTCCTGTAGATACTTTTCCGTTTACAGTTACTTGGTAAATATACATTCCTGACGTAAATTCAGAAACATCAACGCTAGATTCGTTAGTTGTTTTCATTACTTTACCATCTAATGTAGAAATTACCACATTTGAAATCTCACCATTCGCTGAAATGTTCAATACTTGGTTTGCAGGGTTTGGATAAACATTTACATCAGAAGAAAGTTCGATAACATCAGCAGACGATGAAGTCAAAGATATATTATCTAACCATAACTCGCTTCCTGGGTAGCCGTATCCATTTCCAAATAAAAACCCAATAGATGCAGATGCAATTACAACATAGGCATTAGCTGTGTATCCAGTTGTGTTAAATGCTTGAACTGGTATAGATTCCATTGTCCAGTTAGTTGTTGAACCTGCGTAAGCTCCAAGTGCACCATACATAACCACATCATCATTAGGATCTGCTGTTAAGGTGTCATAAATTTGTACAAGTACAACAGCTGAGTCACCTGCTGTAGTAATGTTTTTGTATGCATAATTTAAAACCCACGTCTCAGGGTTAGAAATTGGTCCTGTAACAAATTGTTGGATAAATCCAGGTATGGTGTCAGATGGAAATTGAATTAATCCAGCTGTTGCAGGATCATAACTTGTTTTCATTTTTCCAAATTGTGCACCTGCGTATGCTCCGGTAGTTTCTATAGTGTACAACCCTTGTCCCCATCCTGGAGAATCAGTAGCTATACCCGGTAATAATGGAGTGGCAGGAGATTCAAAATCGCCGTTAACCAGCTGTGCATTTAAAGAAATGCTAAATGTCAAACAAGACACTAAAAGTAAAATTTTTTTCATAAATTAATTTTTTGATTATACAAAGTTAATCATTTTGAGGAATATACATAAAACACACAAAAAAAGCCGACAAAAAGCCGGCTTCATTTTTTATATTACGTTCCTATTAATGAACGATAATTTTCTTTGTTGTAGCACCTTCGTTGAAAGTTACATTTACCATGTAAATTCCAGAAGAAAGATTATTCATATCTACTGAGAAAGTTTTTTCAGTAATTGCATCAGTAGAAACAACTTGACCAGTTGAAGAAACAACAGAAACAACTCCATTTGTTAGGTTTCCGTTTAATACAACTTGTACTGAATTATTTGATTTATTAATAAATTTAACAAGGTTTTCAACTTGAGTTTCAGTTAAAGATACTGAACCCATATCTCCTGTCATAATTCCACCATTCGGTGTTGCATTGAATGCATAATCTTTAACAACGATAGAATCTCCAATAGCGTAAGAATCTAAACGAGCCCATCCGTAGTGAGTATTTGCTCCAACAACAAACTTCAATCCTAAATACTTATCAGTTACACCGTTCCAATTTTCATTGTATGGGTTGTTACTGTCTACATTGTAAGCCATAGTATTAGTAGCAGCGATCCAGTTCAATGTTGAATCAACCATTGAATTAATGTCTAAAGCTAATGCATAGTCATATCCTCCAGGATTTTCTCCGGCAATTGCATTTCCTGCACCGTAAGGAGCAGCCAATGTATAACGAACAGTAGCTGTTGTTACAGTATCTCTTGAAGCAATTACGAAATCAATAGTTTGATCATTGTTTAGGTCAAGTGGATAAACTGCAAAACCATTGTTTTGTGGAGCATCGTGAGAATAATCAGGGTTCACATCAGTATAAACTACCTGTGCCTGCGCACCAGCAGCTGAAACAACTGCTCCTGCAACTGCTGTGTACTTAGAAATTCGACTTTGTAGATTTTTTTTCATATTAATTGAAATTTAAACGTTTAATAAGCTACAAATTTAATCTATTTTTTTATAAATAAAAATATTTACATATTATTATTAAGCGGTTAATTGTTAATTAATTCAACGAAAATTTTTTAGTGAAAAATTTGGACAATATTGTCTAAATTCAAAAAGAGCCGCACATATAGAGCGGCTCTTTCTGGTAGTAGTAGACATAATTAACTTATGCCTTCGGTAGAGCCTATTAGAACATCATCGTCCAAATTCTTTTTCTTTCTGAAATTTAATTTTTCTTTTAGTCGATCTACAATGTAATACATCATTGGTACAACAATAATCGTCAAGAACATTGAGCTTGTTAATCCACCTATTAGAATCCAAGCTAACCCATTTTTCCATTCTGCACCCGAGCCTTTTGCAATTGCGATTGGAATCATTCCAATAACCATGGCGATAGTAGTCATTAAAATTGGTCGCATACGTTCTCTTACTGCTTCTAGGAGAGAATCATAGGTGTTTTTTCCTTCCGCCTTGAGATGGTTTGTAAAATCGACAATTAAAATGGCGTTTTTGGCAACCAAACCAAGAAGCATTAACATTCCAAGCATGGTAAAAATACCCATACTTGATGAGGTTAAATTAAGTGCTAGAATGGCACCAATTAGTGAAACAAGAATTGAAAATAACACTACAAATGGATATACGAAATTATCGTAAAGCGCCACCATAATTAGATATACCAAGATCAGTCCAATACCCATTGCTGTTCCTAATGCACCCATCGATTCTTTTTGGCGTTTTACCTCTCCTCCCCAAAGCATACGTATATTTTTATCAAGCGGATTTTTCTCTAAGTATTTCTCAATTTCAGTAGCAACATTACCAGATGCTGTCCCAAGAACGTAGCTTCGAATTGTTGTATTAGAAATTCTATTCTTTCTTTCCAAAGACCCATTGCCATTATCCACACTTACTTTAGCAAATTCAGCCAAACGAATTTGTCGGCCATCGTTGGTAGAGAACATCATTTCTTCAATATCATCAGCACTTCGTCTATCAAATTTATCAAGCATTATTCTGATGTCATATTCTTCGCCTTTATCGTCAAATTGTGCATCGTCATTACCTGTAAGCGCATTTTGAAGCTGCATTCCTACAGAAGCAATTGGCAAACTTAAAACCCCCATTTTATCTCGATCCAATTCAACACGAACCTCTGGTGTTATATCATCCGTTGAAATGCTCGGATCCTTTGCGCCTTTCATTGCTTGAATGGCATTTTTTAATCGACGAGCTTCTTTGAGTAATAATTCATTGTCGTCGGAGGAAAGGAAAATTTCAATGGGAGCTTCTTCTGATTGAACCATACCGATATTCAAGGCTTTCACTTCAATACCAGGATATTTACTTTCAATTTTATCACGAAGCTTGTTCATGTAATCAGCTGTTGGATATACATTTTGCATTCCATCTTTCATCTGAACCGTTATTTCAGATTTATTTTCAGCACCGAAAGCAGCAGCTCCCATGCCTGAACTTGGACCTCCCACGTTAGAAAAAACGATATCAACCACCTCTTTTTGAGCGAGAATAAGTTGTTCGATTTCTAAGGTTGTGGCATTGTTTTCTTCGAAAGTTGTGCTTTTGTCGTACTTCAATTTAATCATGAACTTTCCTTGATCTCCTTGAGCTACAAACTCTTGACCCACAATTCCCAACCCCATGCTTGCCATGCTTGCCACAAACAAAACAATAATCCCAACTCCCATTATTATTTTATGTCGTAAGGACCACGCAACCAGACTAACATAAGCTTCAGTGAAAATAGTTACTCGTCTTTCAAACCAAAGAAGTATAGCTTGAAAAGGATTTTTAGGATTTAATTTAACTTCTTTTGCAAAACGTGAAGCTAACCAAGGCGTTAGGGTGAAACAAACAAATAAAGACATTAAAGTTGATACCACCACTACAACTGAAAACTGACGAAGAATATCTGAGATTACACCTTCAATGAAAATTACGGGTGAGAATACAACAACATCGACAAGGGTAATTGCTAGTGCGGTGAATCCAATTTCATTTCTTCCATCTAATGCTGCTTGCCGCCTATTTTTTCCCATTTGTAAGTGGCGGTAGATATTTTCCAATACTACAATCGAGTCATCCACAAGAATTCCAATTACCAATGACATCGCTAGTAAAGTCATTAAGTTCAAGGTGTAGCCCATCAAATACATCGCGATAAAAGTGGAGATAAGTGAAGCTGGAATTGAAATTAAAACGATAAATGCGTTTCGAAGACTATGCAAAAACAATAACATCACAGCAGCAACGAGTATTACGGCTAATTCCAAATCGTGAATTACTGCATTTACCGAACTAATGGTTGGGATGGAAGTATCAGTAGCAACTGTGAATTTTACGCCTTCCTTTTTGTATTTTTCTTCAATTTGTTTGAACCTATCTTTAGTTGCGGTAGACATATCGACGGCATTTGCATCACTTTGTTTCATGATACGCAAACCAACTCCGTTCTCGCCATTATATCTACTAATGGCAATCTGATCTTCTTTAGAATCTGATATGCTGGCTACATCTTTTAAACGAACTAATGAGTTGTTATTTGAAATTAAAACGTGATCACCTAATTCTTTGACCGATTTGAATTTCCCTGAAAGGCGAACGGTCATTTGTTCGTTTTCATTTTTTACTTTTCCAGTCGGGAAATCAACGTTGGCAGCTGAAATAGATTGATTAACATTTGCTAAAGTCAATCCAAAAGCTTTTAATTTATCTGCATCAATATCAATTTTAAATTCTCGTCTTTCCCCTCCAATTACTTGAACTTCAGCAACACCTTTTGTTTGTTTTATGGAAGGTAAAATTTGGTTATCCATCAATTGCATAAAATCTTTGTCGGTCATATTCGGTGCAATGGCACTTACTTGAAGAACAGGAGCAGCATTCGGTTCTATTTTAGCCAAAATAGGTTTTTGAGCACTAGAAGGAAGCTTATTCTGAACGTTATTAATTTTTCGTTGAGCATCCTGGAGAGCTTCATCCATGTCTGCTGATGGCTTAAACTCAAGAAGAACAACTGAGGCATTGTCTAGAGAAAAGGAGGTTACTTCAGCAATATTCTCCAATCCACTTAAGGCATCTTCCAATGGTTTTGAAACTTGATTTTCAACGGTTGCCGGTGAGGCTCCAGGATAGGTTGTTGTTACAGTTAGAATGGGCGGAGAAAAATCAGGTAAAAGCTCGTAGCTTAATTGGTTATAGCTGATTAATCCACCACCAATGAGTATCGTAAATATTACAATAATGAATGAAGGTCGTTTTATGGATAATTCGGTCAGTGTCATCTCAGCTACGTCTATTTAATTTTAACATTTGAATTATTCTTCAAATTCACTTGACCTTTGATTACGACTTTATCGGTTTCAGCAATTCCAGAGACAACCTCAATGTAATCACTGTCAGAAGTACCTGCATTAAAGGAGGTTAAAACAGCTTTTCCATTTTTTACGACATAAACTTGCGGACTTTTTGTTGAACCAACGAGCGTTTTTCTCGGAATAGAAAGAGCATTGATACTCGATCCACTCGCCAAATTTGCAGTAGCAAACATTCCTGCTTTTAAATCGTTTGAGCTATTTTTAATTTCAACTTGAACCTTTACATTATGTGTTTTATCAGCTTGGGGAGAAATAGTTTTAATCGTTCCTGTGATTATTTCATCAGGTTTGATATCAGCTGTCACATCGACTTTTTGACCCACTTTAAATTTATTTATATCACGTTCTGGAATATTTACTGCCAGTTTCAACACGGAGATATCAGTTATTTCAGCAACGGGAGTTCCCGCCCCAATCACGGAACCTAAGTCAATCATTTTCTTCGTAATTATTCCATTGAAAGGTGAAATAATGGTACAACCTTTAATTTGTTTTAAGATTTGTGCTTTTTGAATTTCTAGCCCTTTGATTGCTAATTCAACTTTTTCTAATTGTATATCGGGAGCTGCATTTTGTTCTGCTAGAATTCGGTAGCGTTGTTCATCTTTGCGCTGACCGTCTAAATTGACTTCGACGGTTTGTAATTGAAGTCTGAGCATTTCATCATCCAATTTAGCTAAAACGCTTCCTTTTTTCACAACATCTCCTTCCTCAAATTCAACGCTCAATACTTTACCTTGACCTTCTGCGCTTACCATCGCTTGTTTATTTGGCTCAAAGGTTCCTAAGTAAGAAAATTGACTGTCAAACGTATGTACTTGAGGCTTTGTAGTTTCTACTAAAACTGATGCGTTTACATCGTGAATATAAATTTTGGCAGCAGCCTTTTCCTTATTTCCAAGTAAGGTAATGATTGTCAACACAACTAATGCGATTCCAATTATACTTACAATTATAACTCTCTTCATTCTACTCTTATTTTATATTTCCTATTGATTTTAGGTATTGAATTTCTGCTTGTCTTAATTTGATGTAGGTGTTTATCAAATTGCTTTGTGCTTGCTGAACACCATTATCTGCTTGGATTAAATCATTCGTGCTTATGGTTCCTTGTTTAAATAAGTTTTCGGTTTGTCGATATACTTTTTGTGCCAATTCCAATTGGTTTTTATTTAATCTCAATGCGTTAGATTGATTATCAATTTCTCGACGAGCATTTAACGTGCTTTGTTCCAATTGTTGTTTTAAGTAAGCTTCTTGATTCTCTAGTTTTTCGCGGTTAATTACATTCATTTTTTGTTTGTAATGTTTCTCTAAACCATCAAAAAGAGTCCAATCCAATCGCAATCCAACAAAAGCAGATTCAATACCTGTTCTGAAATTATCTTCAGGCTTGAGATTGTAGGTGTAATTGTAGGCAGCGTAAAAGGATAAATTTGGTAAATAAGCCATTTTATTCCCTTTGTTTTCTTCTAAATTCATTTGTTTTTGTGCCTCTAATAAGTCGAGTTGAGGTCTGTAAATGGTTGTTGTGTCAACCAAAATAGTTTTTTCAATCAATTCATCCGAAAGTATTGAAATTCGATTTTGAACCGGAATTCCGGTAAGAATACACAATGCATCCTCTATTTGCTGCTTGGTAGAATTAATGTTTTGAATGGCATTTTCAAGTGAAAGTTTATTAAGAGTTAATTTGTCTATTTCTAGAGGTGTCAGCAAACCTTGCTTGACCATCGCATTCATATTGGAAATCAACTTATCTAAGTTCTGAATATTGCTATCTATAAAAGATTTTTGTTCGTTTAATGCTTGAAGATTAAAATAAGCACTAGCAATTTGATACTTGATTTCATCTTGAGTTAATTTATATTGTAGATCAACAATTTTCTTATTTATATCAAGAACAGCAAGTCCATAATCCAACTGAGAGTTATAGATGATTTGAGTAAGTTGGATTGTATTTCCTAAATTGTACGGAACCCCAAATTTTACGGTTGAGTACGTTCCTGGTTGACCACCAAAGAAAGCCGCCGGGACAACTTGGCCGGGAATCAATGCATTGTATCTGTAATCACCTGTGGCTGTGATTTTTGGAAAGCGCGCTGCGAGATAGGAATTTTTCTGTTTACCATTAATTTCAATATCGAGTTTTGCATTCCGGACAGATGGATTTGCAGTATCAGCGATTTGCAGAAGTTGTTGAAGACTGTAAACTTGACTGGTAATCTCTGTTGAAATTAACGTACAAAGCGCAACAAAAAACAATTTTGCAAGAAATGTATAGTTCATCATATTAATCGTTTTTTGGAAATAAATAGCTCAACAACATTTCTTTAACCACCTCTTTGTGATGTAAAAGTTGGGATTCATATTGTTCATCCGTTAAACCATTCAATTGTTGATTAAGTAGTCTTGCCATGAAGGGATGTTGACAATTAGCCGTAATTAGCATGATTAGACTCACCAAATCTACCTTTCTCATTATTCCTTTTTCTTGAGCCTCAATGGTTTCTTGAAAAATCCCTGTTGATCCAATTTTAGATAAAAGTATGTGTGGTTCAATTCCGGCATTTTTATTTCTTGACATTTCGTTGATGATAAACATCGGAATTTCAGGGTGTTTACCTAAGAATTCAAACTCACGGTCAATCAAATGACTTACTTTTTCTTTGAGGCTCAGGTTAGCCGAAAACACGTTTACCATTGAAAGAAGAAAATCTTCGGTAACGGATTGATAAATAAGTAGAAAAAGTTGATTTTTTGAACGAAAATAATAATTCACCAATGCCACATTAGTTCCGGCTTCTTTTGCGATTTCACGTGAAGTACACCCAGAAAAGCCTTTGGTAACAAAAACGCGTTTCGCGGCTGCTTTTATTTTTTCTTCGGCCTGTGAGTCTTTTGGCATAAGTGAGATATCGATGCAAATATAAACAGAGATTTTAAACAATTGTTTAAAACAAAGAAATAAAGTTTATATTTTCTTGATTTTTAAATAGAAATTCTAATTAGGTATGAAATTATGGAGAAAAATCAGAAGGATTATTTCAAGATTTACGCAATCTTTTGTACCATTTTATGGCTATCATTAAGGTAATTCCAACAGCGAAGAAGCCTATTACACCGTTTATCCAATTTAAGCTGTTTTTTAAAACTACAAGAAATACAATACTTACTAGAAATAAAGTAGCTACTTCGTTCCAAATTCGTAATTGTGTGGAGGTCCAATTGAATTTGTTTTCCGAGAAATTAAACAGTATTTTTTGGCAAATAAAATGGTAAATAAGAAGTAAAACAACAAAGCCTAGTTTAAGATGCATCCACGTTGAAACCTTATAATAATCCCAATTTAGAAGTAGCATCCATGTTCCAAAAACAACCGTTAAAATCATGGCAGGAGTCGTAATTATCCACCACAACTTTTTTTCCATTATAAGAAATTGATTAGATAAGATGGTTCTTTCTGTAGTTTCTTTTGACTGAGCTTCAATATGGTAAATGAAAAGTCGAACCATGTAAAATAGTCCAGCGAACCAACTGACCATAAAAATTATGTGAAGCGCTTTAAGTATGTCCATTGTGGGTTTTTACTTGTGATGAAAGATTTAGGTTTCAAAATTAGGAAAACAAAAAAGGCGAACCTTCGCTCGCCTTCAAATATAAAGCTATAAATCCTTATTGTTTTGTGTATGTCGCTGTACATTGACCTGCTCCACCAATTGCAGGAAGGTCGTTGTTATAGGTGTAAGTAATCGTAAACTCAGTACCTGTTGCGTTCATGGTACCCGTTCCCGAATACGTAATTGTACCAACTCCTGCAGCATCATAGGATTGATTTGGAACCGTAATAGTCGCTCCGTTTACTGTTGCATTGGCAGTTCCTCCGGAAGCTATGGTTAACCCATTTGGTAAAATTAAAGGAATAGAAGGAATAGATATGGAGAACATTCCGTCAATTGTTAGTGCATCAGCACCGCCAATTGAAATGGTAGGCGCACTGTTCAGCGGAAATGCCGCTCCGCAATCACTTGAAACCACCCAATTTGCAACCCAATTATCCAAACCAACAACTACATGAACCGTTCTTTTAGCTGTTGTCGTTCCATTTTCATTTGTTGCCGAGTAGGTTAATTCATAATCACCAACCGTTGCACTATTTACTTGTCCTGTAGTTGTTACAGTTACTGAACTCCCGTCTTTATTTTGGGCTGTTGCACCCGGATCAGTATAAGAAGTTCCAACGGAAATCGTTGTATCAGATGCTCCAATAACATTAATAAATGGTTTGTATAGACAACTTCCATCATCTTTTTTGGCTTTGCTGTTGAAATTGGTTGCTGCACTATCCGTACAACCTTTCTTTTTACAAGAAGTTATTCCAGCACCCAACGTGAATGCTAAAAAGAAAATTGCTAGTTTTTTCATGTTTCAAATATTTAATGCGAATTTAGTAAAATATTACTTATGACAAATGAAATTTAGAGCGAAAAATCAATTGATAATTTTTATTCTTCTTATAGTGAGTATTGATATTTCAGCTCAATCTGGTTGTACTGATCCACAAGCCCAAAATTATGATGTAAATGCTGTAATCAATGATGGTACTTGCATCTATTCTACTACTAATTATTCACCTCAATTAGTAGCTAATTTGGTCTCTGAGTTAGACGAAAACTCGGGATTGATTTTTTCAGCGAATAGTATTTTTTCCATCAATGATGGGGGAAATTCACCTAAGATTCAAGAATTGTCTCCACAAGGAAATATTGTTGGAACTGTTCATGTAGATTCAGTACAAAACAATGATTGGGAGGCGCTTAGTCAAAGTAATAGCCAAGTTTTTATTGGAGATTTTGGAAATAATGGGGGTAATCGAATGAATTTAAAGATTCTTAAAATTGCAAAAAATGAGCTGCAAAATTTTGATACTGTTCAGGCAAGTGCGCTACATTTTCAGTATTCAGATCAAGTAAATTTTAATAATATAGTTAATCAGCATAATTTTGATTGCGAAGCTTTTTTCTTTTACCAAGACTCGTTTCATCTATTTACCAAAGGCTGGGAGAATTTATATACAAAGCATTATGTAATTCCTCTGAATAATGAAGATTCAGTACAAGCACAACTTCGAGATAGTTTATTTGTCGATGGTTTGATTACCGATGCTACGATTGATACAACTACGGGAAGAATTCTATTGTTGGGGTATAAAAATAATGGATCAAATTTTTACACAAGTTTTGTTTATTTGCTATTTGATTACAATCCACATCATTTTTTCTCGGGAAATAAACGTCGAATAGAAATTGGAAATATGTTGAATGTATCTCAAACCGAAGGAATTACGTTTGAAAGCCCATCATCTGGTTTTATTAGTGCGGAAAAAATTACCTCGAGTTTATTAACTGTATCCCCTAAATTATTTCATTTTGATTTTACAAGCTATTTTGAGAATTTTAATCTTGTTCAGATGATTCTTCAATCAAATGAAATTAGAATTTATCCCAATCCAGTTACAGAATCCATCAATTTAACAGATTGGTCAAATATGCAAGGAGTAGAAATTATAGATTGCGCTAATCAATTGGTTTTGAAGTTAATTGGTGAGGAAATAACAAAACAAATTGATATTTCTCACTTATTACAAGGCTCTTACTTTGTCAAAATAACCAAAAACGATGAGGTGATTACAATTCCAGTTATCAAGATATAGAAAAAAATTAAATTTATTCTACGGTCACTGATTTTGCCAAATTCCTAGGTTGGTCAACGTTACACCCACGCATCACTGCAATGTGATAGGATAACAATTGAAGAGGAATGGTAGCTAAAAGGGGAACCAGAAATTCATTTGTTTCAGGAATTTCGATTACTTCATCTGCAATTTCTCGTACATGAACATCTCCTTCCGTAACGATTGCAATGATTTTTCCTTTTCGCGCCTTCACTTCTTGAATATTTGAAACTACTTTTTCGTAAGAGTTACCTTGAGTTGCAATCACAAAAACAGGCATGTTTTCATCGATTAACGCAATTGGGCCATGTTTCATTTCAGCAGCTGGATATCCCTCTGCGTGGATATATGAAATCTCTTTTAATTTCAATGCGCCTTCTAATGCTACTGGGAATGAACTACCTCTTCCTAAATACAATGCATTTGAAACGTCTTTGTATTGAGCAGCAATTCGTTCTATATGCGAATTACTTTCTAAAACGCGTTTAACTTTATTTGGAATGGCTTCAAGCTCGGCCAACATTGCATGAAGAGCAGACTTAGTTATAGTTCCTTTTTTATGCGCTAAAGTCAAGGCCATTAATGTAAGAATAGTTACTTGAGCTGTAAATGCTTTTGTTGATGCAACGCCAATTTCTGGTCCTGCATGAGTGTACGAACCGGCATCAGTTACACGAGAAATGGAAGAACCAACTACATTACAAATACCTAAGATAGTTGATCCTTTTGCCTTTGCTAATTCGAGAGCAGCAAGAGTATCTGCTGTTTCACCTGATTGAGAAATGGCAATAACCACGTCATTTTCATGGATGATTGGATTTCTATATCTGAATTCACTGGCGTATTCAACTTCAACATTGATTCTTGCCAAATCTTCGATGAGGTATTCGCCAACCAACCCAGCATGCCAAGAGGTTCCACAAGCAACGATAATCAAGCGATTTGCTTGAATCATTTTGTCCTCATATTCACGAATTCCTCGCAAAGACACCCAGCCTTCATCAGTATTTAATCTACCTCTGTAGCAATCAAGAATGGATCTTGGCTGTTCGTAAATTTCTTTCAACATGAAATGCTCGTAACCCCCTTTCTCTAAAGCTTCTAATTCAAGCTCTAATTGCTGAATATAAGGTGTTTTTTGTTGGTCTCCTATGTTATATAATTTAAGTCCGTCATTCAAATCAATTACTGCTATTTCTTCATCGTCTAGGTAAACAACTTGTTTTGTGTATTCTACAATTGGCGTAGCATCTGAGGCTAGGTAAAAGTCACCTTCTGTTCCGATACCTACAACCAGCGGACTACTTTTTCGAGCAGCAACCAAGCGATTAGGATGATCCTTTGAAATAGCAACGATAGCGTACGCTCCAATTACATAATGAAGAGCAATTCGTAAGGCTTCTCCAAACCAAACATTTTCTTTTTTGCTAATATTGTCAATTAAATGAACAAGAACTTCTGTATCAGTTTCGCTCTTAAAAACATAGCCTTGACTCATCAATTCTTTACGAAGAGAATCGTAATTTTCAATTATTCCATTATGAATCAATGCTATTGAGCCATCCATAGAAACATGCGGATGTGCATTTACATCAGTTGGTGGACCATGAGTTGCCCAACGCGTATGCCCAATTCCTGCATGACCTGAAACATTATATTGTTTAGCATGCTCTTCCAAATTAGATACTTTTCCAGCTTTTTTGTAAACTGATAGATTTCCATCGGAAAGTAAAGCAACTCCCGCACTATCGTATCCCCGATATTCAAGTCTTTTTAGTCCCTTTAAAACTATTGGAAAAGCTTCTTTTTTCCCAATATAAGCTACGATTCCACACATAAATTAATAAGTTGTATAGGTAAGGATTAATTTAGGTTTTACTTTATTCGTGGTATTCAAACCATTGAAAACAATTCTTTCTGCCGAATTTATAAAAAATCTCGGAGAAATCACCAATCCATTATTTTCCAAATCGCCGGCAACGATTGATTGCGCATAATCACGAATGTCCACAAAAAATAATTTTTTTACATCACTGTATTCACCCAAAGTTGAAAGACTCGTATAAAAATCATCAGTGCTCTTAACTTTTGTTGAGACAGAAACTCCTACCCCAGGCTTATATCTATATCCTGTCTGGTATTGAATGGGCAAACTTAGTTCTGCTTTGTGAATGATTGTTTTTTGAGGGAGATTATTCAATCCTGGAATTTTGACAATCGCCCTGTGTTTCAATGCTTGTGCATAGAACTCATTTTTTCCTAAAGAAGTGTTTTGAACCACGTTCTCAACGGCTGTACCATTAGAATTAATATCAACGTGCGTAAAATCTGCACAACTTGCATTAAGTAATAAATCAAATGTTTTGAAAATTCCATCTTGACGGAAATACATAGTGATTTTAGAGGATGGATCATTTAATTTAACGTACAATGCAGCACCAACTCCTGGTGTTTGAAATCCGTTATTAGTTTTAATATGAATCCCTTTGAAGTAATTCACGAAGTTTTCATTGCTTGCAAAAGTTGTACTTCCACTTGCCGCCTCATTGATTAATGCTTTTGCAAAATTTGTATCAAGGTGAATTCTTAATTGTGCTTCAACAGTGTCGCCCCCTACAATTGTTTTTTCCGTTGGCCTGGGTGTTATTACACCTTTTCCAAAAGGTACAAGATTCGTAGATTTAATGGATTTTGTTGTGAATGAATAATAGGTTGAGTCAATGTACAAATCTTCATTTAGCTCATAGACCTCAAAAGTTTGTGTACTTTGATCACCGTAATAACCGGCATACTCTAAAGCGAGAACAACGGAATCCATAATAATTGATGAGACATTTCCAAAATTTGGATTTATTGTAGCTAAACTTAGCTGAGTATACACGGATGCATTGAAAGTTCCAAATTTGGGATCGTTGTAACTACCCAACAAGCCATTTGGTCCATTGTCAGTAATAAGTGAATCTTCCTCAACCGTGTATGTGATTAGGTCAAAAGTATCTACGGTAATTCCATTTAGAATTTCGTTTTCATCGAGAGTGCCAATACCAACTGATGAATCTTTTTTCTTACAGGAGGAAACAATAACAAGCAAACAAATGGCTAACAGTAAATTCTTTAAGAAAAATTCGCAGTGTCCCCTCATTTTTCCTTAAGCTAGAACTGATTCATCAATGATTTTATCAAAAAAAGCAGATAATTCCTTGGCTTGGTTTTCTTCAGGAATATAGCTTAATTTTGGACAATTTGCTGCGGTAAAGATCTCTGATAATTCATTAGAAATTGACTCAGACCCCATGCACAAACCATCAATATATTCTGTTAATGATTTTGTAATTCCTAAACATGAAGTATCCGAGAATTTAGAAGCAACATCTTGTGGAACACCATCAAAAATCAATTTTTCAGGTAATCGACTGTCCCAAGGAGTTGTAAATACTTCATCGTAGATGTTGTAAACAACTTTTGTATTTGCAAAATGAGGATCCTTGTTGTAAACATATTTGATATAAAGAGCCATCATTGAAGTCATCCAACCATTACAATGGATAATATCTGGTTGCCAGCCTAATTTTTTAACTGTTTCTAAAACTCCTCTGCAGAAGAAAATTGAACGCTCATCATTGTCATTGTAGAACTGACCTTCTTCATCACCTAATGCACCTTTTCTACGAAAGAATTCATCATTATCAATAAAATAGACCTGCATCCTTGCCGGAGCAACAGAAGCAACTTTTATTATTAATGGATGATCGTGATCATCAATGGTTAAATTTTGACCTGAAAGTCTAATTACTTCGTGCAATTGGTGTCTTCTTTCATTGATGCATCCAAAGCGGGGCATAAATACTCGAATTTCTTTTCCTGCCTCTTGTATTACTTGAGGAAGTCGCCTTGAGGTATTAGAAATTTCAGATTTAGGTAAAAACGGGAATATTTCCTGGGAAATAAAAAGAATTTTCTTTTTTTCCATGCAATTATAAAGTGCTAATTAAGAGCGCTAAATTACGAAAAAAATACGGATCTTCAAAAAAACACCTAGTTTTGTGAGCATTTTACATCAAAATGAAAAATATTAATGTTTGCTTTACTGCCAATAGTTTAAAAAATGAATTGGCTGTAGCTTCTGGAAATGGAACTTTTGAACTTGGATTTGTTCCAACTATGGGGGCTCTGCATTCAGGACATCTTGATTTAGTGAAACGTGCTAGTGCAGAAAATAGTCTCGTTGTTGTTAGTATTTTTGTTAATCCAACTCAATTCAATAATCAGGAGGATCTTCAAAAATACCCAAGGACTTTAGAAAATGATTTGAAGGTTCTTGAAGATATTTCAAATTGTATTGTTTTTGTCCCTGATGTTGCCGAAATTTATCCAGAAAATGATAGCTTCCAAGGTATGGATTTACAGGGAATGGATACGATTCTTGAAGGTAAATTTAGGCCGGGTCATTTTCAAGGTGTAGTTCACGTAGTGCATAATTTTTTTCGATTAATTCAGCCAACCCGAGCTTATTTTGGTCAAAAAGATTTTCAACAGCTGGCAATCATAAAAAAAATGACCGAGGTATTTATTTTTCCAATTCAAATTGTAGCTTGTGAAACGGTAAGAGATGACTCGGGACTTGCAAAAAGTAGTCGAAATATCAGACTTTCTGACTTTGAAAAAATCGATGCTTTAATCATTTTTGAGACCTTGAATTTTATGAAAGTGAATCGTTTGGACTATAATAGCCCAAAGGAGTTAAAAGACGCCGCAATATCTTTTTTTAATAAGGGTAAGTTAGAATTGGAATACCTTGAAATCAGCGAATCTAGTTCCTTAAAAATTTTAGAGGAAAATTGGTCTGAAAAAACGACCGCTTCCATCGCTGCTTACTGCGGAGAAGTTCGATTAATCGATAACATGGAAATCTAATCTATTTACGAGTTTCTTCTAATTGAGCTCGTTGTTTTTTAGAAAGAGAGTTATAAACTAATTCATAGGATTGGTTTATACAATCTAAAATCACAGATGACGGGATACCTGAGGTGAGATTAATTGTAATCCAATGCTTTTTATTCATGTGATATCCGGGTTGAATTCCGTCATAGCATTCTCTCAAGTCAACTCCCGTTTCAGGGTTACACTTTACATTAATTGAAATAGGATTATCACTATCAACGAGTAAAAACATTTTTCCACCTACTTTAAAAACAAGTGTTTTTTTGTCAAAAGGATAAGCTTCCTGAACAAAGGTTTTTGAAATACAATGAGTATAAATACTCTCGAAATTCATTTAGTGAAGAGCCGGAGCATTATCGTATTTACCCAAGTTGTAAAGCATTTTTGAATGACCAAGTAATGCTCCAAAAAAAGTTTTGTACGAATGGTAAGGCAAATTGAATTCATTTGCCGTTTCTTTAACAATTTTGGACAATTTTGGGTAATGAACATGACAGATATTTGGGAACAAATGATGTTCAACTTGGTAATTTAAACCACCAACATACCATGTCAGAATAGGATCTTTTGGCGCAAAATTAGCCGTGTTGTACAATTGATTAACTGCCCAGTCTGCATCAACATTACCCGATTCGTCAGGAAGAGGATAATCAGAACTAGGAACAACATGAGCTGGTTGAAATATGGCAGCTAGAATTAAACCACAAATAAATTGCATGGTTAACCACCCAATAATTGATATATACCAGGGAGCATCTGTAAATAGCACTGGTAGAACAATGAAAATAGACATATAGGCAATTTTGCTAAAAATTAAATTAGTAAGATGCCTTGAAAAAGTGATTTTTTGTGTTTCAATCAATCCTTTCTTCTTGTAACGTATTGCCTGCTGAAAATCTTTACTAGTTGACCACATCATAGTCATTAATCCATAAAAAAACCAAGCGTAAATATGCTGAAAACGGTGTAATTTATTTCGTTTTGTATGAGGAGAAAATCGTAAAATAAATGCAGGTGGCTTAATATCCTCATCCATGTCAGCTACGTTTGTGTAGGTATGATGTAAGACATTGTGTTGGATACGCCAGTTGACGTCACTTCCACCTAAAAGAACCATAACTTTTCCAATTATGGTATTTACCATTTCGTTTTTAGAATAGGCTCCATGATTAGCATCATGCATTACAGACAATCCTACTCCAGCCATTCCAACCCCTGTGATGCACCAAAGAGAAATAAAAAGCAAAGGAGAATAATTAAGAAAAAACAATAAAATAAACGGAACAAGATATAGAGAAAGTAATAGTATTGTTTTCAAAACCATATTCGCATTGGCATGGCGAGATATGTTTTTTTCTTTGAAATACGCATTTACTCGAGATCGAAGAACCTTGTAGAACTCTGTATTTTGAGTACCCGTAAATCGAACATTTTGATGTTGCATAATAATATTTTTGTAAAAATAGGTCTAAATATGAATGAATTTACAAAATCAAATTTTCTTTTTTCATATTTCTCGGTTAATAAGTATCTCTCAATTTCTTTGAAAGCTACGAACTATCAAAAATATAAGAACAAAAGATAAATTTATAAGTTCATGAATAGGTATAAAAAAGTTAATTCCAATTAAAACTCCCCATACTCCTATAGCAGTCCACGATTGCTTGAAATTGACGGTCAATTGATTTAGTTCATCTGCCGATTTCATATTTTTAATGGTCAAAAAAACATCTTGTTTCATTTTCATTCTTGAGGCAAAATAGAGTAGAGGCAATAGAATAATCCCTTGTGGAATTCCTAAATCTTGATACATAAAAAAATGAATCCATTCCTTTGTTACAGATAGATTTTGATAAATAACTAGGATAAATAGATGCACCAAAACACATTCAATCACCCATAAATAGAGTGATTTAAATTGCGATTTCAAATCCCTTGATTGATCTTTTTTTAAAACAAGTTTTTTTATTTCACGAACTGTTTCAATGCGAAAAAAAGAGAAAAATAAATTTTCGATTAAATAAAATAAAAGAATAAACAGTAAAGACCAGTCCCATAGAAAATAACCCAATAATGGGATCGCCAATTCACCAATTAGTTGAATAATAAATGCAGTTTGTTTATTCATTACTTCAAAGCGGCAACTCGCTCTTTAGTCAATTCAAAATTTGGATTGTATTTTAATACTTTGGCATAGGCTTGCAAGGCTCTTGTTCGATCGTTTTTGTCTTCATAACATAGGCCAATGTTATGCCAGGCTTTCACAAATTCAGGTTGAATATCTGTTGCCATTTGGTAGTAAATAATCGCGCTGTCCAATTGATTATCAGTATGAAATTGTTTTATATAACCAATATTAAACCACCCTAAATGGTATTTATTATCTACCCGCATTAATTTTTGATACCCTTTTTCAGCTTCTTGATACCTTTCCAACATTTGATCACAATAAGCTACACCATAAATGGCATCCGACAATTTCGGATTTAAAGCAACCCCACTTCTGAATTTTTCAATGGCTATTTCGTATTTTTCATCTTCTGTATATAATTGTCCAAGTCGCAAATAAGCCAATTCAAATGTTGGATCTTGTTGAACCGCAGTTTCATAGGAGGAAATGGCTAGTTTTCGATTGTTCTGCATGAGAAAAATTGTGCCTTTCATCACATACGCATCTCGGTACTTTGGATTAATTTTTAACGCTTGATCAACGTATTGAATGGCTGTTTGAAAGTCAGCAAAATAAGCATACGTTGAGGATAATCCAACGAGTGCTTTTACATTTTTAGGTTGTTTCTTAACGATAAAAGAATAATGGTATTGTGACCGTGTTACGTCTGTTACGGATCGTTCGGGATCATTGGCGAGAACATCTGCATATAAAAGTCGGGTATCAATGCGAGAACTATCCAAACGAAACGCCTTCGTGGCATCAGGTTTAGCAATATCAAAAAATTTCTTATTGTATTTTAATAGAAAAGAATCGAGCATCAAATTACCCCGTTTTACAAGTAGTCCGACATTATTCGGGTCTTTGGCCAAGAGACTGTCTAAATTTTCATTTTTAGCTTGTACTTTTTTTCCTGTTTCGCCGCAGCTTAATACGAGGAATAAAGAAATACCAATGAAAAAAGTGCTTATTAATTGATTCATGAAATAAAAGTTGAACAAAAATACCTTTTTTGTTGATGTTACTGTAATTTCTAGTTAATTTTGATTCATATTTTAAAGAAATGAGAACTCGAATACTACTACTTCTATTTATTTCTTTTATTTTGCTAACGACAGATTCTTTTGGCCAGGGGTGTTCTCAATGTAAAATGTTGGCTGAACAGGGAGCAGAGGTAGACGAAGGTTCTTTTGGAAGCACAATAAACACAGGGATTTTGTACCTAATGGTAATTCCTTATTTGATACTAATGTTTTTATTTAGAGAGCGTATTTTTCGCTTTTTGAAAGGCCTTTTGAAAAAGTAAAAAGTAAGAAAGCCCCCCAGAATACCTTGATTCCAGAGAGCCTCTCTACTGTTTCTTCCGTATTTTATTTATAGTTTGTTTAGTTCTTTCTTGCTCTTTAAAACATTGAATCCCACGTTGAATCCGGCATATCCACCACCTTTCTGTGATGAGTAAAAAATATTAACTGGAATATTTAATGCTCCTGCCTTAAACGTTCTTCCAACGGCAAAAACAAATGAGGTATTTAATTTAGTAACTCCCCTTTTATCAAAATGTGATTCTGAAAAATCATAGTTAGATACACCTGATGCAGCAGCCGGAGTTGGTGCAAGAAAGTATCCGTTTGTATTGTATTGCGGGTCATTTCCATAAGTCTCATACGCATATGTGTCCCAATCTGAGCTTGAAAAATAACGGCTATCAGCACCAAACTTATTTTCCGTATCAAAAAAACCATTTGAAACTTGTTTCAATCCGAATCCAGGACCAAAAGCCAATTCCCAATTTCCTTTGCCGAATCTGAATCCATTCATGAAAATAAAAGATGGAATGAATTGTCCTTGTTCTAAGCCAGACACATTAAATACTCCTTCAACTAAGGCAGAAAAATTTTCTGTACCCACATATTGGCCTTCTAACTGGTAACCAATCATACTTACAAAAGGGGCAATTCCAATTCCCCCTTGATCTTCAGGTCTAGTTGCAAATTCATAAATTGAACCTACCAATCCAGCAGCTCCAACGCGCGGTCCTGAATTATTGATTTTTCCTAAATTATTCGATGTGATAACATCATTTTTAAATGCCAAACGATCCAAAAGTATTTTGTCTGGTGCAACGCCATGCATTTCTTTTAAAAGAATTTCAATCATACGTTGAACTTCCATTTCCTGATTGTCAAATTCACGAACAGCAGATTTATATATGGTTTTGTTCTTTACATCAATAATTTTTAAAGTAATCGCGATTTTATTTCCTAATAAATCCAAACTTCCGCACATCACATAATCTGTATTCAATGAATTACCCAATTTTATTAAGCAATTTTGACCAAAACAATCTGCTGAATATTCAGGATTTGATTTGATAACATCAGCCATATCGAACTCATCATAAACTTTGTATTTATTTAGTTTGATCAATTCTAAACGCATCATGCGAGCAGCTGATTCGGCTTTTACCGTTAGAGAAGTGACATTTGGGTTTGCAACGGCAATTGTCTGCGTAGGCTCAGTTGTTTGAGCAATGAATTTCGTACTTACAAATAAAGCTAGTAAGATGAAAAAGAAACTTTGTGTTTTCATAATTTTTAATTTTTATGATACAAAGTTGTTGCAAAAAACAAAACGGAAGAAATTGTTTATTGAAAGTAGACAATTATAATTTGCGAATATCGCAACTGACTAATTTTATTCAAAAGCTAAATCGGCTTCAATTTTAGTTTTAAATAATCGAATCATTTTTTCTAAATCAAAGAAATAACTGTTTCGTTCTTTTTCATTCACCTGACTTATCAAACTTGAATTTGCTAATTGCTTATCCAAAATCTTTTTGGTATCCTTTACATAGTTTTCATCTGTTGTATGCAGGTAATTCATAATGTTATGTGAAATAAACAAGCCCTTCGTCTCGTTAGATTCGTAATAAAATGTTGCTTCCGAATTTATAGTTTCATTCATATACATTTCAAATTTGTTTCCCTCGGCGGGTGCTGAGGTACCATAGATGAACTTTTTACCAATAGTAGCTTGATCTTTTAAATGTTCCACAAATAGTAAAGCTCTTTCACATAGAAAAACTGCATACGTTGGATCATCAAATAAATGAGCTTTGTAATAATACCAAACTTGCCGCATAAATCCGCGAAGGAGTTCTTGGTCATAGATCTCAACCGTTGGAATTTGATTGTATAATTGTAAAATTTCTTTTCCTAATTCAAAAACACGGTCCGGAGTTTTTTCGTGTACAAACTTTTGGTTGGCATAATCGGTCATTTGTAAATGTGTTTTTGCCCAAAAGAATAATCGAAAACGAACTAACTGAGGAAAATTCAAAAGTTGAAAGAATTGTACATTATTAATAGCTAATAAAATTTTCGGATTTGAAAATGATTTCAAATGCACAAAACGATCTCTTATTCCTTCTAAATAACTTACTAAACTGAAATCATACGTATTTAAGGGAGGAAAATCAAACATAGCCTTACCGGTTCCTATTTCAGCCAGTTTATCGAACGATATATTGTAATGCTTACATATTTTTTGAATCTCACTTGCGCTAAGGGGTGTTTCATTTCTATATCTTCTATAAACTGCGTCGGGACTAATATGCAAAACTTCTGATAAAGCATTGCCAAGGGAATCTTGATTTCCTATTTTTAATTTAATTTCTTGAAAAATGAGACTTTGAATAGATGTTTTCATTCAGATTTAAAATTTATAAAACCAAGTACACATGGGGATTGGAAATGAATTGTTTTCACCGTGATCAAACACGGCAACTCCAGCCAATGAAACTTGAAATGCTTTGTTCTCTTTTGTTTGAAAACGCATTCCAGGCATTAAAAACAAGGCAAATACTTCTTGATTCAACGTTACTTTTTGTCTGTAAATCCCGTTGGAAAAATCAGGGGGACTCGCTTCTTTTACTACTTCAATATCTCCGAAATTATTATATCGTTCAGCGTTGGAAAAAACCCCAAACATAGAATCGAAAATAAAACTTGCTTTAGCGCCAACCCGGGCGATGCCAGCTATCGAAATTATCGGGCCTTGAAGCAAAATTTTAGATGAATATTCTTTGTATTTGTAAAAAAATGAATATCCATCAGTTGAATTATATGTTCCAGGTTCTACAAGCATCTTAGTATTTACTTTTTGGTTGATGTTTGATAAATAGCCATATCCTGCACTAAAAGTAATGTTATTTTTTCGATCTCCGTATGTCACATTGCCAAAATGCAATCCACCATATCCTTCAAAACTGTTGAAATATCCGGAAGTTCCAAATAAAGTTCCTATCGAAAAATTGAGTTTTGGTTTTTTTGTTGGAATCGTATATTTTGCAGCGAAAACTAAGGGACTTGCCAGCCATGTGGACATAATTCCAATATTTAAGTGGTTGGTTACTGCAAAATGCACTTCTGGTCCATATAAATTTAGCATGGTATAATTTTCACCCTTTGTTATTGGCAATGCATTTGTTGTAAAAGCATGTCTAGTGGTAAATGGCCCTGAAGAGTGGTATTCTCCACGTACCACTGATTTTTTATCAGCTATCAATATAATGCTTCTCACATCTGATTTAGGAATATAAATCTTTCCTAAGTTTTCTGTTTTTATAAGGATTTCTCGTCCGTCATCGGAAAGAATTTTTCCAATAAATTCAGATCCATTTGTTTTAGTAATTAAATACGTATTTGTATCCCCTTGTTGATGTGTTGGAATTTGTGCAAAGGCATTCCCAAGACTGAAAAGAAAAATAAATAGTAATAGGTTTGTTTTCATAATTAATTGTTTGATTTATAATAAATTATGCAATTGAGATCATGCAATCACATGAAGCAAACCTAGTAGATTGTTCTCATTTTATCATTGTATCTAATCGTAAATAACTAGTGAATTTTCAAGATTGAAGTTTTTTCGAATTTTGGAATTGATAAAATTTTCAATTTTTCTTTTGTTTTTCTGGCAACCATACAACAAAAAAGTAGTTTTTTACGTAGTAACATTGTCGTATCTTTACAAGACAAATTCGAATTGAAAAAACTAGGGTTTATTTGCTTATTGCTTCTCACCTTCAAAATTCTTGGTCAAGAGGTGTGGATGACTCCCAATCGCGGGCAATGGGATGAACGTATATTGTACAACGTAGATCTCAATCAAGGCAAGTTATATTTGGAAAATACTCAAATTACTTTTAACTTGAGTGATGCTTTATCACATAATCATAGTGAACATGAAGATCATTCAGAAGAAAAAAGTGGGATAGCATATCATACGATTAATCAAACTTTTCTAAACGCAAATCTAAATGCTACTAAGGTTGAGAAAAATCCATCGAGTCATTATTCGAACTATATGTTAGGTTCTGATAAATCCAAATGGAAATCAGAAATTCATTCCTTTGGTGAGGTTCAATACCAGCAATTTTATCCAAACATTGACTTGTTTTATAACTCAAGTAATGGTCAGCTGAGCTATAATTTTTTGGTTCTACCAACAGGGGATCCTACCCAAATCGAATTTATCTTGACGGGAGCTGAGTCGGTCAGAATTGCTGCGGATGGTTCTTTAATTTTAAAACATCGCTTTGGAGAAATTATTGAGTCCGCACCCCTTGCTTGGACTGAGGACGATAGTGGAAATAAAACAAAAGTGTCATGTCTTTTTGAGATCCATCGGGATACTGTTCGGTTTAGTTTTCCAAATGGATACACTAAGAATGAGAAATTAATCATTGATCCGAGCTTGACTTTTTCAACTTTTACTGGTTCTACAGCCGATAATTGGGGTTTTACAGCTACGCCAGATATTAATGGAAATTTATTTGGTGGAGGAATTGTTTTTGGTTCTGGGTATCCACTTTCTACTGGTGCTTATGATGTTTCGTACAATTCAGGAACAGGTTCTTTTCCAATGGATGTTGGTATAACAAAATACAATACCACTGGAACAAATATCTTATATTCAACCTATATCGGTGGTAGTGGAAACGAGACTCCTCATTCAATTGTTTGTGCTCCAAATGGCGAATTATATATTTATGGGGTAACCTCATCAACAAATTTTCCTATGGCAGGAACTCCTTACGACAATTCGCATAACGGTGGGCCTTATGAATTGGAAAATTCTTTAGAATTTAATGGCGCTGATATTTATGTGGCTCGTTTAAATGCCAATGGCACCTCCTTATTGTCATCAACTTATGTTGGAGGATCGAATACTGATGGTTTAAATACGAATAGCCTTGATTATAATTACGGAGACCAATTTCGCGGTGAGATTATTTTAGATGACAATCAAAATGTTTATATTTCGAGTACTACTGCATCATCCAATTTCCCCACTGTTTCGGCAAGTCAAGCAACTTTAAACGGCAGTCAAGACGCTGTCATTTTTCGGATGAATGCTTCCTTGAGCACCTTAACTTGGAGCACTTATTTTGGAGGTAGCGGTTTAGAAACTGGAAATTCAGTAACAGTATCAAGTAACGGATTTGTTTATGCTGCAGGTGGTACATCCTCCTTTTCGCTGCCACTTTCAGTAGGAAATGATTTGTCATTCAATGGAGGTATTTCTGATGGTTATGTTTTGCGATTGAATCAATCGAATGGGCAATTTGTTTCAGGAACTTTTATGGGAATGAGCGAATATGATCAAACCTATTTTGTAGATACGGACATTGATAATTTTGTTTATGTCTATGGACAAACAGAGTCTGATTGGGGAGTTTCACCGGGATGTTATGGCACACCTAATTCTGGGCAATTTGTGCGGAAATATTCTACTGATCTACAAACCATTTCCTGGTCAACAATGATTGGTGCCGCTCATGGACATGTAGAAATTTCACCAACCGCCTTTTTAGTTTCCGATTGCTATGATATTTATTTGGCAGGTTGGGGTGGGATACTAAATCAAAATGGCCAAGCATCATTTTCTACCAGTAACAGTTTCCAATGCACACCCGATGGCTATCAACTTACAACCAATGGAAATAACTTTTATGTTGCTGTTCTAGACCAAGATGCAAGTTCATTGAAATACGCAACGTTCATGGGCGGAACAAATAGCAGTTACAATCATGTGGATGGTGGAACGAGCCGTTTTGATAAGTCAGGTCGAATTTATCATGCTGTTTGTGGTGCATGCGGAGGCAATGATTACGGATTCACAAGTACACCAGGAAGTTGGTCTCCAACAAATAATAGCTCCAATTGTAATATGGCGACGTTTAAGTTTGAATTGAGTACAATTCAGGCAGCGGCTGCCCAACCTGCTCCGCTAATTTGCATTCCTCAATCCGTTTATTTTCAGAATAACAGTACGAATGGAAATGCCTATTCGTGGGACTTTGGCGATGGCAATTCATCAACTGAATTTGAACCAATTTATCAATATACCGAACCGGGAATTTACGATGTAACCTTGGTTGTTTTTGATACAAATGGTTGTTTCAGTTCTGATTCAGTTACAATTACAGTTACAATTGGCGCATTTGAAGGGGGAGTTGTTCAGCCTGTGAGTCCAATTTGTCCAGGTGATTCATACCAGTTTGATGCATTTGGAGGTGTTAATTACAGTTGGACACCCGCCAATCTTCTTAATAATCCGAATATTTCAAATCCTGTAGCAACAATTACTTCAACAACCACTTTTTCTGTCGTGATATCTGATAGCTGTGGTTCTGTTACCGTTCCAGTGACCTTAGAAGTTTTTCAGAGTTCCCTTTCTGTATCTCCGGATACTAGTATTTGCATTGGGGGTTCTGTTCCACTTGATGCACAAACAAACGGAACTGTGGTTTGGAGTCCACCAACATTTTTAAATAATCCTTCAAGTTTAAATCCTATTTCTACACCAACTTCATCTATTACCTATTCAGTAACTTCAACGAGCCCTGATGGATGTGTCAATGAAGATTCTGTTGCTATTTCAGTGTATTTTAATCCACCAATCCCATTACTTCCGGATACTGTAGCAATGTGTCAAGGTGGAGCAGCAACAATCGTAGCCGGAGGCGGAAACACCTATTCTTGGAGTCCGAATTCATTTATTAACACTTTGGTGGGTTCAACAGTACTTGTTAATCCACCGAATGATCAATGGTATTACTGTGAGGTAACAAATGCCTGTGGTACTGTCCCAGATTCAGTTTGGATAAATGTTATTCAAGCAGCAATTACAGCGGGAAATGATACAATAATTTGTCCGGGTGAAACAGCATTTATATGGGCTACAGGAGCTAGCACGTATGAGTGGTATCCTTCAAATACAGTTGTTTCAGTTAACGGTAATATCGCTGAGGTAAGACCTAATCAAAGTACAAATTATATGATAATTGGGACAGATATTAACGGATGTAGGGATACTACATTTGTGGAGATTGTTTTGCATCCAATGCCAAGTATTGAATTAACTACAAATGTTATTGCGTTTTTTAATGATGAAATTCAATTAGAGGCGATAACACATTCTCCAGGGGTTTTTACTTGGAATCCACCGGAATTCCTTTCTTGTGTAAATTGTCCAAATCCAGTTGCTACTCCCAATAGAAATATCACCTACCAGGTATTTTTCACTGATCAAAATGGCTGTTCCACCTCTAGTTCAGTTTCAATCTTATACGATGCAGTTGTTTATGTTCCTAATACATTTATACCTGATGGAAATGGGGTGAATGAAGTCTTTAAAGTCTATGGCGGGAATCTTAAAGAAATGGAGTGTTTGATTTTTAATCGTTGGGGCGAATTGATTCATACGTTAAATTCCATTGACGAAAGCTGGGATGGGACTTACAAAGGAAGAATGTGTCAGGATGGAACTTACACGTGGAAATTGATTTACAAAGACTATTTTGGCAATAAAAATGAAATCACCGGTCACGTAAATTTAATACGTTAATTGAATTACTCGAAAAATCTAATTTGAAATTAACTTTATAACGATAGCGACTTCAAAAATTCATTTTTTGTTGCCTCATTTTCAAATTTGCCGGAATAAAAACTTGTAACCGTAGCTGAAGATTCATCCTTAATTCCTCTTGAAGATACACAAAGGTGCTTTGCATCAATCAAAACGGCAATATCTTGAGTTCCCAAAACACGTTGTAATTCTTTGGCAATCTGAACAGTTAATCGCTCTTGAACTTGAGGTCTTTTCGCAAAATATTGCACAATTCGATTTAATTTCGATAATCCAATAACAGATCCATTTGAAATATAGGCGACGTGAGCTTTTCCTATAATTGGCACAAAATGATGCTCGCAATTACTATAGAATGAAATATTTTTTTCCACCAACATTTGATTGTATTGGTATTTATTATCGAATAGTGCAATTTTAGGTTTGTTATCAGGATTTAATCCTGAAAAAATTTCTTGAACATACATTTTAGCCACTCTGTAAGGAGTTCCTTTTAAACTATCATCGGTTAAATCAAGACCCAATGTCTCCATTATTTTTTCAAAATGATAGGCTATTTCATCGATTTTTTGAGAATCAGATTTTGTGAATGCATCAGCGTGCATTGGTGTTTCAATAGATGTTAAAATATGCTCATCGCCTAATTGTTCGTACAGTTCGCTTAGTGAAATAGATTCTGATTTCATGTTTTGTATTTTGTCAAGTTAGATTATTCTATGGTCATTTTCTAGTTTGAAAGAGACCGTAAAAATATAAACAGATGAAAGTAAATAATGTTTAATATTTTATATAAAAAGTTAAACAAATAATATGTGCAGTGATTTGATTAATCTAAAATAACCCTGTATTCTATCCTAATTGATAAACTTAGTGATTCGAATCAATCACCTCCCAAACCTTCTCAGCCGTTTGATCCCAAGAGAATAATTTAGCTCGTTGAATTCCATTCTTTATTAACGTTTCTCGTAATTCTTGTTTTTGAAACAAACGATTCATACCTTCAGCAATTTCGTTTTCGTTAAATGGATCGCAATAAATCGCTGCATCACCTGCTATTTCTGGCAAACTTGTCTTGTTGCCTGATAAAATAGGGATTCCACATTTCATTGCTTCAATCAAAGGAATTCCAAAACCCTCGAAATAGGGCGCGTAGGTCAAGGCAAAAGCAGAAGCTGTATATTGAACTAATTTTTCTTGTGTTAAATGTCCTGTAAATCGAACACTATTTTTCACCGCCTCTGGAATTTCGATGGAATGTCCTTTCCACATGGGTTTTCCAACAATTACCAATTCAAAAGCCGGGTAAGAGTTTTGCTCCATAAAAAGCGCAAAGGAATTAACTAAACGCTGCACGTTTTTGCGTGGGTGAATAGAACCCACAAAAAGGAAATAAGGATTTAAATTATTTTCATTTCGAAACATTTTAGTTTGATCGTCCGAAGAAACGCGAAATTTCTCAGAAGCGCCATTCCAAGCAACCACAATTTTTTTAGAGTCAATATGGTAGGTCGAAATAATGTCTTGTTTTGATGCTTCAGAAACTGTAATAATTTTTTGGGAATGACGCGCGAATTTTGGGAAATACTTTCTGTAGTACCAACCTACTAGTCCCGGTAAATCCTCCGGATAATGTTCAAAATTTATATCGTGAATTACATGAATTTGAGGGGTTTTTGAGCCTAAAACTAACGATCCGTCAGGTGAAAATAAAACGTCGATTTTGTATTTCTTTAGTGCTCTTTTCAAGCTCCATTCAAACCAAATCAAGTAAAGAAAGGGATGTCGTGCTTGTGGTTTTAGAACTATTTCTTTGCAATTAGAACCAAATTTGAACTTCTCATCCACTTTTCTATCAAAAAATAAAATAAATTCATGTTCAGGATGATTTTGCACAATTCTTCGCACAACTTCATAAGTGTACCAGCCAAATCCTTCCATTTTATCGGAAAGTAAAAAGCGGGTATTTATTCCTATGCGCAAAATTTAGTTTAAGACGGGAACTGATTCAATTTCTTTCAAAACGCCATCCCACAAATGCATTCTCATTTTTAATGCTTCGATAGAAACTTGAGTGGCTTCTTGCCATTTTTGATGATCTTCTTGACATAAATCCTGAATCATTTGGAGTGCCATCGGACCATGCTCGCCACCATCAACTTCAATGTGTCTTTCTAGATAATAAATCAATTCAGACAATGAGTTACCAGATTGTTTTTCAACTGTTTTTATGATTTCAATGAACATATCCGGAATTAAATCTTCACGACCAAAGGTGAATAAGGCGGCTAGTTCATGAGCTTTATTTTCTTTAATTTTTTGAAATGTGAACTTGACAAAATCTTTGGTGTTTTCGGAAATTGTTAGGTTTTCAAGTTTAGTGGATAGAGATTCAACTGTACATGACTCCACAAAAGATAGAATTTCTATCGTTCTTGCTCCAATTTGTTCCATTGCTTTTAGATACAACTCAAAATGACTCGCTGGATTCCCTAATTGATCCACATCACTTTCTTCTCCCCATACGATTTCATTTATTAACCTTCGTGTAGATGCAGATCCAACAGGTTTCCATGGTAATTCAACCGATGTCAAATTGATCTGAAGCGCTTTCAGCAAGCTCATAAAATCCCAGACCGCATAAATATGTTGTTGCATAAAAAGCTGGATTCCTCCCAACGTATTTAATTTAGAATACAAAGGATGAGCAAGGAGCTCTGCTCGAAAAGGCTCAATATCGGATTTTAATTTATTGAGTTCTTGAGTCATTTATCTCAATTTAATTCCTAATTCTTGAAATTGTGCATCTTCCAAAGGTGAAGGCGCATCAATCATGGTATCACGCCCACTGTTATTTTTAGGGAAAGCAATATAATCACGAATGGATTCTGAACCACCCATGGTTGCTACTAAACGATCTAATCCAAAGGCCAACCCACCATGAGGAGGAGCACCAAATTCAAAGGCGTTCATTAAAAATCCAAATTGAGCTTGAGCTTGTTCTCGAGTGAATCCAAGAAGATCAAACATCTTGGCTTGTAATTCCTTGTTGTGAATTCGAATTGAACCACCGCCCAATTCTACACCATTCATGGCTAAGTCATATGCATTAGCGCGAACATTACCTGGATCTACCTCTAACAAATGGAAATCTTCCGGTTTTGGTGAAGTAAATGGATGGTGCATAGCATGCCAACGCTTTGAATCTTCATCCCACTCCAATAATGGAAAGTCAACGACCCAAAGTGGCTTAAATTCATCTGATTTTCTAAGTCCCAATTGATTTCCTAAATGTAAACGCAATTCATTTAACTGTTTGCGTGTTTTATCCAAATCGCCACATAATACCAACAACAAATCTCCAGGCTTCATATTGGTTTGACCTGCCCATTTTTCTAATTCAGCTGAATCATAAAATTTATCTACAGAGGATTTGAAGGTTCCATCTGTATTGTAACGCATGTAAACCAACCCTTTTGCACCAATTTGTGGACGTTTCACCCAATCAGTTAGCTCGTCAAGTTGTTTTCTGGTAAATTCAGCTGCCCCACTCACGTTTATTGCAAGTACGCTTTCAGCACTATCAAAAACAACAAAGTCTTTTCCTTGAGTAAGTGAAGTCAAATCCTGAAATTCCATACCGAAACGAATATCCGGTTTGTCTGAACCATATTTTTCCATGGCATCAGCGTAAGTCATTCGCGGAAAATCGCCTTCAAAGTCAACATTTTTAACTGATTTAAATAAATGTTTTATCAAGCCTTCAAACGTTTGTAAAACATCTTCTTGTTCCACAAATGACATTTCACAGTCAATCTGAGTGAACTCAGGCTGTCTGTCTGCACGTAAATCCTCATCTCTGAAACATTTAACAATCTGGTAATATCGATCAATTCCAGAAACCATTAATAATTGCTTGAAAGTTTGAGGCGATTGAGGTAAGGCATAAAATTGTCCTTGATTCATTCTACTTGGCACCACAAAATCTCGGGCTCCTTCTGGAGTGGATTTTATTAAAACAGGCGTTTCAACATCCATGAAATTTTGAGAGTCTAAGTATTTGCGTGTTTCAAGTGCTACTTGATTCCTCAAAAATAATTTCTGCTGAACAGGATTCCTTCTTAAATCTAAATAGCGGTATTGCATGCGTAATTCATCACCGCCATCTGTCTCATCCTCAATTGTGAAGGGAGGAGTTTTGGCAGCATTCAAAATTTGTAGGTTTTCAACTACAATTTCAATTTCTCCGGTGTGTAGGTTTTTGTTTTTGCTTGATCTTTCGATTACAGTTCCAGTTGCTTGAATAACGAATTCTCTTCCTAATTTACGAGCACTTTCGCACAAATCAGCGTTTGTATCCATATTGAAAGCTAATTGGGTAATTCCATAGCGATCACGTAAATCGATGAATGTCATTCCACCCAAATCTCTGGATTTTTGAACCCAACCGGAAACAGTAACTTTTTGATTGCAATTTTCTAAACGAAGCTCACCACACGTATGCGTTCTGTACATATTCTAAATTTGAGATACAAAAATAGAAAAACAAAACCGATAGGGAAAGGTTTGAACGAAAGATGCGGGAATAAAAGAATTATTTTTCTTTTTCCTTCAAGATTTGTTTTCTCAATGCTTCTGTAGCATCATCAACCGCCTCTTCAAAAGATTTACTTTGTTTTTTAGCAAATAATTCCTTTCCGGGAAGATGAATTTTTACTTCTGCGATTTTATTTTCTTTTTCCTTGTCTTTATCCAAGCGCAAAAAAACTTCCGATGACAGTGCTTTGTGATTAAAAAGTTCTAATTTGTTCATGCGTTCTTGAATGAAATCGACTAATTTTTGATCTGCTTTGAAATGTATTGAATGAACTTTTGTTTCCATAATCTTTACTTTTTACCACCTCGAGGGTGTGTTTGTGAATAAATAGAAGTTAATTGCGCAAAAGAGTTGTGCGTATACACTTGAGTTGCAGATAAATTGGCGTGACCCAATAAATCTTTCAATGTTTCTAAGCCTGTTCCTCTGTTTAACATGTGAGTAGCAAATGTATGACGCAAAACGTGTGGACTTGTTTTATCCAAATTAGTTGCAATACTAAGGTATTGATTTATTATCCGGTAAACAAGCATTGGGTATATTTTTTTACCAAATTTCAAGGAAAACACAAATGGACTTTCACCAACTTGTTGATTTTTAACTTGGATGTATGTTTGAATTTGGTAATGTAAATCTTTGGAAATAGGTATAATACGTTCCTTATTCCTTTTACCGATAACTTTTATGGACTCACTAGAAACATTTTGTACTCGTAAATCAATTAATTCGCTCAATCGAATTCCTGTTTGGTAGAACAACTCAAAAATTACTTTGTCTCTTTTTCCATTCAAGGAATCAGCGTATAATTCATCCAATTTTTCAGTTTGTAATTCAGATTCTTTTGCAAAAGCGGGAAGGCGTTTTTCATTTTTAGGACCTTGAACTTTTGCCATTGGATTTATGGTTACTAATTCTTCTTTTCGTAACCATTTATAGAAGGTTCGTAATGCAGCAAGTTTCCTGTTAATTGATTTTGCCTTTATTTTCTCTTCAAAAAGTTGTACAATCCAGCCACGAATAAAGTTTGAGGAAAACTCATTGAAATCGATGATTTTTTTGACTTCAGCGTAGTTTATAAACTGAGTCAAATCTCGCTCGTACGCATCTATGGTATGTTGCGAATATCGTTTTTCTGTTGTTAAATATAGAATGAAATTATCGAGCATAAAAAAAGGAGCCAAAAAGCTCCTTTGAATACGATATATACAGTGATTTGTTACTGTTCAGCAGAAATTAAATGTTGTTTGTAGGCAGCACGAATAATTTGTTGTCTTTTCGTTACAGAAGGTTTTTCAAATTCTTTACGAGCGCGTAATTGTTTCATTACATTCGTTTTTTCGAATTTCTTCTTGTATTTTTTCAACGCTTTTTCAATGTTTTCGCCTTCTTTAATTGGAATAATTAACATACAAACTCTTTTTTTAATTGTTTTAAGGGGTGCAAATATACGTATTTAGTTATTGAAATACAAATTATTTTAGAATTTCTCGTGAAATAACTAATTTTTGAATTTCAGAGGTACCCTCGCCGATAGTCATAAGTTTAGAATCACGTAAAAATTTCTCAGCAGGATACTCTTTCGTGTATCCGTAACCACCCATAATTTGAACAGCTTCATTGCCACATTTTACCGCTACTTCAGAAGCAAAATACTTGGCATAAGCACCTTGTTTCGTTAAAGGTTGTTTTTTGTTTTTCAAATCGGCTGCTTGAAAAGTAAGTAACTCAGCTGCTTTTACTTCCGTTGCCATGTCGGCTAATTTAAATCCGATTGCTTGGAAATGGGCGATTGGTTGACCAAACTGTTCTCTTTCTTTTGCATACTTTACAGACGCTTCAAAAGCTCCGCGAGCAATTCCACAACTTAAAGCGGCAATTGAGATTCGTCCTCCATCCAAAATTTGCATAGCTTGTTTGAAACCCATTCCAACTTGCCCAATAACATTTTCTTCCGGAATACGAACGTTTTCAAAGATTAATTCTGCTGTTTCACTCGCTCTAACACCTAATTTATCTTTAATTTTCACCGCTGAAAAGCCAGGAGTTCCTTTCTCAATGATAAATGCTGTAATTCCATTGCTATCTAATAAATCTCCAGTTCGAATCAATACTACAGCAACATCTCCGGATAAACCATGTGTAATCCAGTTTTTAGAGCCATTAATTACCCACTCATTTCCTTCTTTTACGGCAGTACATTTCATACGCATGGCATCAGAACCTGTATTTGCTTCTGTCAATCCCCAAGCGCCAATCCACTCACCTGTTGCTAATTTTGGTAAATATTTTCTCTTTTGTTCTTCGGATCCGTGGTAATAAATATGACCTGTACAAAGTGAGTTATGGGCGGCTACACTTAATCCAATTCCACCACATACTTTTCCTAATTCCATTAGTGCAGTGGCGTATTCAAAATAACCAAAACCTGAACCGCCGTATTCTTCAGGGATAAAAATACCTAAAAGACCAAGTTCGCCCATTTTTTTCATAACATCAACAGGGAAATGTTCTTCGTCATCCCATTTCTTGTAATTTGGTCTAATTTCTTTTTCTGCAAAATCACGCACCATTTGTGCGATCATTTCTTGGTTTTCGTTGTATTCAAATTCCATTTTATTTTGATTGATTTAATAAGTAACTAAACTCTGAATATTATTTGTGTATTGCATTAATTTTTCCTCACCGTTGAGAAAGCTGAGGTTAACTAAAAAACTGAATCCGGCAATTTTACCACCACATTTTTGAATCAATTCTGCTGCTGCAGAAGCTGAGCCACCTGTAGCCAATAAATCATCGTGAACTAATACATTCTGTCCGTGACTAATTGCATCTGTATGCATTTCAATAACTGCGTTTCCGTATTCTAATTCGTATGAATGACTGATTTTATCGTAGGGTAATTTTCCTTGTTTTCTGATTAAAACAAAGGGAATCCCCAAGCGAATGGCCAATGGATAACCAAACAAAAACCCTCTACTTTCAACACCGGCAATTGCCTCAATTCCTTTTGATTGATAGATTTCCACCAAATAATTCAAAACCTCATCCGATAATTTTGGATCAAGCATGATTGTGGAAATATCTTTGAAAATGATTCCCGGTTTTGGGAAATCAGGTACGTCGCGAATGGCAGATTTTAATTTTTCTTCAATTGACATGCTACAAAGATAAGTAGGGTTTTAGTTTTTCAAAACATTCTTCATCAATTAATACAGATTCTTTTATTTCTTCCACACTTTTAAAGCCTCTTTTTCTTTCCCGTATTTTGATGATTGAATTGGCTATATTCCAGTTCATGTAAGGATGTTTCTTCAATTCCTCCACGGTGGTTAAGTTCAATTTAAGTTTTGAAATTTGATTTACATTAACTGTAACAAAAGGCTCAAGTTGCGCATATTTTTCTGCATCGATTTTCCAAACTTCTAGCAATTGTCCAGGTTTCGAGAATCCGCCCAAACGAGTTCTATAATTAATTATCCACTTGGCGAAAGATTCTCCGATGCCCGGGATTTTCATTAAGTCCTCTTGAGAAGCTGCGTTTAGTTCAACTACAATTTTCGGTTTTTCCGTTTTGGTAAAGCTCTTCTTTTCAGGAGTAACTGATTTTTCAAAGGTTGGATAGAAAGTAGAATCTTTGATCATGTCAAACAGCTCATCCGAGATTACAAAGACACGCTGAAGATCCTCATTTGATTTTAATCCGCGGGAGGTGAATTTCAATACAACATTTGCTTGTTTTTCGCTTAAGCCTAGTTGCATCCAATCATTTAAGGCGTATTTATTTGGGTCAAATTTCGAAGGAGGCAAGTGGTAGCGACTCTTTTTTTCACGATTGTAGGCGAAAGTGGCTTTTCTGTTTTTTCGGTAACTCGCTATTTTATTTTTCGTTTCAGCAATTTCGGCATCTGAAATTTTAATCGTTGACTCTGAATTGTCAAAGGTTAATACTATTCTGGGAATATAAACGATAATTATTGATAGAAAAATAACCAATACAAGTGCCTGTCTATTTCGTTTGGAGATGTAGGGCATTCCGATAATACTTTACCTTGAGGGATTGGATTTTATACGAGACATTACCAAGAAAATGGGAAGTCCGAGAAGAACAATTAAAAGCCCCATTCCAGCATTTTTACTATCATAAATTAATAAGCAAGTACAAATGGCCAATGTTATAATTATGTAAATCAGTGGAACAATTGGATAGCCAATTACTTTATAAGGACGAGGTGTATCTGGTTCTTTTTTACGAAGAACAAAAATCCCAGCGATTGTAATCACATAAAAAATGAGAGAAGCAAACGTACTGTAAACTACAAGGTCACTGTATTTTCCTGAAAAGCATAGTGCACAAGCCCATATACATTGAATCCATAAGGCGATTCCAGGGACATTGTTTTTATTAAGTTTAGCGGCTTTTTTGAAAAACAATCCATCTTGTGCCATTGCATAGAAAAGTCGTGATCCAGATAAAATCAATCCATTATTACATCCAAAAGTGGAAATCATAATTAATCCTGCCATTAACCAAACTCCCATTTCTCCTATCATTACGGATGCAGCACTTGCACCAATGCGATCGTGTTCTGGAAACATTAGTCCTTGACCAATAGCAGTTGTAGCGTCGGGAGATCCTTCAACCGGAAGTAACATTAAATAGGCAATATTTGCCAATAGATAAATGCATGTAACGATAAGTGTTCCAAGGAAGAGACTCCTCGGTATATTCCTTTGAGGATTTTTGATCTCACCAGCGATAAAAGTTACGTTATTCCATGCATCAGAAGAAAATAATGAGTTAATTATGGTAGCACCAAGAGCACCCATTAATGCAAATCCAGTCAATGAAGTTACGCTTATCGAATTATCAGGATTAACAACAGTCTTTTTAGCTTCCCAAATTGATGTAAAGTTTTGAACCCATATATCTTTATTTAATCCGATATAAATTCCAAAGAAAATTAGCGCAAACAAAGCTAAAAGTTTGGCCGATGTAAATATAATTTGCAACCACTTTCCATTTTGGATTCCACCGGTATTAAGAAAAGTTAGAAAGATTATACTTCCTACTGCAACTAGTTGTCCGTATGTGATAGAACCAATGAAAAACCCATTTAAAGATGGAAAAAACACACCACAATACTTGGCAAATGCAACAGCAACGGCAGCAATAACACCAGTTTGAATTACACTGAATACTGTCCAACCGTACAAGAACGAAGGGAGTTTACCAAATGCTCTTTGAATATATACATATTGACCTCCTGCATTTGGCATCATGCCTGCTAATTCGCCATAACTCAATGCGGCAAAAACCGTGATTAAACCAGTCAATATCCAAAGGACAAGTAACCAACCAACAGACCCTATATCTCTCATCATGAAACTTGTCACGATAAAAATACCGGAACCAATCATAGAGCCAGCTACTATAGTTGTAGCATCGAAAAGCCCTAGACTTCGTTTGAAATCCGAACTCACTTCTCGTCGTCTGAATTATCTATGGCAACATCTGCTACAGCATCATGACCTCTTAACGAATCTTCATAAGCATGGTCATTCAAATTACTTTTGTGACGGGAGTATAAGAAATAAATTAGTATTCCAAGGGTGGACCAACAAAGAAATGCAATCCAAGTATCAGGTCGAACGAAGTACATCAAGCCAAAATTAAATGCTGCACCTAGTGGTCCAATTACAAATAGAAGAGGAGTTTTGAATGGTCTATCCAAATGTGGTTGTTTTACACGTAAAACCACAACGGCAATGGAAATCATAGCAAATGCCAACAAGGTACCCATCGAACACATTTCAGAAACTTTGTCAATTGGGGTTAATGCTGCTACAATAGAAACAATAGCACCTACTAAAATCGTACTTCTATATGGCGTTTTATATACCTCATGAACTTTACCAAACATATTAAATGGAAGTAATCCATCCTTTGCCATCCCCAAGAAAATACGTGTTTGACCTAGCATCATAACAAGCATAACAGAAGTTAAACCAGCTACAGCCGCTATTGTGATTAATACCGTTGCCCAAGGCATACCAATTCCCTCGAAGGCAGAAGCTACAGGAGCTTTTAAGTCAAGCTGATTGTATTTTACCATTCCCGTAAGTACAAGTGAAACAATTATATATAAAACGGTACAAATCACAAGAGACATTATAATTGCAAATGGTACATCTTTTTTAGGATTAATTGCTTCGCCCGCTTGAGTAGAAACGGCATCGAAACCAATATATGCGAAAAATACAATTGTTGCGGCAGTCACCACTCCACTCCATCCGAAATGTGAAACACCTTTAGCATCAACAACTTCTTCAGGAATAAATGGTGTGTAGTTGCTTGTATCAATGTAGAAAAACCCAACAAATATTACGAAAAGAACTACAGCAACCTTTAAAATAACAATTAAATTATTTGTTTTGGCAGCTTCCTTGATTCCTTTTATGAGAATTGCGGTTACAATAAATGTAATAATCAAAGCCGGTAAGTTAAAAGCAAATGAGCCTTGACTAGCCAAATCAGCCGCTAACTGCATATTTCCAGCTTTTTCAGCTGCCTTAATTGCTAATTCTGTCTTTTCAGCCGCTGTTGCCGGGTCATTCATTAACCAAATGGGTGGATGAATACCAAACTGATGCAACAATTTTTCAAAATAACCACTCCAAGCAACAGCAACAGTAGTAGCTCCCATCATGTATTCCAGAATTAGATTCCATCCGATAATCCAGGCAAATAACTCACCCATCGTACCGTATGAATAGGCATAAGCTGAACCTTCAACAGGTAAAACAGAAGAGAACTCGGCATAACATAGTGAAGCAAATAAACACCCAATTCCGGCGATTACAAAGGAAAGAGCAAGTGCTGGTCCAGCGTGGTCGTGAGCAGCAATACCAGTTAAAGTAAAAATACCACCACCGATGATTGCGCCAATTCCAAGTGAAGTTAATCCCCAACGACCTAATATGCGATTCAGATTATTCTTCTTCATATCAGCCTCAAAGGCTGCAATTGGTTTCTTTCTCCAAGGACTTTTAGACATTTTATTAGTATTTTGAATTAGCTTGGTAAAGATAACAAATCCTACTAATTTACAACATTCAATAATAAAAATACAAGAATGTATTTTGGTAAATAAATTCGATTAGCCAACCTTTTCTGTGTAGCACTTAATTTTTTGAAGCGTCTTCCTGTGGGATTTGATTGATTAGACTTTCTAATATTCCATCAATTCGCTTTCGTTCCTGCTCCCAGGTTGTTTTAAAATTGTTTGAATTGATTGAGAAAAGAGCAACACCGTTTTTTAATTCATAAAATCCAGAAAGAGCAATCGTTCCATTAAGTGTTCCTGTTTTTGCAAATACTTTACCTTGGTGATTCAATAGGCGCTTTTCCAGTGTTCCAGGTTTACCTGGTTGCGCCATAAGATTTTTAAATATATTGTAATATTTATCCATATAAATTTTTTCGAGTAGACAAATTTGTAAATCACAGGTCGTTCTGTTATTTTTATTTAATCCAGATCCGTCGTAAACAACGAAATTATTATCAGTTGCCTCTAAAATTTGATTTTTTATCAAATAGTTTTTTAAAACGGGGCCTCCACCCGAGGATAAGAATAAACTATCTGCCTTTTTATTATCACTTTTCATAAGTACTTCTCGCAGATAATCATGTGTGGCATAACCCTGATTGAAACTCATCCATGACACAAACAGTTTTAAGGTTGAAGCAGGTGCAAGCGGCAAATCGGAATGGTCTTTAGTAATCACTTGAGAAGGTTGATTGAAAGGAATATATTTTAATAAATAGGCTGTTGTTTGTCCATAACCAATATTAAAACAAATTATAAGATACAGAAAAGCCAGTATAATCTTCTTCATTCCTTTTTCATTTGACATCACACAAATATAACAAATGAGAAAAAAACTTTTTGCGCAAAATCTTAGAGTTTCAAACAGTAAAGTTTTGAAAAAGTGAAGATTATTTTTTTCGTAAAAATCGAGGAAGTATCCAAGCGCCAATAAATAAGTAAGGGAAATAGGATATTAAACGCCAAATGACTGCCATGCCAGCTAATAAAATTGTAGATCCTGAAAATGAGATTAGCAATTCTCCAAAAGCATATTCTGCAACACCACTTGCACCTGGAGTTGGGCTGATAAGCATAAATAGCCATAAAACGAATTGTTTACCGAGAATTATTGCATGATCAAAAAAACTTAACTGCAGAAATGCTTGAAGAATAGCGTTAATGACCAAATAGCGAGAAATCCAACTTCCACAAGTGACCAAATAAACTTGGACCCAAGAAAGAAAAGTTTCTTTTTTCATTTCTTGAGAAGTAACAACAATATCTTCACCGGTTTGAACAGCCTTTACTTTCCAGCGTTTTAGAAAGGGCAAACTAAAAAGTCCTCCAAGTAGTTTCTTTGAAAAGTTAGGCCAAACAAACAACGCTAAAAAAAGTAAGATTGCAGCAGCAGCAATTAAGGAATAGCCTGTCCAAAACACCACTTGGATTGCACCTGAACCAGAATAAGAAATGGGAAACAAGTCAGTAGAGGAAATAAAAAGAAAAGTGAGAGGAATCATCATCACATAAAAGAGATTATCCATCATTGTGGTGATAAAAACAATAGCAGTTGATCTCCCAAGTGCAATTTTTTCACGATTTAAAATGAACATTGCAACAGCGGCACCTCCAACAACACCAGGTGAAAGGGCGGAAGCAAATTCCCATAACATGATTACGGAAAAGCTTTTTTTCCAAGTGAGTTGGTCATTGGTTAACAAGCGAATCCGCCACATGTAGAAAAAATCACGACCCACCATACAAAGTAAGGCAATGAAAATCCATAACAAAGTTTTTTCTGTCCAATGGATGGAAAGCAAGACATCGGATAAGGATTCAATTTTGTAATCACCAGCATTATCTAAATTGAAATCAATTGATTGTGTCAAATCAACAACCTTATTGTGATTTCCATCAACCCAACGATGCGTACCTTTTCCTGCACCAACTTTAACAAATCTTGTCTCGTTCAATGAGCGATATAGCATGAATCCAGCTACAGAAATACCCAAAAAGATTGATGCCCATATTTTCCATTTTTGGAACGAGGATTTTATAACGTCTGGATCACTCATTTTTAGGATTCAGTTCTGTTTTAATATCCCAATTTGCTCGAACTTTAATCGGTGTAGAAAACCACAAAACCTTTTCAGGCTCTATATTTAAGTTTATTTCCCATCCATCCCAACGGTTATTTTGATTTTTATCTCGAATAACACGAAAAGTATATTCCGATGGAACAAGTTCAGTGAAATCGATTGATTGGTTAGTTTCACGTCGTTTACTTTTTATAACTTTTCCATTGAGCAAAAGTTGTATGATATCATTTTGATCCAATTTAGAAACATCAACCTTTAAGGTTCCCAATTCCCTTGGGGTGAAAACTGAAACGGACAATTTCAAGCGATCAGACTTTAAATTTGTTCTTCCTGTTATTGCCTCTTTTATAAATAAGATTTCTAATTCTTTAGCTAAGCTTTTTTCAAGCTTTAAGATCAATTGATTTCCAATTTTTTCAAAGGATTCAATTTTTATGGTGTCTTTAGAAGATTTGTCAATACAACTGATTTTTCTTTCATCAATTTTAGAAATAAAATCTGTTAACTCAAAAAAGAGAGGTGAATTAGGCGTGATCCACATAGAGGTAGGTTTAATTTTTACAGATGTAATTTCCTCGGCAGCAGATTCCAATCTTGCTGAATCTAGCACAATTGTATTTCGTTTTATAAATATCTTATTGGATAAATTGGTTTTGACATTGTAAGGAATAAGTAAGCTATCATTGCCTTTCCACAACAATTCCGAATTCGCTATTTCATTCGTGTCAGAATAGAAAAACTTGAAGTCTGTTTCATATTTATTTAGGCTTAAACTTATCATTCCGGGCTCAATAACAGACACGTTGCGAATAATTCTATCAAATTCTGGCTGGGCAATTTTTAAAGGGATAGAATCAATTACACTGTCATTTATTTGAAGAGTTTCTGTTCGAAAAGCAACTCGTTCTGTTGAATCGTATTTGCCGCTTGAATTTTGATCGTCCCAACTTTTAACAAGGTAGGTTCCAGATTTGATATACGAGAAAAAAGCAAATCCTTGGTCGTTTGTTTTTTGTAGGTATCTTGGTTCTGCATCAAGGGAGTCAAAAAGACCAACATACATTTTCTTTAACGGTTGATTGTTAAATGCATCTACTATTCTTGTTTGAAAATACGCCGAATCAAGTGTTGGGCCGGTAGAAAAAACAAAGACCATTAAGGAATCATTTCCTTCATTGATATCTTTTACTGCAGAATTTAAGATAATTTGGTAGGTTGTATTTGACTGCAAAGAATCCAAGAATTCAATTTCCAATTTCTTTGCCGATGAACTTGTTTTTAATCGCGTATGATTGGGAGTAATCGAAACACTATTTTGCGGATTGTTCAATTGAAAGTACTCGTCAAATACCCATTCAATTTTTTTTCCAGAAAAGTTTAC
>JBIIFU010000060.1:0-8500 GCA_044237035.1 Crocinitomicaceae bacterium
TTTAACGGATGATTTATTACCTCCAAACACCTGAAAAGCACGTCCTGCAATAATCAGCAAACCATGAGAAGAGGCAGATTCTGCGTTAATTAGGTAATCTACATCTCTCGCCGCCTTATTCAAATCTATTTTCTTTTCGTCAATTTTTTTCTCTTTCGATTTAGTAATCAAGCGTACATTATTTGGATTTTTAATACCTTTAAAATCATTTAATTGAAACGCAATATTCACAAAAGTTGAGCGCCAAGGAAAATGATCATCCATGAACTTTTGATACTGCTGCATCCAGGAGCCGTCTAAAATACCATTCAAAGTTACTGTAGGCTTTTGTGCTAGCCTACGTTTTTCTAGAGCAGACTCCTTTGCTTTCGTGGAAAATACAAATGAAAGCATACCCAAAACAAGAACACCTGAGTAGATAAAAACGTGTATAATTTTTAACTTATGCATCAAAATCTGAAATATAAAAATGGATTGTATGTGCTCCCAACGAGATACGAAGTGCAAATTAAAAGAACCACAATATGCAATATTATTTTACTTGAAAAAACTAACTGATTGGAAGCGAATGTCTCCCAACGATTTGTAATAAAAGGTAACTCGTTCCATGGTATGCAAAATAAAATCACCAAGATCAACCAAAAAAGATTTTGACGAAGATCAAACGAAAATGCCAAAATTTGATTTGGGGAAAAATTAAATAAGTTTGAGCAGAACATGCTCCATTTTGACAAGTCTTCAAAATAGAATAAAGACCATCCGAAAACTACCAAAGCTAGAGTGATTGAATACCTAAATATTGAGGGTAATGCTGAATAAATTGAAAGAAGAAAACTTTTTTCAACTAATAAAATGAGAGCAAAATACAATCCCCACAGCATAAAATTCCAACTTGCTCCGTGCCAAAAACCAGTTAATGCCCAAACGATAAAAATATTAATATACATTCTAAATTTCCTCACTTTATTTCCTCCTAAAGGAATGTACACGTAATCTCGGAAAAAGGTCGATAATGAAATGTGCCACCTTCGCCAAAAATCAGTAACGGAATTTGCAGCATACGGATTCTTAAAATTCTCATCATAATGAAAGCCAAACATGCGTCCTAATCCAATTGCCATGTCAGAATATCCTGAGAAATCAAAATAAATCTGGACGGCAAACATCGTCAAACCAAACCATGCCGTTGGACTTGTCAGTAAATCGAAATTGTCAATTAGATAGCTATCAACTAGGGCTCCGGCAGTATTGGCAATTACTATTTTTTTGAATAACCCAAGTGAAAATCTACCTATTCCTGAAGAAAAATCATCCCATTGGAATTTCCGACCATTAATCTCTTCAGCTATTGTTTTATAACGCACGATTGGACCAGCCACAAGTTGGTGATACAAACTAACAAACAATAGAAAATTCATTGGATTGCGTTGGGCTTTTACATCTCCTCGATAAACATCGACTGTATATGAAATCGTTTGAAAGGTGTAAAATGAAATACCAATTGGTAAAGTTACCTCAGGTTTAGAAAAGGGTAAATCTATTAATAATGATAAATTGTCATATAAAAACCCACTGTATTTAAATGCAACAAGAAGTCCCAGATTTACAATTATAGAAAATACAACCACTAATTTGGCCTTTGCTCTATTATTGAGTCGTTCAATTAAAATTCCATTTCCATAATCGAAAAGTGCTGAAAATAAAAGGAGTACAATCCATACAGGCTCACCCCACGCATAAAAGAAAAATGAAAATAAAGTCAGGAGTATGTTTCGATAAACCAAATTACCGGAAACGTAATAAAGAATTAGATTTAATGGTAAGAAAAGGTATAAAAAAACTAAACTTGAAAAAACCATAAACGCCTTACTGTAAATTTACAGATGCCTCTTCAGTTTTCTTAGTTTCGAATTGCTTTGATTCCTGGAAGTTCTATTCCCTCCAAGTATTCCAACATTGCTCCACCTCCGGTTGAGACGTATGAGACTTGTTCAGCAAGACCAAATTTGTTGACTGCTGCTACAGAATCTCCACCTCCCACTAAAGAAAATGCACCATTTTGTGTAGCCTTTACGATACTTTTTGCAATTTGTTTCGTGCCTGTTTGAAAATTGTCAAATTCAAAAACCCCCATTGGTCCATTCCACAAAATAACTTTTGATTTACTCAACACATTATCAAAGTATTGCTCTGATTCTTTTCCTGTATCTAGCCCCATCCAACCATCTGGTATTTCATCTATTTTAACCTCTTTTCTGTTTGCCTCATTTGAGAAGGAATCAGCAATTACAGTATCCAAAGGCAAAATAATTTCAACTCCATTATGTTTTGCTTTATCCAAAATATGTAATGCCATTTCTAGGTAATCATCCTCTACCAAGGACGAACCAATTTTTCCGCCTTTTGCTTTGATAAATGTGTACGCCATTCCTCCTCCAATTATAATTGAATTCATTTTCGAAAGTAGATTCTCAATGATGGTAATTTTTGAAGAAACTTTAGCCCCCCCTACAATCGCTGTTCTTGGTGATTCTGAACTAGTTAAAACTTTATCAATACTTACTATTTCAGCCTCCATTAACAGACCAAACATTTTGTCATTCGGAAAAAAATCTGCAATAATTGCTGTACTTGCATGCGCCCTGTGAGCTGTACCAAATGCATCATTAACATAACAATTCCCTAGTTTTGCTAAACTTTCTGCAAATGCTCTATCGCCATCTGTTTCCTCTTTAAAAAAACGAACATTTTCAAGTAGCAATATCTCGCCTCTTCCTAAGTTTGTACTTGCATTTTCGGCTTCCTGACCAACACATGAATTTGAAAATGAAACTCTACTTTCACACAATTCTTCAATTCTCTTAACAATATGTTTGACTGAAAATGCTTCCTCAGGACCATTCTTTGGCCTACCCAAATGCGTCATCAAAATCACTGAACCTCCACCAGATAAGATTTTTTTTATTGTTGGAACAGCTGCTCGAATTCTAGTGTCGTCAGTTATTTCAAATGTATTTTTGTCAAGAGGAACATTAAAATCTACACGAACTAGCGCTTTCTTGTTTTCAAATGAATAGGAATGAATGGATTGCATACTTTATTTTTGGCAAAAATAGTTATTTTCTTTTCGAACGTAAAAAATCGTTTAACAATCACTTCTAAAAGCTTTAAAAAAAGGTGAATTTTTGCAACGTATTCATTAAATTTGGGAAAATTTTCAAAATATGGGAAGAGCATTCGAATACAGACGCGCAGCAAAAGAAAAAAGATGGGACAAAATGTCCAAGATGTTTCCAAAACTTGGTAAGGCAATTACAATGGCAGCCAAAGAAAGCGGAATGGATCCAACAACAAATGCAAAGTTAAGAACAGCTATTCAGAATGCGAAGGCAGAAAATATGCCGAAAGACAATATTGAAGCAGCAATAAAAAGAGCCGCCCAGAAAGATATCGCTTCCTTTACTGAAGTAAATTATGAGGGAAAAGGGCCACATGGCGTTTTAATCTTTGTTGAATGTGCAACGGATAATCCAACAAGAACCGTTGCAAATGTAAAATCATATTTTAATAAAAGTGGAGGTTCACTAGTGCCAACAGGTTCTTTGGAATTTATGTTTGAAAGAAAAAGTGTTTTTGAAATCAATAAATCTGACTCATTGGACCCTGAAATACTTGAATTGGAATTAATTGATGCCGGATGTGAAGAAATTGAAGTTTCTGATGATCAATTGATTGTTTCAGGAGATTATACTGCATTTGGAACAATAGCCAAAGCGCTTGAAGATATGAATATTGAAGTGCAAAAATCAAGTTTAAAGAGAGTTCCTACATCACCTGTAGAATTTTCAGAGGATCAGCTTGTTGAAATCGAAAAAGTGTTAGATAAAATTGAAGATGACGATGATATTCAGCAAGTATTCACAAATATTGCTTAAAACACAATAAAATCGCATATTCGGAGTTTCTAATAAGAAGTATTTTTAAATGAATTTTTCTCGAGCAGCTAATCTTTTCTTTTTATTGCTTATTCTGAGCGCTTGCTCGACAGAAAAAAATACTTATGTCAATCGCAAATACCATTCTGTTACAGCAAAATACAATGGTTATTTTAATGCGAATGAGTTAATTACTCAATCAATGCGAACCTTCAAAACTTCGTACAAAGAAGATTTTTACGTCGTTTTACCAATAGAACGCCTTCCGAATGAAAAGGAAGTGGAAGGGCTTTTGCCTTCTATAGATACTGCTATTTCAAAGTGTACTAAGGTTATTCAAAACCACAGCATGCCTTCAATCAAAGGCTCTTACAAAAAAGTTGAACACAATACTTACATCGATGAAAACTTTATTACAGTCGGTGTAGCAAATTACTACAAAAGAAATTACGAAGATGCAGCCAAAAATTTTGAGTTTATTTCACGCTTGTTTGCAAAAGATAAATCCAATTATATCGCGCAACTTTGGCAAGCTCGGATTTTTATTGAACAAGAAAATTACTCGGATGCGTTAACAAATATTGAATCGTTAGAAGATGTTGTTGAAGAACAATATGGCGATGAAGATTCAGGTAAGAAAGGTGGCTCATCTGCTAAAAAAAGTAAAACAAAATCAAAAAGCAAGTCGAAAAGCAAATCGAAGAAAAAATCAAAAAGTAAAGATAACAAAGAAGAACCTGCCAAATTTCCTAATCATTTGCGTGATGATTTATTAAAAGTAAAAGCAGAATATTATTTAAAGAAGAATGAAATCAAACTTGCAATTGAATCATTAGAAAAAGCAGCTGAACTAAGCCGCAAAAAAGAGAAAGCTCGAATCTATTTTATTTTGGGTCAGTTGTACACCGATATAAAAAACCCAGGAAAAGCGAATGAGAGTTATTCAAAATGTTTGAACTATCCGGCACCTTATGTAATGCATTTCAATGCTAAAATGAATAAAGCGCTATCCGGCAAAGATAAAGGAATTAAAAAACAATTGATTCGGATGGTGAAAGAGGCCAAAAATCAGGAGTATAAAGATCAAATTTATTATGCATTAGCCTCCATCGAATTGCAAGAAAAAAACAGAAAACAAGCGATGATATATTTGACTCAATCTGCTAAATCATCAACCACCAATAAAAGACAAAAAGCCATGTCTTATGAAAAGATGGGTGATTTATCTTTTGAAAAAAGCAATTACATTGCCGCTCAAAAATACTATGATTCATGTGGAACAGTGATGCCAGAAAATTATCCGAATGGAGAGGATATAAAATCAAAGGCTGCTAAATTAAGTAAACTTGTTACCGCAGTTGAAACGGCAAATTTTGAGGATAGTGTTCAGCGTATTGCCCTAATGTCTGAAAGTGATCGAACAGAGTATTTAGAAGATGTTTTAAAACAAATTAAACTGGAAAAAGCACGACAAAAAAGATTAGAGGAACAAAAACTTCAAGAGATGCAAGAAGCCTTGAACAAGCAAAATGAGGCAAGTGGAAAGAAAGGATATTGGAATAACAACAAAACTCGACAAGAAGGATTGACAGAATTTAAAAAAACTTGGGGTGATAGAGAGAATGAGGATGATTGGCGCCGTAGTGAAAAAATTGATTTATCAATAGGCGCAATTGAAGATGGAGAAGATAGTTTAGCTGTTGATAAAGGAAATCCCAAAGAAGATTCGCTTACCGTTGAAATGTTAGCCAAAAAACTTCCATTAACCGAAGAAGCTATGAAAGCATCTACAGACAAATTATTGAATGCTTGGTATGATGCAGCCGTAATCTACAAAGAAGAATTGAACGAAGCAGATCAAGCGGCAGAATATTTTGAAAAAATAACAAGCAAAAAATTAGTAAACAATCTTGATTTGAGTGCGTCGTTTCAATTGTATCGCCTTAATGAAGGAAAATCTGGGGCTGATGGATACAAAAATCATATTTTAACAACATATCCTAAATCAGACTTTGCTGCTTTTTTACTAGACCCAGAATACTTTTTGAAACAAAAAAATAAAGAAAAAGAAAACGAACTCGATTATTTGAAAATTTACTCAAATTACACCAAAAAGAATTATAATTTGGTGATAAATGAGATAGATGCATTTTTAATAACTCAACCTCAAACAAAACTGAAGTCAAAATTCAAATTATTGCGTGTTAATGCTCAAGCAAATTTAACAGTTGATAAAAAAGAATTACTTCCTGCTTTAAATGAAATTGTTACGGAGTTTCCAGACACAGATGAGGAAAAAAGAGCAAAAGAAATGATTAAAATCATTCAAGAAGGTTTTTCTAAAAATGATAGTATTGTAAAAAAAGTTTCGCCATATAAATACCAAGATGAAGCAATTCATTATATAATTGTGGTAGCCGATAAGGCTTTGAAAGTAAATGATGTTCAAACAAAAATTAACGCATTAAATACAAGTAAATTTTCAAATTTGAAACTAAAATCTTCAACACTCGTACTTAGTGACGCAACAAACTTAGTATTGTTGAAAGAGTTTAAATCATTAAAGAAAGGAAAAGATTATGTAACTTCGTACAAAGCATCCAAAAGAGAAATGGGCAAATTCAACGAGTTAAAAGTTTTTTTAATTAGTGCTGAAAATCTCAAAAAGTTGCTTGAATTGAAGAAAATTGAGGAGTATGAATTGTTTCACGATGAAAATTATTAAATCATGATAAAACGAGATTTTTTTGGTTCTGAGAACAACGGTGGATTCAACAAAATTATTGAAGGCACTGAAATTACTGGAGATATTGTTTCTGATTCTAACATTATTGTAGAAGGAGACGTAATAGGAAATATTTCCTGTTCAGGAAAGGTAATAATTGGAAATACAGGAAAAATTACTGGAAACCTAGTTTGTATTGATGCCGAAATTGAAGGCACATTAGAAGGTGAGTTGACCATTGAGAATTTACTCGTTCTCCGTTCAACTGCTCGAATTACTGGTGATATCGAAACTGTTCGCCTTGCAATAGAGGAAGGTGGATTCTTTGAGGGAGCTTGTGTGATGAAAAAACCAGGTGAAACAAGTTCAAGACTTCTTAAAAACAACGCTGCTAGTCAACCAAATTTGGAAGATGAAGATTAGTTGATAATATCGAAAATTAATTCAGATTCATAACCATTTGAAGCCAAATATCGCAAGAGTTTGGCTTTCTTTTTTTGTGAGTCTTTTTCGTTAGCCAATTCTCTTTTCTTGCGAACCATCAAATAATTCAAATTATCAATATAAATCTCATCCTCAATTTGTTGCAGAGCTATATTAATTGATTGAGATGGTAGAAATTTTGCCTTTAAGGCAGCTTTAATCTTTATTCTTCCCCACTTTTTTATGCGCACATGATCGTTTGTGAAGGCTACACAATATCTATCATGGTTAATGAAATTCTTTTCTTGTAGTTGGACAATAATTTGTTCTATGATTTCAGTAGGAACAGCTTGTTGAATCAATTTTCGTTTGACGTCAAAGGCACAATGTTCTTGAGAAGCACAATAATGCTCAATTTTAAAATATATAGTTTGAAATTCTACTGGAATAGAATCGTTGGACATTATACAGTGATTTCTTGGTTGTCCTTGTTTTTAAAATGGTATTCAAGCAATTGATTATCTGTCCTGCTATTTACAGGAATCCATTGTTTGTACTTCATAAACCACTTCCATTGCCTTGAGAACATTCCTTTGGTAAAATAGGCATGTAAATACGGATGGACCTCTAAACGAACCCCTTTTTCTTTGCGATCAAGAACCAAATAATTCAAGTTTGATTCAATTTCTTCTGCAAAGAGAATACTTGCCTGTACTTCACCTGTTCCATTACAAGTTGGGCATTTCTCCGAAGTTTGAATCGCTGTTTCTGGTTTAACTCGTTGACGAGTAATTTCTATAACACCAAACTTGGAAGGTGGAAGAATATTATGTTTCGCACGATCAGAACGCATGAACTCTTTCATTTTTTCAAAAAGAATTCGATTGTTTTCTCTGTCGTGCATATCAATAAAATCAGCACAAATAATTCCTCCCATATCTCTCAACTGGAGAACTCTTGCAATTTCTTCAGCAGCCTCAATATTGGTTGAAAGCGCATTAGATTCTTGACCATCTGCTCCTTTACGATTCCCGCTATTCACATCAATAACGTGCATCGCTTCAGTATGCTCAATTATCAAATAACCACCACTGTTTAATGGTACTTTTTTACCAAAAAGTGTTTTGATTTGTTTATTAATTCCAAACTTCTCAAATAAACTTGTTCGAGCATCATGAAGTTTGATTATTTTTTCTTTTCCTGGAGCAATGTCGGTAACATATTCTTTTAATTCATCAAATGTTACTTGATCATTCGTATGAATATTAGAGAAATCACCATTTAATAAATCACGTAAAATTGAATTTGTTTTATTTAATTCACCGAGAACTTTATGAGGTGGAGTTGCATTTTTTAGATTCGCATGCATGGTTTTCCACTTATCCATCAATGAATATAAATCTTGCTCAAGATCAGA
>JBIIFU010000034.1:0-27350 GCA_044237035.1 Crocinitomicaceae bacterium
ATTATTTGCGTTATTATTATTGTTCGGATTTGACGTGTTGTTATTCGGATTCGTAGATGTATTGTTAGAATTATTGTTCGCAGTATTATTTGCGTTATTGTTATTCGGATTTGACGTGTTGTTATTCGGATTCGTTGATGTATTGTTGGAATTATTGTTCGCAGTATTATTTGCGTTATTGTTATTCTGATTATTTGCTATGTTATTGGTTGACTTTTCAGGACAACCACTATTTACTTGATCGCCCTTTTCATTTGGACACTCATCGTAAAAATCATTTATACCATCTCCATCAGTATCAATGTTTTTTAAACTCCTCCCTTTGTTATCAACAAGAGCACCTATTTCAGTATTGTCCTCTTCATCCAAATAATTGATAACACCATCATTATCATCATCTCCGAGTTTTTTTGCTAATTCTTCATTTTCAACTTTCAGTTTATTGTTTTCATCTTCCAAATATCTCATATCTGGATAACATGGAGAAAAACTCCAGTCGTGGTGCTCGGGATGTTTACCAAGATAATAGTTTACTCCAACAGTTGCATTAGCAATGAACCCGTCAAATCCTCTTTTTGTAACCGCCGAATACATGTCAAATGTATATTGTTGATATATATGCCAAATAAATGTTGCATCTACATTTATGGCCATTCTTTTATTAATTTTGTATTGAGGAGTGAAACCAAATAAAAAATTAACCATTCTATCTCTTTTGGCACCAACCTTACTAGTCAACCATGATGAACCCAAACCAGCGTGAAAAAGTAAACTGGTTTTTTCACTAAAATTTTCAAACGTAAAAACTCTTCCGATATCTAAAACTCCCTGAATAGAAGTACGGTAATAATGCGACTTAAACGGCAAACTATTTCCATTATTTCCAACTATGTCATTGGTAACCCGATCATAACCACCATCTAATTTAATTCCAAATTTATTGTTAAACATGTATCTAGCACCGGCTGAACTATGAAAAAACGAAACTGTATTTGACCAATAACCTAAACTATAAGGTTTTACAGGGTTAGTCCCACCAAAACATGCATCAATTGACCAACTATTTGTAGTTTTTTGATCGAAGGCTACATTTGGAAGTAGTGAAATAACAATTGTAAAAATTGTAATTATTTGTTTCATTTAAACCGAATAGAAATATAAATTTAAGCAAAAATAGAGTAAATCACTGGTATTCCAATAAAAATATATCAACAGTTTACTAAAAATACAATTAATGGTAATTAATGAGTTTTATCAGCTTGATTTTGAGCTTAATAGATTTCTATTTCTTTTGCTGGATTTTTATTACTTTATTCAATACCACCGAGTTAGGAATAGTAATAATTTCACCTACTTCGGTTTTAATATACAAAAAGAAAAAAGAAATATCTATAAGAGTTCCATTAATATCATACTCCTTATCTAAAATTTGAATTTCTTGACCAAGTTTCATAGGATGATTAAAAAACAATATCAAACTAGATGTCACATTAGCTAAAATAGACCATTGGGCAATAAAACCAACACCTACAAGCGTAATTGTTGAAGTAATGAAAACCATTAACTGTGATCGATCAATATTCCAAATACCTGCAAGAAAAATTAATGCAAATAATGTAATAAAAAGATTCACGATTTTATGGCTAATTCTTTTTCTCTCTACTCCAAAATCAAATTTTGATAAAATTCTATTGATAGAATTTCTGGCTACAATTTTTACCAATATCAAAAATGCAACTACAAGAGCCGTCTCAAAAAACTGTAGTTTATACTCTGCAAAATTCATATCTTCTTCTTTAAACTATTTTTAGACTTTTCCCAATAAATATCCATTTCAGACAACGTCATATCCTCTAATTTCAGATTTTCAGATTCAACCATGTTCTCCATAAGTTGAAAACGCTGAATGAATTTTGAATTCGTTTTTGCCAAAGCATTTTCAGGTTGAACTTGGATATATCTAGACAAATTTACGAGTGAAAAAATAAGATCACCAAATTCTTCCTCTATATTTTCAGATTTCTGATCGATTTCAATTTTTAATTCATTTAATTCTTCTGTTACTTTTGCCCAAACATCTTCTATATTATCCCATTCAAATCCAATTCCTTTTACCTTCTCTTGAATTCTTGATGCTTTTACTAATGCTGGAAGAGACTTCGGCACACCTTGCAAAATTGATTTTTTTCCTTCCTTCAACTTAAGTTTTTCCCAATTTCGCTTTACCTCCTCTTCATCCTTTACTTCAACATCTCCATAAATGTGAGGGTGACGATCAATTAATTTATCTGAAATTCGATTTAGAACACTTTCAACAGTAAATAAACTCGATTCAGATCCTATTTTACAATAAAAAACAAGATGTAAGAATAAATCACCTAATTCACCTTCCAATTCCTTGAAATCTTTATCTAAAATTGCATCTGTCATTTCATACATTTCTTCTATAGTGAGTGAGCGTAGAGTTTCAAATGTTTGCTTTTTATCCCAAGGACAATTTTCCCGAAGTTCATCCATTATCGTGAGAAGTCGCTGAAAAGCCAGTAGTCTTGCATCCATTAAATCAAAATTACTGTCTTTCTTTCAATTGAATGTGTAAATTTGTTTAAATTTTTGAAAGATCAATACTTTTATTTTTAATAGCAGCAACAGACTAAATTTACCAATTTATTTTGGATGCGTTCTTTTATTTCTATTCGTTAAAAGGATTTCTTTTTCTCAAGAGGCAGATTGGTCAATTGAATATCGACAGAAGTTTGGATTCCTTGCCGCTCACCGAGGTTCTATGGCTCATCTACCGGAAAGAGTTGCATACCCTTTTGAGTTGGTTTGGTATCGAAAACTTAACGGTAAAAAAAACTGGCATAAAACATATAGACAACCAGAACAGGGCGTATCTCTCTATCACGGTTCAGTTGGCAACGATTCAATACTAGGAAAATTTACTGGTTTATATGGTTTTATTCACATACCCATAATTAGACCCTCAAAATCATTTCGACTAGATTGGCAATTTGGAACTGGATTGGGATATACACCTAAAATTTATGACCCTATAAATAACCCAAAAAATATCGCTATTGGTTCTCATATTAATGGTTTGATTTGTCTCGGACTATATTCGAAGCACTATTTCGGACGAAATAAAATTTCACTTGGTTTAGATATTACGCATTTCAGTAATGGCGCATTTGGAGTTCCAAATCTTGGAATCAATATTTTTTATGGCTCTTTTAGTTATGCTAGAAGTCTAGGAAAAATTAAGGAATATGAAAGGCTTTTGCCCTTGGAAGATAAATTCAAAAATTGGACGGTTGGAGCTACAGGAATTTTCATGATGAAGGAAACCTACAATGACAACCCAAAGAAATATCCAGTTTATGGATTAAACCTCTACGTAAGAAAAGTATTGGCCCCTAAGGCTGGAGTGGAAATTTCACTTGACTTAATTTCAAAACAAGCAATTAAAGCCTATTTTCCCGAAATACCAAAGTCTCAATGGGATATTTTTCAAATGGGTGTTTTTGCCGCCTATCTACTCCCTATTGATCATTTTCATTTTGTATTTGGAATGGGTGCATACATTAAAGACAAATTTCAGCCTGAAGATCCCATTTATCATAAAATTGGAGTTCGCTATCAATTTAATAATGGAATTAATTTGCAATGGGTATTAAAAACTCATTTTGGTAGAGCAGATTATTCCGAGGCCGGCATTGGATATTCATTTCCTCTAAAAAAGAAAAAACAAATAGAATGAAAATATTTAGTTTCCTATTTTTTTTGATGATTGTTATTTCCTCTTGTAAAAAGGCAGAAGATCGATCTTGTTGGAAATCAGCGGGAAAATCTTCAGATACGATTATTTATGTGAATGACTTTTCAAAGTTATCTTTGAATGAAAATATGAGTTTTGAACTCATTCAAGATTCCATAAATAGCATTCATATAAGTGGCGGAAAAAATTTGATTTCTCAAATTCAAGTTCAACAGAATTCTGATGGGTCAATTGACATTAAAAACCTGAATAAATGTAACTTTCTTCGTTATAAAAACGAAAAAATAAATGTAAAAATACACTTCAAAAGCTTGAATTATTTAGCATACCGAGGCACTGAAACCTTAACGTCAAAAGATACACTTCACTTTTCAAATTTTCAATTTTTCATGAATGATGGAGCTGGAAGTATTGATTTGAAATTAAATGTAACAAATTCACTTCTCGGTTATATTTCGCATGGTGCTGGTGATTTTAAACTAGCAGGAATAGCAGATAAAGCTACATTGAACATTATGACGCAAGGAAGTTGTGATACACGAAATTTGAAAATTCAAAATTCAATTTCAATTGTCTCCAATGCCAATGCCCCATGTTTCATTAGCGCAGAAAATGCCAATTTAAAAGCTGAAATTTCTGGACAAGGAAATATTTATTACATAGGAAATCCAACTACCATAACCACGCACCTATTTGGTATTGGGAAATTAATAAAACTTCAATGAATGCAACTGATTTAAAATCAAGTGTTTCATTGAGAAGAATAAAATGGAATTTATTCCTTTTGGGATTGTTCAAAATACCTCTACTATTTTATGTGTCACCGAAAATAATTGAGATAAGTCCAGATTCCTGCATCATTAAAATAAAATTGAGAAGACGTACAAAAAACCATTTAAATTCAATGTATTTTGGCGCAATGGCCGTAGGCGCTGACGTAGCTGTAGGATTACATGCATTTTATCTATCAGAACTAAAAAAAGCTAAAATTTCACTTGCGTTCAAATCGTTTAATGCTGAATTTTTGAAAAGAGCAGAATCTGATGTGAATTTCATCTGTGAAGAAGGAAATAAGATAATCAAAATGATTGAAGAAAGTAAGATTGAAGGCAAACGAGTGAATGAAATGATTGATGTTCAAGCTATTAATTCGTCGAATGAAATGGTAGCAAAATTCACTATGGAATTGTCATTGAAAGTTATTTAACTATTAAACAATTCACTTTCTAAAATCTCTTTTTTTCGTTTGTAAATGGCAATAATCAAAACTGCCGAACTAACTAGGTATGATATCGACATTGCAGCTGTAGCACCTAAAATCCCGTATTGATAAATCAAAAGAGGTGTAAGAATTAATGAAATCAGAAAACCAGCAATAGACTTTTTTATTAAAATAGATTGATTGTTTTCAGCTGCAAAAAAATGTCCATAAATGTTTGAAACAGCAATTGCAAGGACACCCGGAGCCAAAATACTAAAGATCAATTTAGTTGATGAAAATTCTTTAGCGAAAAGATTTATTATCACAGAGTCAGGAATTAAAAGAATGACTAAAATTCCCATCAAACTAAACCAGAAGCTATACATTGCAAATTTTTGAGCACGTTGTATAGCCGCTATTTCACCTTTTTCATCAATTTGCTTAGCGAATAAAACCGTTGATAGACTCCTACTAGCTACCCAAATAGACTCAGCAAAAATTACAATTACGCCAAAAACACCAAGATCTGAAATACTTAACTCAAAATAAATAAAAAAATAGGAAATTCGATAACTCAAAAATTGAAAAATATAACTTAACTCGTTTCTCCACCCATAATGAAATAGGGCTTGATATTCAACGCGCGAAAGAAAGCCAGTGAAATTGAAATTCGTAAAAAATAGACTTAAAAAAATCAAACTAATAATTTGAACAACAAAATAATACTCCCAAGAAATTTCATTTTTAAAGAGCCAAAAAAGAAATACGCTACCAATAAATAAAAGCTGAACAAATGCACTCAAAAAATTGGCTTTTCTAAATTTTTGATTAACAAATAATTGATTAACCACCAAGGTATGAAATGATATGGCAAAAGCCAATAAACATAATATCCAAAAATTGAGGGGTTGAAAAAAAGTCAAAATTGCTGAGCCAATAATTGAGGTCAATAAAATCCAGAAAACACTTGAGAAAAAGACCTTGTTTTGACCAAATTTATTCATGTAATACATGGCAGAACTTCCAGCTAAAAGATTTGATAAAACACCAATTAAGGCAGCATCAGCCAATAAAATTGAAATATATCCACGGCCTTCTGCTCCCCAAATGCGAGTAGATAAAACAACTAATCCAAAGGAGGCAAAAAGGCCAATGACTTTGGAAAACATAGTTGTCCTTATATCTTTGTGATCACTCATGAGTAGTTACAAAGCGAATAAAATCCTCTTTTATTGCTAACCATTGATGTTTCTCTGCAAAATTTCGTGATTCCCGACACAATTCAACAAAATCATCTTTGGAGGAGGTCCATTCGAGTACCGTTTTGCTTATTAAACTAAAATCCTCATTTTTACAAAGCTTTATAAAATCTTGATTAGGATGAGCTTGTTCGATGGCTTGAATTGGTGAATAAATCATTGGCCGTCCTATCGCTGTATAGGTGAAGATTTTTATTGGAAGACAGAGATTGTTTTCTGCATCAACATCTCTTAAATCAAAAAAAATGGAGATATCTGAAAGTGAATGACAGTACCTTTCAAAAGGAAGATTATTACTATAAATAACATCAACACCTTCGGTTATTTTATAAAATTCTTGTTGAACCATTTCATTTTCAAACCAACCAATCAGTTTAACTTGAAAGGAGATTTGAGGATTTTGTTCTCGAAAAAATTTCAAAAAATACGCAAACCGAATTATTCCTTTTTCTTCTGAAAACTTTCCTGTATAGCCAAATGTAAGTTTGTTTTGAAATACTGAAAAATCAGGAAAGTATTTTAAATCTTGATAATAAGGTAAATGAATGAACGATTTATTTTTAAAATTTGCCCTATAATACAAGGATTTATAATGTTCTCCAAAGATAAATCCATCAACAAGCCCAGAAGCCTTCCTATTTAACCAAACCATTCCAACTGCTGTAAATAACTTTTTAAGAATTGAAAAATTTATAAAATTCTTTTTTGAAGGGTAAAACTCGGTGACATCGTATAATAGGCGACAAGATTTTTTTTGTTTTACGAATCTATGGGCAGCAATTATTGGAATGGGTTCTGAACATATTATAACATCCGGATTGAATGTGACGCATTGATTATATAAAGCTGTTATTTTCTCTTTTCTTGATGAAAAAAATGTACTATTGTACTCAGAAATTAAATTCACATCTACAATCTGCTCACCACCAAACGTTGAAAACACCTTTACTTCATGAATTACCGCCAATGTCTTAGCTTGAAGAAAATAAATTCTATCATCGTTTGAGGTATGGGCTGAAGTAAGAAAAAGGATTTTCATAATAAAATGAAATCACAGCGTTTGCTCAAAACTCGACTTTACTTGTTGAAGTGCAAAATCAATTTCTTCCTTTGTTGTATACCTGGAAAAAGAAAACCGGGCATTTGGTCGAGTCATGTCTGCAGCTATTCCCTCTAATACGTGTGAACCTTTGTTCGCCCCCGATGAACAAGCACTCCCACCACTTACTGCAACTCCCTTTAGATCAAGAGTGAAAAGTAGCATTCCTCCTTTATCTGTTTTTGGAAAACAAACATTTAAAACCGTGTAAAGTGATTTTGAGGGTTCGGTTTCTCCATGAAATGATAGGGATGGAAATTGAGTTTTCAATTCATTGATCATGTAAGTTTTCAATGACTGAACATGATTTTGGTGTTGTGTTAAATCCTCATAAGCTAAATCCATTGCTTTTGCTAGCCCAACAATTCCATAAACATTTTCAGTTCCTCCTCTCAATCCTCTTTCTTGGGCTCCTCCATGTATCAATGATTCAACTTTATTTTTTTTATTTATGTAGAGAAATCCTACACCTTTCGGACCATGAAACTTATGAGCGGCACAGGTAAGAAAATCGATGTCTAAATCGACTAAATCAAAGGAATAATGACCCATTGTTTGAACCGTATCGGAATGAAAAAATGCACCGTATTTCTTACACAAACTGGAAACTTCTTTCAACGGAAGTAAGGTAGCAATTTCGTTATTCGCATGCATCAAAGAAACCAAGGTTGGGATATTATTTTGAAGCAATAATTCAAGATATGCCAAATCTACATGACCTTTAGAATCTAATTTCACTGATTCAAAAACTATTGAATTTTGCTTTACCAACGCATCAACGCTATGTCCAACAGCATGATGTTCAATAGTTGAAGAAATAATTCTTTTTACTCCCAAATCATGAACCGCAGAAAACAAAGCCATATTATCCGCCTCTGTTCCACCTGAAGTAAATATTATTTCAGAAGCAGAACAATTTAAATAAGTAGCGATTTTTCTTCGAGAAGTTTCAATTAACGCTTTAACTTGACGACCATAAAAATGTGTAGATGAGGGATTTCCAAAATCATTTTTCATAACCTCAACCATTACATCCACCACTTCAGGTGCAATAGGGGTTGTCGCTGCATTATCCAGATAAACTCGCATGAATACTAAATTAATAAAACGAAGATACTAAACTAATATGAACCTCCGTAAGTCATTAGGTAAGATTTAAGAAATTCATTTATTTCACCATCCATCACCGAATCCACATTGGTTGATTCATGAGCTGTTCGCACGTCTTTAACCAATTTATAGGGATGCATAACATAGTTTCTTATTTGAGATCCCCATTCAATTTTCTTTTTATTTGCCTCGATTTCATTCCTTTTCTCCATTCTAGCTCGCAGTTCAAGTTCATACAACTGAGATCTAAGAAGTTGCATGGCTTTTTCTTTATTTGCCAACTGAGATCTAGATTCCGAGTTTTCAATAATAATACCGGATGGAGCGTGACGCAATCGAACAGCTGTTTCTACTTTATTTACATTTTGTCCACCTGCTCCACCGGACCTGAAGGTTTCCCATGAAATATCAGCTGGATTAATATTAATCTCAATTTGATCGTCAACTAAAGGATAAACATAAACTGAAGCGAAGGATGTGTGTCGTTTAGCATTGGAGTCAAAAGGTGAAATTCGAACCAACCGATGAACTCCATTTTCTCCTTTTAAATAACCAAAAGCAAAATCACCTTCGAATTCCAGTGTTACCGTTTTTATTCCGGCAACATCACCTTCTTGGTAATTCAATTCTGACACCTTACATCCATTTTTTTGTCCCCACATCAGATACATTCTCATGAGCATCGACGCCCAATCACAACTTTCTGTTCCACCTGCGCCTGATGTGATTTGAAGAACCGCACTTAATCGATCTTCTTCACCAGACAACATATTTTTCAATTCAGTAGATTCCACCTGATCTAACAAGATCTTAAATTGTTCATCAATTTCTTTTTCTAGTGAAGAATCTTCTTTGTAAAATTCAACTAAAACCTCAATATCTTCTTGTGCTTGTTTTAATCCCTTATAACTCTCAATCCAAAATTTCAAGGATCGGATTTCCTTCATTTGACCTTCTGCTTTTTTAGCGTCATCCCAAAAGCCTGGGTCTTGCGTTTTTAATTCTTTTTCACGGAGTTCAAGTTCTTTTTCATCTATTTTTAGATAGTTATGAATTGCTTGAATACGAGAGGCAATATCCTTTAATTGATCTGTTGTAATCATTGAACAAAGTTAACCAAGAATGTTGGATTAATTAGTAAATCTAGCGTTTAACGTAATTTATTACCAAAAAAAATCCCACTTTTCAGTGGGAATCTCTTAATACTCGTCTTCGTTGAAAAGGAAATCTTCTCGTGATGGGTAATCAGGCCAAATTTCTTCGATATTTTCATACATATCACCTTCATCCTCGAGATCCTGAAGATTTTCTACCACTTCTAACGGGGCTCCAGTTCTGATTGCAAAATCAATTAATTCTTCCTTGGTAGCTGGCCAAGGGGCGTCTTCCAAATAGGAAGCAAGTTCTAACGTCCAATACATAGGTGTAAAATTTTAGGCGTTTTGTTTTCGGGAGACAAAAATAGTTTTTTTTCCAAACTTTCAGCAAAATAAATTTGTATGTTTTCCACAATTTTTGTCTTTTATTCACAGAGTTCTTAAATTCTTACGTGAGAAAAAGAATATTTAACCTAAAAATGACAAAAAATTTCTTTTTATCGCATTAAATTGTTCAAAAATAAAAAGTTGTAATCTCAGAAAAGTCTCTTAATAACTGATGGATTGAATTAATTTTGGTTCAACACACTATTTAGTAGTACAAATAAAAATTTTAGCTTAGCCCATGAGATTATTTCTTTTTCTTAGCATTTGCTTTTTAAGTTTAAAAGCATGGTCACAAGAAATACTATTTTCTACTGAAAAATGTCATGCTAGAGGTATAGTGACTAAAGGAGATTTCATTTATATAGCAACAAATACAGCAAAAATTTTTAGAATTAATCCGAAGAAAGGAAAATCTAAAGAGATTTATCTCAAGTCGTCAAATAAATCGGGTGAATTTAGAGATCTAGAATTTTCAAATGGTCGTTTAAGTGTTATGGAATCAGGAGAACATGGGTTTGTCCACCAAATAAATGGCCATACAGACTTTTCCAAAGTTTTTCTAGATGGTATGTCATTCTACAAGAAAACAGGATTCCTAATGGGCGATCAAGTGAATGGATTTTTATCTCTTTACTATACATCAGATTCAGGATTGAATTGGAAACCTTGTGAAGGTAAAATAAAAGCCGAAGAAAATGAAAATGGCTTTGCTGCAAGTGGCACCACAGTTCATTGCCTGAATGATTCCACCTTTATTTTTGTTTCTGGAGGAGGTGCGTCCAATCTCTACAAATCAACAGACATTGGTAAAACATGGAATAAATTTCCAATTCCATTTCCCCATTCTGAGAGCTCAGGCCCCTTTTCTTTAGCATATAAAACAGAAAATGAAATTGTTGTCGTCGGTGGTGATTATACAAAACCAAATGATACAACTTCAACGTGTTATATTTCAATAAATGGTGGTAAGGATTGGATTAGTCCTACCTCTTCGCCCAGGGGTTATCGATCATGTGTGATTTTCCATAAAGGAGTCTTTTTTACTTGTGGCACAAATGGATTAGATTATTCCTTGGATAGCGGAATGAACTGGAAATCATTTAATAAAAACTCCTATTTTGCATTGGAAATACACAAGGACAAATTGGCTGCAACCACCCCAAATAGTTCCATTGAATTATTTGATCTGGAATTATTCAAATAATAAAAGAGCGCGTGTTACCAAACGCTCTTAATTAGTATTATTCGTTAAAAATTACCTCTTAAAGTCAGAATAAAATTTCTTCCAGGAGCTGAAATGTTGGATGCGAAGTTTCGATAATTCTGATCTAAAATATTCTCACATGAAACTTGAACTGAAACTGTTTTATTAAAATTATATCCCGCTCTAATATTTAGAGTAAACCAGCTCGGCATTCCTTCTGGTAGCGCATATGCGTAATTGTCCTCACCAATTAGATTGTAATCTTTCAAGCGTTTCCATCCTGAATAATTTGCGAAAAGTTCAGTCTTAAATTTATCAACGTGATAGGTTATTCCAAATTTTCCAAAAACAGGAGGAATATGATCTAATGGATAAGGAATTGTATCCGTTTTGATTCTTCCATATGTGTAATTTACTGTACCTATAATTGAGAAATACTCACCTATTTCACCTGATACGAAACCTTCAAAACCGTAAACAAATGCTCTACCTGTATTGGTTGTCGTCATCACTTGACTCATAACTCCATCGTACACGATTGAATCTTGTCCTGCATAAGAAGAATTTTGAACAGTCAAAGCATTATTCAATAAGGTATAATATGCGTTTGCTCCTAAATTTATTGACTTTGCAATTCGATAATTAATACCTATTTCTGCGGAATATGAATATTCTGACCTTAAATTTGGATTAGGAACAACCACTTTTCCGGGAATAGACTCAAATACTTTTGTTAAATCATCCACATTTGGCGCTCTAAAGCCAGTTGAACCCGTTGCAGTAATTCTCAAATTTGAGGTTGGTATATAAATTACACCAATATTTCCATTCAATGCTGAGTAATTTTGATTTATTGTATCAAAAGGAAAAGGGAAAAATGATTTATCGTTGAATATTGCGTTCAATCCTACATTTGAAAATCGCAAACCATCATTAAGAATCATTTTATCGGAAAGCTCCCAAGTATGCGTTAGGTAGCCAGCAATAGCCTTCATTGAAGATCCTCCATCAGGATAACGAGTATCAAGTAATCCTGTTGTGTCTGCAACAATATCCTTTACAAATGCTTTCGATTTAACCAAATTAACGTAGGCATCAAGGCCATATCGAAGTTCATGTTTTGCTATTTTTTTAGAAAAATCAGCATTGAAGGTAACGACATCCAAATTCTCAATACGGTTATTTAATAAATCCTTATTAAATCTACGATCCATTCTACTTTCTTCAATTGACTGATATCCTAAAATTAAGCGAGCATTGTCATAGAATTTATTCTTGTTGGAAAATTCCAAAGTGTATGATGCCTGCAATCTAAATTGGGGTCCGTAGTACCACTCCGCAAATCTAGGTTTTCCATTACTCATTAGCGTCAACCGATCATAGCGATCAATATTACTTGAATTGGATAATTGAAAATTCAATTTATGTGATATCCAATTATTTTGCTTAAAGGTGAATTTTTGCAAAATATCATATTGCGTATATCCTGAACCAACTTGAAGATTTGTATCCGGATTGACAATCATAGAATCTACTCCATTTATGCGCTCTACATACCAAGGTCTAGATCCGAAATTTCCTACAAACGGACTTCTAACAGCACCTTGTCTTAAATCTCCATAACTTGAAAAGGTAAAAGATGTCAAGGATGCAAAGCGCTTTGAACCCACAGAAACATTTGCGTTGGCAGCAAATCCATCAGCAGCAGAAAAATAGCGCGTATAAGCACCTCCTTTAACAAGAACATCATCCGTTGAACTTAATGTAGGATTTTTGGTAGTGAAGGACATAACCCCACCAATAGCATCAGAACCGTAGACAACTGATCCAGGTCCAAATACCACTTCCACTCGATCCATCATAGAATTGTCCAGCGTAATTATATTTTGCAAATGTCCACCCCGATAAATTGCATTGTTCATGCGAATTCCATCCACTACCATTAATACTTTATTCGTTTCAAATCCACGAATGATTGGACTTCCACCACCAAGTTGACTTTTCTGCACAAAGACATTTCCACTTCCAGCCATTGCATCAGCCATTGAAGATTGGTTTTGAAATTGCAATTCAGAACTCTTCAATACTTGAATTTTCTGAGCGACATCCTTCTTTTTTTCTTCAACTTTAGAAGCAGAAATAACAGTTTCATCAAAAGTATTTGCGTTTGATTTCAAACCAATTTTAAAATTTCGCTCTTGAATGAAGGAATATTGCACGTTTAGTTTTTTATAATCAGGATGAGATATTGAAATTAATGTGGTTGAGCTAACCTCTTGAATACTTACCCTTCCTTTATCATCCGAAACTAAAACTTGAATTTTCAGATCCCCCATTTGATCAACTTTTACCAATACACCCTCTATAGGTTGCCACGTATTTTCATCATATAGTTGTATATTTTGTTGTGCATTTATGGTAAACACAAAACCCATTAACAGACCAATCAAGGTCAAAAATGACATTTTCATAATTTTAAAAATTTATTAAAACTTATTTTTCTTAGTAAGGCATTAAGAAAATACCATATTGGGTGGAGGAGTTTCAATAAATTTATATTGTTCTGATAAAGTACTGAGATATTCAAAATGAGCGGAGTTAAATTCAATAAGGGATTTCTGTAAAACTAATTTTGGGAAAGAATCGTTAGGTAAATAATTACCAAAAAATAGTTTACTCCAGTTTTTCAGAGGTTTATCCGGATCAGAATTAACCAAATTTGCTGAAACATATTCATCCAATTTTTCAAATAACAGAGTTTCTTGATCATCTGAAACACACTGAAATTCAATCTTGCCATTTCCTAAGACTTTTTTCCACACAACATCATAAAAATGACCTTCTTTTCGGAATTCATGGCTTTTTACCCATATTAATGAATTAATTTCTTTTTGAGTAAATTGAAAATTAATTAATTGATTTCGTGGAACAGCTTCTTTTGTTAGTTTTTTAATTTCTTTCCGGATTCTACTACTTTCTAATTGAAATTCAATGACGTACCCTCCTATTTGCCATAGAAAAAGAAACAAAAGTGAAAATGAAATTAGCTTTCGCACTATCAAAAGTATAATTTTGTAGGCTAAGAACCAAAATCCATGACGGAAAATAAGTTATCCATTGAAAAAACAATTCGATATTATACAATCGGTGATATAGAAAAAGCAAATTATCTTTTGATTTCATTGCATGGATACGGTCAACTCCCCTCCTATTTTGGACGAAAATTTGAGGATTTATCAGAGGATATTTTAATTGTTCTTCCTGAAGGAATACATCGTTTCTATTTAGAAGGGTCATCGGGTCGTGTGGGAGCATCTTGGATGACAAAGGAAGCGCGTGAAGACGATATAAATGATAATTTAAACTACTTAGAACAATTAATTGACCTAATAACAGTCAAAAAATCATTTCAAAAGATTATACTCCTTGGATTTTCCCAAGGTGGGGCAACGGCTGCTAGATATTTTTATGAAAGAAATTCAATTAATCATCTCATACTTTGGGCTTGTATATTTCCGCCCGATTTAAAAATTGAGGACGAAGTAAAAAAAGAAAATCAAACCAATTATTTTGTTTTAGGTAATGAAGATCCATATTTTAAAGAGATAAAATTTTCAGAAACTGTAAATTTTTATTCGAATCTTGGATTTACTATTATTAAATATGATGGAAATCATTCGATTGATTCTATCACATTAAAAAACCTTTTGATTTCATTAAAATGATACTTTTGATTAAACCATTAGCTGTAAGAATTCCTGTTATTAAAAAATAATTATGCGAGATTTTAGCATTGTTAAAGAATTAGGAAATCAAGTAAATCGGAAATTCTCAAAAGTTTTTCTTGTACGGCGCGAAAGTGATAATAAACCCTTTGTTTTAAAGATTGTAGAAAAAAATAATTCTACGATTTTACAACAAAAAAAACTGTTTCAAGAATCAAAAGTTAACTTAAACTCGCCTTTTTTTCAGCAAAATATTGATTTTTGGGAAGATGATAAAAGTATGTTTTTACTTAAAGAATTTATTCCGGGAGAAACTCTAGACAATTGGTGGAGAAATGAAAAAAAAATGAAAAAATTAGACAAACTCAAATTATTTATTTCGCAGTGTGTCCCAATGTTTCAAGAATTAAAAAACAACAATATAGTTCATAATGATATAAAACCAACAAATTTTATTGTAAATCAAGAAAATTCAGAAATTCAACTAACACTTATTGATTTTGGCTTAGCACATTCATTTCCCGCTAAAAATAATGGAGAGGTTCTTTTTTCTCTGGGTTTTTCATCCCCGGAAGTAATTCTTTCAAAAAAATCATTAACAAATCACAGTAGCGACCTATTTTCACTGGGTATTTGTATGTACAATTTATACTCTGGTAAATTGCCCTTAAGTCATCCAAATCCATCTATCTTTACGAATTTACAAATAACGCATCCCTTATTAAATGATGCTGATATTCCCAAAAAACTATTTGAGTTAATCTCAAAAATTTGTGTTAAGCATTCATTCCGCTTACCACCAAATAAATTGACTGAGGAGGAGGTAAATCAATCGCTTATAAGCGCTCAAAATAAACGCATTCGGTCTATTGAAGAAATTGAAAAAGAATTAAACGAAATAAATGATCAGAAATTTTGGAGATTTTTTTAATAAAAATCCTTTCTAAAGCCAACTGTAGTAATAAACAAAATCCGTTGTATAGGATAATATGAAGTGTAAATATTCTGATTACTAGGTTGAGCAAAAAGCAAATAATCTATAGAGCCATCTATGTAAATTGAACCAACACCAGGGAACGTATATTTGATCCCACCTTGAAGACCTAGGCAAATACCTAATATAGAACCTTTGCCAAGTGTTGTTTCATCCAATGTATACATTCCTGTGTTGTAATCATTTACTCTAGCTCCTATCCTACTGATTAGGAGTGAAGTTTTTCCACCACCATATCCTGAAAATCCATTATCAAACCCGTTTCCAATGTAAGAACGTGTTCCACCTTCAACAGAGATAAAGCTAGTCGTATTCAAATACTTAACATTTATTTGATAGGGATTAATTGTAAAGTCTTTTCCCACAGCAACGGCATTGGAAGAATCCATCTCAGCGCGCGGAAAAAAATAATTTAATCTCCCATAGAAAGTAACCATATTATTTTGAGGTAATTCTCCTCCGATGTGAACTCCGTAAAACGCTTTCTTCACCCCAAAAGCATTGAGCATATTAGTCCCTCCTGAAAGGCTAATCTGAGCACTGAAATTTGAAACAACAGACAGAATAAGTAAAGTAGAAAAAATCAAATACTTTGACATAGGATGAAGCTTAAGTGTATAACAAAAATAGGTTTCTTTTCTGATTTAATAAAATTTAATCATGAATATCCAATAATTGAGCAATCTTTTTTGCACAATTTATTCCGTCAACTGCAGCAGATACTATTCCACCGGCATATCCTGCTCCTTCACCGCAAGGATAAATCCCTGAAATTTGAATGTGCTGTAATGTCTCTTTATCTCGGGGAATAGAGATTGGAGAAGAAGTTCGAGATTCAGGAGCATGCAAAACAGCTTCATCCGAGAGAAAACCTGGCATTTTATTTCCAAAATCAATAAATGCTCTTTTTAATCGTTGAGCCACAAATTTCGGAAATAATTCATGTAAATTAACACTTACTAGTCCAGGTTGATATGAACTATTCGGTAATGTTTCAGATTTTTTATTTTCAATGAAATCTACTAATCGTTGAGCAGGTACACGCTGTGTCTTCCCGGCCAATTCCCAGGCTTTTTTCTCAATTTCTTTTTGAAATTCAAGACAAATAAAAGGCTCTTTAAATTCTTTGGACAAATCTTGAGGTTCAATACTCACGACAATTCCCGAATTTGAATACGGATTGTTTCGTTTAGATGGGGACCAGCCGTTAGTTACAACCTCACCAGCTTCTGTGGCGCAAGGGGCAACTATTCCACCGGGACACATACAAAACGAAAAAACTCCTTTATTATCAACTTGAGTTACCAATGAATAAGCTGCAGGAGGCAGATAATCATCATTCAATCTGCCGTGATATTGAATTTTATCAATCAATGCTTGACTATGTTCAATACGAACACCCAATGCAAACGGTTTGGCTTGAATTTGAATTCCTTTTCTGTCTAACAAGTAAAAAATATCACGCGCTGAATGTCCTGTTGCTAGTATCATTTTAGAGCAGTTTATTTTTTGAGACTCATTGATTTCAATAGCTTTAAGTGAGTCTTGTTCAACAAAAACATCAGTAAGTTTAGACTCAAAATGAACTTCACCTCCACATTCAATTATTGCTTCTCTCATGGCTACAATTATTTGAGGGAGTTTATTCGTACCAATATGTGGATGTGCATTCACCAGAATGTCCTCTGATGCACCAAATTGAACAAAAGCTTTTAGAACACGTTCAACATCTCCTCTTTTTTTAGAACGAGTGTATAATTTACCATCAGAATAAGTTCCTGCACCTCCTTCGCCAAAACAATAATTAGATTCTGGATTAACAATCATTTCTCGATTTAATATTGCTAAATCTCGACGTCTAGAGCGAACATCCTTTCCGCGTTCAAAAATAATGGGTTTGATCCCTTTCTCTAGTAATTCTATTGCTGCAAATATGCCTGCCGGACCAAAACCAATTATAACAGCTGAAGGTGAACTTTGAGAAACTTTACTAAAATTAAACTGATTGACCTCTTTCGGAAATGGCTGATTAGTAACCAGAAATGTTGCTTGAATCTTTATTTCTTTTTTTCGAGCATCAATACTTCGTTTCTTCCATTTGTAGAATAACTCACTTGATTTTACAGCACTTATTTGAGCTAACTTCAAACGAATAACATTATCATTTTTAGCCTCTTCAGGTGAGAGTAGTAATGAGACCTCTGTCATAATTAACCTTCAAAAATGACTGAAAAAAACCACAATTTATTATATAAACTATTGATTGGTTTTGATACAGGGGTATAATCTTGAATAAATGTATTTCGAATTCCATGCGAATATTTCAACTCAAATGCTAACTTAAAATACGTTAAGAAAAATTCAACTCCACCACCTACTTGATATTGATAATCATTTCGTCTAATTTTTACATAAGGATCTATAAAATTCTGCGATGCTTTCTCTTGCGACTGTAAATCCATGGAGTACTGAAAGCCACCCGTAAAATAAGCGGTAAAATTATTGTATCTTAAGGTTCGGTATTGAAACATTAGTGGAAAATCTAAACTTGTTGAATTTACCCTTTCTTCTTTCACTAAATCAAATTCCCGAGTTGTATCAGGATTATCGAAAGTGTAAAAAATAGCCTTTTCTTGAAAAGAAAGTGAGGGCATAAATCGGAGGCGAAAAGAAGGCTTCCAAAGTTTCATCGTTGTTAAAATACCAACTTGTCCCCCGGGCTGAGCTTTAGTTGTAAGCGATTTAACCCCATAAAGTTCGTAAGCATTTAAAACGGGATATGAGGTAAAATCTGCCTGATTAGCCCCTAACATAAATCCAAAATGAAATAAGCGATCATCAAACTTTCTGTAATTCAATTTTTTTTGAGGTTGGGAAAACCCAATCAAAGAATAAATTAAAAATACTATGATTATGACTGCCTTCACAAGGAGATAACGTAAAATTAGATCACAAATTACAATTAAACCGTTTTAGTTCCTAAATAGATAGTTGCAATTCCACCTGAAAGTCGGATTGAAGAAACCTCAAAATAACCAACTTCCGTAAGAATATCCATAAAGTTTTGTCCTTCAGGAAATACTTCAACTGACTCAGGTAGATAACTATAAGCTCGTCTATCTTTTGAAAACATCTTTCCAAAAAATGGAATAAATACGCGTGAATAGAATCCAAAAAGCTGTTTAATTGGAAATACCTTAGGTTTTGAAAACTCCAAAACTACAACCTTTCCACCTGGTTTTAAAACTCGAATCATTTCAGCTAATCCTTTTTTCAGATTTTCAAAATTACGTACCCCAAATCCAACGGTTATGGCATCAAAAGTATTAGCATCAAAGGGCAAATTTTCTGAATCACCCAAGCGTAAGGAAATAATATGATCCACTTGCTTAGCTTTCATTTTTTCCATTCCTACCTTCAACATCCCTTCAGAAATATCAACTCCAATTACATTTTGCGGGTTAATTTTCAAAGCTTCCAGCGCAAAATCACCAGTTCCCGTAGCAATATCCAATATGCGCTTTGGTTTTAAGGATTTTAATTCTCGGACAGCTCTTTTCCTCCAAAGTTTATCGATACCCAAAGAAAGAAAATGATTTAAAAAATCATATTTTGCTGAAATATTGTTAAACATTGAAGCGACCTCCTGCTTCTTGGAGATATTTTCGTTACCATACGGCTTTACTACTTTTTCAGACATAGCTCTTTACTCAATAACAAGATTTGGATTGAAAAGTTTTTCTACTTCTTCAACTAATTCAGTCATATTAATACTAACAACCCCAGATTTCTCACATACTAAACCTCCAGCTAAATTTGAAATTTGTGCTATTTCTTTCATTGAACAACCCGAACAGAGACATAATGTTGCCACGGCAATTACAGTATCTCCTGCTCCACTAACATCGGAAATAGTGCGAACGTGAGCATCAATGTACTCCACCGAAGAATGATCTGAAATGGCTACTCCAAATTCAGATAATGTCACGAACGTAAATGAATTTTGAATTTTTTCATTTAATTTAGAAATAGCACTTTCGAAAATTTGCTTTTCAGCAGGAAAATTAAACGAAATTCCTGTTCCTTCTTTCAGTTCCTTTAGGTTGGGTTTAAAAAGTGTAACACCTTTGTAAGCAAAGAAGTTTTTCAACTTGGGATCAACCGAGGTAAGGATATTATTTTTTTGACATGCAGAAATTAATTCCTGAATTATTCTTTCCGTTAACAAACCTTTGTTGTAATCTTCAAAAATTATTGCATCAAATTCATTGGTAATTGCGGGAATAACGAAATCCAAAAAAAGTTGCTCGTCAACTTTATTTAAATATTCATTAACCTCATAGTCAACTCGTAATAATTGTTGCTTATTACCAAGAATTCTTGTTTTAACAGTAGTTGGTCGTGATGGCAATTGTAGAATAGTTCTACTGTCAATTTTATTTTCAGAGCATAATTCAATTATTCTTTGTCCGTAGACATCTGAACCAATAACAGATGCCAAAACAACCTCTGCGCCTAATGAAATAATATTTAAAGCTACATTTGCAGCACCACCTAATCGATCTTCTTCTTTTTTTAATTCTACAACAGGTACAGGAGCTTCGGGTGAAATTCGTTGAACATCTCCAATCATGTAACGGTCTAGCATTACATCTCCAATTACAAGAATCTTCTTATTCTTAAATGTCTCAAAAAGATGTTGAACGTTCATAAGTTTAAGAATGAATTACACCAGTTTTTCAAGGGCGTTTTTCATTCTACGCATTGCTTCCGTTAAAGTTTCTTCAGATGCAGCATAAGAAATTCTAAGACATTCTGGCGAACCAAATGCATCTCCCGAAACCAATGCAATAAGTCCTTCATCTAACAAATACATGCACAAATCATTAGAGTCTTTGATGTTATAGTTGTTATATGATTTTCCAAAAAAGGCAGAAACATCTGGAAAAACATAGAAAGCACCTTCAGGTAGATTTGTTTTAACTCCTTCCATTTCATTTAATTTGGCAAGAACCAAATCTCTTCTACTGTGAAAAGCTTTAATCATATCTTTTAATACGATAGGATCAGCCAACATTGCTGCAATTGCCGCTTTTTGAGTTATTGAACAAGTTGCTGATGTAAACTGTCCTTGCATTTTGTCACAAGCATTTGCAATTTCTTTCGGTGCACCAATATACCCCAAACGCCAGCCTGTCATAGCCCACGCTTTCGAAACACCATTTATCGTTACTACTTGACTATACACTTCAGGAAATTGAGCTAAACTCTCGTGTCTTCCAACAAAATTAATATGTTCGTAAATCTCATCGCTAATTACTACTAATTGAGGATGTTTTTTTATTACTTGTGCTAAGGCAAACAGTTCGTCTTTGCTATATACGGATCCTGTCGGATTGCATGGCGTTGAGAAAATCAACATTCTAGTTTTGGAAGTAATTGCATCTTCTAATTGTTGAGAAGTAATTTTGAAATCCGTTTCAATACCCGCATGAACCACAACTGATTTCCCTTCTGCAACTTTTACAATTTCAAGGTAGGAAACCCAGTACGGTGCAGGTATTATCACCTCGTCACCAGGATTAATTATACTCAACACCACATTGGCTATCGACTGTTTAGCACCTGTTGAAACGACAATTTGATCTTTTGAATATTCTAATCCGTTGTCACGTCTAAATTTTAACGAAATACTTTCTCTCAGGTCATCATAACCAGATACTGGTGTGTACATCGTGAAATTTTTATCAATTGCATCAACAGCGGCATCTTTGATAAATTGAGGCGTAAAAAAATCAGGTTCTCCTAGCGATAAAGAAATTATATCTTTGCCTTGAGACTTCAATTCACGACTTTTTTTAGCCATTCCAATTGTGGCTGACTCCTCCATTGAATTAATTCGATCCGAAAGTGTAATCATGTATGTTAATTTTTGACAAATCTAGGCATTCAATTTTTCATTTCTAAGATATGTTTAAAAAGTTTAACAATTGATTGATTTTTGAGGAAAAATACTGATAAACAAAGAGTAAAGAAAATATTTATCTCAAATTCAAGATAAAAAAGGTAATTTTTCCTATTTTTGACAAAAAAAATCGCAATGGTAAAATTTAATCAACTACTATTTTTCTCAATTTTATTATTATTCCTTGTTAGTTCATGTGGTAAATATGACAATGGGCCGGCGCTTAGTTTTTTATCTGAAGAAAAGAGGCTTTGTAGATCTTGGACCCTTGAAAAAATGGAGCATTCTAATGGATATTCAACGAACGAGTACTTTTTTCAATTAAATATGGAAAAAGACAAAAGTCTACAGATTGAACATAAAAATAGTTTGGATGAAGTAGTAACCACTGCATCAACTTGGGAATGGTTCATGGTTGATTATGGCGTAATCTTAAATTTAGGATATCATCCTCAAGGGCTTCCTAGTGGAACAGTCATTTTTGATATTAAAAGACTTACAAAAAATGAACTTTGGATACAAGATAGAGCAAGTCTTATAACCTATCATTTTAAATCAGAATAAATAATAAACTATGAAAAAACCTTTACTTTTATTGGTTGGAACAATTGTTTCAACTCTTTCTTTTTCACAAATTTTCTCGGATGATTTTGAAAGCTACGCTCCTGGATCTTTTGTTGGTCCTCAATCAACAACATGGACAACTTGGTCTGGAACTGAAGGCGGTGCTGAAGACGCTCAAGTAACAACTAATCAGGCTAGTAGTGGAACTAATTCCATTTATCTTTCCTCAACATCTGCCAATGGAGGTCCACAAGATGTTGTTTTAGATTTTGGACCACTGTACAATAGTGGAGTTTTTACATTTCAATCTGACTTTTACGTTAATTCAGGAAAGACAGGCTATTTTAATTTTCAAGCTTCTCAAACTATTGGTCAAACTTGGGCATTAAATGTCAATTTTAACGCAGGTGATATGTACATTGATGATGGTGTAACATCTAACTTAGTTGTAAGTACTTATCCTCAAGCAACTTGGTTTACTTTAAAAATTGAAGCTAACTTAACGTTAAAAGTTTGGAAGGCATTTATTGATGGCAATCTTGTAGGAACCTGGATAAACGGTGTTAATTCATTAGCCTCAACTGACTTTTTCCCTGTTCAAAACAGTCAATTTTTTGTTGATGATGTTAGTTTTGATCATCAACCTTATTCGCTCTCAAATTTAAATGGTATGATGGCAATGGCATATCTTGGTGGAGAATTAGCCGGCCAAAATGTAGCACCACAATTAACTGTTGTTAACGCTGGAACTACAACAATCAATTCTTTTGATGTTAATTTAAATTATGGTGGGAATAACTACTCACAATCAGTTACAGGGGTAAACATATCAAGTACATCGAATTATACTGTTACATTGAATCAAATACCATTGGTAGCTGGCAATCAAGTTTATACAGCTACAATTACAAATGTAAATGCAATAACTGATGATATTTCAAGCGATGACACAATCGTCGGATCTATTGACCCTGTTGTTCCTGCGGTTGGAAAAATGGTTGTAAGCGAGGAAGGAACAGGTACATGGTGTCAATGGTGTCCAAGAGGATCAGTTTTTATGGATCAATTCAACTCGAAGTATAGTCAGTTTTGGGCAGGAATCGCAGTTCACAATGGTGATCCAATGACCGTAACCGATTATGATGCTGCATTCGGTGGATTAATTTCTGGTTATCCAAGCGCACTCGTTGACAGAGGTAATGACGTAGATCCTTCCGGAATGACCCCGGACTTTTTATCGAGAGTTCAAATCGCGCCTAAAGCATTTATCACAAATGGTGCAACGTGGGATGCTGCTTCAAGGACGTTAAATGTTTCGGTTACAGCTGATTTTCAAGCTGCCGCTAATAACAATTATAAATTAGCTTGTGTATTAACTGAAGATGGTGTTACTGGAACTGGTTCGGGTTACAACCAATCAAATGCTTATTCAGGTGGCAATAACGGTGTTATGGGTGGTTTTGAAACACTTGGAAATCCGGTACCAGCTGCTCAAATGGTTTATGATCACGTTGCTAGAGCTATCGCTCCAAGTTTCAGCGGATATACAAATAGTTTTCCCGTTGCAGTTGCTTCAGGAGAACAACACACGATAAACTTTTCATTTGTTTTACCTACTACATGGGATGAAAACGAAATTCATATTATAGGTTTATTAATCGATCCAACAGGAAAAATAGACAATGCGGGCAAAGCAACTATATCAGAGGCTGTTTCTAACGGTTATGTAAATGGAAGTAATGCTGGATTATTTGAAAATTTAAGTAATCAATTAGATGAAGCTATTAAAGTTTATCCAAATCCAGCAACTGAATTAACGAATATTGAAATTTCGCTTCAATATGAATCTTCGATTAAAATTAAACTTATCGATGCATCAGGAAAAGAAATTTCTTTTAAAGACTTTGGAAAAGTAAATGGAGGATGGACAATTCCGGTAGATACAAAAAATCTTGAGTCTGGATTGTATTTAATTCAGCTTGAAGTTAATGGAGAAATTATTTCTAAAAGACTCATCGTCGAATAGAATTAAGTTCATCAAAAAATTAAAAAATCGTCTCAATTGAGACGATTTTTTTTTAACCTTTGCTAATAGAAGTGTATAAATTATTTTCTTTATAAAAAAAGTCATGAAAGATATTTGGAAAAAATTATCCGTTGCTGAAAAAACTAAACTAATTATAAGTATAATTGTTGGGATTCTCGTAGTTATTTTTGCCACATTAAATTGGAAAGATCAAGAAATTAACTTCATCTACAAGGTTTATAAAGTTAAGTTATCTATTGCCATTATACTTTCTGTTATTTCAGGTTATTTTATTTCATTTTTATTCTCTTATAGAAAAATGAAAACATTAGAAAATGAGAATGAAAAATTAAAAAGCAAAATCTCAAATTTGTCAGAAGATTTTACTGAAAATACGGAAAAAGAAAATTAGTTTCCTACCTGCTACTAATCTGAAGAAATCGATCTAAATTCGGATTCTTAACCAAATCATTTGATCCTATTATCATTATTTTTTTACAACGGTTTCTTTCAACCCATAAATCTAGGTTTGAAACAGCGACCATTAGTGTTCCATTAATATCAATATTCAAAATTGGTTTTTGATTATTTTTAGCAATACGCTCCATTTCTTCGATTTCCTTTGGTAATGATTTACTTTCGTTGAAAATAACCAGCCCATCAATAACTTTTAGAGCATTATCTTCCTTTTCGCTAAAAGTTAATACATCTATTTTCTTTTTAATCAACCATTCTGAAATCTTATCAGCAAAAGCTGAATTTGTTTGAACGTATACTTTGGTGACTTTCATTATGAAAATATTTTTATCTGTAATATCCTAAAATCCGTAAATAATCATCTGCTGTTTGTTCTTCACTAAATAGCTCTGTGAAAATTTTACCATCCTCATCGCGTCTTATCAATATATGCTTTGGTTCTGGAATTAAACAATGCTTCAAGCCGCCATAGCCGCCAATTGTTTCTTGATATGCACCCGTATTGAAGAATCCGATATATAAGACATTATTTTCATCAAATTTTGGTAAATAAATGGCATTAGAATGCTGTTCGGAATTGTAATAATCATCACTATCACATGTCAATCCACCCAACAAAACTCTTTCATAATCATCATTCCAGCGATTGATTGGAAGCATGATAAAACGCTGATTAATTGCCCATGTATCTGGTAAATTAGTCATAAATGACGAGTCAATCATATTCCATTTTTCTCGGTCATTTTGTTGCTTTTGGTGTAAAACACTAAAAATGGCCCCTCCACTCTCCCCTACTGTGAACGAACCAAATTCCGTAAAAATATGCGGTTCTGGAATTTCGTTATCGGTACAAACACGTTTTACCTGTGTTAAAATTTCTCGAACCATGTAGGCATAATCAAAATCAAATGCCAAGGACTTTTTGATTGGAAATCCACCACCAATATTCAAAGAATCTAACTCAGGGCACATTTTTTTCAAATCGCTATATGCACGTAAACACTTAGTTAGTTCATTCCAATAATACGCTGTATCATTTATCCCTGTGTTAATGAAAAAATGGAGCATTTTCACCTTTACTCGCGGATTTTCTTTCAAAAAAGTTTTATAATACGGTACAATCTCCCGATAGCGAATTCCTAATCGTGAAGTATAAAATTCAAATTTTGGCTCTTCCTCTGAAGCAATACGAATGCCCACATTAATTTCCTTATCCGTTTTAGATAGAATTCTTTCTAACTCGTCGGTATTATCAACTACGGGAATTACTCTTAAGCCCGTATTTTCCATCAAACTAACAATGTTATCGATATATTTTTCAGGTTTGTATCCGTTACAAATTACAAACTGCCCGTCTTTTATTTTTCCTGAATGATAAAGATTTTTAATTATATCAATGTCAAATGCAGAAGAAGTTTCCAAATGAACTTCATTTTTCAAAACCTCATCTAAAACAAAAGAAAAATGATTGCTCTTTGTACAATAGGAATAATAGTAATTTCCGGCGTATCCTAGGTTGTTAATAGCTTCCCTAAACCAACCCTTGGCGCGCTGAATATTGTTTGAAACTTGAGGTAAGTAGTTAAATTTTAGTGGCGTTCCGTACTCATTAATTAAACGCATAAGATCAATACCATGAAAAAATAATCGATCTTCACGAAGGTTAAATTCATTTTGCGGAAAATCAAATGTTTGATCAATTAAATCAATGTACTTTGTTCTCATTTGTTTGTTTCTTAATCTTTTAAAATAATTTCTATCGTTTGTTCATCACGAGCTACACCTGCGCGAGTGTTAGTTACTACGATTGGTCGTTGGATTAGTTTCGGATTTTCTACTAAGATTTTTATCCACTCGGAATCTGTGTAACTCTTTCCTTTAAAATTCTCTACAAAAACACTTTCGTTTTTTCGAACTAAGTTCTCCGGTTTGATATTCAGTTTTTCAATTAGAGTCCTCAGGGATTCTTCTGTAAACAAATCAACTAAGTATTCGATAACGTCAAATTCCTTTTCAGATTTTTTAATAGCCTCTAAAGCGTTTCTGCTCTTTGAACATCGTGGATTGTGATAAATTGTAATCATTCTACAAAAATACAGGAATGTCGAAGATTAAAAAAAGGAAATGACAGCAGAACTATTCATAGAAATTGTTAAAATTCTTCTGTTCTGCGTACCTTTGCAGCCATGAAAACCAAAACACTCAAAAAGAACAAGGTAAATGTAGTTACGTTGGGTTGTTCCAAAAATATATTTGACTCAGAAGTATTAATGGCTCAATTAAGAGCTAATAAATTTGATGTTGAGCATGAATCTCAAACTGATGACTCAGAAATTGTAATTATAAACACCTGTGGCTTTATTGAAAATGCCAAACAAGAATCGATCGATACTATTTTACGTTTTGCTGAAGCTAAGACAGAGGGAACTGTTTCAAAAGTGTATGTTACAGGCTGTCTTTCAGA
>JBIIFU010000061.1:0-8385 GCA_044237035.1 Crocinitomicaceae bacterium
TTTCAGAGAAGCGAGTAGCATTGGATGTTATTCAAAAAAAGATGACCTCAATTGGATTGGGTGGATTGTGTTACACAACGACTCAACATTTTTCAAATTCTGATTTGGTTCAAGAACTTCACAAGGAGTGGGAGCGTCTTGAACTGATGTCAACGCATAAAAGTGAATTCTCACCATTTAGTGAACTCATTCAAGGTCAATTGCAGAATACACTTAATCTCTTACATCAACCAAAATTAGGAAATGGTAAGACGATTTATGAATTCCTTGTTGATTATGAGCAGCTTAAAAGCAAAGAAAACACGGGGTATTCCAGTGACTTACCAACGCTTGATGAATGGACTAAACTCAAGCCTTGCTTTGAAATACTTTTTGAAAAAAATCTCACTTTTTTAATTTCACAAATTAAGACTGAATTAATTGATAAGACTTTTTTACTTTCAATTGAGTCTAAAATTCAACTGTGGCAAAAAGCTATTTCTGAAATTTCCACGGAAGATAATAAGTTAGAATATCAAAAATTGTATGAATTAGCACGAAAGTCTTTACACTATTCAAAATTTAACTCAACAATTTTTAAGAAATATGGCCAAAAATTTATTGGGAATTCTACTCTAGCCAAAAAAATAAACAAACTTAAAAATGAATTATTTTCACTTGATATTGCTCTTGAAAAAAGCAAGGAAGAGAATAGTCATTGGTTGCTTTTTCCCAATAAAGCGGAAACATCAGAACTTTTGGCTCGATTCCAGAATTCATCATTTTTAACACGTTTTGTCTATAAAAAGAGTTGGAAAAAATGGACGCGATCAACCTTCTTAGACCCAATTACATCCTTAGAATCACGGAAAAAGCAACTTGAACTTGAGGATAAACAGCGGGTTTTATTGGGTGAGTTAAACAAGATTGGAATTGATACGACAACCGAACTTGAGGAGATCATTCAATTGATAAAGTCAATTTCTAAAGAAGATTATCAAGAATACCAAAAAATACAATTAGAAGAAAGGATGGTTTTAGACCAAAAAGAGGAGTTGTTTAGTATTTTATTATCTGATTTTAAAAGATATTTTCGCTTTGATGATTCAATAGAATTAATTTCTTTTTTCAACGAACTTGAGGCAAAAATATCCCATCTACTTGAGCAGGTAGATTTGAATATTGGTGGCTCCAAGTATCTTTCTATACTTACAAAAAAGTATTTCACTGCGCAGGAAATGGAGGCTGCCATCATGAATAGTACTTGGTCTAAATTAAAAATGGATTTTCCACAATTAATAGATTTTAGTTGGGAATCTTTTTATTACAAAATGGATAATTTGCTTCAACAGTCAGAGAACGAACGAGTTCAATTTTCAAACTTTCTATTAAACAAGCAAAAATCTCAGTTTGATTATTTTCATTCGTTATTATTAGCTTCCTCGCAGAAATTATCAGCTTTGGATAAAGAAATTAAACAAGAATTAAAAGCGGGTAAACGTATATTGGTTAAGGAATTTTCAAAAAGTAGAAATCATTTGTCGATACGTCAACTCATGGATTCTCCTGCAAAAAAATGGATACAATTATTAAAGCCAATTTGGTTGATGAACCCTTCTCGAATTTCTGCTTGTTTTCCGCTCGAAAAGAATTTGTTTTCATTTGCAATATTTGATGAAGCGAGTCAAATTCCCTTAGAAAATTCTTTCGGAGCCCTTCAGCGTTCTGAAAGGATATTAATTGCCGGCGACCCGCAGCAGATGAGTCCAAGTTCTTATTTTTCAACCACCACAGAAAGTGTTGATTTGTTGCACCAAGCTTCTTTTTATCTTCCCAGTTTGTTTTTATCCTACCATTATCGAAGTTATCATCCAGCATTAATTTCTTTTTCCAATAAATATTTTTATCAGAATAGACTTTCCACATTTCGAGATGCTTCCTTTAAAGAAAAGCCTATTCAGTTTAACTTCATTCCTGAAGGTCGCTTTGATGACAGAACAAATGCTATTGAGGCAAAAGCTGTTGTTGACTATATTTCCACAAGACTTTCCTCAACCGATACATTAGGAATTGTGGCTTTTTCTGAAAGTCAACTTCAAATGATATTTGATTTATTGCCTATGTGTTCCAAGGAGATTTTACAAGAAAGAATAGATTTAAATCAGGTTTTTTTTAAGGCAGTTGAAAACGTACAAGGAGATGAATGCGATGAATTGATTGTTAGCTTTGGTTATGGATATTCAGAAAAAGAAGGGGTTTTTGCCTATCGTTTTGGGCCAATTAATTTAAATACAGGATCAAAAAGATTAAATGTTCTATTTACCAGGGCCAGAAAGAAAATTACATTTTTTGCAAGTGTAACCTATACTGATTTTAAGCCAAGTTCAAACGAATCAATTGAGATTTTGCGAAAGTGGTTTAGAAAACTGAATGAATTTGAGGATGAACAAATAGATCCACACTGTAAAATTCATGTAAAAGAGATATTAAAGAATCACCAAAACATCCTCGCAATCAAGACCTTAGTTTCTATTTATAAGGAGAGACAATGGGATTTAGATTCAGAGTAGGAATAAAATGTAACTTAATTTTACATTTTTAAGTATATCGTTGACATTTAAAATAATGTTGACATGAAAATAACGTTTTATGCTTTAAGTGGATTTATAGCAATTTTATTGGTTTCTTCTTGTGGTAGTTCAGATCCCACTCAAAAATCAGGAACTCAAAATGGAGGTTCCTCCCATGTAAAATCAGAAATTAAACCAGATGAAGCTTTTGATGGCTTTGCACGGTTAATATCTGGAAACACAGAAAAATTACCTGCTAATGTTGATCAAACCTATTATGATTCATTTTCAAAGCAACTTAATCAAAAATTAGTTGAAATTGGAAAATCTCGGTTGTCACCCATCACAAATTGGAATGAATCTGCATTGAAACGAAATGCTAAATCCGATACGACCTCTGTTTTTTATCCTTTTTCAGGAGGAGATTTCTTACATGTAAATTCCTTATATCCCAATGCGAATCATTATGTAATGATGGCTCAAGAAAGCGTTGGTTCTATTCCAGATTTGACAAAAATGGATAAGGTACAAACGAAAGAATACATAAAAGCAGCGGATTTCATTCTGAGAGACATTTATGCGAAGAGTTATTTTATTACGATGAATATGATTAAGGACACAAAATCATCTCCGGTGAACGGGATGCTTCCTGTGTTACTCTGGTCGGTTTCTAAAACGGGTCATACTGTTACTGCAGTTGAAGAATTATCTGTAGATGAAAATGGAAAGAAGACATACACTCCTTTTAAGGTTGGCGAAAACTCAGCTAAGGCGGTTCGTATTACTTTTGGAAATAAGGATAAGGGCATTTTAAAGACTTTGACTTATTACTCGTGTGATATTTCAGATTCAGGAATTGAAAAAGATAAGGCACTTGCTGCAATCTTAAAAGCGATACCTTCTTCCAATTGTTTTGTAAAGTCTGCCTCTTATTTAATGCATTATGAAACTTTTACAAAAATTCGGAATACTGTTTTAGAAAAAGCAATTTATTTGGTTCAAGATGATACGGGTATTCCGTATAAATATTTTGAAAAGTCGAAATTTAAAATGGAATTATATGGAAATTATGTGAAGCCAATATCAGATTTTAGTGCCAATTTGTATCAAAAAGATATGGCGGAAGCTTATAAATCGAAGGAATTTATTGGGCCTTTATCTTTCTCTTTAGGATACCACTGGCAAACAAAAGATCAAAATCAAATGATTGCTATCAAAAAATAATTCATGACATTTAAAAAGTACTCACGCAGTGTAGCTACCAATATGGTAATTGCCAATATGATTGGCACCGGGATTTTTACATCCATTGGATTCCAAGTAATGAATCCTCCCATAGGAATACCCGATCCATTTGCAATCATGTTTATTTGGCTTATTGGTGGTATTTTCGCTTTGTGTGGTGCAACGGCCTATGCCGAGGTAGCAACTACATTTAGAGAATCTGGAGGAGAGTATACTTTTTTAAGTAAAATTTACCATCCTGTTGTTGGTTTTGCAAGTGGCTGGGTATCAATTATTGTTGGTTTTTCGGCTGCGATAGCTGCCTTGGCCTTGGCTTCGGGTGACTATTTGATGCCAATTATGAATAAACTTTTAGGAGCTAATTTACCAGGGTTTACGCCTAAAATTGTAGCTATTTCATTAATCTTGTTAGTGACATTAATACAGCTTGGGGGTGTTGTAACGGGTGGGCTATTTCAAAATATTATTACTTCCATTAAACTATTATTTATTGTTGTATTAATTATTTCACCCTTTTTCTTCCTTTCAGATGAAACGCGCAGTAATGTAAGTTTTGCTCCAACAGATGTGAGTTGGAGTACAATTTGTAGTTTGCCTTTTGCAGGTTCTTTGGTATATGTGATGTTTGCTTACAGTGGATGGAATTCATCTTCCTACATCGCTGGAAATATGGAAAATCCGAAAAAAAATCTACCATTTTCGCTGGTGACAGGAACTGCTGTTGTTACCATTGTTTATCTTTTATTGACCGGTGTATTTATGTACGTTTGTACTTTTGATGAATTACGTGGAAAAATTGCGATTGGAAATATTGTTATCAGCAAAGTTTTCAATGAACAAACAGCCTTAGTTTTTGCAGGTTTATTTGCTGTTGCGCTTGTATCTGGTATAAATGCCATGTTTATAGCAGGACCACGAGTAGCTCAACGAATGGGGCATGATTATCGCATATTCTCCTTTCTTAAAGGACAAACAGAGAAAGGTGCACCTGTAAATGCAATTCTACTTCAAACATTTATTTCTGTTGTAATTATCTTGTTATTTGACTTTAGAATGATCTTACAATATATAGAATTAACTTTATCCCTATTCTGTTTACTTACTGTTGTGGGTGTTTTTGTAATACGCGCAAGAAAACTTGGGGATGAATCCACCATCAAAACTTGGGGTTATCCGTTCACACCTATTTTATTTATTGGTGTTACCTTGTGGATGATTTTCTATTTTGCTCATTTAGAACCAATGCGATTATTTTGGACACTTGTAACCATTTTATCTGCGGTCGTTATCTACTTCTTATCTCCGAAAAATTCTGAATGATAAAGTTTCCAATATCGATACTATTTCAATTCTTTCTAATTTTTGGTATTTCAGCTCAAAAAACAAAAGAGGAGTTTTATAAATCGTTACTTGGAAAAGATTCTTTAGTTGACTTTGTTCTTAAAAATCGTGATAAATACAGGCTTCAATTTATTGTAACTGATATTCAACGGGATCAAGATGGTAATGAGGAATTCAAAACCTATGATTTTACGACAGGTGAGTATTTTTATCCTGCAAGTATGGTGAAATTACCTACAGCAGTGGCGATGATGGAAATATTAGATTCATTAGAACTTTCTAAAAATTGCTATATCAAAATGAATAGTGATGTAAATTGCGGAAATAATGAATTTGCTGAAATGACAAAGAAGCGAAACATTCCAATACAATTAGCCATTGAAGATATGCTTTCTATAAGTGATAATTATTATTATTCGTTATTTTTTCATGCTGTAACACCAAAAGTACTGAATAATAAATTACTTGAAAGACAACTTATTGACACAAAAATTTACAGTAGTTTTTCTGGATGTCCAAGAGGAAAACAAGTGCAAACTCATTCTTATAATCTATTTTTACCGGATGGTGGATTAGCAATTTCTCACCCTAGAACTTATTTGGATTCTTTGAATTACATGTATAGACTTCCATATTCGAAAGATAAACTGGTGGGAAAATACCAAATAGAAAATACCAAAAAAGTGGAAAAACCCTATGATTTTAATTATCATTTGGATTATCCTCTTAAGGACATACATGGTACTGTTTTTCGTTTAATTTTCCCGCAACACGTGCATAAAGATGAGCGATTTAAATTAAGTTTTGATTCTCGAAAGTATCTTTTAAAATGTATGGGTAACTTTCCAAGGGAAATGAAAAACAAAATTTATCATGATAATAATCAATATCCAGATAATTATTACAAATACTCCATAATTGGTAACAAACCAGAACTTGCAGCAAGTGGACGCTACCGCATTTTTAGTAAGATTGGTATTTCATATGGTTTTGTAACAGAATCAGCTTATGTAGTTGACTTTGAAAATCAAAAAGATTTTATGGTTTCAATAAGTATTTATGTGAACGATGATGATGTTATGAATGACAATGTATACGAGTATAGTAAAATAGCACGACCTTTCATTGCCAACTTTACGCGACTAATTCAAGATTCACTTCCCAAAACATCTACAGAGCAGTCGCTTGCTGCATACGATTATTTCAATTTATTAAAAGAGATAATGAGTGGAAATTAGGATTGAAAGAGTGGTTGTTTACCGAAATTCTTCTTTCCAAATCCATTCGATATTCGTAGAATAATTACCTCATAGCTACGCACAACTACGTAGCATACTTATGTAAACACCTAGCAATCCCTTAGTAGGGCTCCGTATTTTGCGGTTGAACAACCTTATTTATAGAAAAATTTCTTTGGAGTTAGCGCAAATTTGTTTCAGAAATCAAAACGAAACAAAATGAAAACTTCAGTTCGCAACCTTATCGCAAGTCTTTTCTTAGGAACAGCTCTTTTTTCTGCACAAGCTGAAACAATCACAACAGGTGCGTTGGTTAATACAAATAATCAAGAAGTTGTTTCGTACACAGTTCACCACATCAGCTGCGCTGGTTCAACAAATGGAAGCATCGATATCGAAGTAGCGAACAATGCAGTTTCTTCTTTTTCTTGGGATAATGGATCAACCACTGAAGATTTAACAAATCTTTCTGTCGGAAACTACCGCGTGAAAATCGAAACTACTGAAGGAGAAACATTGTGGGCGTCTTTCGAGGTAACTGCTCCTGAAGCTCTTCAAGCAATGATTACACAAACAGACATATATACAGCAGTAAATTTAGATTTATTCGTTCAAGGTGGAGTTGCTCCATACACATACGATTGGTCTAATGGAGGAACAAGCGAAGATATAATGGGAATTACAACTGAAGGAATTTATGAAGTAAACGTAACAGATGCAAACGGATGTCAATTGAACATCGGAACATATGTAGCATTGGAAGCAGCAGGCATCACCGAAGAAATGGAAAGTACATTCAATTTATATCCAAATCCAAACAACGGAAACGGAACAATCACTTGGAATAACGCAGAAGTAAATCAAATTACAATTGTTAACGCAGCAGGACAAGTGGTTGAAAACCAAGAAATCGCAAATCAAACAAGCGCAACTTTCAACGGATTAACACCAGGAATGTACGTAGCAAAAGTTCAAACAGCTCAAACAACACAAAACATTCAATTCGTAGTTCAGTAAGAGAAAATTTTACATCCTAACCGGAACATGAATCCCTAACAAACGCATTCCATTAGATGCAACCTGAGCAACAGAAGAACTAATGGTCAAACGAAGTTTACGCGTATCAGAATGTTCCTCGTTTAATATCGAAACGCTCTGATAAAAATGGTTGTACTCCTTCACCAATTCATAAATATAATTCGCTAAAATCGCAGGTGAATACTCAGAAGCTGCAGATTGGATAATTTCAGGAAACAAACAAAGTGTTTTAATAATCTGCTTTTCTGAATGTCCGAGCGTTGGTTCAGACCAATTGGTATAGTCCTCTGATGACTTTGCTAAAAGCGATTTTATTCGAGCGTGTGCATATTGAATAAAAGGACCTGTGTGCCCATTTAATTCGATCGACTCTGCGGGGTTGAACAGCATTCGCTTTTTAGGATCCACTTTCAATAAATAGTATTTCAAGCCACCTAGACCGATGGTAGAATACAATTTATCTTTATCCTCTGGGCTCATACCTTCTAAATGTCCACGCTCTTTTGTCATCTCAGTTGCAGACTCAACGACCTCTTCCATTAAATCATCGGCATCAACAACGGTTCCTTCACGCGATTTCATTTTCCCAGAAGGTAAGTCTACCATTCCATACGATAAGTGGAAACAATTTTTCGCCCATTCATAGCCCATTTTTTGAAGAATCAAAAACAATACTTTGAAGTGATAATCTTGTTCATTTCCAACGGTATAAACCATGCCTTGCAATTCAGGATAATCTGCAAAGCGTTCAATGGCAGTTCCAATATCTTGTGTGATATATACGGCCGTTCCGTCTGAACGAAGGAGTAATTTTTCATCAAGACCTTCATCAGTAAGGTCAATCCATACTGAACCGTCCTCTTTTTGGTAAAATACCCCGTTTTTCAGTCCTTGAGCAACAACTTCCTTTCCAAGTAAATAGGTATCTGATTCATAATAATATTTATCAAAATCAACTTCCATTTTAGAATACG
>JBIIFU010000035.1:0-27058 GCA_044237035.1 Crocinitomicaceae bacterium
AGAATAACAGATATTTTCCCTCAATCAGAAAGAATTACTTGTAAAATAAGAGTTTCTCAACAACCATTATTCACAGGAACAGGCCCCCTACTTGATACAGTATGTTTAGGCCAGAATACAGTTCTTGTTGGAGGTGTAACACCAACTGATACTGTTGGGGTTGAAGTGCCCGGTGGTGATTTTTTAATAGGCGGTATTTTTGCTGGATTAACTTTTTTACCAGATGGCGCCGGTTTATCCTATCAGTCCGCTGTTGGAATCTCTGGTTTTGATACCAGTGCAGTAATTTCATCTGCCTCTGACATTAGTGATCTTTGTATTGACATTGAGCATTCTTATATTGGCGATTTAGAGATTGCATTAACTTGTCCAAATGGAACTACCGTTTCACTAATGAACGCCTACAACCAGACCCCGTTTGGTTGGAATGAACTCGTTCCTGGAGGTTGCGGTAATGGTATATCAACTTTTTTAGGCAATGATACTGACAACGATGGGGGCGCTCCAGGAACTCCAGTATGGACCTATTGTTTTTCGCCCACCAATGCTACTTTAGGAACTATTTGCGCTGAAGAAGCAGCGGGTAATGTAATTACCAATTCATATGGCAATTCTTCCATGGATACCAACGGTGTGTATCTACCAGATGGAGATTTTAATGATTTTATTGGTTGTCCTGTGAATGGTCAATGGACAATAACTGTTCAAGATAATCAAGGAATAGATGATGGATATATCTTTCAATGGGGAATTTATTTTAATTCATCTCTTTATCCTGAGTCTGAAGGTTATCAAAACACAATTGTATCAGACTTTTGGAATAGTGATCCTTCTATAATTTCAGGGATGACAGATACCTCGATTATAATTCAGCCTGCTGTTGCTGGAAATACATCATATACTTACAATGTAATTGATGATTTTGGGTGTCCTTATGATACTACAGTGATGTTAAATGTTGTAGCATTACCAACAATTCAAGTGGATACCATAGCTTGTAATTACCAATATCAGGTTCAGGGAACCACATCATATTCTGGTGGAAGTTGGTATACTTCAGAATCAGCAATTAATTTTTCTAATTCTAACTCTAATAATCCACTAATAACCTCAACAACAGCGGGTATTTTTGAGGTAAATTATGTAGATGAATTTTGTTCAGATACCGTAACTACGTCTATAGAATTCCCTCCTTACATTTATGTCCAAGTACTAGATACTGTTCTCTGTGAAAATGATGCTTTTGAACTAAATCCATTAACAGTGAACTCTGGACCCTTGCAAGCTGGGTATAACCCAGTAAATTCATTAATATGGGATGATGGCAGTACAGACTCAATTCGAATTGTAAGTCAACCAGGAAATTATATTGCTTATTTATCTAACTATTGCTCAACAGTTTCAGATACTGCTACTATTGAAAATAAAATTTGTGAAATAGAGGCACCTAATATTGTTGTCTTATCATCACAAGCAGGCAATAATACTTTCTTTGTAAATTATAGTGGATTGGAATCTTACAACTGTGTAATTACAAATAGATGGGGAAATCTAGTTTATGAATATTCGGATCCTGCTGGTTTTTGGGATGGGAGAACTCAAGGGGGTACTTTAGTTGAGGAGGGGGTGTATTTCTACAAAATTAAAGCTAAGTTTTTAGGAGGTGAAGACGTAAATTTACACGGATTCGTTCATATAAAATATTAACCCAAATTTGATTGAAAAATTGAAATTCATAGTGGGTAATAAAACCCATTATTACGTCTTTCATTGAAGCTTTAATCTTCAACTTTAATATTGGCCTTTTTCAGATCTATCTTGCCCTTAGGCTTTAGAAATTGATAATAACTGAAGTCTTGTTTTGTTTTAATTCCTGTTCCATAAAGAATCGCCTCAGGAGTTCGAACGGTTACTTTGTCATTTGTATAAATTAAACTGTCTTTTTTTCTCCATTGCAAGCGTTCAGTTTCAAGTGATTGTTTCTTTTTGACATTATACAACTTGACGGAATCCTGAACAAACATTTCTCCCCTCGTAAAATTTATTTCGCCGTACATGGCAGTTAATGTTGAAACTATTTCTCCTTTGTTTGAATAGAAATTAACTAGGACTTTATCCTTTAGTTTAGTTATTGACTCAGGCGTACGTTGGATTTCCGTAATTTTTGAAATAACTTGAATTTTAGCTAATCCAGAATCGAGATAAATTACATCTAAATCTTGAATAACCTCATTTGGCGCTTTTTCATCATAAGTTACCTTTTGTATTTCTTCAAGGTCATTGACGCATGAAGAAAAAAGCCCTCCAATTAAAATAAATGATAATAGAAAAGTCTTATTTAACTGAAACTGTAACACCCCAACAACTTAATGATTGAGAACTTGGGTTTCCGGCGTCAAACTTTTCATCAGCTGTAGGACACTGAGCTCGATAGGAACCTATTAACCCTCCTACATTAGCTCCAGCGCTTTGTGCTTGTGAAAGTAAATTTACTGCGTGATAGTAATTACATTTTCTTTCAAAAGTTGAAGATCCACAGCCGTTAGCTAATTGCCCAACACATTGTCCTGCAATTTTTAAAGCTTCTCCTCTGTACTTTCCAGATATTCCCATTGCTGCATTGTAAGCAGATTTATAGTTTCCACCATTGAATAGATTAAGCACTTTATTGTATTCTTGTGCCGCAATTCTCTCTTGCACTTTTGTAATTTCATCTTCAATTATCTTTTTCTCTTCATCATTTTTCGCCATACCACGAGCCTCCTTGAATAAATTCATTGCGTCTGCAGTATTTCCTTTGAATGTTAACAATTTTGCTTTAACCAAAAGGGATTTGTATGAACGATCTATTTTCAATAAGGTATCAATCAAAATCACATATTCATCAGAAGAAGTACAATCTTTGTCCTCAAGTATATTAATTAAATTATTTACCGTAATTAATTTTTGATCTTTATTTGACGGTAGTTTCTTTAAATAAACTGAAATTTCAGGTAAGATATCCTCGCAAGATTTTAAAATTAAATTCAACGTATTTGTTAAATATGCTTGAGTCTCCTCTTTCAATTGTTTGTCAACGCAAAGTTTTGAAAGCACAAAGTATTCAGAAATCATTCTTTCTTTCAAGGCTGATTTACCTATTTCTGGAGCATTATTGTAGATGTTATATATGTTCAAATAGTAATTTTGAATTAATTCATCTTCCAGTTTAGCTCCCGTTTCATTCAAGGCTTTTTGATAAAACAGATCAGCCTTATCACGATTAGGATTTGTTCCTTTTAAATAATTAGCTGCTCGAATATTTAATTTAACATCATTAATTGATTTGGCATCCATTCGCTCTAACATGGCATTCAATGTGTCATAATAGGATTTAACATTTGATGTATCTCTTTTCATTAAATCATTAATAACACGTTGAATTTGACGGTAATTTTTTAAGTCAAAATCAGGACAAGCCCTTTCAGCCTTTAATCTAAAATCAAGTTCTCTTTTATATTCTGAAATGGCACCTTTGGTATCGCTTACAGAGTCCATTGTCATTGCCGCTTTTTTGGCTTTTTGAGCGTCATAAATTGGTTTTTTACCTGCTCCACTGGAAAGGCACTCTGATGTTTGACCAAAAACATTCATTGCTGTAAGAACAAAACCAAAAAATAAAATACGTTTCATGTTTCTTAATTTAATCTAATTTTCTTTTTCTAAACCACTTGTCAAAAATAGATGGAGACAAAATTATACCAAAATTGATTGCTGCATAATTTTCGCTCAAAGCATTTTCAACATTTTTTTGAATCCTGCCCAAATTCACTCCAAAATTCACCGATGAAAGTGATTGTTGAGCAAAGATCGGAATGCCTATCCCAAAGGTAATGCCAAAATGCTGTATGTCGTCAGAAGAATTTAAAAAACTCGTTTTTTCGGATAAAAAACCTGCTCGATAATACATGCGTTGGTAAAATTTTGTAAGTGCATTGTTTTCAAAATAATTTCTTTCTGGAATCCATTGCACACCAACACCTATGCGCTCATTAAGACCTAAATAATTAACCGAGGATAAGCTTCCAAAGTTTTCTTTGTAGCCAGAATAATCTTTTCGAGAATAGCTCGAGCTTAATTTTATTTGTGAATTTAATTTTCTATTGTTTTTTATCACATTGTTATAATTGAACGTGTAAACAAAACCAACAGTTAAATTATTGGGCATTGTAATAGATCCCGTTTCTTGTTGAAAAGAAATAGTATCAAAGAGTCTTTCATTAAACACATTTGTTGAATAGAATAAGCCGTCTGAATAGTTAGATTTTAGATTCTGTCTTGGTTCATAAGAAGCTCCAAGATCAATCAAATGATTTTTAGTGATTTTCTGACTAAATTGAATTCCAAGATCATAATATAAAGAGGATAATGAAGTTCTTCTTTTCTCAATACCACCTGCCAACGAATTTGAAAATATTAATCTACTCACCCGATCATTTGACAAAGAACCAAATAAATAACCCACATTTGAACCAATTGATAATTTTGTAGATTTTAAATTAAGTAATTTCATTCCAAGACCCAAGAAAACAACTTGTGAGGTTCCCATTCCCCTGTATTCATTATTTATAGAATCTGTTCCAGTGAAAAGCGTATTATTGAATTTATATCCACGAAATGAATATGGACGAAGACCAAAGGATGTACTTACATATTTTGATAATTTCATTCCAATAATAAGATGATTCAAATTACTGTATCCTTTGATTGTTTGGTCATTATTTTCTGAAAATCCCGAAATCCTTCCGTGTATTCCTGTGGATAATAACGTGTAACCCGACCCAAAGGCTGAGTAAGTAGCAGGATTATTGTAATTAATAAGACTGGAATCCGCAATGGCAATACCAGAAAATCCCAGAGATTGAAAAATTGGATTACTTTCTTTGGATGTTTCTCCAATTCCATAATACGATAGTGGCGAGGTAGTTAGCACTTGTCCAAATATATTTTGTACTCCAGCTAAAACCAAAAAAACGACTATTAACTTACGCCACATTGAACAGATACAATTGATGAAGACCTATCAAGGTCAAATTTTCGTCAGCAAAGATGTTACTTTTCTCCTTGAAATCAAAATAAAAAGCGTCACCTCCTGTGATAATTATCTTTAAATCATCAAATTTAGCTTCGTATTGATTAATAAAACCCAGTATTTCAGAATAACATCCATGTAATACTCCATTTAGAATACTTTCATTTGTTGATTTTCCGATTAAATTAAATGCCAGGTTAGGTTGCAAAAGAGGCAAATTAGCGGTACTAGTCGCCAAGGACTCAAACCTTAAGCGGATCCCGGGACTTATAGATCCACCTAAGTATGTGTTAGTATTCTGAATAAAATCAAATTTTATACAAGTACCAATATCAATAACTAGAACATTATTATTTGGAAATTTATGACGTGCAGCAGCGATATTGCAAGCTCTATCCATACCCCAAGTTGCCATCGTTTTATATTCTGAATCAAACGGAAAATTGATCTGACAATTCAATGAAAAAATAAGGTTGCAATTCTCTTGAAATAGCTCTAGGAATTCAATTTGGGCAACATTAGATATAATTACATTTTTGTGTTTAACGCGTTCAATTAATTCTGGAAAGTCTTTTTTATCAAATCTAGTGGTTTGAAGAATTTCGTTATTTTGCAAGGCTGCCACCTTAAAATATGAATTTCCGATATCAATAATAAAATCGCACTGCATTTAATTGAGCTTTACCTCAGAACATTTATGTGGCCGGTTAAAACCTCTGTATTTCCACTATCCTTTTTATATTTCAACAACCACGTATATGTTCCCTCGGGTACATTTCTTCCTTTGTATGTTCCATCCCACCTAAAACCTATGTCTTTTGATTCATAAATTTGTTCTCCCCAACGATTGAACACATATATTTCGACAGATTTAACTCCAATAAAACTTCCTGAGAAATATTCATTATAGCGGTCATTATCAGGAATAAACGTATTAGGAATGTAAATGTAGAACTCTTTTTCAATAAAAATAGGTTTAGTAATACTGTCAATGCATCCCTTGGCGTCCTCAGCAATTAAGGTAACGTAGTATAATCCTGATGAATCAAATACATGAGTTGGGTGCATTAAAGTGGACGTGCCTCCATTGCTGAAAAACCAATCGTAAACAAAACCATTCGTAGTTAAATTTTGGATTGATATAGGCAATCCTTCAGTTAAATTTGTACTTAGATAAGAGAAATCAGCATTTGGCTTAACCACGATAACTTGTGAAATTGCAGGTATACTGAATGATTGACAGTCATCTGAAACTTCAACGAGATAAGATGTTGTTTGTGAAGGATTGACCCAAATCCCCGAAACGGTATCACCAGTACTTGGCCAAAAGTAATAGTAGTTACCGAAGCCTCCTGATGCACTTACAGAAACATATGCGCTATCTCCAGGACAAATTTCAGGAAATTCAGAAAGAATCGTCTCTAGCGGAGGACTCGTTATTGTATAAGTTATTGTGTCAATAAGTTGAGCCCCACAATTGTCTGAAACAGTAACAATATATATCGAAGAAGAGGATGGCGTGACATTTATTGAATCAGAATTTCCTATTGAGTTTCCGGCACTTATCCAATTGTAGGTATACATTCCAGAGCCCCCAGTTACATCAACCCCTAGAGTTTCTGTTATGTAAGGGCAAATGGAAGTGATGTCATCCGAAACACTAATTTGTAGTGGTTGAAAAACAGGAACACTAACAATTACTGTATCACTTGCTGGATTAGCTGCGCATTCACCCGTAACAGTAACAGAATAGGCGCCTGTTGTGGAGGGCGATAAACTAATAGAATTTGTTGTTTGTCCTGTACTCCAAAGATAATTATACGGGGTTAGGCCACCACTTACTGTAGCTGTTAAAACTATATTATCTCCAGGGCAAGGAACAACCGGATTGTTGATTGAAACTGAAATTGGTTGAACATCTTGTATCGACAAGTTTATTGTAAAAGGGGTTACATTTCCACAAGGGTCGGTCATTAAAAATGACAGAATAATGGTTTCTTGACTTTCACCTAAAGCATCAGCGATGGTTGTAATATCAAATGAAATAACTGAATCACCTGGTGAAAAGGTAACACTCGCTGGTACTCCTGAAAAATCTATGTTGTTAGTCGCTGTTCCACTAATTTGGATTGGAATAGTTAAAGATGTATTCAAGTTATCCTCTCTGGATAAAGTTACCGATCCAGAAACACAACCCTCAGCCATAACTGAAGGTGATCCAAATAAGGTGTCAGAAATTGTGTAATCAATAACAATAGGAGTTTGTGAAGAGAGACTATTTGCTTCTAAAAATATTCCAGAATCCCATTGTCCGTCTCCAACATCCGCAACAGCAAGAACCAAATGATAGGTTTCGCCGCATTCAACCCTTGAAATAGCTTCTAATACATCGGTAAAACCATCGTATTGGATGTAAAACGGATTTGAGTTATAGGGAGGGCTATTTCCATCACCGTTAAAATTGTAAAAAGATGAATTTGTTATTGCATTTACATTATTAATGGACACGATGCTTCCATTACTAGGCAGTTTTGCAATGTTTTGCATTCCCGTAATTCCCGGACCCGAAATAAAAAAACCAAAGACATCATTAAATCCAGAACTATTAGGTGGGGCAAATTCCGGATATTCATCAGAACCAAAAACATACTTAAAACGGACAGTGTCTGAATAGGGAATGAAATCAAACTCCAAAATGGCCGCGTTATAGGTTTGGGTTCCATTAATTAGGTTAGTGAGAAGTGCAGATCCACCCGCATTATTATCGACTCCAGCTCCCGGTTGATTATTTGGACCTTGAGGACCAGCTCCCGTATTAAGTACTGTGCCGGTTGTCATTACAATTCCATTTGTTATTCCGAGATTCGTGCCTGTTGCACTAAAAGAACCAATAGATGATGCGCTTCCATTAAACGTAATGTTGGAAACTGTAACCCCCGGCCCCAAAAGTACATTTTGTACAAGATTTAATGGAGACATAGAAACGCTAGTAACCAACTGCCCCTTGTAATGAAATAAATTCATTATCAATATAAGACTTATTAGCAATCTAAGGCTTTTCATTACATTCATTAGACGATGAAAAACATAAAATGTTGTTTCAAGTAGTAAATTACGAAAAAATACTTAGAATAGAACGATTTGCGTAAGATTATGTTTCAGATTTAGTAATCTTTTCCGAAAGAATGAATATCGTTGTGGTTTTCTTCGATTTGATCCTTTATTTTTTTGATGGACTTAGCAAGTACAAATATTTCTACCCCACAATTTACTTTTATCCATTTCCAACTCAACTTTTCATCTTCTACTGCCATAGCCAAGTGAAAATACATTTCCAAATTATTGGTTATTAGCCATGCCTGTGCTTTTTTATTGCCCTCTGCAGCGTTTATCATTGCCATTAAGTGAGGAAATCCATTTTGCATTAACCATGAACGCGCCTCATCTTTTAAATAAATAGCATAAGTTGCCATCGCTAATTCGGGAAAGCCATTTTCAGTAAGCCATGCGGTAAATTGACTTTCACCATCTACAGATTTTGCCCACGCCAAAACTACTTTTGCTGGGTAGTCTCGAATAAGCGTAGGAAGAATTTTAAATTCCTGATCCTGAATTTGAACTTCTTTTTTTCTTTTTCCGAACATATATTTAGATTCTATAAAAGTTCCAAATCAATTTGACGTTTTTTAGGTTTAACGTCTACAATTCTTACTGTTACTGAGTCTCCAAAATTAAATTCTTTTTTCGTTCTAGACCCAACAATTCTAAAAGTGTTTTGGTCAAAATAAAAACGATCACCAGGAATTTCTTGAATAGGCACCATTCCTTCGCAAAGGTTGTCATTCATGCGTACAAACAAACCATGATCTGCAATTCCTGTTACAACACCCGTGAAAGTTTCTCCAATGTGTTCGGCAACGAATAAGGTTTGAAAGTATTTAGCCGATTCTCTTTCCGAGTCAGATGCTTTTCGCTCCATTTTGGAAATGTGCTTGCAGACATCTTGTAATTTTTCACCAGAAATGGAATGTTTTTTTGATGTCAATTCCTCTTGTAAAATTCTATGAATCAATAAATCAGCATACCTTCTAATCGGCGAGGTGAAATGACTGTAATACTCAAAGGATAAACCATAGTGACCAATGTTTTCCGTATCATAGGCAGCTTTTGCCATTGTTCGTATCGCCAATGATTGAATAAATCCGGCTTCTGCATTTCCCTTAATTTTATCAAATAAAGCATTCAAGTTTTTAGCTATGTGCTTTGGCTCAAAGGAGTTCAGGGTTAGTCCAAATTTGTCGAGAAAAACTTTCAATTGATCAATTTTTGCCGGGTCTGGTAAATCGTGGATTCGATATACAGATGAGGGAACAACATGGTTTTTTCGAGGTTTCCCAATATGCTCAGCCACTTTTTTATTGGCCAGCAACATAAACTCTTCAATTAATTTGTGTGCATCCTTGGAACGTTTTATCATTACTTCACTAGGCTCACCACTTTTATCAAATCTAAAACGAATCTCTTCAGATTCAATATCTAGAGCTCCTTTAGTGAGTCGTTTTGATCGGTAATATTTGGCTATTGTGTCCAAGGTCAATATTTCCTGACAATACTTTCCTTCCTTGTTTTCAATTATTTCCTGTGCTTCTTCATAGGTGAATCTGTGGTCTGAATGAATTCTTGTTTTTCCAAACCATTCATTAATAATGTCATTAGATTTATCAAACTCCAAGACAACGGAAAAACAATATTTATCCTCGTTTGGTCTCAACGAACAAGCAATATTTGAAAGTTGTTCGGGAAGCATAGGAATCACTCTATCAGCAAGGTAAACCGAATTTCCTCTTTTTTGTGCCTCCTTGTCTAATGCACTGCCCGGCCTAACGTAATGACCAACATCTGCTATGTGTATTCCAACTTCTATATTCCCATTTTCCAAGGCTTGAAAAGATAAGGCGTCATCAAAGTCTTTCGCGTCTATGGGGTCAATTGTAAAGGTTAGAATATCCTTGAAGTCGCGCCGATTTTTTACTTCAATCTCTTTTATTTCAGTATCAATATTTTGTGCTTCATCTATTACTTCTTGCGGAAATTCAAATGGAATCCCATTGTAACACAATATTGATAGCATTTCAGAGTCATGATCGGTTAATCCCGAAAGTGTTTCAACCACCTCGCCCCATAATTTCCCCTGAGCGGGCCACCCCACAATTTTTGCAATTACACGATCTCCATGTTGAGCCCCGTGTAAGAATTCCTCATCAAGTAGAATCTCTGCACCTAATTTTGGATTATCAGGGATAAGTCGTGGTTGTTTTGTGTTGAAACGAATTCTACCAACAATATGAGTTCTTTCTCGAGCAAGGACTTGCGTGATTTCACCTTCAATTCGTTTGCCTCCAGATTTTAAAATCCGAACTTCTACTTGATCTCCATCCATTGCATTACCCATGTTGTTTGGAGAAATGAAAATATCTTTTCCTTCACCAGATACGGAGACAAATCCAACACCACTATTTACAATACTTAACGAACCGTATATTAGGTTTTCTTCCTTAGTTGAACTAAATTCAGAATGACCAATACGTTTGATTATTCCTTTTCGAGTAAGTTCAATTAATTTGTCAAAAACAAGTTTGCGCTGAGCACCCTCTTTAATTTTCAATAAGCTACAAATCTGCTTATGAGAAAGTGACTTTGATTTGTGATTTGAAAAGAGCTTTACAAGTAATTTGTCGTAAGGAATTGAGGAGGAAACAGAAGTAGAGTGTGTTAAAGGAGATTTTTTTTTCTTATGCGACATTTGATTAGATTGGTGTCTTCATGTTGAATTTAATCAATTCGAGGTAAATTAATAGCTTGCTTAACAACCGTAGATAATGGAAACTTTTTAATTAATTTTTTGTGAATTTCATCTGCTTCAGCTTTCGTTCTAAAATCGCCTGCATCAAAATAGAAATACGGAGTTCTATACGTCACGTAAGTATCTATTCCTGGAAACTGAGAGATAAAACTTTTTCGCTGGTTATCAATTACTGTTTTTTCTGAGTCAAAAGAAACATGCAAACGAAACCCCATGTATGAACCACCCGATTTACCGCCAACTAAACCAAGAATTCGACCATCAGCAATCACTTTTGTTTGACCGAAGGCACTATTGATAGTGAAAATTAAAAATAATAGAATTAAGCTTTTAAACATACCGAAGCAAATTTTACACAAAGATATTAATAAAATATTCTAAATCATTGCATTTCTAATTACTAATTTTATTTTCTTATTTAGAATGATTTTAAATTGCCGCAAAAAAGATGAAAATTGTCATAAAATTGTCATAAAATTAGAACAATCTTATAATTTTGCCATCGCTGTATAATGTATATTACAATCATTTTGCAGTAGTAAATAAGTTGAAATTGGAGAAATTATCTATAAATCAGATGCTTAGAAGTTTAAATTATTGGAGAAACGGTTTTGTTGCATTGGCAATGATTACCCTAGTTTCTTTCGTATCAAATGCTCAAGATGCTGCTGGTGCGAAAGCAAAAGTTGATGGAGCTGGTTTGTTTAAAGCGAAATGTGCCAGTTGTCATCAGCCACACAAAGATGGAACAGGCCCTAAATTATTTAAAGCTAGAGACAAGTGGGCAGCTGGTGGAGCAAAAGAAGGTTCTATTTACACATGGGTAAACAATTGGCAAAATGCTGCTGCTGCTGATCCTTATGCAGCACAAGTTTCTGCGGTTAAACCCACTGCCATGTCTGCTTTTCCTGAACTGAAAAAAGAGGAGATAGATGGGATTTTGGATTATGTAGATGCTCAACCTGAACCAAGTGCTGCAGGGCCAGCCGACAAATCGCAGAATGGTGCTGCTACTGATGAGTCTTCTGATAAATCAGATGGTAGTGTGTGGACTTGGGTATTACTCGGAGTAATATTCATTACAGTAATTTTAGCGGTTGGTGGAGTAAGAAGACAATTAAATAATGCCGTAAGAGAAAGCGAAGGAAAACCTGTTAAGGAACACGAAACATATTTATCTGAATTCAAAGCAGTGGCTTGGAAGTATAGATTACACGTAGGTCTTGCAACACTAGTCGTTGTGATTTCAATTGTAGTTATGTCCATACAGGGATTAGGTAGAATAGGTGTTACTGAAGCTTACCAGCCTTCTCAACCGATTAAATTTCCACACAGTGTTCACGCAGGAGTGAATGGAATTGATTGTAAATACTGCCATAGTTCAGTTACAAAATCAAAATCAGCAGGAATTCCATCGGTGAATGTTTGTATGAATTGTCACAAACAAATTAATGGAGAAGGAAAACCATTTAAGGGTGAAATAGATAAAATCTATGCTGCTGCTGGCTATGTAAATGGAGAATATAAAAATACACCAAAACCAATTGTTTGGAATAAAGTACATGTTTTACCGGATCACGTTTATTTTAATCACTCTCAACACGTTGTAGTAGGTGGTATTGATTGTAAGCAGTGTCACGGTGACATGGCAAAATTGAAAGAAACAGCCAAGGTTCAGCCAGTTTCTGAATTAAACAAAGTTGAAGGGAACATCAAATTAACCAAGGCTACATTAACAATGGGATGGTGTATTGAATGTCACGACAAAAAAGAAATTTCTAAGGGCCCGTTATCTGATAAGAAAGATGGTTACTATAATGAGATTCATAGAAGATTATTGAATAATGATAAATCTTTATACAAGAAGTACTTAAAAGACAACAAAGTTACTGTTAGTGAGCTTGGAGGTTGGGAGTGTGCAAAATGCCATTATTAAAATTAGAAACAGCGTTCCTGTAAATATAGAATGAAGATGACACGAAAATATTGGAAAGGATTAGAAGAACTGAAAGAAACACCAGAGTTCTTAAAATCTAAAGAACAAGAATTTCCTACTGAAATGTCGGTAGAAGAGTTTCTTTCTGATGACAAATTGGCTGAAAAATCTACAGCGAGAAGAGATTTTCTTAAGTTTTTAGGATTTTCGGTTGCTGCCGCAACAGTTGCTGCTTGTGAGGCCCCGGTAACAAAAGCCGTACCTTATGTCAACAAACCTGAAAATGTAACTCCTGGTATGCCAACGTGGTACGCATCTACGTATTATGATGGAAATTCATACGCTAGCATTTTAGTAAAAACGAGGGAGGGTCGTCCTATTTATATAAAAGGTAACAAAGATTTCGGTGTAACTAAAGGAGGTACTAATCCTCAAATTATAGCATCCGTATTAGGCCTATATGACGGGTCAAGACTTCAAAAGCCTCAAATTTCAAAAGCTGCTTCTACTTGGTCAACTTTAGATTCAGAAGTATCGAAAGCTTTGACTTCCTCTGCTAAAACAGTTTTACTAACAGGAACGATTATTAGTCCGTCAGTTCAAAAGGCAATATCTGCTCTGTCATCTAAATTGGGCGAAGGAAAATTTGAACACGTACAATATGACGCAGTATCGTACAAAGCAATTCGATTAGCTAATCAAGATAATTTTGGTCAAGCGATTATCCCTTCTTATGACTTTGGGAAAGCTAAGACTATAGTTTCCGTAGGTGCTGATTTTCTTGGGACTTGGTTGTTGTCAAATGTTTATCAAACTCAATACGGTGCAAGTAGAAATCCTGACAATTCATGGATGTCAAAGCACTTTCAGTTTGAGTCAGTAATGTCAATATCTGGAACAAATGCTGATTACAGAGGTATGATTAAACCATCTGAAGAAGCGAATGTTCTTGCCTACATGATTAAAGCATTTGGGGGAAGCGTCTCTCAATCTACAACGTTGTCGAAACAAGCACAATCTGTTGCTGATGAAGCAATTTCAGCATTGAAGGCAAGTCGTGGAGAATCTCTAGTTGTCGCAGGATCCAATAATAAATCAATTCAATTATTAGCGAATAAACTAAATAATTTAGTTGGTTCATATGGAGTAACTATTGATTTATCCAAACCAGTTAATTTATTTAACGGCGACGACACTAAGGTTTCTTCTTTAGTAAAAAATGTAATTTCAGGTCAAGGTATTGACACATTAATAATAGCTGGTTCCAATCCTGTTTATTCATTACCAAATGGGAAACAATTTGGAGAAGGATTGTCTAAAATTAAAAATACCATTTGTATTTCAACTCATTTAGATGAAACAGCATCTAAGTGTAAAATTGTGTGTGCTGAAAGTCACGCATTGGAGGTTTGGGCTGATTACAATCCGGTTGGTGGACATTATGCGTTAGCTCAACCAACGATTAGACCGTTATTTGATACAGCGTCCTTACTTGAAAATTTAATTGTTTGGTCTGGTTCAGGCAAGCGAGGAGGAAAAAATTCTACGTTAGCTTTTGATTATATTCAAACAAATTGGAAAGAATCTCTGATCAAAGCAGAAGATGCTGATTTTGGTACGAGTTGGAATATGGCTGTTCACAATAGCTGTATTGATGGTTCAGCTTCTGCTGTTACTTCCACAAAAGAAGAAGCGGCGGAAAATCCAAATAAAGAAGAAAAGATAGATGAAGTAAAAAAAGAAAATACAACATCAACAGCTTCCTCGTATAAGGAGGTTGCAATTCCTGCTGTTACAAAAGGAAGTGGTTTAGAGGTAGTTTTATACCAAAAAAATGCAATTGGCACTGGAAACCAAGCAGCGAATCCTTGGTTACAAGAGTTACCAGATGCAGTTACAAAAGTAACTTGGGATAATTATATAACTATGAATCCTTCAGAAATGGATTCGTATAAATTTGTTAAAACCTACGATCAGGAAAATGGTTTATCATTAGCTAAATTAACAGTTAATGGATCTACTGTTACTTTACCTGTTTATCCATTACCGGGTCAAGCACCTGGAACAGTTGGTGTTGCCTTGGGTTATGGTCGAGGAGGAAATGGAGAGAATATCGGAAAAGCGGCTTTCCAAACGAAAGAATACGGCGGTCACGTTATAGATGATAAAGGTAATCCAAAAGCTATTGGATCAAATGTATTTACTTTTGTTTCTGTTGCAAATGGATTAATGGAGTATTCAAACATCGGGAAAATTGAATCCACAGGTGAAACATACAGTATTGCTGCTACGCAAATTCACCATACGGTGATGGGGCGTTATTCAATTGTCCGTGAAACAACACTAGACATATACAAATCAAAAGATAAAGAGGCTTATAACCCGGCTCACATGCTTCAAAAATTAGACGAGCATGGAAACCACGTCGAGAGACCTGTTAGTGAATTCGATTTATGGGATAAACATCCTGTAGAGCACATTGGGCATAGATGGGGAATGACAGTTGATTTATCTTCATGTATTGGTTGTGGATCTTGTTTGATTGCTTGTCAAGCTGAAAATAATGTACCAGTTGTTGGTAAGGATGAGGTTAGACGTGGTCGGGAAATGCATTGGTTACGTATTGACAGATATTTTGCCTCTGATGAGGAAGCTGCTGTTGGTACCCGTAAGGATGACGATACATTTAGTTTCGATAAAGCAGAAATTGCAGCGTTAAATCCTAAGGTTGTTCATATGCCAATGATGTGTCACCATTGTAACCACGCACCTTGTGAAACAGTTTGTCCTGTTGCTGCTACGACACACAGTAATGAAGGACTTAATCAAATGGCATATAACAGATGTATTGGTACAAGATATTGTGCAAACAACTGTCCATATAAAGTAAGAAGATTTAACTGGTTTAATTACCCTTCTTACAAGAAATTTACTGAATTTAATCCTGCTCAGGATGATTTAGGAAGAATGGTACTTAATCCAGATGTTACAGTTCGAACTAGAGGTGTAATGGAGAAATGTTCATTCTGTGTACAACGAATTCAAGCAACTAAATTAGTTGCTAAGAAAGATGGTAGACCAGTTAAAGATGGAGAATTTTCATCTGCATGTGCTGACGCTTGTCCGACTAATGCTATTATCGTGGGTGACTGGAATGATGTTAAATCAACTGTAAGAAAAAGTTCTACTGATAATCGCGCATATCAAGCACTTGAAGAAGTAGGAGTTAAACCGAACGTTTGGTATAAAGTTAAAGTAAGAAATGAAAAAAACGATTTACTAGCGAAACTGCAAAAGTCTAGCGGACATGGTTCTGGTCACGGAGATCATAAAAGTGAATCAAAAAAAGGACATCATTAATTGATAAAACTGTAAGAAATGCATAAAGAAGCAGCAATAAGAGAACCCCTCATTTTAGGTCATAAGACGTATCATGATGTTACAGAAGATGTTTGTCGTCCAATTGAGGATAAGGCTCCTAGAATGTGGTATATTCTTTTTGGAATTGCCTTAATTATTGGAACCTATGGCGTTGGATGTATCATGTACTTGTTAGGAACGGGTATTGGTGTATGGGGATTGAATAAAACGATTGGTTGGGCATGGGATATCACCAATTTCGTATGGTGGGTAGGTATTGGTCACGCAGGAACGTTAATTTCAGCCGTACTATTATTGTTTAGACAAAAATGGAGAATGGCGATTAACCGTTCGGCTGAGGCGATGACTATTTTCGCTGTATTTATGGCAGGTATGTTTCCATTGATTCACATGGGACGACTGTGGGTTGGTTACTGGACGCTCCCGTTACCAAATCAATTTGGTTCCTTGTGGGTAAATTTTAATTCGCCACTACTTTGGGACGTTTTTGCGATTTCGACGTATTTATCTGTTTCTTTAGTGTTTTGGTATATCGGTTTAATTCCTGATTTTGCCACCATTCGCGACAGAGCTAAAAAACCTATTGCAAAAAGAATGTATTCGATACTATCATTTGGATGGTCAGGAAGAGCGAAGCATTGGAACCGTTTTGAATTAGTTTCATTAGTTCTTGCCGGTTTAGCAACACCACTTGTATTCTCTGTTCACTCAATCGTATCTTTTGACTTTGCTACTTCGGTAATTCCTGGATGGCATACTACTATTTTCCCTCCTTATTTCGTTGCAGGGGCAGTATTCTCAGGTTTTGCCATGGTACAAACGTTATTGTTAATCATGAGAAAAGCGATGGGCTTAGAAGCATATATTCATACAAAGCATGTTGAGTATATGAATATTGTAATCATGGTTACTGGATCAATTGTAGGTACAGCATACATCACAGAGTTATTTATCTCTTGGTATTCTGGTGTTGAATATGAATCGTATGCCTTTATCAACAGAGCAACTGGTCCATATTGGTGGGCATATTGGTCAATGATGACTTGCAACGTTATATCTCCTCAGTTAATGTGGTTCAAGAAATTAAGAAGAAGCCTTCTATTTACTTTCTTTATATCTATTGTAGTGAATATTGGTATGTGGTTCGAACGTTATGTAATTATTGTAACCTCTTTACATCGCGATTATATTCCAGCAGCGTGGAGTATGCATTACCCAAGTCATATTGATATTGGTGTTTATGTTGGAACAATAGGTTTATTCTTTGTTTTCTTTTTATTGTTTGCTAGGTACTTCCCGGTTTTAGCATTAAATGAGGTAAAAACAATTTTGAAGTCATCAGGTGAATCTTATAAAAACGCGCCGGATACTCATCACGCACATTAATAATTGAAAAAAGTACTGAAATGTCAGATAAAGTAATATTTGCAACTTACACAGACGAGGAAGTCTTAAAAGATGGGGCTAAAAAATTAGTTTCCAAAGGAATTAAGATTAATGAGGTGTTTTCTCCATTTCCTATACACGGAATTGATCCAATTATTGGTGTAAAGAATACAAGATTGGGGATAATGGCTTTTATTTATGGATTAACAGGTCTTACATTAGCGACAATTGGAATGCGTTACTTCATGGTTGTGGATTGGCCTATGAATATTGGGGGTAAACCTAATTTCTCTTACCTTGAGAATATATTAGCTTTTATTCCAATTACGTTTGAGTTTACTGTCTTGTGTGCAGCTCACGGAATGGCAATTACCTATTTGCTTAGAAATAAAACATTGCCGGGTATGCCTGCTCAAAATCCTTATCCTACAACTACAGATGATAGATTTGTAATGGAAATTAGATTGTCAGAAAATCACAACCATTCTTCGGAGGATATACAATCTTTGTTGAAAGAAACAGGAATCGAAGCACTTGAAGAAAAGGAATGTTAATATTATAACCCGAAAAAGGTAATAAGAAATGAAAATAAATTTTATACAAATAATCGGTTTAGCAACAGTAGTACTATCTGCGTTTACATTTACCGGATGTGTAGCTGATAGCGATAGTGCAGGATTAGAATACATGCCTGATATGTATCGTTCTCCAGCAATTGAGCCTTATGTAGATTATGCCGAAATAAGAGGTCGTGAAAAAAGTGGCTTGAAAACAAGATTATCGGCTATGACACCACCTCTAGGTACCATTCCATATTATGGAACGAATTCAGAAGAGGTTGCTTTAATGTTGCCTTACTTCAGAAATCCAAGTTCTGAATTTTGGATTACTCATGGACTAAGAGATTTTAAATTCTCCAGCCAAAATGAATATGAATTAGCGAAAGAGGATACTCAAAATCCACTGGTGCTCACACCACAAAATGCTGAAAAAATATTGAAAGAAGGGAAAGAAATTTATTCTTCTAAATGTATGCACTGTCATGGTGAAAAAGGAGATGGAAACGGACCTATGGTTGTTAGTCAAGCATATAATGGAGTTCCTAATTATGCAGATAGATCCACTCTTTCTAATGGGCAGATTTTTTATTCCATATATTATGGAAAAGGGTCAATGGGAGCTCACGGTTCTATGCTCGACAAAAAAGAAATTTGGACCCTTGTTCATTATGTAAGAAAATTACAGAACAAGGACTATGGAACAGTTAAAGATGGAAAAGTTGTAGGATCCAATGCTGGTTCAGATTCAACTGCTGTTAAAACAACAAAAACTGAAAAAAAATAACCGATGAGTATGGAATTTAGTACACCAAATAAAGCAAAGAAGATTACGCTTTCACTAATCATCCTAGGGTCAGCTTTGGCTATAATTGGAATAGCTACGGGAATGGATGATCATCACTTTGCGACAAGGCTTCTAACAAATGGATTAATCAATGCTTTTTTCTTTTTTGCAATTGCTTTAGGAGCGTTATTTTTTCTTACGCTTCAATATGCTACAGAAACAGGTTGGTATGCGTCTGTGAAAAGAGTTATTGAAGGAGTTGCTGGATTTCTTCCATACGGAATGGGTCTATTGGCTGTAATTCTTCTTGTGATAACTGTTATGGATGGAGCACACATTTATACATGGATGGATCCTGAAACAACAAACCCAGCTTCACATCACTACGATGCTATTATAGATGGAAAAAGTCCTTATTTAAATAAAATTTTCTTTTGGGTTCGAACAGCGGTATATTTATTTACATATTTTATTTTCTGGAATGGTTTCAGAAAGAGATCATTGGAAGAAGATCGAATAGGAGGTACAGAACTTCACTTTATAAATTACCGTAAAGGAGCTACATTTTTAGTGTTTTTTGCTGTATTTAGTTCAACTTCAGCATGGGATTGGATTATGTCAATTGACGTTCACTGGTTCTCAACACTATTTGGATGGTATACTTTTGCTGGAATGTGGTGTTCAGCAATGACAGTAATCGTTCTGACTACCATTTACTTGAAAAAATTAGGTTTCTTGGAAAGAGTAAATGATTCTCATATTCATGATATTGGAAAATGGACATTTGCAACTTCTTTCTTGTGGTCTTATTTATTCTTTTCTCAATTTATGTTGATATGGTATGCTAACATTGGCGAAGAGGTTACCTATTACTTAATGAGAATTGAAAACTTCAAGGTGTTATACTTTTCGATGTTCTTAATAAACTTTGCATTTCCTATGTTAATATTAATGTCTAGAGATGCTAAACGTAATTATGGTGTTTTAACTTTTGTAGGAATAGTTATTTTAATTGGCCATTGGTTAGATGTTTATTTAATGATTTCAGCAGGTTCGTTAGGGGCAAATGCCAAAATAGGATTTCTTGAAATAGGCCTTTTGATTTTGTGTGCTGGATTGTTTATACGAATTTTATTAAATAATTTGTCAAAGGCACCACTTATGCCAGTTAACCATCCATTTTTGGATGAAAGCGTTCATCATGAAATTTAATTATAAGAAATAAGCTAGAACAATGGAAAACAAATTTATTATATTATTAGTTGTCATTTTCGCGGCGATTGCTGTTGCTCAATTAGTTAGGGTTTATGAACTCTCTTCGAAATTGCGTGGAAAGAATGAACATGAATTCAATAGCAAGGATAATAATTTCAATGCGTTGCTTTTACTTTTATTCATGTTTTTCCAATTTTTTGGATTCATATATCTAATGTTGGAATATGGTTGGACAGGTAGAGGTGATGCGGCAAGTGTTGAAGGAAAGGAGACAGATTGGTTACTTAATTTAAATTTCGTGATCATTATTATTGTGTTTTTCTTTACAAATGCACTTTTATTTTTCTTTTCCTACAAGTATGTTAAAAAACCAGGTGTTCCTGCTTATTATTATCCTCATAATAACAAGCTTGAAATGCTATGGACGGTTGTACCAGCATGTGTATTGGCAGTAATTATAATTTTGGGATTAAAATCCTGGAACGAATTAACAAGTCACGCGGGTAAAGATGCCAAAGTTGTTGAATTGTATTCTAAACAATTTGATTGGACCGCGCGTTATGCAGGTAAAAACAACAAATTGGGTAAGTTCGATTACAAATTAACTACCGACAATAATGAACTTGGGTTAGTTACCTCAAATACAATTGATACGGCTATTTTCCACATGCTTAAAGGGGTGAATGGAATTGAAGCTATTCAAAAAAAGTTGAATAATTCATCGATTGTGTTAAGTGATTCTGCTCAAACTAAATTAGAAAAAGATTTGTCTTCAAAAGAGCGACTTATTCGATTGTTATATCAAATGAAGGAGAATCACAACACAAAAGTTGATAATGATGCTTGGGATGATATTATTCAAAAAGATACGCTTTATTTGTGTGTGAATCAATTGTACGAATTTAACTTTCGTTCGATGGATGTAATTCACTCCGCTTTTTTTCCCCATTTTAGAGCTCAAATGAACACAGTTCCTGGTGTAATGACTCGATTTAAATTTACACCAGATATCACATCAAAAGATATGAGAGTAAAAATGAATAATGATAAATTCAATTTTATTCTGATGTGTAATAAAATTTGTGGAGGAGCGCATTTCAAGATGAAGATGACGGTTGTGGTTTTATCCAAAGCTGAATATGCAGCATGGGAATCAAAAAAGATGAAAGAAACGTTTAAAGACAAATATTTTCCTGCACCGGCTCCGGCTAAATCACCGAACCCTTCACCTTCTGATTCAACAAAAGTTGATTCAAGTGCAGTTTTGACAGAGAAAAAAGATACATTAAAGAAAGTTTAATATAATTAAAAGATTACGTTATGGCTTCATTAGCACACGGAGAAGAATCACACGCACACGGACATAATGACCACGGTCACCATGACCATGACCATCATGAAGAAGGTTTTGTGTCAAAATACATTTTCAGTCATGACCATAAAATGATTGGAAAGCAGTTTTTAATAACTGCTGTATTTATGGGAATAATTGCCATGCTATTATCTATACTATTTAGAATTCAATTAGCTTGGCCGGGAGAAAGTTCAGAAACACTTTCATTCTTTTTAGGTGAAAAATGGGCTCCAAATGGAGTATTAAGCCAAGATATGTATTTGGGTCTTGTTACTATTCATGGTACAATCATGGTTTTCTTCCTTTTAACAGGTGGTTTGTCTGGTACTTTTTCGAATATATTAATTCCTCTGCAATTAGGAGCACGTGATATGGCCTCAGGCTTTCTTAACATGTTATCTTATTGGTTTTTTGCCATTTCATCTGTAATAATGGTTATTTCTTTATTTGTTGAATCAGGTCCAGCCATGGCGGGTTGGACGATTTATCCTCCGTTGTCTGCATTACCACAGGCAGTTTCTGGTTCAGGTTTAGGTATGACACTTTGGTTAGTATCAATGACCATTTTTATTGCAGGCTCACTAATTGGATCATTAAACTATATTGTAACTGTAATAAACCTTAGAACAAAAGGTATGACAATGACTAGAATGCCTTTAACTATTTGGGCTTTCTTTGTAACGGCAATATTAGGAGTATTATCTTTCCCTGTTCTTCTTTCCGCTGCTTTACTTTTAACAATGGATAGATTGGCTGGTACTAGTTTCTATTTATCTGATATTATTGTAGGTGGTGAAATGTTGACAAATCATGGAGGATCTCCCCTTTTGTATCAGCATCTTTTCTGGTTCTTAGGTCACCCAGAAGTTTATATCGTATTACTTCCGGCTCTTGGTTTGTCCTCTGAAATTATTTCAACAAATGCAAGAAAACCAATATTTGGCTATCGGGCGATGATTGGTTCTATTTTAGCCATTGGATTTTTGTCCTTTATCGTATGGGGTCACCACATGTTCATAACCGGAATGAATCCTTTCTTGGGAAGTGTTTTTGTTTTCACAACATTATTAATTGCTATTCCATCTGCAGTTAAAGTATTTAATTATATAACAACTCTTTGGAGAGGTTCATTAGTGCTTACTCCAGCCATGTTATTTGCTATTGCTTTGGTTTCTACTTTCATTACTGGTGGTGTTACCGGGATTATTCTTGCAGATTCAGCACTTGATATTGCAATACACGATACCTATTTTGTTGTAGCTCACTTTCATATTGTAATGGGTATGTCTGCAGTATTTGGAATGTTTGCCGGAGTTTATCATTGGTTCCCTAAGATGTACGGTAGAATGATGAATATGCGTCTTGGCTATGCTCATTTTTGGGTTACAATTGTTGGAGCCTACGGGGTGTTTTTCCCAATGCACTTTGTTGGATTAGCTGGTGCTCCAAGACGTTATTATGATTATTCAGTTTATAATGAATTTGATTCTAACTCATTTGAAATGATTATGGATTTGAATGTGATCGTTACTATTTTCGCGATTATTTCTGCTTTAGGACAAATTTTATTCTTATTCAACTTCTTTTACAGTATTTACAGAGGTCCACGTGCGATTCAAAATCCATGGAATTCTAATACCTTAGAATGGACTACTCCAGTTGAACACGTTCACGGAAATTGGCCAGGAGCATTGCCGACCGTTCATAGATGGCCTTATGATTACTCAAAGCCTGGAGCCACTGAAGATTTTATTCCTCAAACAGTGCCGTTGGCGGAAGGGGAAGAAGAGCATTAATTATACTATTGAAAAATAGTAAAACGGATTCAGTAGTTGGATCCGTTTTTTTATTTTGGAGAATGAAGAAATTTAGCTAGGTCTAATAAACGATTTGAATATCCTGCTTCATTGTCGTACCAACCCACAATTTTTATCATTTTTCCTACGATGCTAGTCAATTTAGAATCAAAAATGCAGCTATGACTATTTCCGATAATATCCACTGAAACAATGGGGTCTTCGGTATATTCCAATATTCCTTTTAAACTTTTTTCAGAAGCATTTTTCATTGCTTCATTTATTTGCTCAATAGTCAATGAATCCTCTGTAAAAATCGTAATTTCAGTTAAAGAACCATCTGCAACAGGAACTCTTACGCTCCCCCCCCCTAATCGGTCATTTAATTCAGGGAAAATGTGAACAATGGCTTTCGCCGCCCCGGTCGATGTTGGAACAATAGATTGAGCTGCAGCCCTTGCTCTACGTAAATCTCTATGAGGACTGTCATGTAAATGTTGATCAGTTGTATAACTATGAACAGTTGAAATAAAACACCCTTCAATAGTACATAACTCTTTCATCACCTTAATCATAGGCGCTGCGTTATTAGTGGTACATGAGGCGTTAGAAATTATTTTTTCAGTTCCGTCCAAAATATGTTCATTAACACCCAATACAATTGTTGGAATGTCAGAAGAAGTTGTGGGAGCAGAAATAATTATTTTTTGATTTTCTGATATGTTGTGTTGGGCTGCTAGGTCTTTTGAAACAAATTTACCAGTACTTTCAATAATTAAATCAACATTACTATCTTTCCACGGAATATCACTAGGATTTGAATGAGAAATAAACTTTATAGACTTTCCATTTTCAAAAATTAATTGATTGTTTTCAATTCTAAAATTGTGTTTTAAATTCCTGTGTATACTATCGTATTTCAGTAAATGAGCTAACGTGTTAATATCAGATAAATCATTTACCATGGAAACTTCAACATCTTCAGAATCTAATGCTATACGAGTTACATAGCGTCCAATTCTTCCAAATCCATTAATACCAATTCTTATCATCGTAAATAAAGTAAATTAGTAATTTAAAACGCGCATAAAAATTATTGAAATTGCTTCTATTTAAAGTACTTCCAATTCATCTATTGCCTCAACAGACCTTATTTCTGGCGCTGCAATTTTTATTGCGTCTTCCAATCCTGCTTTTAAAGTCATTGCGCTCATTGAACATTCTTTACATGCACCCTTCATTCTGACTTTTACAATGTAATCAGGTGTGATTTCTACCAATTCCATATCACCACCATCTGCGTGTAAAAAAGGTCTTAGTTGATCAATTGCTAGGTTTACCTTGTCTAATAAAGAAATATCGGTTTGTGTTTTCATGGGATACTTATTTTTTCTTTTGAGACTTCAGTTGATTGAGCTCATATACGAAGTTAGTAACTAATTCATCAAAGGCGATAGAAATTGGTGTGCTCTCTTGATATACAGCAGGTCGGCCAGCATCACCAGCCTCGCGAACACTTTGAACTAATGGAATTGCACCCAAAAACGGAACCCCCATTCCTTCAGCGAGATTTTTAGCGCCATCTCGACCAAAGATATAATATTTGTTTTCAGGTAATTCAGCCGGAGTAAACCAAGCCATATTTTCTACGATTCCAACTACTGGTGCGTGCAATGAATCTAATTTAAACATATTTACACCCCGTCTTGCATCCGCTAAAGCTACTTCTTGTGGTGTACTTATAATCACAACTCCATCCAAAGGAGCGGTTTGAAGAAGTGAGAGGTGAATATCTCCTGTTCCTGGAGGTAAGTCGATTAATAAAAAATCAAGTTCACCCCAATGTGCATCCGTGATCATTTGCGTAAGTGCCTTTGAGGCCATTGGTCCACGCCAAACAACTGCATTATCGTGATCGGTAAAAAAACCGATAGATAATAGTTTAATTCCATGAGATTCAACCGGATTAATTTTAGATTCACCGTCAATCTCAATCATAGTAGGTCGTTCATTCAACACATCAAACATCGTAGGCATTGAAGGACCGTAAATATCTGCATCAATAATTCCTACAGTATAGCCTGCCTTAAGTAATCCGCCGGCTAAATTTGCTGTTAAAGTTGATTTTCCAACACCGCCCTTACCAGATGCAATCGCAATAATATTTTTTACATCAGGAAGTACTTTTCTCCTGGCTTGTTTAGATTCAGCAGGGATTCCTTTAATAGTACAATTTATTTCTATAGTATCACCAAAAAAACGTCGTAAATTAAATTCTATAGCTTCCTGCATACGTTTTCTAGCATGGAGAGCAGGGTTAGATATTAGTACGATTAAGGATATTTCATTATCTCCAATTTCTAGAAGTTCAATGAGATTAGCAGAAACAATATCTTTTTTCAAATCAGGCTCTGTGATGTTTCCTAAAACTTCTAGTACATTTTCTCTTTTCAAATTCATTTTACAGGGATTTCTTTTATAGATCGAAACGATTTTTCAAAACAGTCAATTACTTTTTTGGGATTGCCCGAATCTGTAGTTTTAAATTCATAATAAACTCCATTAATCTTTTTTTGCGCATAAGCATGGTAGGTAGAAGAAATTGATACATCTGCATCCTTTATTTTTCGTTCATAAATAATAAGTTCGGGCTCATTCACTAAAAATTTAATCGTATATATTGAGTTTTTGGAATCCGTTAATTTAGTTTTCTCTGTGCTTACAAGATTTTTTAAATCCCCGTAATCTTCTATCAAAAACACGAAAGAAGGGCCAATGTTTACTTCCCATAAAAAATCAGCTTCATTATGTTTCACTTCAGGGATAAAACTTGTACCAATACCCACAGTTTCATCAGGAAGCATTATTGTTGCCGGTATATCGTATTTGGATAAATCATAACTAAAGTACTGATAATAGTCTAGGTTATTTGATTTAGCTTGATTTTCCTTCACTTGTTTGAAACCGCAAGATGAAATAAAAAGAAGCAAAAATATAAGGTAGCATGAATTTTTCACCGCTTCTATAATTTTCTTTTCAATTCAAAATTTTGACCTAAATATACTTTTCTAACTTGTTCATCGCCTGCTAAATCTTCTGCTGATCCTGATTTCAAAATACTACCTTCGAATAGGAGATATGCTCTATCAGTAATTGACAAAGTTTCTTGAACGTTGTGGTCGGTTATTAATATACCTATATTGCGCTTTTTCAACTCCCAAACAATACTTTGAATATCTTCGACCGCTATTGGGTCAACACCCGCAAATGGTTCGTCAAGTAATACAAATTTAGGATCGGTTGCTAAAGCTCTAGCAATTTCAGTTCGTCTTTTTTCTCCACCTGATAAACGATTCCCTAAGTTTTTACGAACGTGTGTTAAACTGAATTCCTGTAACAAGCGTTCTAATTTTTCTAAGCGTTCTTGTTTGTTCAAATTAGTTAATTCAAGTATTGCCATGATATTGTCCTCTACAGATAGCTTTCTAAAAACACTAACTTCTTGAGGTAAATAACCAATGCCAAGTTGAGCCCTTTTATACATGGGTAATTTTGTGATGTTAACATCATCCAAAAATACGGTTCCTTGATCAGGTTTTACAAGGCCAACAATCATATAAAACGAAGTGGTTTTTCCCGCACCATTGGGTCCAAGTAGGCCTACAATTTCACCTTGGTTTACTTCGATGGAAACCTTTTTTACCACGTTTCG
>JBIIFU010000062.1:0-8300 GCA_044237035.1 Crocinitomicaceae bacterium
AAGGAATACATCCAACATTTAAACAAGTTCCGCCAAGTGTCCCATATTTTTCAATAATAGCTACTGATAATCCTAGTTGAGCAGATCTAATAGCAGAAACATATCCACCAGGACCAGAACCAATAATAACAACGTCGTAATTTTTCATGTGTCGAAATTTGAATGGCAAAAATACGACTTAAGAGGAATTAACCCAAAAATATTTTAATTGATCTCTACAATATCAATTAAAAGAGTTTCTCCAAAAGTACTTTTTTGCTTATCTATGATTGAAAGTTTTACTGAAATAAATAAAATGTATTCAATCTTAAGTTTTGAACATCTTTTCAATTCACCGAGCTCGCCAATAAATTCAAATGAAACAAAGAATTTGCAATTTCATCCTCTGTAACTATTTGATCGTATAAACAAGAGCCAATTCCAGAAATTAAACAGCATTTTATTTGGTCTTCCGAGTTTTTCTTATCATTATGAACTAACTTCAGTATCTCAGTGATTTCTTCAGCTGAAATAGAAATGAAATGAAATGAGCGACGAATACAATTTTCGATATCTATATAGTCCTCTTTACTTAGCAATCCTTTTTGCCACGAAAGATAAGCCTCTGCACAAAGTCCAAGAGCCACACAATGACCATGTGCTAAATTAGATTTGCCCAAATAATATCCTTCTAACCCATGACCTATCGTATGACCAAAATTTAATATTTTTCGTAACCCGCCCTCAAGGGGATCTTCGTCAATAATATCAACCTTTATTTTAATTGATTTCACTAAAACATCTAAAGAGGTCAACTCTGAGTCATTGTTTATATATTTTATTTCTTCCCACAAAATTTTGTCTCGAATGAGTGCGTGCTTTAACATTTCTGCATAACCGTATATAATTTCTTCTGCAGGCAATGTATCTAAGAATGAGGGATCGATGAAAATTGCTTTAGGATGATTAATTACCCCAAGTTGATTTTTATAATTTCCCAAATCAATTCCAGTCTTCCCACCAATTGAAGCATCAACCATTCCAAGTAAACTTGTTGGTATATGAATAAAATCCATCCCACGCTTATAAATAGACGCTATAAAACCTCCCATGTCTGTTACAACACCTCCGCCTAAGTTGATAATCAAATCTTTTCGCGAAAAATTATATTCCGTTAATGCCTCCCAAACTTGAAAACAAACTTCCATCACCTTGTTCTCCTCACCAACTGGCAAAAGAATGATTTCTGAGTTTTCAAATTTTGGATGAATCGATAAAATATAATCCAAACAGTAATCATGTGTGTTTTCATCAACCATTATACCTATTCGTGAAGTACTATAATTTTCCTCTATTAACTTTGTTAATCCAGATGAATAAAGATCACCTATTTCAATCTGAGAATATTTTGATTTTATATGAATTAAATCGGACATTTGAATGCGTTAAATATTATGGGATAAAAGTACTAAATTTCAAATATTTCTTCGCAAGAAAAGTAATTATGCAGATATGAACACTTTGATTTTTTTTTAACAATATTTGGAGTTTTAAGGAATATTTGTGTATTTTAGTCCCCGAATTCCCTTTGATTTAGCGGAATTTTGCAAGTATTAATGTAAGAAATTTAAACCTATGCGATTGATTACAAGGGTTTTATGTCTTTTATTGTTGTTGATTCAAACATCAATTTTTGCTCAGCAAGACAAGTTGCTGACACATTTTATGTATGATAAAATGAGTTTAAATCCAGGTTCAACTGGTTTGGATGATGGAATCTGCGCGACAACTTTATATAGAAATCAGTGGGACAAGATTAACGGGGCTCCAAACTCTGCAATTCTAAATGTTGAAGCTAATCTCACTAGGTTTTTTCCGGGTGGATTGGGAATTTCATTCTATCATGATGCAATCGGATTTGCTCGTCAAAATAATGCATTATTAAACTATTCTTATCCAATCGAAATTGGTAATGCGGGTACTCTTGGATTGGGTATAGGTGTTGGTATAATGAACTATGGAATGAATCCTGATTGGGTGCCGCCAATGACATTAAATGATCCTACGCTTCCTACTGAATTTGCCGCCACAAACTTAGATTTGAATTTTGGCGCATATTTTAAAGGTAATAATTATTATGCGGGCTTTTCTTCTACACATTTGTCTGAATCCTTGTTAAAGCAAAGTGTTACGAATAGCGGAGCTACCCTTACACAAAGTTATCAAACTGCAAGGCATTATTATTTGATGGGTGGATATAAGATGATTAACGTTGCTGGTGGAGATATAGATGCAAATTTATTAGTGAGAACAGATCTTGTAAAAATGTCGATGGATATAAATGCAAGATATATATATGATAATAAATATTATGGAGGATTAACATTTCGTACATCTGATGCTGTAGCCGTGATGTTAGGTTACATGCCACTTGATTACCTTACCGTGGGTTACTCGTACGATTTGACAATCAATAAATTGGCCAGCATTTCAAGAGGCTCTCATGAGTTGGTTGTGAAATATTGTTATTATTTACCATTGCCTAAGCTTGAGAAATCAAGACATCCGCGTTGGTTATAAAAAAATTTAATTGAAATTGTAACCATTTTTAGTGTTGACTCGTTATACCCGAACCCTGAAAAAGATCCTGTAGCTTGTTGGTTTGGTGAATGATTGACAAAAATGAATAAAATGAGAAAAGTATTTTTATTAGTTTTAGTAAGTGTTCTTATTGTTTCTTGTGAAAAGACAAGACAGTATGAATTGACCGGAGCGGAAGGGCGCAAACCCTTTTATCCCGAAGTGCCAACAGGTATGACATACATTCCAGCCGGCGGGTTCACCATGGGACTGCACGAGCAAGATATGATGCAGGTAGATGACGCACGTCCTAAAGTGGTAACCATTTCTGCCTTTTACATGGATCAAACTGAAATTTCTAATAATGAATATCGTCAGTTTGTGGAATGGGTGAGAGATTCTATTGCATTAGAGAAATTGGTGGAACGTGGTGTGAGAGATGAAATGAATGAGTACATAAATTTTGATCAAGATATTTTATTTAGTATTAAAGGTGAAGGAGCGGATATTAAAGTTGCCAACTATTATTATGATAACAAAGCACAAGACTTTAGTGGATTGAAAGCAGGTGGAGAATCAGATGATGCTGAAATTGAGGTTCCTGGTGATATGGAGCGGGATGCAAATAAAATATATGATGCTCTATTTGCTGAGTATGATCCAGAAAATGCATCGGCACTTACTGCCCGTCAGATTAAAAACGATTGGTTAAGTCTAAATTGGAATTCTACCTCAAGTTTCAATATGTGGGAAAATCCACAATTAATGCCTCTTTTATCAGATATGTTCTATTCAAAGGATGAGCGGTACTACAAAAGACGTGAAATTGATATTAGACAATTGGTATTTGAATATTATTGGATAGATTACAAGGAGGCAGCTGAAAAAGGGGAAGTAGCAAATTATGATGCCCCAGGAGCTTATGATTTTTCAAAAAATGCACAGTCAGCAGATCAACGTAAAAATCAATTAGATGGTGCTTTGTTATATGAAAAGTTGGGAGATGAAAATAACCCAACTCAATATAATCAACCAATTAATAGACAACCAATTGATAAAGTATCGTCAGATGGAACTTTTACTCAGTTGAACGGAACGAATCGTCAACGTGGTGATGAAACAGCTCCAGAAGCTTGGCCGGTTTCTGCTGCGGATTCTATCGATGGGTTCATCTCAGGAAAAGATAAAGACATGGGCTACATGAACCGTAAAATGGAGTGGAATGCGTATCGCGGTCATTCTGACAGAAGTAGGTTCATTATTCACGAGAAAATTCCTGTCTATCCAGATACACTTTGTTGGGTGAATGATTTGACCTATTCAAATGGAAAAGAAATGGCCAACTATTTTTGGCATCCTGCTTATGATAATTATCCAGTAGTTGGTGTAACATGGAAACAAGCAAAAGCATTCTCAGTGTGGAGAACTCAATTGTTGAATAACTATTTAGTTTCTGAAGGAGATGTATATCTGAATGATTTCCGTTTACCAACCGAGGCTGAGTGGGAAAGGGCTGCTAGAGGAGATTTAGCGTTGCAGTTCTATCCATGGGGTGGTCCTTATATAAGAAATGCCGCTGGATGTTTCCTTGGTAACTTTAAACCAATGCGTGGTCGTTACTTTGAAGATGGAGGAGTTTACACCGTAAAAGTGTATTCTTACAACCCTAACAATTTCGGTTTGTACTGTATGGCTGGAAATGTATCTGAGTGGTGTGAATCTGCTTATGACGAATCAAGCTATGAATTTATGGATGATATTAATCCGGAGTTCACGTATGATGCTAAAAAATGGGAGCCGGAGGTAATGAAACGTAAAGTAATACGTGGTGGATCTTGGAAAGATATTGGTCACTATTTGAATGTAGGGTCTAGATCTTACGAATACCAAGATACTGCTAAGTCCTACATCGGCTTTAGAAACGTGATGACACACCTTGGTCGAGGTGGTAAGGACATCACGAAGGATGGTGGAGAAGAAATCCAAAGTGATATCAATCTCCGATAATAAATTGTAACCAAATAAAAATCAAATAGTTAATTGTTAAACCTAAATTAAAATTTAAAATTATGAGCGCAGGTAAAGGAGGTTTTTTCGCAAGTAAGCAATGGAAAAACATTATGAAGTATGTTTATGGTCTTGGAGCCGCAGTTGTAATCGTTGGAGCATTATTTAAAATCATGCACTGGCCAGGTTCAGGACTTTTGTTAACAATAGGTCTATTGACCGAAGCAGGAATTTTCGTATTATCAGTATTAGAACCAATTCATGAAGATCCACATTGGGAATTAGTTTACCCGGAATTAGCAATGGGTGAAGAAACACATGAGCCGAAACAAAAGAAAGTTTCTGGAGGTGGTTCTGGGGTTACTCAAGAGTTAGATAAAATGCTTGAAGAAGCAAAAATTGATTCAGCTTTATTAGAAAGATTGGGCGATGGAATGAGAACATTGGGTGATAATGCGGCTCAATTGAAAGGCGTTACTTCAGCTGCAGCTGCAACTGATGGTTATGTAACTTCATTACAAGCAGCTTCTGAGAAAGTATCTTCACTTTCTGAGGCGTATGAAAGAGCATCAGTTTCTATTGCAGGACTTACATCGAATACTGCAGAAGGCGAGTCTTTTGGAGAGCAAATGCAAAAAGTTTCTAAAAACTTGGCAGCGTTAAACAACGTGTACGAACTTCAATTGAAAGGTTCTACTTCTCATTTAGAAGCAACAGAGAAATTCCAATCGCAAGTTGTTGAAATGATGGCAAATCTTTCTGCTTCAGCCGAAGATACACGTGTATACAAGGAAAACATGTCTTTGTTGTCTAAGAACTTAACTGATCTGAACAACGTATATGGTAACATGTTGAAAGCCATGAGAGCATAATTAAAGTAAGTAAACTAAAGTTTAACCAATTTAAATTATAAGAAAATGGGAGGTGGTAAGGAAACCCCAAGACAGAAAATGGTTGGGATGATGTACTTGGTACTTACAGCGCTTTTAGCGTTGAACGTATCTAAATCTATTCTCGATGCCTTTGTAGCGATCGAAGAAAATACACAAAAATCGGCTATTGTTCAGTTGGATAGAGGAAATGCCTATGTTGGTGATTTGCGTCAGGGAATAGAGCAAAACCAGAAAGAAGCTCCAATGAAGGCTGCAAAATGCAAGTATTATCTTGGTGTAGTTGAAAAAATGGACAAAAAAACTGCTGAGATAATTGCATTTATCGATAAGGTGAAAATCAATATTTTAGAGAAAAGTGGTGAGGTTATCGGTTCAGGTCCATCAATATCAGGTGAAGGAGCTAATTCTACTATTGATTGGTCTAAAATTGAAGAAAGTAAGACAAGTGATAAGGAAAAAATCATTTGGAAGAAATACGATAAAAAAGATCCTTTACGCCCGTCAAGAATGAATTTAATGGCAGTTCAAGCGAAAGATCAATACGATGTCCCTATGCACGAAATAATTGGTGAGGAGATTAATAATCCTTCTACTGAGAAAGATGGAATGAAGCTGTGGAAAATGTACAATGATTATCGTGCTTTTATCGTAGAAACAGTTGGAACTTTGCATGACAAAATAGATTCAGTAAGTGGAGCTGGTATTGGAAATCCATTACATACTGTAAAAACTCAACCGATTATTAAATTTAAGGATAATATGGATTTGGATAAACAAGTTACAGCTATGTTAAATAAATCTAATATTTTCAATAAGAACAATGGCAACATTAAGGCACATGAGGATTTTGGTCTTTTGAAACAGTTATACATGGAATTAACGAAACAAGAAAGATTTGAAGAGATAAATGATGTTAAAGATGTTCATTGGATAGGCAAAACATTTGACCATTCACCTTTAGTTGCTGCATTGGCATCATTAACTGCAATGCAATTGGAGATTTTAAATGCTCGAGCAACTGCTGCTGGTGCCTTGGCTTCAAAAGTTGTCGTTGCAGAGTTATCTTTTAATAAATTAATTGCATTGGCTTCTGCTTCCCCTAGTGTTGTAGATGCTAATGGGCAAGTAGAAATAAGTGTTGTTATGGGTGCTTACGATACTGACAATCAACCCGAAGTGAAAGGTGGAAGTTTTAAAGTAGAAAATGGAATGGGTAAGATGACTACCTCTGTTGGTTCAGATGATCAAACTTTTTCTGGAACCATTGCTATTAAATCAAGAACTGGTGCAGTGAAAGAACTCCCATGGGAAGTTAAGGTAGGCGTAATTAAAAGTGAAGGAACTGCCGCTATAGTTTGTGAGGACTTAAAGGTTGTTTACGTTGGAATTCCAATGTCCTTTAAATGTGGAGCTACAGGTATGTATAAAAATGTGTCTTGTTCTCCTTCAACTGTTACTGCCACTGCTGGTCAAAAAACAGTAACCGTTTCAGCTTCAGGTACAGATTTGAAAGGTAACCGTGTAAGTTTGGGCTCAATGACATATGTAGTGAAACCTTGTCCGAAACCAGAATTATTTTGGAATTCAGTCGGTGATGGTGGTAGAGGAAACAAAGGAGGAGGTGTTCTAACGTGTTCTTTTGGAAACAATGTACCCTTCGCACCTGAAAAAGGTAAATTTACGGTAATTAGTTATTCGCTAGCTATTGCTGGAGTAAAAGGTTCTTTTGATGGTCAAGGATCAACAATAAGCCCTGCTCATTTGAGCATTTTGAAATCTGCTCCTCCTGGAAAATGTTCCATTTCTGTCAAGTACTCTGGAACTGCACAGGGTAGGGTAACAGCTATGTTTGATATTTAAATCTTGTTACAATGAAGTTAGTAATTAAAATCTTTTTTACTTTTATAATCCTAGAAATCTCTGCCCAAGGTGGGGTTGGTCCTTCAAATGTGGTAATCCCTAAAGGTCAACCACAGTCAGGAGTTATTGATGGCGTATATGAAAAGAAAGATGTACTAGCTAAAAAAAGGGCTATTCCATATGAGTATGTTCGTGAAAATGATTATGTTTGGGGTAAACGTACTTGGAGTTATATAGATTTAAGAGAAAAAATAAATCATCCATTATATTATCCTTTGGAAGAGATAGATACTGTAACAGGTGAACTGTTAAAAGGTGCTCAAGGTCGTTTCAGTTTATATTTTATTCTTAAAACTGCTTTAGAAAAGGGACAAATAATGGGTTATTTTGACAAAAGAGAACCTACTGCTGCTCAAATTAATGCTGCCGCTGCTAGTGGTGCCGGCGTTTCATTTAATGTCCTTCGTGGTGGTGATGCATTTAACATGCCTGCTATACGGGATTATTCCTTGAATGCATCTCAAGATTCTAAATATCAAGCCGATATTGTTGAGATGATAGGGGAATTAACACCCGGCAAACAAGATGATAAAAAGGTTTTTGATCAGTCTACGAATTCTTTATTGCCTGTTTATCATCTAAACGGTGTTGGTCAGAATGCCGTTAAAACAGTAAAAGTATATACTGCTAAAAATAAGAATGATGCAGAAACTCTGGATGTGAATACCGAAACCACTGATCCCTCGAAGGCTGAAAAGGATGCGTCAGGGCAGCCAGCTACAGTTTCATTTCAGGTTGATTTAACTACCTATCGAAAGCCTGAAACAATAATTAAATATTTGTTAAAAGAGGATTGGTATTTTGATAAAGAAAAGTCGGAGTTACAGGTAAGAACTATTGGCATTGCCCCGGTAATTCAAACTGATTCTGGTGAAGTAATTTGATTTTGGGCCTATTTTCCACAAGGGCGGGATGATTTGA
>JBIIFU010000036.1:0-26648 GCA_044237035.1 Crocinitomicaceae bacterium
ATTTTGAAATAATCTGAGAAAACAACGTTATATTTGCCATAAGAGGGGGTTTTTTGTTGTGCAACTCAAAGATAACTTGAGATACGGATTATTCCCTCTTATTTTTTAAACGTTTAGGACGCTATTGGAATATTATATGTTTTATTAACTAAAAAACACGTTGGAAGTTAGTACTAAATTTTGAATTGTTATAGAAAAAATATCACAACAAAATAATTGGTGTTTCTTGTATTCTTAAAACTCATCCCCTAGGCAAATATCGATTTGAAAAATCTTTACTCCATACAATCACAAGGAGGATCTAAAATCCATTTAATATCAGGCCTACGATTTATGAGCTGCTTTTGATATCGAGGCCCAAAACGAACACCAGATAAATCAACTACTTTTAAATTGTCAAGACCAAAAATTACTTCTGGAATCGAACCAATTGCATTGTCGCTTAAATCAAGCTTTTCAAGAAGTAAACAATATTGTATCCCTTCAGGAATAGTTGAAATATCGTTTTGATGCAAGTTGATTATTTGAAGCTGAGCTAATTTTGTCAAGGCGAATGGAAAATAAATAAAATCATTTTTCTCTGCTTCAAACACCTCTAATCGTTTTAAGGTATCAAAATATTCAGGCAATGATTGTATTTTATTTTTATTCAAGTTTAGGTATCGCAAATTCACGAATTTGCTTAATTCAGTAGGAAGTTCTGTTCGTTTTTCTTTCGCGAATGTTAATCCATAAATCGTATCGGGATTGGCGTTTTGAACTTCTTCCCATCGGTAAATTTTAAAATCAAATTTTTGAGAAAGACAATTGTTAATTGAACTTAGAAGAAAAATACTGACGAGCAAAAAGAGTATCTTGTTCAATTTGTTGCGATAATTGTTCAATCGAATCGAATTTTTTTTCATCTCTCACTTTCTTAAGCACCTCAACTTCCAACTGTTGGTCGTAAAGATCTTCATTGAAATCAAATATATGAATTTCAATTCGATTTTCTGTTTTATTTGAAACGGTTGGCCTCGTACCAATATTCATTACGCCATTTAAAAGAGAATTTTTTTGATTGATTTTTACAAGGTAAACACCATTTCCTGGGATGATCTTAGTGGTATCTTCAACTTGTATATTTGCCGTTGGAAAACCGATTGTACGCCCCAATTGATTTCCTGGAACAACGACACCAGTTAAAACATAAGGGTTTCCCAAATATTGATTTGCTAATTCAATTTCTCCATCTAGAATTGCTCTGCGTATTTTAGTTGAACTCACATTCACCGCATCAATTTCCTGTGCTGGAATCTCGACCGCATGAAAATCATAAATATTCGATACTTCCTGCAAATACTGAATATTTCCTTCTCTATTTCTACCAAATTGATGGTCGTAGCCAATTATTATGGTGTCAATATTTAGCGTGTTAACCAATATATCTCGCACAAATTCCATGGCTGAAAGTCTCGAAAATTCAAAAGTAAAAGGGAAAACGATGCAATTTTCAATTCCTGTTATTGCTAGTTTCTTCATTTTTTCCTCCTCTGTTTGAATCAATTGCAACGAGTGTGAATCCGGAAATAAAACCATTCTTGGATGAGGTGAAAAGGTCATTAAAACGGATTCTCCACCAAGTTCTTTGGCCTTTGAAACGAGATTTTCAATGATTTTTTGATGGCCTAGATGTACCCCGTCAAAAGTCCCAATCGTTATGACTGGCTTTTTAATTTTGTCAACACCCTCAAGTCCGTAAAAAATACGCATAGCTGATTGCAAAAGTAGTAAATTACAAATGAAAAATAGAAAGGAGTAGGAGCGCTGAATAAAAAAGAAAAGTCGCCCCAATTTTGAGACGACTTCCTTCTAAAAATCACTTTATTAATATCTGTAATGTTCTGCCTTGAATGGACCTTGTACTTGAACACCAATATAATCTGCTTGATCTTGAGATAACGTTTCAAGTTCAACACCAATTTTTGCCAAATGCAAACGTGCTACTTTCTCATCCAAATGTTTTGGAAGCATGTAAACATCATTTTCATAATTGGCTGAATTTTGCCATAACTCTAATTGAGCAAGCGTTTGGTTTGTAAATGAATTTGACATAACGAAAGATGGATGACCAGTTGCACAACCTAAATTCACCAATCGACCTTCGGCTAAAATGATAATTTCATTTCCGTTTACGTTGTAAATATCAACTTGCGGTTTAACAGTATATTTGGTTGAACCAAAATTTGTATTCAACCAAGCCATATCGATTTCATTATCAAAATGCCCAATGTTACAAACGATTGCCTTATCTTTCATTTTTTCAAAATGACGACCAACAACGATGTTTTTATTTCCAGTTGTTGTAACAATAATATCTCCTTGATTAACAACTGAATCAAGTCGTTTCACTTCAAATCCATCCATAGCAGCTTGAAGCGCACAAATCGGATCGATTTCAGTTACTATTACGCGAGCTCCAGCTCCTTTTAATGAAGCAGCAGATCCTTTTCCAACATCTCCGTATCCACAAACTACAGCAACTTTTCCGGCCATCATCGTATCTGTAGCACGACGAATTGAATCCACTAATGATTCTTTACAACCGTATTTGTTATCGAATTTAGACTTAGTTACTGAGTCATTAACGTTAATTGCAGGCATCACTAAAGTCCCATTTTTCTTACGCTCATACAATCTGTGTACTCCTGTTGTAGTTTCTTCAGAAAGACCTTTGATTGCAGCAGTTAATTCTGGGTAACGATCAAAAACCATGTTGGTTAAATCACCTCCATCGTCCAAAATCATATTCAACGGTTGGTTATCTTTAAAAGAAAATAAAGTTTGCTCAATACACCAATCAAACTCCTCTTCATTCATTCCTTTCCATGCATAAACTGGAATTCCAGCAGCAGCAATCGCAGCAGCGGCATGATCTTGTGTTGAAAAAATATTACAAGATGACCAAGTAACTTCTGCGCCAAGGTCGACCAATGTTTCAATTAAAACAGCAGTTTGAATAGTCATGTGAAGACATCCCGCAATTCGAGCTCCAGCTAAAGGCTTTGAATTTCCATATTCCTCACGCAAGGACATTAATCCGGGCATTTCAGCTTCAGCTAATTTAATTTCTTTTCGACCCCAATCAGCTAGGCTGATATCTTTCACTTTGTAGGCAAGTTTTTCAGTTGTACTCATTATTTTTTCTTTTAAATGAGTGCAAATTTACAAAACTACTGTGACACTGTAAAATATATTCCAAGAAACACAATAAAATATTGCTATCTTTGCACCCAAATTAGAAAAAATCAATAGAAAATGGCAACAAATAGAACGTTTACAATGCTTAAGCCTGATGCAATCGAAAATGGGCACACAGGAAAAATTTTAGATATGATAATCCAAGCAGGATTTCAAATTAAAGCAATGAAATACACTAAGTTATCAACTGAACAAGCTCAGAAATTTTACGAAGTACATGCTGAAAGACCATTTTATGGTGAATTAGTTGAATATATGACATCAGGTCCTATTGTTGCTGCAATCCTTGAAAAAGAAAACGCAGTTGCTGATTTTCGTGCGTTAATTGGTGCTACTGACCCTGCAGAAGCAGCTGAAGGAACCATTCGTAAATATTACGCTGAAAGTAAAGGAAGAAATGCAGTTCACGGATCAGATTCAGACGAAAATGCAGACATTGAAGGTAAATTCCACTTTTCAGCAAACGAAATAGTTTAATTTTTAAATTTCTTTAACCAAAAGGCTGCCTTGTGCAGTCTTTTTTGTTTTTAAAACCATGAGCAATCTTAGCGCAATCGAAAAACGAAGAACATTTGGTATTATTTCCCACCCGGATGCCGGAAAGACGACTCTGACAGAGAAATTACTGTTGTTTGGTGGAGCTATTCAAACAGCTGGAGCAGTAAAAAACAACAAGATTAAAAAATCTGCTACTTCGGATTTTATGGAGATTGAAAAGCAAAGGGGGATTTCTGTTGCCACATCCGTAATGGCTTTTGGATATGGTGGTAAACAAATTAATATTTTGGATACACCGGGCCATAAAGACTTTGCAGAAGATACGTTTAGAACCTTAACAGCTGTTGACAGCGTAATTCTCGTAATTGACTGTGCAAATGGGGTAGAGGAGCAGACTGAAAAATTGATGGAAGTTTGTCGCATGAGAAAAACTCCGGTGATCATCTTTATCAATAAAATGGACCGAGATGGAAAAGATCCATTTGAATTATTGGATGAACTGGAAAAATCGCTCGATATAAAAGTGCGTCCGCTTACTTGGCCAATTGGAATGGGTGATCGTTTTCAAGGAGTTTATAATATTTATCAGAAGGGACTTAATCTCTTTTCAGCGAATAAAACAAAGATTTCAGATGATGTAGTTTCAATTTCAGACATCTATGATTCTCAATTGGACGAGATAGTTGGAGAAAATCCTGCGGAAGAACTTCGTGGTGAATTAGAAATGATTGAGGCAGTCTATGATCCGTTTAATCGTGAAAATTACTTGAGTGGAGATGTAGCACCAGTTTTCTTTGGTTCGGCGGTAAATAATTTTGGTGTCAAAGAATTGTTGGATACTTTTTGTGAAATCTCGCCTTCACCACGAGGAAGAGAAACGGATAAACGACAAGTTGAACCAACCGATAATCAATTTACAGGGTTTGTTTTTAAAATTCATGCGAATCTTGATCCAAAACACAGAGATCGAATTGCCTTTTTACGTGTTGTTTCAGGAAAATTTGAACGAAATACGTTTTACCAGCACGTTCGCTTAGATAAGAAACTGAAATTTGCAAACCCAACTTCGTTCATGGCTCAAGATAAAAGTGTGATTGATGATGCTTATCCGGGTGATGTAATTGGTTTGTACGATACAGGAAATTTTAAAATCGGTGATACGCTTACATCGGGAGAGGTAATGATGTTTAAAGGGATTCCAAGCTTTTCACCTGAGATTTTCATGGAGCTGGAAAATTTAGATCCGTTGAAATCTAAGCAGCTGGAAAAGGGAATACGGCAATTGATTGATGAAGGTGTGGCGCAACTTTTTATTCAACAACCCGGAAACCGAAAAATTGTAGGTACAGTTGGGCAACTTCAATTTGAAGTAATTAACTATCGATTGATTAATGAATACGGGGCAAATTGCCGTTTCGTACCCCGGAATTATTTTAAGGCCTGTTGGATTACCACAGATAATAAAGAACAATTGGAGACATTCAAACGTGCAAAGGGAAACCATCTAGCATTAGACAAAGATGAGAATTTGGTATTTTTAGCGGAAACATCTTTCTTACTTGCCATGGCTGAAAAAGATTATCCAGACCTTACTTTCCACAAAACCTCAGAATTCAAGTTGGATCTAGCCTAAGAATTTTTATTTTTAGCTATATTTTTACATATTTTTTTTACATTTGAACGCTTAATTAATTTAGTATGAAAAGAATTTACAGTTATTTGGTAGTGGGTTTATTAATCACTTCATGCGGAGGATCAAGTGCGGAGGATGATAAATTAAAGCTCGAAAAGGAAAAGCTTGAGTTGGAAAAAAAGAAACTCGAACTTGAGAAAGAAAAATTAGGTTCAGATGACAACTCTTCAAAAGAAGAAACTACTGCTGATGATAAAAAAGAAAAGAAGTCAAAAAATGTAAAACAGCCGAGCGTGAGCTCTCAAGAAAGTGTAATTTATGATTTTTACAGCGATTTTGATGATGCTTTTGATCAAAGCTCCATGAGGGAATATATTGATAATTATTATGGGTCTTCAATAAAACCTACCTATTTAAAAACTGAACTTCCAAGTTATAAAGCATATAACTCAAAAGAACATTCGATTGATGATATTTCATTAATTAGCGAGACAGATGAAACAAGAAGATACAAGGTGATCTTTTATTTCACGTTTGAAAGAACGAATGGAACTACTGGAAGTAACAAGTGTGCTGATGTTCTAACGTTAGATAACAATAACATGATTATCGCCAGAAGTGAACTAGGAAAAGTAAAATAATCAAAACCATATATAATGAACAAAAAGTACATTTTTCTTGCTGCATTAACGAGTACTCTATTAGTTAGCTGCGGAGGGGGAGATTCAAATGCAGAATTAGAGAAAGAAAAGTTAAAACTAGAGCGCGAAAAGTTAGAATTAGAAAAGAGTAAAGCTACGCAAGGCGAACCTCAATCTGAAGGTACTGATGAGTCTGCCAAAAAAGAAGAAAACAACAAAGAAGCAGACGAGGAAAGAAGAAAAGACGTTGCCGAAAAAGCAAGTAAAGCCAACAGATTTAGCGCCTATACAGAAGCAGTTGTTGCTGTTAAGAAAACATTTTTCTACAAAATGCCAGATGAAGGAACTAAAAAAGGTGCATTTCTCATTGAAGGGGACAGAATCACTGTTGAAAAATCGCAACGAAATTTTGTGTTTGTGACATACACGAACGAGTCTAACGGTAAAGTAACCTCTGGGTGGATAAAATCAGATGATCTTGAACCAATCTACGCTGATTAAAAAAACATTTTATTTTTAAGAGAACAGGGGCCTAAGACTCCTGTTTTTTTTACCAGCTAATTCGCAATTGAATTACTAAATCAGATTTTCTACTTCCCTGAATTCCTTCCGCACCAGAGCTAATAGTTTTTCGGTTGTTGTATAAGAAATATCCGTAACGCACCCACAAATCACAGTGTCGTAAAAAGGAATATCGCAGTAAGATATAAGCACGATTTCCTTGGTAATAATAGGCGGGAACTGCAAAAACATACAAAGCGTTATTTTCAAAAGAATACAAGCGTGTGTCGTAACTATCCGTGTCAAACAAAGCATAACGTAAAGCCAGATCTACGGGGAATCCTTTTGGTTTGTATAAGAGATCTTGTGTGAATAACATTCCCTTTTCAGGAGTATTGCTCAATCTATTAAGCGTTACGTATTCAATTCTACTTTTTAAGGTGAAAAACTCATTGACAACGTAAGAAACATTCAATCGATAATTTCTTTGTAAAACATCTTCAATGCTTGTAACGGTTCCATCTGAATCACGGCTGTTTTTTTGACGGAGTTGCTGCCTAAATCGCCCATAAATCTCGAAAATCTTGTTTGGTTTATAACTCGGTTGAATCAAAATTTCATGTCCTTGTGACGGAGCGTCAACCAAGTATTTCATCCAAGGGAATTGAAACAAATCAACGTATCCATTTAAATTCCAAGCTTTGGTAAGTTTAAATTTTCCTCCAACATACAAACCTCTTTCATTTTGTGTATTACTCCCCTCCGAAAATCCTGCGTTGTAAAAGGTTTGATAACCTCTTCCGTAATCGCGATACAAAATTCCTACACTGGCATTTGGGTCGAGTGAAAGCATAGCCCCATGAACCATCGCCATTCCTCCAAAATTTTCCCCGTTGTATTGAAAATAATTGCGTGAGACTTCCCCAAAGAGATTAACGTTTTTAAATACATAATTGTAATCAAAACTTGCCGCAATATTTTGTTTCCCTCTAAAATCATATTGATTATAATACGTTTCATTTTTCACAAAGGGTTTGTCGTATCCTTGAACAACACCAGCAGCCCCCAATCGAAGTGCGCTGTTAACATATCGAAGATTCGCTCCCGCAACATATTCAGTCAGCCCATTCTTCTTTTCTATTTCCCGATTTGTTCTGTGCAACCCGGATAAATCAAGGGTTGAAATAAATTCTAGATCTTCATAAGAGGAGTCCGCAATTGCAACTGTGGCATCTACTTTTTTAACAGATGCAAAGGAGAGCAAACTAAAATTCTTATATCCAAAATCCGCTGCTGCACCCCGTAAGAACCGATTTTCGTCCACGGAAGTATAGGCGCGAATGGGAATGGCATTTCGCTTCATGGTAGCGATATCAGCTGTTTTTCCAAAGGCATAACTCGACCAAAGATTTAAGCCTTGTCCTACCTGAACTTGATAATCACCAATCGCAAATGATTTGAGATATTTTCCACCTTTAAAAAAAACATGTCCCGAGTAAAAATCAAATCCATTTTTTTGAGCGCCTTTAAAAAATTGTTCTCCAGCATCCTTTTCTGCGGTTATTCCTATGCTGATATTCGTTTTGTAGGTATAACGGAATCGAGAATAGTAGCGATCAGAATTTCCATAATAATAATTGTTAGAAGTTTGAAGGACTGAATCTGAAACATCAGCATATCCTGCTTTTCTTTCAACGGTTGGTTGGTACCGCAAAAACCACTCAAACTTCCCTTCACGAAGAGCTTCTTTTAACGAAATATGCAAATTATCTAATTTGTCATCAACAAAAACAAAGGGAAGAACAAGTTGAATCGTGGATAAATCCCAATAGCGCAAACTTTGGAGTTCGTAGATTGTAATAAATTTACCAAAGCGTTTACGGTGTAGAATCAAATCATTTATTTGAACAGAAGTTAAAAGATTTAATTCTTCTAATTCTTCTGCTACAGCTGAATTGAGATTTAATTTATTATCGTAATAAAAGTTGAGTGCTTCAATGACATTCGTTAAATCAATATCTTCTGATTGCAATTGCTCTGAAATAAATTCAATACGTTGTTGAATAATCTCATTTCGATCTTGCGATTGAACCGCAAAAACTACAAAAAAGAAAATCAGAATTAGCAACCTCCGAAACATTACCTAGAATTGATAGGAAAACGAACAATGCGGAGACCAGCCTAAAATTTGATGGAAGGAACTTCCAAAATCCAATTTCAATTGTTCTTTAAATCGATAGCCAAAGCCAAACGAACCTTCAATTGGAGCAGAGGCAAAGCCACCTCTCAGGAAAAAGTTATCAATGAGTTTGTATTCGACACCAAACTTTCCACGCATGGCATAATCCACATTCTTTTCTGCCTCCGCAGTGATTAATACTTTGTTCGAAATGGAATAAGATGAACCGAGACGCATGACAGTACTAAATCGATCCTCTTGGTATTCAGCTAATTTATTTCGTCCTAAATTGAATACACTAAAACCAATCTTCCATTTTTCAGTGATTTTGGCTAACAATCCAACTTCTGCCGTTACTGTTCCTTTAGAACCATAATTCTCTGGTAAACGAACACCCAAATAATTCAATTGAACACCGGCGGAGAGTAATTCGCTCAATTTCATGCTATATCCAACTCCCGCTTTATAAGACAAAAAATTTCGGTAGCCAAAGCGTTGTCCGCCTGCTGAAATAACTCCTCTTTTAAAAGGGAGAGCAAAAGTAACGCCCTGCGATTGCAACTCTTTAAGAAGAAATCTATTTTCGTAACTTATACCAATTTCCATTTTTTGAACACCCGTTAATGCGGCAGGGTTATGGTGAAATGCCCAAACATCTTCCAAAGTATTGCTGGCATTTCCTAGGGATTGTGAACGTCCCCCCATAGGATAATAACCTTGTCCAAATGCATGAAATAATGAAAAGAAACTCGCAATAAATAGTAATTCTTTAGTAAAACTATGCATAGTCAAAAATACAAAAGAAATCTAATCTATAAATGATATTTAGATTAATTGAATATTAAAATTAGCAACCGAACTTGTGTTATGAATTTTTTGTTTTCTTCACCAACTCTTCAAACGCTTTAAAATACGCTTCTTTTTCAAATTCAAATGAACCAATTTTCGGATATTTTTCAAGTGTCTCACTCGCATTTACATATGCAAATTCACTCCAAACTACTGAGTTTTCATTGAAAGAAATTTGAGCGCTTAATGCCCCACAACCCAAATCACCACAGTCTGCACAGACATATAATAAAATCCTTTCTGAAGCAAGTTTTCCAAGGAATTTTGCCAATTGTGCCACAAAATAACCGCTATCAGATCCTTCAGGTGTGAAAATCCCTGTCAATTGCTTTAAATCTACTTGTAGAATAGTTGAGAGTGGCTGATCTGAAATATCAAACTCATAAAAAGGTTCACCACCGGGAAATTGAGAAAGAATCAAATTTAGTTTATCCATGTTTTGTGAATTAATAGAATGTAATATTTCCAGATTGTTTTTGTTGTTCATTACTGCCAGGTAGGGTATAGGTAATCATGAAAAAGTAAACGCCTTGAGCTAAAGGTTTATCAAGAGATGGGGAGCTGTTTTTTTTCTTTTTTTTCTTTTTTTTCTGTGTGGTTTCGGGCTCATTTGCACCAAAAACTAATGGGTTAATCAATTTATTTGTTTCCCTCATGAGTTCTCCCCATCGATTAAACAGTTGAAAAGAAAATGAGGTAATCAAACAATCATTTGTTAGGTTAATATTATCTAGCTCACTTAAATTAACTGCTTGTGGAATACCAAAACAAGGTTTTTTGTCCTGAGATAAAGCTTTATCAGTTGAGAAAAATAATGCTAGAATTAGAAAAAAGGATTTCATAGTTTTATTCTTTCTCAAAACAACTCAATGCTGGAGGTCGTTTTGAATTTTGGTTGAAAATGTAATAATGATTTTTATCTTCGAACCTCACACTGTCAATTTGGCAAAAACTCTTGATATCAATTATTTTCTGTAGCGGTAAAACTGTGTCTCTATAAGCAATGAGCGTAAAGTAACGATAATCAGTAACCGTTCTTTTTTCATTTTTTAAAAATTCTTTTTCGCCTATTTTGATATAAATGTTCTTCTTGAGATCAACATACAGTAGATTTTTCTTGATTTCTTTAAATCCCATATCCTGATTACGAACGGGTTTCGGTAGTTTATCTTCTTTTGGATTGAAGGAAGGACCGAGTTGAAGATCGCACGATTGAATAATCAAAATAAATACAATTAAAAATGCCTGATATCGCATGTGTAAGTCGAGCAAAATTAATTATCTAAGGGTTGTTGATTATTCATTAAATCGATAATTTATTTGACATTCAATTTATTCTGAACGTGTAGTGAAAACTTCTTCATTTCTTGAAGCGTTCTTCGGTTTGTCCAACTTGGATATGAACTGGAAATTCTTCTCGTCAATAAAATCAGATCTGTAGGAAAGTTGTAAAAGGTAGGCATAATTTTGTAGTTCATTTCATCTACATTAGTTATGTAGCCTTTCAATACCAGCCATTTCTTCAATTCTTTGGCTTCAACGGGCTCAATGTTTTCTGAATAGTCCAAAGCAACAGGGTCTTTTGATATAGAATTTATTAATAAATTTAGTTTAGAATCATCTAATTTTAGAAGATCGTCAATTAAATTTTGATATTTCCTAATATTTCCTAGGGTAAGCCTAAGGAAATCTTCGTGATTTTTCGAAAGAACCATTTCAATTTCATATTCTGAATAGTTTTTCTTGTCATTAATCATAGAGGTAATTTGGTTTTTTTTCCGTTCTTCAAATCCAACCTTAAAACCTACTAGAAATTCTGATGAATATAAATCAACTGCAGTGTAAGCAAGTGTTGGGTCAGTTGCTAACATACTTCGCCATTTGTTTTCACCGGTTTGGTCATTAAAGAATTCATTTGGAATTTGGTTATAATTATACCTTAATAATTCACCCAAATCTAAACTACCATCATGAGACGAATACCCAATTGAATACCCTAATTTAAATACCCGGTCTTTCGTGTACAAATGAATATTTATAATCAGAGCAGAAGCTATAATAGTAACAAATGCAAGAGAAAGCAGTATCTTTTGTTTCATATTAAAAGTTTTTTCGAATTTAAAGAAAAGTTCTTTATCATTCTCAAGGAAATTAAATAAATGTTTTCCATTCTAGATGATATTTTAGAAAATAGAAGTCATTAAAGTCTAAAAGAAATTCTAGAATTCTTACTTTTGAACAAAAACAAAGATTGTCCTAATGAAGTTTCTAGCTCCATTGTTTACGTTATTTTTTTCATTTTACTTCAAAAGCCAAACTTTACAATCCATTAATCATAATGGGGTTGATCGCGTATATTTTTATTACACACCCTCTGATTATTCTCCCAATCAATCATTACCACTTCTTTTTGTTCTTCATGGACTAACGCAAACGGGTGGGGGAGTGATGGATATTACCAATTTTAACGCAATCGCGGAACAAGAAAAATTTATTGTTGTCTATCCAAGTGGACTCAGTAATGCGTGGAATGCAAATATGAATGTCAGTGTATCAACAGCTGATGATAAGGGGTTCTTGGAGTTGTTAATTGCACATTTTGAGCAAAATTTCAATACCAAACAAACGAAAAGATACTTATGTGGGTTTTCCAATGGTGCATTTATGAGTCATAAAATGGCTTGCGAATCTGATTTGTGTTTTGCCGGAATTGCGACAGTTTCAGGAACAATGAGCGATACCGTTTATGCGAATTGCAATCCCAGTCATAAAACATCAGTTCTGCATATACACGGCACGACAGACGCGGTAGTGCCATACAATGGAGGAGCTTCAACCGGAGCTTCTGTTGATCTCACTCTCGAAAAATGGCGATCTATTTTAGGATGTTCACAAACTCTATCAACGAGTGATTTGCCAAATACCAATTTGTTAGATCTTTCAACAGTTCAGCGAATTACATATTCCAATTGCGGTGAACAAACGCTTGAACACATGAAAGTGAATGGTGGCGGACATCAGTGGCCCGGAATCCCAACATGGAACGGAGGACTCGGGACAATTAATATGGATTTTTATTCTCCCCAAGTAATTTGGGATTTTTTGGCTCCTAAAACATGTTCAACCTCCGGTCTTTCAGAAGAAAGTCTCACCTGGGAGTTTTATCCCAATCCTGTAAATGAGCAACTGACAATTAGAGCTGATTTAAGTGATGGAATTGCTGTAATAACTGATTTCACAGGAAAAATTGTTATGGAAAAAGTTTTGGATTCAGGCGAGCAAGTAATTAATTTAGACAGCCTCAACTCCGGGATGTATTTTATTACTATTTACAAGGATAACTCTCCTACATTAGTTAAAACTCAGATTTTTGCAAAGAAATGAGTTTGATCTAACTTCAAACACGAACCAATTTTAATTATTCGTTGAAGAAAATGAACGGCCTTGGATTTTTTGATTTCCAAACCCACTAAATTTTTTGATTTTTAGAACAAACCGAAGGATCATTGATAAAACAAAACCATAGATGGTGCATAATAGAGTTAGGTCAAAAGAATTAATTGATTATGAAATAAATTTCCGAACCCAAAATAATCCAAAGCCTTCCTGCCGGACGCAGACGGGAATTTTTTACTCAACTTTTTTTATCAAGGAAAAAGTGGAATTTTTTTAAAAAAGTGATCTCCTAACTGAATTTTGTATTTAAGAAAAAATAATAGCCAAACAATAAGCTTCAATTCCTTGAAACTTTTTTTCGTAAAAAGCAGTAAAAAATTTGTATTTTTAATCAATATGCGTATCTTTGCAGCCGCTTTAAAATTTAGCAATAAAGTATAGTCTTATGTCACGAGTTTGTCAATTAACAGGAAAAGCAGTAATGGTGGGTAATAACGTATCTCACTCTAACCGCAAAACTAAAAGAAGATTCTACCCGAATCTTATCACTAAGAAATTTTTCTTACCTGCAGAAAACCAATTTATTACATTGAAAATTTCTACTGCCGCGTTGAGAACAATTAACAAAAATGGAATAGAAGCTTGTATTAAAGAAGCTCGTGAAAAAGGATATTTGAAATAATCCTGTTGACAAACAGAATCAAAATTTTAGAAAATGGCAAAGAAAGCAAAAGGAAATCGAATTCAAGTGATACTTGAGTGCACCGAGCATAAACAATCTGGAATGCCGGGTACCTCTCGATATATTACTACTAAAAATAGAAAAAATACACCGGATAGAATCGAGATTAAGAAATTTAATCCTGTGTTGAAAAGATATACAGTTCATAAAGAAATTAAATAAGTAAGTCATGGCTAAGAAAGTTGTAGCGAGTTTACAAAAAGGTGGAGGAAAAGAACACACCAAAGTTGTTAAGATGGTTAAATCTGACAAAACAGGATCTTACACCTTTAAAGAAGAAATTGTTCACAATGATAAAGTGAAAGATTGGTTCGCAAAGAATTAATTAATTTTTAAATTTTTTATAGTAAGCTTCCTTAGTTTCAAGGGAGCTTTTCTTTTTTTATAGCAAAATAATATGGGAATTTTTGATTTTTTTAAACGTAATACCCAAGAAACGAAAGAAAATCTAGACAAAGGTCTTGATAAAACAAAACAAAGTTTTTTAGGGAAAATTGCTCGTGCTATTCTCGGTAAATCAACCGTTGATGATGAGGTGCTTGATAATCTAGAAGAAGTGTTGATAACCTCGGACGTAGGTGTCGAAACAACCTTGAAAATTATTGATCGTATTCAAGCCAGAGTTTCCAAAGATAAGGTTATGGGGACCGCTGAGTTGCAGCGAATTCTCAGAGAAGAAATTGCCTCATTACTCGAAGAAAATAATTCAACCAACCAAGATCAATTTTCAATTCCTAAAACCAATGGTAATCCATATGTAATTATGGTAGTTGGCGTAAACGGTGTTGGTAAAACTACAACTATTGGGAAATTAGCTTATCAGTTCAAACAAGCGGGATTGAAAGTTGTGCTTGGTGCTTCTGATACTTTTCGTGCAGCTGCGGTTGATCAACTTATTATTTGGTCTCAAAGAGTAGATGTGCCTATTGTTCAACAAGGAATGGGCGCTGATCCTGCAAGTGTAGCTTTTGACACCTTACAATCCGCTAAATCACAAAATGCCGATGTTGTTATTATTGATACCGCCGGCAGATTACACAACAAGGTTAATTTGATGAATGAATTGAATAAAATCAAGCGTGTTATGGAGAAAGTTGTTCCTGGTGCACCGCATGAAATCCTTCTCGTATTGGATGGTTCTACTGGACAAAATGCATTTGAACAAGCAAAACAATTTTCTTTAGCAACGGATATCAATGCCTTGGCCGTAACTAAATTAGATGGCACAGCGAAGGGCGGAGTGGTAATTGGAATCTCAGATCAAATGAAAATACCAGTAAAATATATTGGAGTAGGAGAGGGGATGATGGATTTACAATTATTTGATAAAAAAGATTTTGTTGATTCACTTTTTAACGATTAAACATGATAAAAATTGGTCTTAGTGTATTTTTTGCGTTTGTAATAGTTAGTTTAAATGCGCAATTGTTATGGAAAATTAGCGGAAATGGATTATCTCAAAATTCGTATCTGTATGGAACAATTCACGTGATGCCAAAAGACAAGTTTTCTATTTCGTCAAAAATTAATGAGTCAATTAATGCGTCTAGTATGATGGCCATGGAAGTTGATTTGAATATGGATTTGAAAACAAAAATTCAAATGGCGCAAGAAATGATTTTACCTGGAGGTAAGACAATTAAAGATTATATGACGGCTGTGGATTTCCAAAAATTACATTCGTTTTGCGTCGATTCCCTAAAAATGAAAAAGCGCAAATTGAAGAAATACTATAGATTGAAACCGTTTTTCTTTTCCTCAGTTGTAGCACAAGAACAAATGGGTGAAACATCTTCGTATGAAATGGAATTCATGAAAATAGCCAAAAAGCGAAAAATGAACATGATTGGCCTAGAATCAATCGAATTTCAACTACAAACCATCAATAAAATTTCTATTGAAGACCAAGCAAAAATGTTGGTTCAAGAATTTGACGCAAATCCAACAGCCCAATTTGATCAAATGTTAAACTTATATTTAAATGAAGATTTGGATGGTTTGTATAAGGTTGTTTCCGAAGAATCCGATGCAATCCCTGAATTCAACTACAATTTTTTAGAAGTCCGCAATAAAAACTGGATTCCAGTAATCGAAAAAAATATTTCAGTAAATTCATTCTTCATTGCGGTAGGAGCAGCTCATCTACCAGGCGAGAGTGGAGTAATCGAATTACTCCGTTCAAAAGGATATTCAGTCGAGCCTGTAAATTAATAACCTGAGTTCGATTATTAAAACAAAGTCAAAATTAATTTAAAGACTAAGTTACAAGGCAGATTTTATAAGGGATAACGGGTTATCACGTTAAAAGCTAACGCAGGAAATAAGTTGTTAAATTAAGCCTCTGATAAGTAATTTCACCTCTAAACAGCAATTTACTTCCCTTTTTTGCATCGAAATATTACAATATTCCGATTTTAAAAATATCGCATCTCACTATTTACAGGTGTTTTGACAAAGTTTGAATAATCGAACTCAGGTTAATATACTGTATTTCTTTCGCGCTTATTAGCCCATCGAGCCTTACATACCGAGTAAGTCGAGGAATGTCGAGTCTTTATGCTTATCGAGCTTGTCGAGATAAGCTTTACTACTTCACAGCACGTCTCAATACCGGAGTTGATTTCAAACCATTTGAAATATACATGAAATAAATTCCAGGAGTCAATTCAAGGTTAATCACGAATAAATTCATTCCATCATTCATTGTTATCGCTTGATTTGCAACTAGCTTCCCAGAAGCATCAGTAAGGTATAAAGTAGCTTCACCCACTAGTTCATCATAATCACAAATAACTTGAAAACCATTTTGACTTGGGTTTGGATAACTCATCCAGGTTTTTGGAGATTCAGACTCGCAATTTGTAAGGATAGGCCCAAATTCCTTTTCAGTTCCATCAATGTCAACCTGACGAAGGCGATAATAATTCACGCCTGAAATTTCATTTCGATCAATATAGAAATAACTCAATAAGGAATTGCTGTTTCCGGCTGCATTCACTTGTCCAATTTCATCCCAGTGCAATCCATCCTTCGATTTTTCAACGTTAAAATGAGAAGCATTAAATTCAGAAGCAGTTTGCCAATTTAATTGAACTCCTTCTTCTTGACAATTTCCTGAAAAATTCATCAATTCTACGGGTAATGGCGAACCACTTCCTTGTCCAAACCCTGCAAAATCAGAAAAACCGCTTACTCCAGACCATACGATTTCATTTGTAGTAGTGTTTAATGTGGATGTGCCTAGTATCGTGCCCTGCGAACAAATAGTACATTGACTAGAGGATAACCATCCGGTGGTGCTGCTGTATTTTGCAGGACGCAAATCCATTTCTGTTTCACCACCTGCATTGATGATTGAATTATCGTTGTACTTTAAAGTCACCGAATAGGTTGGATTCGTCATGTTGGAAGAATTCATTTCCCAATAGTAGTTCGTTCTTGCATAACTTGTTGCCGAAGGATCTGCATCTGGGTGTAATCCTGATACTACGCGTGATGTTAGCGAAGAATTTGTACCAACTCCACCTGTAAATGTGATTTTAATTGGAGTGTAATACGATTGACCTACTGGAAATAAATATTCTACACCGGTTGCTGCTGTTTTTCGAATAAATTTACCGGTAGAACTAGTTTTAATATATGCGCCTGCTCCAACGCTTCCGAGGGTACCATTCAAGGTTAAATTATTCGTCCCGAGCGCAACAACACCATTAACAAGTGCTAATTCGCGGTTTACAACGAGATTTCCATTTACTTGAATATCTCCAACCGCAGTTCTATTAATTTGAAGATTATCCGTGGTACCAAGATCAATGGAGTTTCCTTCAAAAATGATTTTCCCACTTTGGGCAATTCCTGTTGAAATAGCTGACCCAGAAGTTTTAGTAATACTTCCCTTTACTATGACGTCCCAACCATCACTTATTACTAAGTTTGAAGAAACAAGATTTAAATTATTGCTAATGCTAAAGGAATTATCTGCTACAACATTCGCTGTGCCTGCCACTTCAAGGTTGTAAACATCGCCGGTGAAGATCCCGGATGGAATTGTAACAATCTGGCTATTCGTAAATTTCAATTTACTATTGGTAACACTTGCATTCATGTTGCCATTAAAAAAACTAAAATCATTCCCAGAGTAGGTAAGGGTGTTTCCATTTAAACTTAATGTTCCATTATTTAATTGTAGTGAGCCCGCTACATTTATATTGCCGCCGAGGGATTTAACTCCTGAAGACCCCATTGCCAAGTGGTGAAAGCTCAAGGCAGGGATCGTTTGAGTTCCTCCATTAAAATTTACGGTTCCTGTTCCTGCGCTGAAAGTTCCAAGGTTCGTGAAGATTCCTGAAACATTCAGCGTGTGAGACCCTAAACCCAAACTAGCACCCGATCCAATCATAATGTTTTTAACACTGCCGGATGAAGTTGCCACTGTTGGATTATTACTGCTTGAAATGCAATTTCCACCTTGTGTGCTTGTAACAACAAAAATATTATCAGCACTTGTAGGTAAAGTAGTGGTTGTAACGTAATTACCTGAGGATAATTTAAACCAATTGGATAGCGTGGAAAAATCAGTTGTAGAATTGCCGTTCCACAAATAATCTCCGCTGGCTATCGTGTTTCCTGATACACTAATAGTGGTGCTCGGTTGGTTCACGGTTATTACCACGGGTGAAGATACACTGCAACCATTTGAAGTAGCAGTCAGCGTATATGTAGTTGTGGTATTCGGTGTAACACTTCCCGGTGCATTTGTTGAAGAGCTGAAACCCGATGGATTTGAAGACCATGAATAAGTAACCGGCGCATATTTTTGACCTGTTATTCGAATATTATCTACCGAAAAAGCAGATCCAACTCCGCCTCCATCACTTCCGTCATTTCTCCATTCAAACCCAATGTAAAAGCTCGTATTATTAACAGCGGAAGGTAATGAAATGGTAGCTGTTGTCCATGAATTTTGATTTACATAATTTGTAGATGTAGCATAATTCCAGGTAGCGCCATCTAGTGAATACATGACATTTCCATAATCATATCCAACTTCACCTACACATTTCCAATCGAAAGTTAAACTTAAATTTTCATACCCAGTTGCGTTAATTGCTGTTTGAGGATGACTAATAAAATCAATCGATGGGTCTGAAAACATTCCATATTCATCATAATCACAATCTTGACCGTCCCAATCATCGTACAAAGTAAGAGCGTTGCCACTTACAGCACATGCGTTAGAAATTTTCCAATAAGAATAAGAGTCTGCATTCGAGAAGATACCGTATGTCCAGCCACAAATACTTGGATTTAAAAGTCCTGAACAGGCATTGAAATTCTCATTATACAATTCGTGGGTTAATAAAGCTCCAGTGGCACTTCCACTCAATGAGGTGCTATTTCCAAGACATATTGCTGTATTCGATCCTGCTGAAACATTTGTAGGACTAGTATTTCCAACCGTAGCTATCACTTCAACGGCCGCACTGGTGCAATTGGATAAATTTGTTCGCGTAGCCCAATAAGAAGTAGTAGTTGAAATCGACGGTGTTGTCCAATTAGTTGTGCATGGCGATGCATTTGTACAAACAGGCGTGCTTCCAACTAAAGTAGTCAAACTTGAATTTGAATACCAGTTAATGGTTCCATTCATGGCGGAAGTTACTCCTAGCTGAACGGTTCCTGTTCCACATCCGGATCCATTAACAGCAGTTGGCACTGGTGGATTTGCGGGATTGGACAATACAACAGGATTACTTGTATAGGTTGTAATACAAGAATTTGAATTTCTTACTTTAATTGTATACGATCCTGCGCTCAATGAGTTAAAAGTATAAGAATTTAAGGAAGAGGCTACCCAGGAAATTCCATTATCCTTGCTGTAATCGGTTACCGTACCTGATGTATTTACCACTATTTGTCCATTGGCTCCTCCACAAGTAGATGGATTAGTTCCAGCTACAGATGAAATCGTTGCCAGAGTGCAATTCGAGTATTTTAACTTTATGACGGGCCTTGATGACCATCTGTAATCAGGTGTAGGTGGGGAAGCAGGATTTGGGTTGGTCGCATCAGAGGTAAATTGAAGTACTTCATAATTACTTCCTGAAGGATCTGTTGATTTCCATGGGTCGGTATTAGTAGCATAATTTGGTGAATTCTCATCAACAGCTATGACAATGTTACTCGTACCATCCCAAGTGAAATTGGTGGTAAAATTTACAGTAAACCAATTTGAAGCACCTGCAGTACCTAAAGAAACCGCACTGTTGAATACTTGAGTCATATTTGCAGTACTAATCCATTCAGATGACGAAGTGCTACCAAAACTGGTTTTGGATGTATTACCTATATAAATGACCCAATCGTCAAAATCCCCCTCAGTACCTGCATCAACTCCATAAACAAATTGTAGCCCACTAATTGAAGACCCAGCTGTTAAACCTGCAGCTGTTAATTCCGATGCGCTATATAGCATTTGGGTGTAATTATATACAAAATAAGGATTTAATGGCGCATAATCCCTGTAGGAATAGGATGTGTTACCTCCGTTAATCTCTGAGGATGTAATTTGTCCAAAAAATAAATTAATGTATAAAAACGCCGCAACGGCAAATAGTAATTTTTTACCCATAGTCTTAAAATGTTAGCAACGAAAACGCTAACCGGACTACTGTAAAGTCAATCAATAAGTGGAAATGACTTTAGAGAAATGAGGACTACGCTATCGCGTTGCGAATTTAAGGTCTTTTTCGGAAATAATATGTTAAATTTTTACTATTTTTTCTGCTAATTATTTGGTTTTGAACATAGTGTATTTTTAACACTTTCTATTTTTACTTTAAGAGAATAATAAACTTTTATGCAAAGTCTTCCCGTATTGAATCTTTAATCCGCAATCCTCGACTTTCCAAATTTCCCCATTTCTCCGCCATAGGCCGACAGGCAAATTTCCCCATTTCCCCATTTCCAAATTAACCAATTTTCAAATTGAATAATTTCTCCACCAAAGGCTGACAGGCAAATTAACCAATTTCTCCGCCATAGGCCGACAGGCAAATTTCCAAATTTCTCCACCAAAGGCCGACAGGCAAATTTCCCCATTTCCCCATTTCCAAATTAACCAATTTCCAAATTGAATAATTTCTCCACCAAAGGCCGACAGGCAAATTTCCCCATTTCCCCATTTCCAAATTAACTAATTTCCAAATTGAATAATTTCTCCGCCATAGGCCGATAGGCAAATTTCCCCATTTCCAAATTAACCAATTTTCAAATTGAATAATTTCCAAATTTCCAAATTAACTAATTTCTCCACCAAAGGCCGACAGGCAAATTTCCCCATTTCCAAATTAACCAATTTTCAAATTGAATAATTTCCAAATTTCCAAATTATCTCAAACCGAGCTCCGTCGAGGTACCCATATCCAAATTAACCAATTTCCCCATTTTCAAATTAACTAATTTCCAAATTGAATAATTTCTCCACCAAAGACCGACAGGCAAATTTCCAAATTAACCAATTTCCAAATTACCCCATTTCTCCGCCAGAGGCCGACAGGCAAATTTCCCCATTTCCAAATTAACCAATTTTCAAATTATCCCATTTCTCCGCCAGAGGCCGACAGGCAAATTTCCCCATTTCCAAATTATCCCATTTCCAAATTAACCCCTCATCCCTCTCTTCGTACTTCCAATTATTTTTGATAGAATCAATCCTAAACCCCTGCAATCATCAAGCAATGTGGTGCTATCAGGATAATTTTCAGATGCCTGACACAATTGCAACCAATAGACGGTTTCATCACATTCTTTAGCAGATATTTTTAATTTATGGATGAAATCCGCACGACTTTCTGCATTTTGAGCTTCACGGATATTTGCTCCAATAGAAGTTCCTGATCTTAGCAATTGATTTGAAACAACAAACTTTCTATTGTTGTCCAAACACTCACAAAACTTTATTATTTCAACCGCAAACAAAAATGATTTATTGACAATTACATTTTCTTTATTCCCCTGCATATTAAATTTTTTATACTTTAAATTAGTCAAAAATATCCACATTTCCAAATCGAGTAATTTCTCTGCCAAAGGCCGACAGGCAAATTTCCCCATTTCCCCATTTCCAAATTAACCAATTTCTCCACCAAAGGCCGACAGGCAAATTTCCCCATTTCCCCATTTCCAAATTAACTAATTTCCAAATTGAATAATTTCTCCGCCAAAGGCCGACAGGCAAATTTCCCCATTTCCCCATTTCCAAATTAACCAATTTTCAAATTGAATAATTTCTCCACCAAAGGCCGACAGGCAAATTTCCCCATTTCCCCATTTCCAAATTAACCAATTTTCAAATTGAATAATTTCTCCACCAAAGGCCGACAGGCAAATTAACCAATTTCTCCACCAAAGGCCGACAGGCAAATTTCCCCATTTTCAAATTAACTAATTTCCAAATTAACTAATTTCTCCACCAAAGGCCGACAGGCAAATTTCCAAATTTCCAAATTGAATAATTTCTCCACCATGGGCCGACAGGCAAATTTCCAAATTCCCACCCCTAAGTAAAAACCCCTAGCTCTCCCTCACTTATTCATCGTATTTTTTCCTTTAATCTTCAATTTTTCATTCTAATTTTTTCATTCTTTCATAATCTTTGCCCCATCAATCGTTCAAAAGAGGACGTTTTATATTTTTTACTGGCAAAAACAATACGAACAAAAGCACATTTAACCACCCTCAACTCTCAACTTTCCACTCTCAACTCTCAACTTTCAACTTTCTACTCTCAACTTTCCACCATTTCAACTCGGCTAGCAAAAAATAATAAGTCTAAATCTTGCAAAATAAACTAGATTTTAGTAAATTGCAAAGCTAAAACTTATTGAAACCCATTGGTTTTACGATACACGCATGAGTATGTATTTTTTTTGAGTAGAATAGGTGATTATTAGGTTTTTAAGTTTTTTTAGTATTGTTTCAAATGTTCAGTGAAAAGCCCGAAATCTTAATTGAAGGCTCTCATTTGTTCATCTGTAAAAACAACATTTTATAATATACGTATTTTTAAAGATTATATTTAAACCCGAGTACCATGAAAAATAACTACACTTTTTTCAACCTAAAATCTAAAACCAACTCGCTGAGTGGTTCACCCTCGTTCTTCAAATCATTAATGCTCACGCTGGCGATTTTCGTTGCGGGAGTTGGTAGTTTGTGGGGGCAGGCGGCCAGATATAACTACACTACAAGCTCCGCCACGTACACTGAAATTACAGGAGGTACGGTTGTGTCTACCACAGCTTGGGATGATAACGTTTCTGCCTTAATTACAATTCCTTCCTTCGTCTTCAACGGTACTGCCGTCACAAAAATGTCTATTTCTTCGAATGGATGGATTGCTATAGGAGGAACAGCTGCGACAACAAGTACAACTACATACACTCCTCTTGCTACTGCGATTACAGCTACTAGCGCTGTAGGAGTCATATGTCCATTTGGCTCAGATTTATGGAGTAACGGAGTTGGAGTTATCAGATGGCAAACTGTGGGGAGTGAGACGATAATACAATGGAAAGGAATGCAAACTTATGTTTCTGGCGGTAATGGTTCGAATTTGAATTTCCAGATTAGATTAAATCATACTACTAATTCAGTTTCTTTTGCTTATGGAACTATGACTAGAGGTACTGGTACCGCTAATCCCGTGGTTGGAATAAAAAGCGGTTTAGCTGCAGGTGTAATTGGTACTACCCTGTTAAATTTAACCTTGAAGGGTATCCCTTCGGGAACGACGTGTTTGTCATGGAGTGATGCTGTGCGTGGTCGTCTTAATTCTGAAAACATGCTCTTCACTAGTGTTTCTCCAGTATCTACTCTGGCCTCTGGTACAACGTTTACATTTACTCCTCAATCTGGTATCACCAGTACATGGGTTGCTCCTGTTACTGTCACCGCTGCTCCAACCTCAATAACAGGTACTGGTGCGACTATTAACTGGACAGTTCCAGCTCTTTCAAATCGATGCAATTTGCAATTTAGGAAAGCGACAGATTGTGCTTGGACGAATTTCAGCGGCAATCCGATCACTGTAACCGCCAGTTCCGCTGCTACTGCCTCCCTTACAGGTTTAACCGCTGCCACTGTTTATCATGTTAGAGTTCAGCCATTTGTGAATGGTGGCAATACAGCTGGATACTCTCATATTTTTTCAACCACGGCAGGTACAAATACTGACGGATATGTGGCGGCAGGATCATTCACTACTCTTTCTCCTCCTGCTCAACCATCAGCTATTGTGGGCACTTTAGATCCTGAGCCAGGATCATCACAAACTTATTCCGTAACTAATGTTGCAAGCGTTACCTATACCTGGTCCTTTCCTGCTACCTGGACAATAACAGCAGGTCAAAACTCAAATAGTGTTACCGTAACAGTCGGAACACAAAACGGAACCATTTCAGTAACACCATCAAATACTGCAGGCAATGGTACAGCCAGAACAGCTACTACAACAATCCCAAACTACCGTTGGAAATATGTTTCATCTAACCTTGGTTCTGCAACATGGACGGGTGGTGAAGCACGAAATGTGGATATAACAATTAAAAATACGGGGGTTGCCACTTGGAATACAACGTATACAAATAATATTGGTGTACGTTGGAATTCAACAACGGGTTCACTCAGTGGTACTCCATGGAGTGACTATCATGTTAGAAATTCAGTTGGTTCCTTGGCTCCTGGAGCAAGTGGTACAATTACCTTAGCTATAGAGGCCAGAAATAGTGACAATGCGACAACACCATCCTTAACAACAAATTTAGCAGATGGGACATATTATATGGCATTTGACATAGTAAGTGAAGGTCAGTGTTGGTTCGCAGGGAACACGGGTACTTGTGGCCCAGGTAATACGGTGTTTTATTCTGCCGCTCAAACCGTATCAACCCTTCCAACATTGTCGTGTTCCGCACTAACAGCCTTTGGAAATGTTTGTACAAATGCGACTCCAACAAATTCATTTACTATTTCAGGTGTAAATCTTACAAATAGCGTTTCAGTTGGTTCAGTTACCGGGTATACATACTCAACAACATCAAATGGTACTTATACGTCTACCTTAACTTTAACACCAAGTTCAGGATCTTTGAACCAAACTGTTTATGTGAAATTTACCCCTACGGCAGCAACTGCTTACAGTGGTTCAATTTCGGTAACATCTACTGGAGCAACAGGTCAGAGTGTTTCTGTTTCAGGTACGGGAATTGCTGCCCCAACAGTAAACGCTGGTTCTGATGTTAGCATTTGTTCAGGTCAAACAGTGGCCTTGTCCGGTTCAACAAATGCAACTTCGAGTTCAGGTAGTGCGAGTGCAACATATTCAGCAGGGAATGCAAGTACTTTATACAGCGCCTCACCTACTACAGCTACAATTTCTTCGTGTCCAATTCCTCTTTCAGTTACAATACCTGTCGGTGCAGTTATTACCGGTGTAAACGTAAGTTATACGATGACTGCAGCGTCTAATGGATGGATGGCTGACCAACGTTCTTATGTTAGATGTACCAATGCAGGAGGATCTACCGAAAGTGCAATTTCGTCAGGGACTGGAAATGCAATAGGAAGTCTTCCATATTCACGTAATAATTTAACCATTGCCAATGGAGTATCTGGTGGAGGAACTATTAATTTTCAATTACATGCCTTTAGAACATATTCTGGAACCACGTGTACAACAACTGATAATTATGTAAATAATAACACATTCATTGTTACAGTGAATTATACAATAAACCCAACTTATTCTTGGTCACCATCTACTGGGTTATTACCATCTGACGTTTTAGCTCCAAATTGTTCAGCAACATCTACAACTACTTATACCTTGACTGTCACTGGTACTAACGGTTGTTCAGCTTCTGATCAAGTCGTGGCTACAGTGGCTGGTACTGCGCCAGCCGCACCAACAGCTTCCGTTTCAGGTTCATCAACCATTAATGTAGGGGGAACTACAACCCTTACATCATCCGCTGGTGCGAATACATTATGGTTTGAGGCTGCTTCTAATGGGATTTCTGTTGGTTCAGGTGATAATTGGCAAACACCAGTTCAATGTACTTCTGGAACTAAAACATATTATGCAGAAAATAACAACGGTACATGTGCCAGCGCATCGAGAACAGCAGTTTCTTTTACAGTTCGTCCAATGGTGGTTTCCAATCCAGCAAATGGACTTATTTGTCAGGCAGGTGGTTCAGTAACCTTAAGTGCACAATTAACGGGAGGAACAGGTATTACTTGGTCTCCAAATACAAATTTATCTACAACATCTGGTGCTTCTACAGTGGCTAGCCCAACAACAACAACAGTTTACACAATGAACGCTACAGTTGCTGGTTGTGGTTCTGTTTCTGCAACGCAAGCAGTTGGGGTTATTGATGTTGTAGCATTCACACCAACCTCCAACCCAACAGCCGTTTGTGCGGGTAATCCAGCAGTGTTGGCTTCGAATTTGAGCAGTTCAGGTTTCACATCTTCCACAACCACTTATTCCTATTCTACAGCTCCAGGAAATGCTACATTACTCATTGATAATGGAGCCGCTGTTCCAGCAAATCCTTACACGTCAACAAATACGTCATACCCACTTTTCGATGATGCAGGTTGGGGTAATATCGCAATTCCGTTTACGTATAATTTCTTCGGGGAGAATTATAACGCACTGAACATTGGAACAAATGGAATAGTCCATTTCGGTACATATTCTGCATCCATAATAAATGATTTTAGTTTTACAAGTTTACCAAATTCAGCTGAACCTCTCAACATTATTGCCGTGGCTGCAAATGATAATGACATGACTGGGGCTGGAAACGGTACATTAAGATATTGGACAGAGGGTATTGCACCAACAAGACGCTTCGTAATTGAATGGAGCGGGGCAAGTCAACAAGCATCGGCAGGTGC
>JBIIFU010000064.1:0-8059 GCA_044237035.1 Crocinitomicaceae bacterium
ATGTAAATACATTCGATCACGTTATTAATTCACTTGTCAGTATTTGTAAACACGATCCAATTCAAGCTGAACAATGTGCTTGGCTTGTACATTTAAATGGGAAATGCAAAGTAAAAAATGGCTATTTTGAAGAGTTAGAGCCGCTTTGTGTTGCATTATTAGACAGAGGGATTTCTGCTACAATTGAATAATAATAAGAGTAGATAAAAGCACAATCTGTTAAAATGATACCACATCAAACCCCTTCTTTTATTTGGCTTGTGTTCTTGTTGTTTGGTAGTCAATTTGCAATAGCACAAGTTGGAACAAATTCAGATTCATTAAAACTAATTCAACTTTCAGGGGTAGTTGTATCAGAGGAAACTCTTGAGGAACAACCATACGTTACTGTTTATGACAAAACCATTCGAAAAGGGGTCATCTCTGATTATTATGGCTATTTTTCGCTAGTGACATTTCCAGGAGATACGATTATTTTTTCTAGCCCAGGACATAAAAAATCAAGTTATATTGTTCCCGACACCTTGAAACAAAACCGGTATTCGTTGATTCACATGCTTCCATCAGATACACTTCAGTTAAAAGAAGTCACGATCTATCCATGGCCATCGAAGGAAGAATTTGCAAATGCTTTTGTAAACATGCGTCCTTATGATGATGCGCTGAGAAGAGCACAACAAGAATTATCTGGAGAAAGTCTAGCATTCGCTGCTGCACGCATCCAATCAGATCCATCTTTGGCATATGGGAATCTAGTAAATCAGCGCTATTCACAACTTTATAGTAGTAATCAAGTTCCAGTAAATAATTTATTGAACCCTTATGCTTGGTCCAAATTCCTGAAGGATTGGAAAGAAGGTAAACTCAAACGAGAATAATTCTGTTCTATATACTAATGCGAATCAAATTATCGTTTCTATTCATTGTTACATTTATTTTAGTCTGCAACCTATCATTTAGCCAACTCGGAGAAAAAAAAGAAAATTATCCCATTCATTTTGGAGTTCAAACGAAAATGTTACTCCCATCAGAATTTCTTGGGCCAGTTAAAACCACTTTATCAAATGAAGGATTTCAGTCTAATTTAACGCAAAAAACAGGCTACTCATACGGCGCTTTAATTAGGGCTGATTACACAAAAAATGTAACCGTAGAATGTGGCATAAACTATATTCAGCGACAATTTAAGGCTGAAATGACGTACTCAGATTCTTTAGTAGTAATTAGCGACACAAATAAATTAACTTTCATTAATTATGAATTGCCTATTACAGGAATTGTAAAAATTCAGTTGGCGCGAGACCTATATTCTTTAGTTGGATTAGGCACCTCATTTACATTTAAACCAACGAATGTAGCATTGATTGATCTTCCAGGAGGTAAACATACCTTTTATCATTCTGGCAGCGTGAAGAAGTTTGGTATTGATTTAAACGCGCAAGCAGGCTTTGAATGGAGAACAAAAAAATCTGGGTATTTCTATTTTGGTGGAGGTGTTAAAGTACCTACTTCAAACTTGTTTAACTGGGGTGGAAAATACGCTCAGCAAGGCTCTTCAGAATCACTAATTGATTTTGAGAAGGTAAATGGGGCATTTCTTTCTATTGATTTGCGCTACTATTTACCAAATATTCGAAATTCAGGAATGCAATTTATAAAAGGGCCAGTGGAGTAATACTTCATTTCTTTTAATTTTTGAATCTATTTTCTAAGCTGAAATCAAAGGAGCTTACAACTTGTTCTTAAACAAGCGCTCAAGAAATTAGGTATTCCAATGCCAGTAACTTCTCATTGGTTGTGTCACAGATATAGAACACTCACGATAGCTATCTGGATTTTGGAAAATAGAACAGATATACGCTATAATAAAGAATTATTAGGTCACTCAAGTTCTAGAACAACGCAAGTCTACACACAAGTAAGCGCAAGGAGTTTACAAAAAATTCGTTCTCCTTTTGATGATTTATAAAAAATTTTTCTATTTTTATAAAAACTTCATCAATGAGACAAAGCACACAAATGTATGTTGTGTTTCAGAGAATTTATGAGGGTTATAAGTAAGTTGAACTAAACCGATTTTACCCAAATCGGTAATTCTCGGAGGTAATTTTAGGGTGTTAAAAACCCTTAAAAATTATCTTATGAAAAGAGAATTGTCCACGGACGCAAAAAAGCTCATGTTCGAGCTAGAGTATCGCAATTACAGCGCGAATACAGTTTCAAATTATTGTGAATGCATGATGGTTTTAGAAAACCGAGTAAGTAAGCCGCTTCATCAGATTACGATAGAAGAATTAAAATCTTTTTTACATTATCAACTGATGGAGCAAAACAAGTCTACTTCTTACATTAACCAGTGTATCAGTGCGTTTAAGATTTTCACCCAAGACGTTCTCAAAAAACAGTGGGACGGAATTAAAATCAAACGACCGCGTAGAGAGAAAAAGTTACCAACCGTTCTTTCTATTAGTGAAGTAGAAACTATGATTACAAACACGCGAAACTTGAAACACAGAGCCATGCTGATGCTTATGTATTCTGCCGGTTTACGAAAAATGGAACTCTTACAAATGAAACCTAATGCCATAGACTCTGAACGAATGGTCGTTAATATCAAGCAAGGAAAAGGACGCAAAGATAGACAGTCCATTTTGGCTCCAAAGACCTTGGAAATCCTTCGACTATATTACCAAATGGAACGCCCTAAAACGTATTTATTTGAACCACAAGGAAATCCCGGAAATACTATTTCAGACAGAACAATGGATCATATTGTAAAACAAAGTGCAGCAAGAGCGGGAATTAAAAAAGACATTTCTTCCCATGCTTTACGTCATTCCTTTGCAACTCATTTATTGGAATCTGGAGTGAATCTTCGGCTCATTCAAGAATTTTTAGGTCACACTTCGCTTCGAACCACTTCTGTTTACTTGCATCTGACCAATGTCAATCCCAAAAATGTGGTGTCACCACTTGAAGCGATGAAGTTGTAAGGTGTCATGCAAAACAAACGTTCTTCTGTCGAGTTAGCAAGTATTTTTGCCGACAGAGCGGAGCATTTTTTAGCTTCTAATCGATATGCATTGATACAGAAAAATGCGTTCAATGACATTCTACAATGCAGAACTGCTGCGCTTGGTGGACATCTACAAGGATGTGATAGTTGTTCCAATAAACAACAAGCATACAACTCTTGCAGAAATAGACATTGCCCTAAATGTCAGTTCGTCAAAAAAGCAAAATGGGTAGACAAACTCTCAGGAAATCTTCCTCCGGTAAAGTACTTTCACCTTGTATTTACTATACCTGAATGTTTAAATAACTTGTTTTACATCAATCAAAAACAAGCCTATCATTTACTCTTTCAAGCAGCGGGAAAAGCACTGACTCAATGCGCAAAAAACACAAACTATCTGGGAGCAAATCCAGGAGCGGTTGCCATCTTGCATACGTGGGGACAAACACTCGTGTATCATCCACATATCCACATGATTGTTCCGGCTGGAGGGTTTTCCGAAGATCAAACAGAATGGATACCATCCAATAAAAAGTTCTTTTTACCAGTTAAAATCCTCAGCGCAGTTTTTCGTGGCATTCTTTGTCGATCCTTGGAAAAAGCGATTGAAAACAAGAAAATCGTACTACCAAATCAGTACACTTCGTTTCAACAACTCAAAGAACGGTGCTACAAGACAAATTGGGTGGTTTACAGCGAGAAGCCTTTTGCTAATCCACAAAATCTGATCAACTACTTGGGCAACTATACGCATCGGGTGGCTATCTCTAATCAGCGTATCTTAGAACATAAAGACGGAAAAGTAACTTTTCATTACAAAGACAACAAAACAGGAGGTCTTCGAAAGAAAATTACACTCGATCAGGATGAGTTTATTCGTCGTTTTTTACAACATGTGCTTCCAAGTGGTTTTAGTAAGATCCGTTACTTTGGGTTTATGGCACTGAGACATTTACAAGCCAATATCGAACAATGTATTGCGCTTCTGGAAAAAAACACACTTCTACCTGAACTTGTTGGTCTGAACGCATACGAAGTCTATCGTCAACTTTTTGAAAAAGACCCACAAAAATGTTCAAAATGCAAGAGCGGAAAACTTAATCCATTGATTATTAAAAAACCTGTTCCGACTTGACATTTAAATCACGGAACGTTCTTTGAAATCCTCTATCCCGCTTCAAACGCAAATTGCGTAAGGGGTAAAGTATGTCTAATTTTTTCTAACTTGTACTTCAAAACACCAATCGCAAAAAAAAAATGATCTATTTTCTTTGTTTTTACATCATTTTCTTCATTATCAATCAACTCCACAACATAATCCAACACTTAGTATTCCCATAACTTGGCTTCGTACAACTTCATTTTATTTGCCATTTATGTGTATATTTGATTCAACGGCAAATAAAATGCTGAGTAAGTTATGGGCAAGTTAAACAGACAAAGCGGTTCTTTGCAGGCTGACCACCTAAAGTGACATACAAAAAAGTGGAGACAAGAAAACCACTCCGCCTCGGCGCAAAAAACAGGGAGTATTCTGAAAATCCTTAAGAGTAGGAACAATATTTTAAAAAAAAACAAAATGAAAAATTTATTGATTTTAGCAACGATGTTGCTTACGTTTAGTTTTGCGAATGCGCAAAGTAAGATTTATAATAAGGGTGGTACTTACAGTTCTTACATTGAAGGCTATTATCAAGACGGTAAAATATATGGTAAAGGTGGAACATATAGTTCCTATATAGTTGGATACGTTTCTGACGGTAAAATTTATAATAAGGGTGGTACTTACAGTTCTTACATTGAAGGTTATTATCAAGATGGTAAAATCTATGGTAAAGGTGGAACATATAGCTCCTATATTATCGGCTACTATGAAGATGGCAAAATCTATGGTAAAGGTGGCACCTATAGCTCATATATTATTGGGTATTATGAAGGTGGGGCTGCCTCAGCAGCAGCAGCAGCATATTTGCTTCTTTTTTAACCATCCCATAACAGCGCATTAGCAATAGCAGGGCGGAAGTGCTTCATTGAACTTTCGCCCTTATTTGTAATTTAGTGCGTGCATTACGCTTTGGTGCGTTTTAAGCCCTGCCATCGCCAATGCGCAAAACGTTATGTTCAACACATCAAAAAAAACATAAAACACTATTAATTATGAAAAATCAATGTTTAACTTTTTTATTAGGAGCAACTCTACTCCTAACAAACACAAAAACTTTAGCTCAAACCGTAATTAAGTTTACCGACCAATCTTGCATAGAAAATTGCGATGCTATCAAAAGCCTTTCTTCTGCAACGACTAATAAAGACATGTTCCTGAATTTCTCAATTGATGGAATAAAAAAAATAGCACTTAAATCTTCTGAAGTTTTAATGGTTGAATTTAATTTTTATGACGAATCGAGTTCGTTTGAAAAAATAAGCATTTTGGCAAAACAGGATGACAAAAACCTTATTGTTGGAGAAAGTATTTTGTTACCAAATTCAAGTAGTTCGTCTATAGAGGTTAATACTATTTACAACAATGAATTTAATTATAGGATAATCGAACGCTTAAAAAGTCAAAATGGTGGTAATTTGAAATTGCATATTGAAAAATATTCGATTAGGGTTTATGACAGAATAAAAAAACAACTAGTTACTATGGATTATGGTGTTCCGCAAGAAGATTTAGAACGTTTTAAACAATTTGTAAATGTTGGAACCTCTTTTGAAATTAAAAAATATCCTTCTCTCAAAATAAACTGTGAATCAAATTACCCATTTGATGAAATCAGTTCTAAAATTGAAAATGAAATAGAATTAAAAAAAGAAAATTTGTATCAAGAACTAGCAAATATTACGCCTGCACCCCAGGATTACAAGTTAAACAATTTTAATGGAATTGGAAATGAAATTTCTAAAGAAGTTGCCTCAAAAGTTCTTTCTGAATATTTTGGTGAAAGTAAATATAAGGTGCTACAAATAAGTAAGAGCAGTAATGAAATTGAGATCGAGAAAGAATTGAATGGTATTCCTAAATATAAATGGTTTTATATTAAAGTTTATCTTCAAGGTCCTAAAGGTAATTGTGGATATGCTCCTGTAACTATGAAATCCGTTTATCTTGGAAATGGCAAGTATGGAGATTGGATAGTAGATGTTTATAAATATGTGGCTTGTGCTTGCGAATAAAGGATAAAATTTATGGATACTCGTCATTTAGTTGGTTATGTTTTTTTAGGCCTCAGTATTGCTGTATTTGTTTTGACTTTAAGAGAAATATATATAGCAATCAGACTAAAAAAGAATGGTAAAAAAGCCTTTGGTAAAATAACTGGCGTTAAACAATTACCTGGAAGGGATAGAAATGGACAATATAGCAAAGCACTTATAATTGAGGTAGATACTGAAAATGGTAAATTTTCCTATGATTGTTTAAATTCTCATATGACAAATTTTCCATATGGAAAGGTGCCAATTTTATATCTTGAAGTAAAATATGGTAAAAGAATTTGTAATATCGACTCTTGGTACATCCTTTTAACAGATGCTATTTTGTACTTTGCAATTTCCTTGGCACTCACTATACCCTATTTTATTATAAATTTTACGAGCATTAAAAACTAAAATAAATGCGCTAAAATGTACTTAAGATAACGCATAATTTGCTCAAGCATGATAGTCATCAAAGGCATTTGCAAAAATTTTGGTAGAAAGTTTTTCATTTTACAAATGGCTAACATATATTTAGCTTTGTTAGAAGCATTCGTTAGACACAGTTTCAAACACGCCTAACGCAAATTGCGAAACGTTATTGGCAAGTTATATATACAGAGCAAATCAATTAATCAAATATAAAAAGTAGCCATTTTAAATTTTGGAAAATATTTGGGGACTTAAAACAAAAAACCCTCAATTCTATTAGAATCAAGGGTTCTTCTCTCATTTAAGTACTCGAGGCGGGTCCCGATAGCTATCGGGATGAACCCGCACTATCAAATCGTTTGATTATACTCAATTGTAATTCTTCATATTGTTTTAAATTTTCAATGTATTTTCTAGATTTTAATGACTTAACATAACTCTCAATTTTTCTTGACATCTGATATTCGAGATTTTCAATGATGAAGTATTTTTCCCAATCATTGGCTCTCTTTGTAAATGATCGTGTATGTTTTCCACTATTATGTTCCGAAATTCTTTTTTCTAAATCTAAACAACTTCCAACGTAATAGCGATCAATACTTTTTGAAAATAAAATATAAAAAGTAGGCCATTTTAAATTTTGGAAAATGTTTGTAAAACAAAAAACCCTCAATTCTATAAGAATCAAGGGTTTATTTCACATAAAAGTACTCGAGGCGGGTCCCGATAGCTATCGGGATGAACCCGCACTTTCAAATCGTTTAATTATACTCAATTGTAATTCTTCAAATTGTTTTAAATTTTCAATATATTTTCTTGATTTTAATGACTTAACATAACTTTCAATATTTCTTGACACTTGGTATTCGAGATTTTCAATGATAAAGTATTTTTCCCAATCATTGGCTCTCTTTGTAAATGATCGTGTATGCTTTCCACTATTATGTTCCGAAATTCTTTTTTCTAAATCTAAACAGCTTCCAATGTAATAGCGATCAATACTTTTTGAAAATAAAATATAAAAAGTAGCCATTCTTAATTTTGCGACTTAAAACAAAAAACCCTCAATTCTATTAGAATCAAGGGTTCTTCTCTCATTTAAGTACTCGAGGCGGGTCCCGATAGCTATCGGGATGAACCCGCACTTTCAAATCGTTTGATTATACTCAATTGTAATTCTTCAAATTGTTTTAAATTTTCAATATATTTTCTTGATTTTAAAGACTTAACATAACTCTCAATATTTCTTGACACCTGATATTCGAGATTTTCAATGATGAAGTATATTTCCCAATCATTGGCTCTCTTTGTAAATGATCGTGTATGCTTTCCACTATTATGTTCCGAAATTCTTTTTTCTAAATCTAAACAGCTTCCAATGTAATAGCGATCAATACTTTTTGAAAATAAAAT
>JBIIFU010000009.1:0-77190 GCA_044237035.1 Crocinitomicaceae bacterium
TGACCTTCAGCAACTTCAGTTACGATTTCAACTTCATTTTCAATTTCGGAGGGACTTGTAATTGCCTTGCCATTTTGTCGAGTAATTGAAAATCCACGCTTCATAACATGAATAGGATCTAGTAAATCCAAATTCTTTTCAAGCTCAACGATATTTCGACTTGTTGAATTTAACAAATTAGTGGATCGAAATTTTAATTTTTCTTGATGTTGATTGATTAAATTAAATCGTTCTTTTAAATCAAACCTTGCATTATGGTTGATCTGAACAACAATGTTTTTCAATTGATTTTGATTCTTTGTGACACACTTTTGACTGTTATACTCAAGTGATTTTGTTAAATCAAACAAGAGCTGTTTCGAGACTCTGGCACTATGTTTTGAAATTTGTTTAAACAATCGCAACAATGCATCCAGCTGTTGATTTGCATTGAATAGTACATCCATTGATTTTGTTCTTACTACATGTTGTCCATATCTGATTTCTTGATCAAATTCTCGAAATGTTTGAATGAGAAATTCGGCCAGTTTAGTTGGAGTAATCGCATTTCGATACGCAATCATTTCAGCTACATTCAAATTAGTGGAATGGCCAATTCCTGTCAATATAGGTAATGGAAAAGTTGCAATAGCTTTGCATAACTCATAATGGTTGTAACACGTCATCCCAACCTCTGCCCCTCCCCCTCGAACGATGACAACCAAATCAAAGTGTTGTCGAACTTTCTTTATTTTTTCAAGAGTTTGAATAATGGAATCAACAGCCTGATCTCCTTGCAAATAGGCATTAAATAAAAACGTGAAAAAAGAATACCCTTCCTCGTTATTTATTAACACTTCCATAAAATCAGAGAGCCCTTTGCTTGAATCAGCTGAGATTACAGCAATACGTTTTGGCAATAATGGAAAAGGAAGTTGCTGATTACAATTTAAAATTCCTTCTTTTTGTAATCGTTTCAAGGTTTCCTCCCTCTGTTTTTGAACTTCTCCTAATGAAAATGAGGGATCAATATCAATAATCTGTAAGCTCAATCCGTACAATTCATTGAATGTAATTTTTACCTGCATCAATAAATTACTACCATCTTTCAATGGTTCTTTTACAACTTCAACAAATTGTTGATTGATTCGCTCATAGTTTTGTTTCCAGATAGTTCCTGAAAGTTGAGCAACAATTTTATCATTTTCTCGCTGAACAATTTCAGGAAAAGCGTGGCCACTGGGAAAACGATTGAACTTATAGATTTCAGCCTTCATCCAATAGGTTTGTGCATAGCGTTCTTCAATAGTTTTACGAATTGAGGAAACAACCTGTTTGAGGGAGAAAATTTGTCGTTCTGTGGACATTGATTTATTCGAACTATGAAGTTACGAATTTAAAAAAAGAAATAGGTCTATAGACTAAGCAACATGAGAAAGAAAAAATACTATTCATCCAATTTTTTCATAAAAAACTCACCGCAATCCTCATCAAGCACCTTACCACTAAGTGATTCTGTATCTATCAAAGCACCTATTTTATTAACATACGTCCATCCATCTGGTTTTAAAATCCAATAATTAAAATCAAAGCTGATTGATTTGCTAGAATTAAATTTCCCTGTAAAATAATATTTTCCAATTTCAACATGAGATGCATAGTTCGTGCAAATAGGGAAAAATTCAAAGGTTCCAACAAAGGAGGAATCAGTTTGAACTTGAATTCGCATTCTCATACCCGTTTCACCTTTCCTGCATGTGTAGCTTCCCATCCATGTGCCTTCCAAATCTTCGATAGACTGCGATAACAAAGGAAATGAAGTTACTAAAAACAAAAAAACAACTGAAAAAAAATTAAATGGAGATTTCATATCTTGTAAATTTCTCCTATAATTTCAAGTTTAGTTATCGTTACAACTCAAATGAAAAATCAAGAAAATATCTCCAGGGAAACAATCTATTAATTGGCCAAGCAAGACCAAAAACAGAGAAAAGTTTTTACTTCACACCATAAAATGGTGAAATCATAATGTAAACAATAACTCCAGTTACAGCTACGTAAAGCCAAATTGGGAAAGCAAATCGTGTCCATTTTTTATGCTTTTCAAACTTTCCTTCCCAAGCAAATAAATATGTAAAAAGCACTAATGGGATAACAGCTACGCTTAAGAAAATATGTGAAATCAATATAGAATAGTAAAGTAATTTAAAATCCCCCTTATAACTTGTTGAATCAGATGTCATGTGATACGCCACGTAGCATAGTAAAAACAACAATGATAAAGCAAGACAAGTTTGAATCAATCGTTGATGAAGATTCATATTTTTACTCTTAATAGCCACCAATGCTCCGATTAACAGAACTGCTGTTAATCCATTTATTCCTGCATAAAAAGGTGGTAAAAAAGACAGGTCAATTCCATCCACTTTAATTCCAAAAAGTGCAGCCACTGCTACAGGGATAACAATTGAAACAGCAATAATCAGTTTTCTAAACTTTGCTATTTGAGCTTCATTTTTTAATGTTGTATTCATCATTTAATAATTTTACTATTTCAGTTTTCATTCGTTGATATTCTCCTGCATCAACTTTTCCATTCAAATCTGTAACGCGGTAAACACCACGAACATGGCCTTCTTTATCAACCAAGGTAAAGGATCCTGAATGTGCATAACCTCCTTCAGATTCTTCATCCTTACCAGCAAATGTTAGAAAACTTTCAATTCCTAATTTATGTGTTTCTTCTTCGTTGCCCGTTAGGAACGTCCAATTTTTTGCATTAATTCCCGTCTTTTTCTTGTATTCTCTCAAGACAGCAGGAGTATCATGTTTTGGATTAATAGTAAACGAGATAAATTGAACGTCATTTTCATACGCCTTCAGTTCTTGGTTTAATTTTTTCAATTGTAAATTCATTGCAGGGCAAACAGTTGGACATGTTGCAAAAAAGAATTCTGCTATCCAAAGTTTATTCTTGAAATCTTTATTTGTTTTCCAAACGGAATCTTCATCAAGAAATTTAAACTCACGGATTTTATGATAAAGAGTGTCAACATTTTTCTCACCATCCACTGTTGTATATTCCAAATCATAGTTTCCCAAAATAGGAAGTACTCTTTTTTTAACGGGTGAATTCTCGCAAGATAAAAACACAAATAATGAAAGTAAAGAAAAGATCGCTGGCCGCATAGATTCTAAAACAGTATTCAATTAATTTTGTTTTGCCTCTTTATCGTATTGTTTTTGGAGCAAAGCTAAATGTTCTTTCATTGTACGAACCATTCCTTCTTGATTGCCTCTCAAAGCCATACGCAAATGATTGTTCTTATCCAACAACAATAATATTTCTTGAAAATATTCACCTCCATAATACTGTTTACCTTTTTCAAGTAATGACTTCCCATTATTCGTGAAGTTGTAAATGCTTTTCGCATCACCGGAAGCTAAAATCCATAATTCAGGATCATAGCCCTCTACCCTTTCTTTTAGTATGGAAGACATGTACTTCAAATCTTTAACCGGATTACCTTTTCCATCAGTCACAAAAGAAATCAGCTTTACTTGTTTCAACTTTTTTGATTTATTTTTACGAAGATGCTGATAGAGTATTTGATCTACATGCCACAAGGAAATAGAGCATGTGTCAGGACATGATTCTTGTATTGTGCTAACGAGAACTATTGAATTATCAAATTCTGAATAGTTTCTCAACTTACCATCAACATCGGTAAATGAATACTTTGAAGCTACACCGTAATCACCGAGTTTTTCAAACTTATGATCACAACCACGAGTACCAATAAAGATTAAAAGGGATGCAGGGCCAAAAATTAAAAGTAATGACAGTACTGCTTTTAATTTATTCTTTTTAACCCCACCACTCATTTGATGTTAGATTGCATTTAATTGAAGAGCATCACTTATCGCTAATGCCTCCCATAAAGCAATGAAAATCAAATAAAGAACAAAAAGAAAATAAGGAATAAGAATCACATTTCGCAATGTTTTTTTCTCATCACCAAGGTGCATAAATACCATCACGATATATCCAGCCTTAAATAAAGTCATAATTATAAAAGACCACTTAACCAAAGGCCAAATATCTGAGCTTTGTTTGATATAGGCTCCCATTGCTACCTCAACAACTGTTATTGCTGTTAAAAGTGCAGTTACAAACCAAATTTTCTTTCTGATTTTTTTACCAGTTTCCTCATCGTGATGTCCATGCAATGAGTATTCAATAATATCGTCTCTTTCCATAATTTCTAAAATTAATGTTTATACCAATTATACCAAATAGAAGAAGGTAAATACAAATACCCAAACTAAATCTACGAAATGCCAGTACAATCCAGTCTTTTCAACCATTTCGTAATGACCACGCTTGTGATAAATCCCAAGCATTACTCCAATACAAATAATAATATTAATTACTACTCCTGAGAAAACGTGAAATCCATGAAAACCAGTAATAAAGAAAAAGAACTGAGCATATTGTTGAGGACCATATTCATTTTGCTCTAGATTCGCACCATAAATCACTTGATTTTTTTTCCCACTGTACAGAGAGGCATAATACATTTCTTCTGCTTTCTTACCTTCTATCTTAGAACCAACTTTATTGTTTTTTCCATTCTTTTTAATGATTAATTCCATGTGCTCGTCTGCTTTTTTGTTCACTTTAGCGACAGAACCATCATGTAATTTTATCATACCATCTTTTAAATTCCCTTTGGCAGCAGCGTGTTGAAATTCGTGCATTAAGTCTTCTTTAACAACATCACCTTTCTTGTGATGATGACCAGGTGTTACAACAGTAAAGTTTTCAATTTCACCGAAATGACCTTTAACGATTGCTTGTGAACCATCCGCCAATTCGATTTTACCAAACTCTGAACCATGGATGAAGTGATACCATTCCCATGCTTGAGAACCTACGAAAAAGAAACCACCAATAATTGTAGCAATCATCCACTTCACAACACCTTTTTTATCCATTCTATGACCAGCTTCTACTGCTAAAACCATTGTTACAGAAGAAACGATTAGAATAAATGTCATTAAAGCCACATAAATTAGCGGATAACCATGACCTAAAAATGGTAATGAATTAAACGTTTCCTCACCAATCGGCCAAGCCTCTTGTGCATCATGACGTGTAAATCCATAAGCAATTAAAAGACCTCCAAATGTCAAAGCATCTGAAACTAGGAAAAACCACATCATTAATTTCCCATAACTGGTTTGAAAAGGTGATTCTTTACCTCCCCAAAGAGTAGAATTATCTACATGTGCTGAATGACCTGCCATATTGAAATAATTTTTTTTTGCAAGTTTAATGAATAAAAAGCAAAAATAACAACAAATACCCCCAAAGAATACCTAAAAAATGCCAGAAAATTGCACCGAGTCTTAGACTCAATACATCTCCATTGTCGTATTTACCTGAAAATGAATTAATTGTCATTTTTATCAAATAAATCAGAGTTACAATAATATGGAGCAAATGAATGAAGGTTAAAATATATAAATAGGAAGATGCCGCATCTGCTGTCTCCAAAGCTTTTACTTGAAGGTATTTTGATAGTTTTTTCCCTTCGTAATATAGACTTCTATTTTTGTAATCCAATTCCTTTCCTTTAAAATAAAGCGTAAAATCCTTTCCATATTCTCCACGAACAAAGAAGTCAACTCGCTTATCTACAATATTTCTTGCTAATTGAGAAAGTCGCAATTGATCAACGTATTTAAGTTCTGTTGAATCTTTAAAACAAAGCTTACTATTTAGAATTTGAACTGACTCTTGATTGTAAATAAATTCAAAATCAGAATTATTCTTTGCATTTATTAATTTGGAAGGGGAAACAGTCAAAAACTGCTTCATATAATCAGACATTCGGTTATAATCTGCTTCAGGAAATTGCTTTCCTTTGTAAAAATACTTTACTCCATCAACATCCAATATTTCACCTTTATATTTAATCGAATAATAATCACCATAACGTCCATCAACCACCAAAATATGATTATTCACGGCATGGACTCCATTATCAGAAAGAGAACCATATCCTTTAAACTGAAAAAAAACAAAAGCTAACCCAGAAAGAAGAGTTGCTAAAATAAAAATTCGTAATCCATTTTTATTTTTACTTTTTGCTTTACGAATTGCAACTTCCAATAAAACACTGCTAACTAAAATTACAGCAGTACTAATCCAAAAATAGGTTGGTAAAGGGTATTTCAACCAGAAGGAATCACCCATAGAAACAATGTAGGCGGATGTGAATCCTGCGAAAAGCATTACCACGCTAAAAATACCTACATAAACAAGGTTTTTTTTCATTTTCACCCGAACAACGGGATCCATTTCTTTAGTGTAGTCAGGTCTCATAGTAGTTTTTATTTAGGGATTAGTTGTTCAACCTTATCAAAAACATATACAAATTGTATGATTGGTAAATAAACAAATGAAGCGAACATAAGTTTACGTGCATCTTTATCCTCTAATGTAGAATAAAGGCGATATGAATAAACAAAAAATAGAATACCTAATACTGAGGCGACAACAAGCGTAATATTTCCACACCATCCCATTAACCATGGAATCAAACTAAATGGAATTAATGCCAATGAATAAACCATAATTTGAAAAGCTGAAAACTTTGATTTTCCGGATTTGGATGGAAGTAAATAAAATCCAGCGCGTTGATAATCTTCGTGAAGAATCCATGCTATAGCCCAAAAATGAGGGAATTGCCAAGTAAATTGAACAAAAAACAAAACTCCTGGAAGTAATCCAAAATCATTGGTCGCTGCAATAGCCCCTAAAAATGGAGGAATAGCACCTGGAAAAGCTCCAACAAAAACCGCCCACGGACTCACTTGCTTCAGTGGTGTGTATACAAAAACGTATGAAACAAAGGCGAAAAGACCGAGTAGAGCTGAATATATATTAATTAGATAAAGGAGCGCAATCCCCACAACTAAACTAATAATTACAATAGCATACGCTTCACTATTAGACATTAACCCTAGAGGAAGAGGTCTTCTATTCGTTCGATTCATTAATTTATCTAGATTCTGCTCCCAAATTTGATTTGCACCATTAGAAGCTCCTGTAACCAGAATACCTCCAATAATTAAAAAAGAAAGTTCAGTTAAATTAACTCCTCCAGCAAACAAATACCCGGAAATAGCTGAAAGTATAACCAAAAAGGACAATCTGAATTTGATAAAAATCAGATAAGTTTTAAATTTACTTGGATGTACAGCTACAGAATCTTCCATCTTACGCTGCAAATTTAATCATTCTCAAGTGGAACTTCTACAAATAATACAATTAGAATTGAAAATAATTTCAATATTCCAGAAGCTCCATTAATTTAGCTTGAACTTTTGTAGAATTTGTTAATAATTCAGTTTCCAATACTGAATTCAAGGGAATTGCCGGTGTATCAACCGAACCTACAATCATAATTGGCGCATCAAGCACTTGGAAATTATCACGTTGAATCCTTCCAGCCAATCCCAACGTAAAGGTTGCTTCAATAGATTCCTCTGTTACTAACAACACTTTACCATGCTTTTGAACTGTTGAATTAATTAAATCCATATCCAACGGGTTCAAAGTTCTTAAATCAATAATTTCGACTTGATTCTCAAAATTCTCAGCAGCGGTTTTTGTCCAATAAACTCCTCTTCCGTAGGTTATTACACAACAACTTTTTCCGCTATCAATATTTTCTTGAGAAGCTTCTTGAACAACTCTACCCTTTCCTAGTGGAATAATATAATCTTCATCTGGCTCGACAGACATAGCTCCTTCTGTTCCGGGAACTTTTGACCAATACAATCCTTTATGTTCTAACATTACTACTGGATTTGGATCATAAAAAGCCGCTTTAATCAATCCTTTCAAATCTGCCCCTGTAGATGGATAAACTACTTTAATGCCTCGAATATTCGTTAAAACTGATTCAACACTCGATGAATGGTAAGGGCCTCCCGAACCGTAGGCACCGATTGGAACACGAATCAAGCAACTCACCGGCCATTTTCCATTGGAAAGATAATAAGAACGAGAAACCTCAGTAAATAATTGATTCAATCCCGGCCAAATATAATCCGCAAACTGAACTTCAACGATAGGCTTCAATCCAACAGCTGACATCCCAACAGTTGACCCTATGATAAATGCTTCTTGAATTGGCGTATTAAATACACGATTATCTCCAAATGTTTGAGCTAAAGTTGCAGCCTCTCGGAAAACACCACCCAATCGTCCTCCCACGTCTTGCCCATACAACAAAGCCTCCGGATGTTTTTGCATCAATTCACGAACTGCAAACAACGCGGAATCAACCATAACTGTTTTTTTCTTTCCTTTCGGTTCTCGCTCGCCTTTTTCCTCAATTATTTCAGTTGGTGCAAAAATAAAATCGCGAATACTTTTCGGATCCGGGTCTTCTGCATTAAATGCTTTTTCGTATTCAGAATCAACAAAACCTCTTATTTCTGATTCAATAAGAATAAAATCTGCCTCTCCAAATCCCTTTTTTCTCATGAAATCCTTTATTTTAGGATAAGGATCTCTTGTTGCCGCTTCATCTAAATCATCGCGATACCACTCTTTTCGAACACCCGATGTATGATGTCCTAAAAGCGGGACTTTCGCATGCAAAACAAAAGGTCTTCGCTCTTTTCGGATTATTTGAAGAATTTCATTTAAAACAAGATAAGATTGTTCAAAGTCACTACCATCTATAGAACGAACTTCTATCCCTTTAAATGCGGAAGCATATTCTGCCATATTTTGGGAACGAGTTTCTTTGGCATTCGCAGAAATATTCCAATCGTTATCTTGAACGAAATACAAAATCGGTAATTGTTTCAATGAAGCCATCTGAAGCGCCTCAGAAACTTCACCTTCTGTACATGAAGCATCACCCAAAGAGCAAACAACAACGGGATTTTCACCTGAATAATCCATTGCCAATCCTTGCTTTTCTTTGTATTGAACCCCCATAGCAATTCCTGTAGTAGGAATAGCTTGCATTCCCGTTGCAGAAGATTGATGAATGATTTTTGGCATATCTTCTCGATTGAGAGAAGGGTGTGAATAATACGTTCTACCACCAGAAAACGGATCGTCTTTTTTAGCAAAAACTTGAAGCATAAGCTCATTTGGACTTATGCCGATTCCTAATAAAATACTATCATCTCTATAATAAGGAGAAACCCAATCTTGAGATTTTAGTTGAAGTGCCAGCGCCAACTGAATCGCTTCGTGTCCTCTTGAGGTTGCATGTACATACTTTGAAGTAATTTCCTTATTAGCTTCAAATTTTTCAGCCATAGTTTTAGCTGTGCACATTAATCTGAACGCTTTTTCAATCACTTCTTTAGAAATGCTATTTGATACTGATAATTCAGAGGTTTTTTCCATTATCTAAAATTCGGGGAGTAAATATACGTAAGTTTGATTCAGATAGAAAATCAATACACCATTTCTATAGAAATTTCCATATTCTTATTAACTGTAAAAGCACAATCGCTAAAATCAGGTGCTGACAGAAAAGGACGAAAATCATTTGAAAAAGCAAAAGCTTCTGTAGGAACACCAATCAAATTTGTATTGCATTCTTTGTCGTTATTTTCATCATGAAAAGTAGCAATTGCGTATTCTCCTGCTGGTAAATTTGTAAATTCATAAACAACCTCACTTCCTTTTGGGTCAATTCGAGCCATTTTATACGTCTTTCCAACTTCAGGAAAAACTTTTGGGTCATTGTAAATTGATAATTCAATCTGACCGTTGGTATTTTGAATACTATGAACTTTCACTTTTAAGGTAAATTGAGCAAATGAATTCAATCCTATTATGAGGAAAGAACATATTATAAATGAATTAATGATTTTCATTTTTTTTGAGTTTTGAAGGTTGTACCTAATAACTTATCCCATATAAGAAAAGTGGATGCATAATTACCATTCAATTTTGCATGATGTAAATCGTGGTGTTCTGTTTTACTGAGAAATGGGAATTTACTTACAAAAGGCAGTTTTAAATCAGAATGAATTTGTATCTCATGTAAATTCCTCAATAAACCGAAAATCCAAAAAGCATAGAGATTTATCTTCATAAAAAGTAAAATTCCGGCAAACCCAAGAACGACACCAAGAGTTCCTGTCATCCACTCTAATGGATGCGCATACAAATATTCTAACGGAAAAGGTTTGGTAGCTCTATGATGAATAGAATGAATATGTTTTAAGAGAAATTTATTTTCATGAAGGTAACGATGGTAAAAATAGAAAAACAAATCATCGATTAAAAAAGCAAATAAAACTTGGCCAGTGATAACATACCAAGGCGCTAAAGTTGTATCGAGGAAATCAAATATAAAATATGCGCCGAGTCCAGATAAAACAATTAATGTAACAAAGTTGAATATGAATAAAGGCATTCTATTTTTAAAAACTCCATCTTTATACTCTTGATTTTGAATCCTATATTTCTTGAAAATGGAAGTATTCAGAACTGCATAGCTGTAGAGAAATCCTATTGCATTTGAAATTAATAACAACAAGACTGTTCCCCATGCAACTTTTTCTGCTGTCATGATCTCAGTGCAAAAAGATTATACATTGCGGTTGATTCAAGACCAGCTTCTCTTTCAGAATGAAGTTTGGTAAAGCCCTGATTTTTTAATAACTCTTGAATGTTTTTTAAACGATTATCTACATCATGAACTTCAATGACAAGTGACTTAATTTTTGACCAATCCTCTTTTTTAATACCTTGAAGAACATCCCATTCAGCTCCTTCACAATCAATTTTCAACAAATCTATTTTCTGAATATTTGATTCTTGAATAAACGTAGATAGCGTTTTTAAATTACACTTAACTTGCTTTCTTCCACTTACCAAATAAGATGCAATTAATCCAGAAAAGGCGGTTGGTATTAATTTCATCCAACGCATATTTTCAGGAGGATTTTTCATAGTTCCTTTCACTGCATTTTTAAAAGCTTGTGGGTCTTTATCCCATTGATCGGGATGAAGTGTAGAAAGGGCAGGTGTATTTGGAAAATAAGTGAATTCAGCTTCTGTATTTTCTGATGAAACACCGTATTTGCATACTGAAATTTGGTTCCCGCCTACTAGTTCAGCATTTTTGGCTAGTGTTTCAGCAATCTCAGGAATTGGTTCAAAGCAGAATACTTTTACATTTTTTCCTTTTTGTGCGGCTCTTACACCAAAAACACCGATGTTAGCTCCTACATCTAAAACGACATCTCCATCATTAATTTCGATGCCATTTGTAAGATAGCCATCCACATGATGATCAAGCATTCTGGCCTCCGATGCACGTAATGCAAAAATAGGAGTATTATCAACTAAACTTATCTTTTTCATATTGCTATGAATAAAGATAACCAATTAGCTTTAATGAATAGCCAATTCTTCAAAAAAAGTGTGGATAATTAAATAAAAAAAAGAAAGATCTTATTTTTTCTTCTTCTTTTTCTTTGTATCAGTTGATTTTGTAATCATACTGTATTTCAAATAAACTTCAATTGCGCCAATACTATTTGTCGCGTTATTTAAACTTGAAACATTTGCATCAAATGAAAGTCCTGCCTGAAACCCTTCAATATTTACCCCAAATGTTGCAATAATTGCATCATTCCATCGGTAATAAAAACCATATTGAAGACTTTTATATTTTCTTAAAGTTGTTACACGAGCTCCCTCATCCAATAAAGTTTCAGCTGATGTACCGAACACTAAAGATTTATTTGGACCATTTGAATAATAAATAACATTTGGTCTAATTTTGAAATAATTTCTACGTGTTGAAAATTCAGCACCTGCATGAATTGCATAAAGTGGATATAATCGATCGCCTCCAAATGAAAAATCAACTTTGGGTCGCGTCAAATGTTTAGCAGAAAATCCTGCGAAATATTTAGTGCGATCATCCCTCTCGATTTGATAAAAAAGCCCCGCTCCTATATCCAATGCTGCATAGGATTTGTTCAAATTTTCGCCACTTGGACCTTCAGAATTAAACACACTTCCATTCCATTGAGATTCCCATGTTTGATAGCTAGGATTGAATCCTTGGGTGTAAAACCCTGGAGCCAAACCCACTGATAATTTGTTTTGATAATCAACTTGGATGGTGTAATTAACCGGAATTGAAAAAGAATTAGTCATAAAGCGAGCATCACCCGTTTGATCATTATAAAAATTTAATCCTAACCCAAAGTTATTGTTTCCTCCTGTTTGGTCTGGGATTTTCATTTCTGCTGACAACGAATTTGTTCTCATTGGCGCACCACCTACCGTAAAGTATTGCATCCGAAAATTAGAAAAAATTGAATAACTTGACCCATCAGTAGCAATAGCAGCTGGGTTAATAAGCGCGTTTGAAAAATACCAATTACTTGAATGAATCTCTTGCTGTGCTAAAAACTGCACAGAAGAAGTAATCAAGATTAATACAATTATTATTGTTCTCATTCTCTTATCTAAATAAAGTTACATTTCCTTTTAAACTACTAGACCGACCATTTACCAATCTATAATCAACAGTATAAACAAATGTTGCTGGATTTTCAGGCTTACCCTTGAAAGTACCGTCCCACCCTTCGTGTGGATCAGATGTTCTAAAAACTAATAAACCATATCTGTTATAGACGCGGAAATCTATTTCTGCAATTGCACCACCTTCAATAAAACCATTCGAATAATTATTATCTGCATCCACATTTGTCAAAACCTTTAAAAAGTCGTTAACCCCATCTTCATTTGGGGAAAAAGAATTTGGGACTTGAACAACCTCTTGATAGTTAACATTTACTAAAACCGTATCGTATGCTGTACATCCATTTATCGAGTAACTTACAACATAATAGGTATCATAAAATGGATTTACTACAACTGAATCACCGTTATTTACAATAAAGCCATCAGAAGTGACACCGCTTGGATACCAGGTTAACTCACCTCCTACTGGAGTGCCTTCAGCCCATAAGTAGGCCTCTTCATACATATTGATTAAAGTATCAGGGATTTCCACATAACCTCCATTTGTGGTATCTGATAAAGTTGCAGAAACCGCAGGTAAACCTGTTACAGTTATATTTTGAGATGTTGAAACTGTTCCGAAAGTATTACTTGCTGTCAACGTTATAGTGTAAGAACCAGCGGTAGGAAAACAAACCGGACCAGGTTCTGGACCAGAATACGAACTTGGAGTAGCCCCGGTTCCAAAACTCCAAACCCAACTTGTTGCAGAATTTTGGGAGGTGTTTTCTATCAAAATACACTCACCTGCACAAACAGAATTATCAGAAACCTCAAAGGTTGCAGTTGGAGCTTGAGCTGAGAGATTCATCACGCTCAAAAGAACCGCGACCAAAACACAAAAAAATTGTTTCATTTTACGCTAAATTTCGAAAAGTTATACGAAAGTAATGAAAAAAGTTTCAAAAACGCAAAAATTAATAGCATAAGGATAGCAATGTTCGAATTTGAGCCATTTCTTTAATATCATGAACACGAATAATATTTGCTCCGTTTGAAGATAAAATAGTATTCAAAACAATTGTTCCATTCAAACTTTCTTCTGGAGTTGTTGAAAGTGTTCTGTAAATCATTGACTTTCGAGAAATACCAACTAAAATAGGGTAATTAAAAATATGCATCAACTGAAATTTTTGGATTAGTTCATAATTCTGTTCCAATGTTTTCGCAAAGCCAAAGCCAGGGTCAATAATAATATCTTTAATGCCATAGCTATGACAAATTGCAATTTTCTTTGACAAATAACTTATTACATCAATTAAATAATTTTCTGAATCGAAAGGCAGAATTGACTTAATAAATCCAGGTGAATGAGTTAAAACGTAAGGGGTATTATTCTTTGAGGCGACTGAGAAAATTGATTCATCTAATTCACCACCGCTGACGTCATTTATAATATGTATCCCTAAATCAACTGCCTCTTGGGCGACTTCTCCATACATAGTATCGACTGAGATTACTGTTTCGGGGAAATTTTTACATACAAATTCGATCACAGGCAAAATTCGTTGCTTTTCTTCATTAAGAGATGGGAACTTTGCCCCTGGTCTTGTTGAAGCTCCACCTATGTCGATAATATCAGCCCCTTCTTCAATCATTTTTGTGACGGCAGTTTCAACTTTATTCAAATTTGAATACCGACTATTTTCATAGAATGAATCAGGCGTACAATTAATAATTCCCATTATCTTTGGAGTCGATAAATTATAAAGAGTTCCTTTACAGTTAATCGTGTGTGAATTTTTACTTATTTCTGAATTCATTTTAGTATGAAAAATACATCATTAGAATATACAAATGTAATGAATGTTTGTCGAGATATCTTTGTAAAGAAATCAAAAGATTATGGCACTTCTTGGCGGATTCTTCGACCAAGTTCATTAACAGATCAAATTTTCATCAAGGCACAGCGTATTAGGACAGTGCAAGAAACTGGTGAAAACAAAGTGGGGGAATCTTATGAAGACGCATTTACAGCAATTGTAAACTATTGCATTATGGCAATTATTCAAGTTAGAAATGGAGCACAAACTAAAGATGATTTAACTCCATCAGAGGCCTCTGAATTTTACAATCAAATTTCCAAGGAAGCATTTGAATTAATGGAGAACAAAAATCATGACTACGGCGAGGCATGGAGAGACATGAGAGTAAGCTCATTAACAGATTTGATTTTAACGAAGGTTTTACGGATTAAGCAAATTGAAGACAATAAAGGAAAAACACTTGTCAGTGAAGGCATAGAAGGAAACTATTTTGATATGCTGAATTATTCTGTATTTGCGATTATTCATCTAAATAATGGTGTTAACTAAGTGTTAAAAGAAATAATTCAATTTTTGAAACAATTATATTTGAAAAAAAAATTGTTATGGCAAAAGTAAAAACCTATCTACCTTGGACATTTAGAATAATCTTATCCTTTTTATTTCTTTTATCAGCAGTTGCTAAATTATATCCCAGTCCGGAATTGGGGATAACCTTATTGGAAATAAAACAGCTTATTCCAATGGGTTTCAATGCGTGTTTTGCACCCTATTTCTCTAGATTCATCATTGGAGTGGAAATTTCTTTAGGTCTTGCTCTATTATTACCTCATTTCTTGAAGACTATTGTAATTCCGATTAGCACGCTTTTATTGGCGATTTTTGTAGGGCACTTAACTTATGAGATTATTCAAACTGGAAATCAAGGAAATTGTGGATGTTTTGGCGCATTATTACCGATGACACCACTTCAAGCAATTTTGAAAAACCTGGGTGCGATTGCCATGTTGGTATATTTATATTTCAATGTTATAGACCGAGAAAAAGGAACAAACAATTTTTTCATTCTGACTTCGCTTTTTTTAGGTTCAACCCTATTTATGTTTGGACTAACACCAATGGAAAAATGCGAAACTGCTCAAACCGTTAATGCTCAAAATACGGTTATTGAAATTGACAGTACAGTAGTTACTACTTCAAATGAAGTATCAACCAGCCAAACTGATTCTACTATATCAAAAGATACTAATCAAAAGAAAGTTGAGAATACAGGTCCTAAAAAAGTAACCTCAGCTTTTAATAAATTAGTTCCGGGAATTGATAATGGAAAAAAACTTCTTTGCTTCTTTGCTCCGGGTTGCGATCACTGTCAGGCAGCGGCAAAATCGATTGCTCAAATGAGTAAAACAATTCCAGACTTTCCTCAAGTTCATGTAGTCTTCATGGAGGAGGAAACAGAGAAAATCCCTGAATTCTTTAAAAATGCTGGAAAGACATTCCCTTCACAAATTCTAGGAATTGCTAAATTTTACACTGCAATGGGAACCTCTAAAGATACGCCAGGAGTTGTTTTAATGTGGAATGGGAACATTATAAAATTCTTTGATGGAATAAATGCTAATCAATTTGATGCAGTGAAATTGAAAGCAGAATTAGCTAAAATGAAGTAATAAAAGGAGTCTTCAAATTAAGAATAATTATAATCTTAAAATAAACATTAATTTTGAAGAAAAATTCTTCATGATTAAGACTTCAATATTAGCAGTAAGCATTTCTTTAGTATCTTTTTCTATGGCTCAAACTACACAACCTCTTGCTACTAAAAACAGTAAGAAACTATCTATTCATAATCATACACGAATTGACGACTATTACTGGATGAATGAACGAGATTCAAAACCAGTTTTAGATCACTTGAAATTGGAAAATGATTTTACGGAAAACTATTTTAAACCGCTTCAGGGATTAGTTAGTGGTCTCATGAAAGAATTTGATGAACGAATTAACCCCAATGAAGTAAGTGCACCCTTCAAATTGAATGGAAAGGTGTATCAAGTAAAAAATAGTGCTGGAAAAGATTACCAGCAGATTGTGACGTTAGAGGGAAAAAAAGAAACTCTTTTCTTGGATGAAAATGAACGAGCAAAAGGACACTCTTTTTACGAACTTGCAGACTGGAATCCATCACCAAATAATGAATTATTAGCATTAAGTGAAGATTTTATTGGAAGAAGAAAATACAATATTACTTTTAGACAAAATAAGAACGGTAAGTTTTTAAAGGATAAAATTTCGGATGTCAGTGGAGGACTAGTTTGGGCGAATGACAATAAAACCGTTTTATATGTAAAAAAGAACTCTCAAACATTAAGAGAATTTCAAATTTATCGTCATGAATTAGGAACAGATTCTAAAAATGATGTTTTGGTATATGAGGAAAAAGATGAATTATATAGTGTTGGAATTGGAAAAACTAGTACTGATAAATACTTAGTGATATATTCTTACAGTTCTACAACCTCAGAAATGCAGCTAATAGACGCAAATAAACCTAACGAAAAACCTTCAATTTTCTTAAAACGCGAAAAAGGACATTTGTACGAGATTGCTCACCATGACAATGGATTTTACATTTTAACAAATAAAAATGCCGTAAATAAGCGCTTATTATTCAGTCCAACAATTCCATTAAATTTAGAAAGCTGCAAGGAAATAAAAGCTCATGATTCAAAGACTCTTCTTGAAGGAATCGCTGTATTTAAAAATTATTTATTGATTGAAGAGCGAAATAATGGGTTATTAAAATTGAAATTAAAGAACCTACAATCCAATGAAGAAAAGTATATCTCAATCAACGAAGAAACTTATTTCCTGGGATTGGGAATGAACGATGAATATGATTCAGATGAGCTTTTTTACACGTACAATTCGATGACTACACCTTCAACAGTATATAAATATAATATGAACTCTGGAGAGAAAGTAATTTGGCATCAAAAAGAATTATTAGACAAGAATTTCACACCTGATAACTATGAATCAAAACGCATTTGGGCAGTAGCAAATGATGGGTCTAAAATTCCGGTTTGTTTGGTTTACAAAAAAGGTCTAGACTTATCCAAGGCCCCTTGCCTACTATATGGATATGGTTCCTACGGATATACCCTTCCAGATGTTTTTAGTGCTACACGTTTGAGTTTGTTAAATAGAGGTTTTGTTTATGCTACTGCTCATATTCGCGGAAGTAAATACATGGGTGAAGAATGGTACGAGAATGGCAAATTCCAAAAGAAAATTAACACTTTTACTGATTTTATCAACGCAGCTGAATTTCTTGGGAATATGGGTTACTGCGATAAAAATAAAATCTACGCACAGGGAGGGAGTGCTGGAGGTTTATTGATGGGAGCAATTACTAACATGGCTCCGTATCTTTGGAAAGGAATCATTTCACAAGTTCCCTTCGTAGATGTAGTTACAACAATGTTAGATGAATCCATTCCTCTTACAACTGGTGAATACGAGGAATGGGGAAATCCTAATGATCCAGAATTTTATAATTACATGTTGAAATATTCCCCCTACGACAATATTTACAAGATGGATTACCCGGCAATGTATGTTACGACAGGTTATCATGATTCACAGGTTCAGTACTGGGAGCCTATGAAATATGTGGCTAAACTTAGAGAATATAGAACCAATGAAAATCCTCTCGTTTTTGAATGCAACATGGATGCAGGACATGGTGGGGGATCCGGAAGAACTAATGAACGATTAGAAGTGGCAAAAGTATATGCGTTTATGCTTAATTTGGAAGGTATTACTAAGTAATTTTTTTATACTTAGCTTGGGCTTTGGGCTATCACAATCTGATAGTTCATCAAAAATAGCTGACTTTCGTAAAAACGTTGTGGTTTATTCTGATTTAGGATTTACATCAGCCCCATTTACTATAAGCTATCCATTCACTAATGAAATCAATAAACTTACTTATAAAAATAATTTCAAGACTTTTCTTGGTTTAGGAGTTGCCTATAAATGGTTCTCTCTCAGAATAGGATTTCCAATATTATCAAGTTTTAGACCTATTGAAAAGTTTGGAGAAACCAAACAATTCAATTTCGGTTTCGATTATTCACTTTTTAAAACATTTTGCGATATCGATTTTACGTATTTAGAAGGTTATTCCTTACAAAATGCAAATAGATGGGATGCTTCAAAAAAACCAAATGACATTCAAAGTAACTTAGTTTCATTTAACCTAGCAATAAATGGCTGGTATTTTCACAATAAAGACTTTAAGATGAATGCTTTATTGGGTAAACGTGCCCATTACACCCAGGAAGTAAAAACCTGGTATTTAAAAGGTACTGTTAATTTATTCGGTTTGGATAACAAAGGTAACTCTCTAATTCCTCCGCAATTAATAGATCCATCAAATTCTAAAACAAGTCTAATGAAAGCACAATCCTTTGACTTTGGGGTAATACCAGGATATGCCTATGTGAATAGAATTAAAAACTGGCAGTTTTCAGGATGGTTTGGTTTTGGACCGGTTATTCAATCAAAATTCTATTCATATTCTGGCAATACCAGAGGTTTTTTAGGTTTAGCTCCTCGATATGACTTTCGTATTATGGGCGGATATTCAAGGCCTGAATACTTTATTTTCTTGGTTACTGACTTTGATAATAAGTCAATTAGATTTTCTGATTTAATAATTCGACAATATTTTTACAGCATCAAACTGGTTGGGGGATATCGTTTTAGTGTCAAGAAAAAATAGAAATACTAAAACTTTCTCAATTTATTAATTCTAGCAATTAAATTCTGCCAGAAAGATTTCTTTTCTTCTGTATAATAGCCTTGAGTATATCCATAACCATATCCGTAGCCATATCCGTAGCCATAGCCATATCCATAGCCATATCCTTTTGAACCATAAGTTCCATTTAAAAGGATGGCCATGTTATTTAACCTTTTTTCTTTGAATAAATCTGAGGCAATATTTAACATTTTTCGGGGAAGTTGATTTGCACGAACAACGTAAATTGTTACATCTGCGTAATGTGATATTAGTAGAGTATCGGTTACAATTCCAACAGGTGCAGTATCTACGATAATATACTCATATTCTCTACCAAGTATTTCAAATAGTTCCTTTACTCTGTCGCTTAATAATAATTCAGAAGGGTTTGGAGGAATATCACCTGATGGAAATAAAAATAGATTTTCATTAAGCTCAGTTTGGTAAATATAATCATAAATCGTTGACTCTGAGTTTAGTATAAAATTAGTGATCCCTTTTGATCGCTCCTTATTAATATATTGCTCTAATTTCGGTGCACGTAAATCCATACCGAGAAGCAGTACCTTTTTCCCAGTTAAGGCTAAGGATAATGCAAAGTTTACGGAGGTAAATGACTTTCCTTCTTTTGCTACTGTTGAGGTAATGTAAATAAATCTACCTCTATCAGAAATTGAATTTCCGAGCATAAAGTCAACGTTAGTTCTAGTAGTTCTAAAACTTTCTGAGATTGCCGTTTTACTTCCTTTTGAAATAACTATATTTTTATTTTTTTCACCAAGAGGAATATTTCCTAGATATGCAAGATTATATTTCTCAATATCAGATTTAGAATAAACCTTATCATGAAACAATTCATTTAAATAGATTATTACAATTGTAATGATTATGCTTATTAACAATGAAATAGAGTAAACAAAAGAGCTCTTTGGCGATACTATCGATCCACTACTAAAAGCTTGATCTACTAATTTTGCATTACCACTACCTACGGCAAGAGCAATTTGTGCCTCCTCCCTTTTTTGCAAAAGATATAAATATAGGGACTCTTTTATTTGTTGCTGACGTTCTATTGACCTAAACTCTTTCTCAAACTTTGGCATTTTTGCTAGTTCAGAATCCAAACGACTTTCTTCAGAATTAAGGTCACTTAAAATTCGTTTTTTTGATGAAATTACATTTTTTATACTTTCTTCAATATTTTCTTTTAACTCAGAAATTTTAGTAGATATATTAACAACTTTTGGAGCCTTATTAGTTGAAGTTTTAAGTTCCTCATATCGATCTAAAACAAGTCCATTATGAGTTGTTATTATTCGGTCGATGTTATCATCAGTTAAACCTAAATTAACTGGCACTAAATCATCAGGACCATCATTAGTTCTTAAATGATCCAACATCATTTTGCTCAGTTGCAATTGAGTTTCTGCTTCAATAATTTCATTCCTTAGTGCAGCGGTTGAAGCAATATCTGATTTTACCTCATCCTCTAATTGATTAAATTTATTTTTTTCTTTGTAATTCCTTGATTGTTCCTCTACATCACCCAACTCTTGTGAAATTAATTTCACTCGGTCGGTAATAAAATCAGAAGTGTTTTTAGCTACAAAATTTTTATCATCTATGGCATCTTCATTATACTTTTTATAGAGTAAATTCAATATATCTAATGCTTTTTCTTTGGATTGATATTGAAGTGAGATTTTCAAAATTGCAGAAGAATTACCACTTTGTTCAACCTTTAATCTAGCTAAATATTTACTAATCACCGATTCAAGAGGAAGAATGGTTATTTCGTATTTACGACCAGTAATGTTAGCACTATTCAGTTTATTTAAAGAAAACTTATATTTTATTGCCTTATTTGTCACAACCTCTTTTCCGAAATACGATTTAAACAAAACATTTCCATCTTTATCTTCTACTTGAAATTGATTTTTATCTAGCACATTTAAGATCAATTTATCTGAGTGTAAAAATTTTAGAGAATCAGCTCCAATCATTTCTATTTTTACTGGCGAGTCTCTATATAATTCTCTTTTCAAGAACCCAGTTACACTGCCTAATGAGTAATATTCCTTTTGAAGCTCAAGATTAATAACAACTTTTCTCATTAAATCCCGAGAACTAAAAATTGCTTTTTCATTTTCAATTGCGTTAAATCCATTCAATATTGAAAGATCTTCAAACGCGGAAGTTTCTGACATTCCAGTTCCGCTCTTTTGAATGTTTTTAATTAAAACAGTTATATTTCCTTCATAAAGTGGTATAGAATATCTTAAATATAAGTAAGAGATGAAATAGGATAATGAAATAAAAAGTATGAACAACTTCCAATAGGACAAATACTTATAAATTATATCCCTGTAATTGGTTTTTAGAATTTGACTTATGTCAGTCGTATCGTGTTGGTTTGAACTCATTATTTGAGAATCAAATTAAGGGCAGTTAACAACAATGATGTAAAGGAAACAAATGGTAGAATCAGTTGATTATTTGACATTAAAGCCTTGCTCTTTAATGCTGGGACGTATATAATGTCGTTTTGTTTAAGAAAATAAACTTCAGATTGGAAAATACTTTTATCATTTAAATTAACTATGAATTCTTTTCTTTCCCCATTTACCTCTCTAATTACATATATTTCTTTCTTGTTACCATAGTTCGTAAAATCCCCAGCCGTTGCAATTACTTGAATTAATGTTACCTTCTCATTTGGGATATTAATTGTACCTGGTTGTTTAATTTCTCCCATTATTGTTATTTTGAAATTTAGTATGTTTATTTGAACAATTGGATTGTTAATATACTCTTTTAATTTTGTTGAAATCTCCGAAACTAATTCTGATCTTAATTTACCTTCAGCGTGAATTTCACCTATGTACGGGAGTCCAATTTTGCCATTTTGATCGATCAAAAATCCACCTTTTGCCGCTACACCTGAAATGTAGGTTGTAACAGATTTACCATCTTGAAATCTACCTTGAAATAATTCTGTCGCCTCTTTGTTATCTGAGATTAATAATATTTCTAATATATCATTTTTTTCAAATCGAGGATTGAATTCGTTATTGAAATTATTTTTGCTATAAGGCAAATCACCTGAGAGCATGATCATATCCTTGTGCTTAACACATGAAGTCAAACCAATTAAAAATAGAAAAAAAAGGTATTTCACGAGCCTCTTTTTTTAGAAAATAATATATTTTTGATCGCCATAAAAAACAACCTAGTATCCGTGGTGTATGGGTTCTTAATTTTCATTTGTATATATAAATCCTCAGCTTTCAATACATCATTTTTTGAGGACGCCATATTAAAGGCAATGTATGGAGGAATACAACCTGGTTTATGTGCCATTCTTTGTTCCTTTAAAATTGGATCTAAATCATTAAAGTAATATTCACTTACCGGTCTCAAACCAACAATTTTCATTTCAAATTTCATTACATTAATCAGTTGAGGAATCTCATCAAGCCAATACTTTCTCAGAATTCTCCCCCAAGCAGTTACGCGAAAATCATTATTTGGTTTCCCTTGAACCCCATATCCATTTAATTTTATTAAATAGTCTTGTATAAACTCTGAATAGGGATGCATGGTGCGAATTTTATAAACTCCAAATATTTTACCGTTTTTTCCAACTCGATTCATCCTAAATATTGGACCAAAACTTGGTTTTCTATCAGTTAAATTCTTATTTGATTTGGTAAGTAACACGTAACAAAGCCCATTAAAATTTTCCACAGATTCAATTTGAAAACCTGAATAAACTAATCTACCTAGTCCTTCTGCTTTAGAAATAATTTTGATTTTTCCTTTCGAAAAAGAATGATAAACGTTTTTCAATATCAAAATTCTTGATAAAATTCTATGTACTATAAAATCAACCGCAATTAGAAAATTTGCAATCAATTTTGGATACTTTTTTTGTATCCTTCTTAAGCGACCTCTTAATGTTTCAAATTGTAAAAGAATAAATTGGTTGTCATTTATTTGTTTTGAAAGTTTTTCGATAGTTAACTGTAAATTATTAACGTTATTTAGAGGGTTGACAACATAGATTAATCTCTTCTGTTCGTTATAAAATTCATTATTTAAATTTAGCTCTTGAACATCTAGTGAATTAATAGAAAGACTATCTACATAATAAGACAACATTCAAAGAAACTATAACCCTTTGATTAATCTAGTTACTTGACTATTTTTAGACTCTGAAAGTATTTCAACATAATACATTCCTTGTTTGAGGTCATCTAAAATATGTAGATTAACAAAGTCATCAAGAGTATTATTTCCTGAGTATATTTCTTTCCCAGTAACATCTCTGACACAAATAAAGTTCATTGCCGCAAATCCTTCCGTATAGCTAACATTTATTGATTTAGTATATGGATTAGGAAAAAATGCAACAGATTCATCTTTTAATCTTGCTTCATCTCTATTATTCAAATCTGCTAGGTTATTTGAAAACTCATCTCTAACAACTTCATCACTAATTTCAAACGGTTCATCGTTAATCATTATTGCAATAGGTGTTTTCACAAAACATGCATCCCCGTAATTACCAAGATTTGTTTTTACTCGAACTCTAAAAACAGTATTGAATTTGGTCGCCCAATATCCGTCAGTACCCGTCGGTGTTGAGGCTTCAATCATATTTAATCTAAATGATCTTGCCATTGCCCCGTAAATCGCTGCATCTCGTGTGAAAACCTTTGTGATAACATCATTTCCAGAACCATCTAGTTCAGTTACCTCAAATGTTGAAGTTGAAAAACCATAAAGGTTATAAGAACCTAAAATGGTGGAAATGCTTGTCATTTGAAAAGGCAAAGCGAAGCTACTGCCACATTGACTTGTACCTGCAACCGGAAAAACACCATCTCTGATTTTTGTAACTGGATTTGTTACTGATTTTACTACTCTCTCTATACCCCAATCTGTCCAGGCACCATTTACTTTTAATCTCACGGAAATACGAAAATCTTTGCCATAAGGATTGCTAGAGGGGAAATTAGCAATAGGCCCAAAATCGGCAATAAACACTTTATTATCTGTTCCACTAGCGGTAGCCTCATTACCAGACGAGGCAGTTACGTATGTTGTAGAGGTGATTCCAATTCTATATCTAAATTGATAATCCTCTACAACTGTACACGTTGACAAATCAGCTAAAATATCGTCGTAATGTAAATAATTCACTACTTTTCCAGCCATTGCCAAGGTTAACTGAGTACCACAAGGAGTCGTAACCGTACAACTAGGACCATAAGGTTGCCAGGCTCCATCAACATTAACTGCAACCCTCATTTGAACAGATATGTTATATCCTATCCATGAAATATTAGCAGGAGTTCCTGAATATGTAGTGCCTGCAACTGGTATTAGATTAGTTGTATAATCAATTGGACTTGGAAACATTTCTGTTATATTTATTCCATCGGTCACCTCAAATTTATACGCCTCAGCACCAGGCACTTGAACCGCTGATATTGGAGAATTTAATAATGGAAGGGTAGCGTTACAATAATTCGCTATTTGTGAACTTGGAATAGTAGAAGGCGTCGTAATTGTACACATAGTACCAAACGGACCCCAAACTCCATTTATTTTAACTCTAACTCTCACTTCATAAGACGTGTTGTAATCTATAAAAGAATTTGAAAAATCTCCTAACGAAAATGCATTTATGGTTCCAGAAGTTTTTTGATAGGTATCTATTGTCCCAGAAGGTAGCTTTGTCAACTGGTATTCAAATGCTTCTGCTCCAACAACATTATCTGCATAAATCGGTGAAAACAAGGAGGTTAACGTTGTGTTACACTGACTAGCCTGTACTTTACTTACTGCAGCAGGAGTAACGACGTAACATAAAGTAGGGTGGTAGGCACTGGCATTTGCTGGCGTTCCAATCCAAGTTCTGACACGGACTTTATAAGTTGTTGAATATTGAATTCCGGCACCTGGAAAATTTGATAAGTTTGTTGATCTACCTGCCACACTTCCATATGTTATAAAAGAGGCCGATTGCAAAGTCGTTTGGTTTTCTACGTCAAAAATATACCCACCACAAGTTTGCTTAAAGGCAGCAAAATTAGAATAGAGTGCAGGGAGATTATAATTATAACAAAAAACATCAGTCAAACGAGTCATTGGAGGCGTTTGAGAAATTACTGAATTTGACGTCAATAGGATCAAACAAAAAAAACAAGTTAATTTTTTCATAGTCACGTTTTGTATAAAGGTAATAAATTAATTTCCATTTTTCAAAATTTGAAGTTAATTTATTAATTGGGAGCATTCAACCACTAAATACAAGTTTATTTTCATAAATATATTTAGAAAAAAGATAATTGGGTGTTTTAAACCCATAAATTTTTCTCGACCTGCTATTTAACATATTTATTACTAGTAAAGTATCATGAATACTTACCTTGTCCAATTCCATCTATTTTAGGAAAATATAGTCTTATTAATTTGTTAGTATATTCATTTAACCCTCTTTCCCAAGAAGAATATGGATGAGCAAAATAATATGAAAGCTCCAATTTTGCTGCAATTTGTTCATGGAGAGCAACTTATTTTCCATTGTCTGATGTTATGGTTTGCTCCCACTTTTTTTTATGGGGTTCAGTCATTATAGATAGCTTTCGTTACTTCTATCGCTCCTTTTGATTTTAATGGCTCTATTAGCACAAAACTTGTTTTTCTGTCAACGATAGTTAGTATAGCGCCTTTATGATTTGCCCTAATTATTAGATCGATTTCAAAATCACCAGCTATTTCTTTATTTTGAACAATTTCAGGGCGATCATCTATTGAAACTTTATTAGCAATGATAACTCTTCAATCTTTGGAAACGTAACGTTTTTTATAAATTTTCTGACTTGTTCTTTAGTGTTTAAATAATAAACGGCTAACTAATTTTTCTTTCAACATATGCTCTATTGCATATCTTTGCTCAAAGATTAATTGTTTGTGCTTGATAATCCAAATTTTTTAACTTTTAAATTATTATTCCTAATCTTGTGTTAGGGTAATCCTTTTTTTATTAAAAACTCGCATTAGCAATTGAACCTAGTTTGTCTGAAAAATGGGGAAGTTTACCTTTAGACCAACGTATTTTTGCTTCGAAATAAATAGTTGTAACTGATATGCCATATTCACGAACTAAATTCTTGATTTGTATACCAAATTGGGGTAAGTATATTTTTTCATTTTCGCAATAACTTTAATAACGTTTTTGCAACATTTTTTACTTTTTGTAAGCAAAAACGATAAATCCAAATTATAAAGTTATTATTCCAACGAACTGGATGAACGTTCAATATAATGTGATTTGGTAATGTATTCAGTTTGAAATGATCAATCAAGTCGAAAGTAGTTTCAATATTAAAATTAAAATATTCAGTATGTGTATAATCTCTAATATTACTATAACTTGCATTCCATTTACTACCATTATCAGTTAGGTAAAGTACTTTTGAAAAATCTACATCTAAATAGGGCTCTGCGATAATCCCAAGTGATTTGTAATCAATAGTTTTCCAAAGATCTAAACTTTCTATTTTAGAAAGAGGTCTACCGTGACGAGTGATGGTTTTAACAGGAAAATACGAACGTAAGAATTTAAGGTTTATTTTGAAATTTTTAATTGCTTTATCTACATTGCCATTAGAACGAACCAAATCCTCGTAATGATAACCAATTTCATGCGACATACCAACTAACTTTTTTACAATTTCCTCATTAAAAGTTTCAGGAATACGAAAATAATATGAACTTTTGACATTCAATTGATTTTCAATTATAGCCATTTTTAAATCATTTTCTGGCCAATTATCAGAATCATGACGCATTACAACAACCTTGTTCATAGGAGAGGTAATAAATTCTTCCATTGTTTGAAATTTATACCCTGATTGAATTATTTGCTTTAGTAATTTTTGATATGTTTCAAAGGTAAAGTCCCTCATTAAAGATTATTAATTTGCTTCAAATAAAAAGGAGTTGGATATATTTTATCTTTTAATAATTGTTCTCTATTTTTTTCAAATTCAGACATATCGGCATTTAAAATATAATCTAAATCTTGAATTTTAAATTCAGACGATGTTACGCTTTTTGTTAAATTATAATTGGTCTCCAAATTATTCAAAACACTTATTTTACCTTTAAAACTATTAATTCGAATGTTTGGAATACCAAGCATGCACGCTTCAACCGTCATGGATTGACTATCGCTTATAATACCGTTTGCCTGACTCATTAATTGATGCATGTCACTTAGGTCAATAGGTAAAAGGTGTTTATCAAAGCTACTGTTCATTCTTTTCTCGCTTGAAAGAATTACTCTTCCGGATATAGACAATTTCTGAATGATTTCATCTAACATGACATCCGTAATACCTTCAATATTTGAGTCGTGATGTGCAGATAAATTGACCATTCTAACAATAAAAAAAGGAGTTGATATGTTGTATTTTTTTAAGTTGGACGAAACTTTCTGAAAAACTTCCGGATGCAGATACGCAAGTTTATGGTAAGAAGGATATTTGATTTGTTTTTTAGCAAATGGACCTACATTTACTTCCTCTGCTGTTAAAACATTGGTAACAAAAGGATAGGTTATGCGACATTGAATGGATGTATATGCGAAATCATCTTCAGCAAAAAAAAGTGTTTTTTTTCTAGTTAAAGATCCAACCCAAGCAATTTGTGACAGACAACCTATTAAAATATCAGGCTTATATTTAATTGTAATTCGAAGTAAATTCCATGTTGTTCGAACCAATTTGAGCAATTTTGAAAAAGAACTTTGTTTATTGCCATATTCAGCTAAAAGATGATACTTTATTTTATTCTCATCTAGTAAATTTTTAAGAATATCTTTGTTTGAAATAACAACCAAAACATCTTTTTCAGGCAAAGAATGAATCAGATTCTTAAAAAGATGAAAATGGGCAGGATGTCCCATTCCAATTAGTATTTTCTTACTTTTTTTCAACCTTTTTTAGAAAACGGGCTGGATTACCTACAACAATCGTATATCCTTCAACATTTTTAGTTACCAAAGAGGCGGCGCCAACTATGGCCATTCGGCCAATTTCAACATTCGGTAAAATTATAGTTCCAGCCCCAATCCAAGAATCTTCCCTTATCATTACTGAACCTACAATTGGAGGAATGATTTCCATTAGTTTTGAATTATTTGCATCTGAAGAAAGCACCAAAGTAACATTTGGACCGATTGCCACCCGATCCTCAATTGTCAATTGACATCCTTCCCAAGAAATTAAACTAGCTACCGTGAAATTTGAGCCAATATAAACCTCTTTACCAATTTTAAAACCACACATACGTAAACCAAAGCATCTAATTCCATTATGAGGAAACGAGTTTGCTAGGTATTTTCCAAACTTTATTTTGAGTTTTTTTAAAAAACTATTTTTTTTCATTTTCTAAATTTCTTCAAGATTTGAAAGCCTAATTTTCCTAGTTTAAATTTAAAAGGCTGAAAAACAATTTCATCTCGTCCAAATTCTACTAATTCACCTCCAAATTTAAGTTTAAAGTCCCTAACTCCATATTCAGCCTTATTATTTCCTGCTCCCCCAAAATCAAAAATACGATACCCATTTTCATACCCCCACTCAAGTATTTTATGAACAATAAAATCATTTGGATACAAGTTACTCGATAATTTATCAGACCCCGCATACCAATCGTAAAGTATATTCTTCTGTGTTAAACAAAAGCGACAGCTAATCATTCTAGATTCTTGGAAAACCCCAAATATTTTAATTGCTTCGATAAATGCCGTATCTTTAAAAAAATCTATTGAGGGACAAGGCATCTTTAATTCTTTGTACGTTTGAACAATGAAGTTACCCGCTTTTTCAACCTCATTTTCTTGAGTAAGCAATTTAAAATTTAGGCCACTTTTTAAAGCTCTTCGAATATTTTTTCTTCTTCCACTATGGTATCCTGACATCAAATCAGAATTCAAGGAATTTATTACAGTAAAATGTTCATGGTATTCAAATCCATTATTTAAAAGAATCTTTTTTTGCTGGCTAGTTTGATTGGTTAGATTCCTAATTTGAAGATAAATAGCTTTTTTATTGAGAATATTTTTTAATTCAATTAACGTTTGTTCAAATAAAAAATTATCCAATGCTAGTGGCCCTCCCCAAATGATTGCCCTTGACGTGAGCCCCGAGATAATTCCATAATTCTCTTTCAACACCAAAACATTGCAATAGGAAACAACCTTATTGTCTAAAATTCCTACTATATTCAATGGTTGATAATTATTCTTTCTATAGAGTTCAATAAAAGATTCTGATTGAAAAAATGAGCTGTCAGGATGATTATCAAGAAAATCTTGTATTAAGGACTTCGGTATTTCAATAGAATTAATTTCCCAGGATATGCTCATGAGTTATAAACTTCAATAATTTTATTGGCAACTTGAGAACTTTCTAATTGCAACTTTTCTAATCGAATTCTCCCTTGATTTTGTTCACGTTCATACTTACTTTTTAGTAGGTAATTTACTTTTTCTGAAATTTCAGAAACATTAAAATCACAAGAAAAATTTCCAGAATCTTCCCCAAATAATAGTGAAATATCACCAACATTTGTAGCCACAATTGGTGTATTACAAGCCATTGCCTCTTTTATAATGTTTGGAGATCCTTCCCATTTACTTGTTGATAACAAAAGATCACACGCATTAAAATAGAGATATAGTTTTTCGTGTGGAATTGCTTTCAGTTCGAGCAATTGAATGTTTTTATTTAAGCTGTTTATCGCTTGTTCTGCAAGAGGATAATTTTTTATCGGATTATTTTTTTGCCCATTGAAAAGGACGATGCACATTTCTTTATTTAACCCCAAAATTTCTCGAGCTTCATTTTGGTCAATTACGTTAAATCGATTGAAATCTACACCATTTGGAATAACCTTAACGCTTTCTATATTAAGAATATTCTTCATCTGTTCAGATTTCACAATTAACTTTTTCCAGCTAAAAAAACGAACAAAAAATCGTATTAAAAATCTACTATTAGCGGACTTTATAACATCAGACCCTAAAAGAGAAACCACTATATTTTTTGCTCCTGCAAGTGAAGCGACAAATCCACAAAATGAATAATGTGCATGAACGATATTATACGTGTTTTTCCTGAGATGCTTCCTCAATTTGACCGAAGCTTGCAAGTAACCTTTCAACCCTTTTTTTTCAATTAGAAAAAAAGACACCTGTAATCCTTCCCTTTCCAAACTTTCTGACTGGCTTTTAACAAAGGGCGAGATAATTGAATCTGTTTTTTTACTGCAGATAAAAAGAACTTTTAGCATTCGTTTTCGATGAAATAAATTGTACTTTCTACGAATTCTTTTTCCAAATGAACAGAATGTTCAATTAATTTCCAATTAGATTCTTCATTTCGTTGAAAATAAAAAGGTGCAAATTCAATGGTTTTTGTTCCAAAGTACAAAGCTTGAAATTCAAAAACGTAACGTTTTTCGTCCTTTTCAGCAATGTCGATAGAAAGCTGGGGTGATTTTAATATTTTTCTTGTCTGATAAGCCTCTTCAAGTAGCTCGTGAGAAATATCCTTTTGATATTCAAACAATCCACTTCCACTTGCTCTAAAATCGTTTGGGCGATTGTTTCGTTTAAGAACAAAACACTTATTTCCATAAACCAATACTTTATAATCATGAAAAATTCCTGAAACGAACTTTTGCAAAATAATTTTATCACGAAGTAGAGATTCCCCTGAATAATTGCTATTGTGTTTAATTCTCCTTAAATATTCTCTTAACCACAATTTGAGTGACTCTTTTTTAAATAATTTTTTAGCATTTTTTTTAAGCTCAGCAACTGTATTGACTAATACGACATTGCGGGACAAGGCTCCAGTTGATTTTTTCAAGACTAATGGAAATTCAATTTGATTATCATCAATAAATTGAAGTAATTCTTCATAGGCTCCAAAGACATTGGTGTTAAAAAAATTATGTTGATCAAGATTGTATCGTTTCCGAATCAACTCCATGGCATTTTTATTTTCATGAGCTTTAAGTAACTCATATCCTGGAATTGGTTTATTACCAGTCTTTTCTAGATGAAAAACAATATCTTCGATAAAGGATTTATATCTTAATCCCGAATCTTCTGATGAAGTATATAGGATAAAGGGATTTGGATGGTTCTTAATTTTTTCAATTGCATTAACTAAAGGATAAATAAACACACTATATCCTTTTTGCTCAAAAATTTCTTTAATTAATAAAATATCTTTACCCGAACGATATTTCTTTGATTTTTGTTTAGAACCAAAACGACCTAAGTAATCCGTTAAAATGATAATTTCCTTACTCATTTAACTTTTTAATAAAATAAGCAGGATTTCCTGCAAAAATAACACCTTCTGGCACATTTCCTCTAACAACGCTTCCGGCTGAAATCACCGTATTATTTCCAATCGTTGTTCCAGGAAGAATAATACAACCAGCACCTATCCAAACATTATCACCTATTGAAATTGGCTTTGTTATTCCTTGGTTTTCATTTCGTTCAGTATGTGCGGTCCCATGTCCACTAGCGTCAAAAATCTGACAATTAGCAGCAATTAAACAGTTTTTACCAATTTCAATTTTTTCAAATGCATGAATGCAAGAGCCGTGTATCCTGGTGTTTTCACCAATAGAAATTAAGGCATTTGGTTTATCGCACATAAGCTTCACAGGGGCAAACATGTTTAAATGATAATTCCGATTACTCGAATTTAAAACTACATTATTTCCAAGTTTAATTAGAGCTTTTGAATGAAAGATCAAGATTGGCCATTTATTAATTTTAACTTGTTTTGATACTTTGATATTTTGAGTAAAAACCCGGCAACAAAACCTAAAGCAAATCGTATTCAAATAATAAACGATCTTCATCATGTTTGATTTATTTTATAATTATTTTTAAAATATTCAAAAAATATTCTCAAAATGGCGCCCAAAACTGCCATTCGAATTGAGTTAAATAAAATAGCATTTACACCACCTGAAATACTTAGAATATATCCCATGATTAAAAAACTGATAAATGTTACATTCATGTAGTCAAATAATTTTTTATCCTCAAAATAAAATTTAACATAAATTTTTATTTTTCTATAAAATAGGAATATTGGAATTGGCCAAATAACAAACAAGATTAGTCCAACAACACCAGATCCATGTAATATTACATTATAATCATTGTGAATCATACGTCTGCCGTATTTTCCATTGGCATAATTTTCTGGAGAATTAAAAACTTCTTTCCCAAAAAATAACAATGCTGTCTCTCCACTAAATACTATTTCATCCAATACTACAAAAGTTTCTTGATACCTACCTTCCTCTTCAATATTCTCAGTTGAAAGACGACGTTCACGCGCTTTCACCTGTTTCTGTAATGTGCTTTCGAAAAGTGGAAATGCAATAAACAGAAAGAATGATGAAATTAATAATCCGAAAAATATATTAATTCTGTTTCGGCTTAGAAATAAGTTTATTAATAAACCAGTTAGAATGGCTAAAATTGAAATTCTCTTCAGCTGAACAAGCACTAAAATAAAAATGATTACCGAAAGAACAATAATAATTCTTCTATATTTTGGGTTTAAATATAAAATAAGAGGTGCAGCTGTTAGAAGGTAAGCCATTGAATTTAAACCCTCTGTAAATACATTTCCTACATCAAAAATTTCACCAGAGTATGATTTACCTTTGATATTGAAAAATGTTGAGATTAGAATATTTAGGATGTATAATACACCAATCAAAGCAATTGAATTCATAAGTTTTTTAAATTTATCTAATGAGTCAATTACTGAAAAAGAAATAGGTAAAATTAACATCCAAATTGTTGTTGAAGCTAAATTGGACAGAGAATAGAAAAATTTAGACGAAAAAACACATAAACAATAAAGGTAAATCAATAACACATAAACTATTGTAAATAATTTTATAGATTTAAACTCTCTAATGAAATAATATAAGGTCACAAGTACAAATAGAATCCCAATAGTTTGTGTGGCTGCAGAACCTCTGGGCAAAATAAGACCTATACTCATAATGTATATAAACAGAGTCGGAAAAAATCGATATAAAAACTGATCAGAAATGTTTAATCTATTTAAATAATACGTTGTTCAAGAATTTTGAATTGATTAAACTTTGAGTATATACAAGTGTCATTACTCATTTGTATCAACTTCGTTGAATTATTAATAACAGATTCAATATGACCTACTATTGTCTCAACAGAATTGCAAATTTTACCTGATTTGGTGTCGTTTAAAATTGCCTCTAATTCACTTTGCTCACCAATACTGATAATTGGAACGCGTGCTGAAATATATTCAAATATTTTACCTGTTAGATTTCCTTCTTGTTGTTTATTATTCCAACAGAAGTGCAACAACATATCCGCAGATTTTTGTAAAACTCTTACTTCCTTATGGCTCATTTTAGGAAGAAACTCAATGTGTCCTTCAAGTTTCATTTTTTTAATATTTGACCACAAATAAGCACTTTTTGGAGTACCTACAAAAATTACTTCTACTCTCTTCTTACGGGAATACATCAAAATTTCCAGCGCTTTTAAAAAGAGTTCAATGTCATTATTCTTTCTATAAATATTTCCTGTATATATAATCGTAAAAACATTGTTTGCAACTGGTTCTATATTCTCATATAAAGAAAAATCACAACCATTAAGTAACACATTGACCTCACGTCCTAATTTTTCTTCCAAGAATTCGGCGTGACCTTTAGAGACACATAAAATATCTGATGCTAATTCCAAAATCTTGCGTTCATATCTAAAATGTAATTTTTCAATTAACTTTTTAAAACCTTTGTTGGCATGAGAAAAACTCATTAAATCTCTGAATTCAGCAATCCAGAAAATCTGCTTATTTTTCTTTTTTACTTCATGTGCGACCATGAGAGGTGAAGGCGGTGAAAAGCTTGAATAAACATGTGTTATCTGTTCTTTTTCTATCAATTTATTGGCCTGAATAATTGTGTTTTTTCTCCAACTTCGAAATCTTAAATCTGGCCACCATGATGCTAAATAGGGAATAAAAATCGAAAAAAGCTTAGTAACTAATTTCCTCAAAAAAAGATTTTTAATCTTAAACGTAAAATCAAAAGGATCCTTCCAATTAACCTGAATAATATTTAGCCCGTTTAAATCAAATTCATCAGAAATTTTTTCGCCTTTTTGAGAACATGTGAGCACATGAACACTCCATCCATTGTTGGAAAAAAGTTTTGCATAATGGTAAAGTCTTAGGCTCGCTACAGAAAGTCGGGGTGGAAAGGTTACGGTGATAAATAAAATCGATCTATTCAAAGCTTTTTTATTTGATCATTTGTTTGTACTCATTTGCCCATAATTCAGTAACAGCTTCCCAAGATGAGATTGAATAGATAATGTTTTTATTCGATTCAAATTTTTGTTTTTCTTTCTCAAGATTTTGAATTATTCTTATAATCAATTCTTTTAATCGATTTTCATTTATGGAATAAAAAAATAAATCTTTTGATTCTAGCCATTTGTAGGGCAACCATTCACCTAAAATCATAATAGAATTTGTATAGAAATGTTCCTGTAAAGAGCCGCTAAACGCATCACTAATTTGAAAATTTATTACGATGTCAGAACTTAGTCTGAGTAAACTTATCTCAGTCTCATTTAAAGTATTTTTAAAAAAAATTGTTTCAATCCCGGTTTGTTGAGCAGTTGTAATAATTCTTTCTTTGAATTGATTATCCGCACCATAAGTAAGTGGTAATATTAATACTAATCGGTCTTTAAGTTGACTTTGTAAATTATTTAGCTGATTTAGTATTACTTGATGCTGTTGGCCTTTGCTTGCATTGTAACCGACAAATACACTTATTTTTTCAGTCGGAATATTTAATTTCTTTTTTGCTTCAGTTTTTGAGGCATTAATTTCATTAATTGAATCAAAAAAACTATTTCCAAAAATTTGATATCCTAGTTTATCTTTTCTTTCAAAATATTTTTCCATTTTAGTGAACATCTCAACTGTGTTAAAGCGAATAATTTTTGAATGGTCTGTAATCGTGTTTAACTTTTGTTTCCGCTCATCAGTTATTCGGTAAGCATCTGATCCCCAAAAACTTATTTTAACATTTTTGTGGGATAACTTTCCTAATATTTGATCATAAATTGTACTTAAATAATGGATATCTATGATTTCATATTTTGCTGATAAGGAGAGAATAATTTTATTTCGAAATAAGTAATATACAAGAACCCTTAATTTGGGGATCTTCAAAATAAGTTGAAGAAACCAATATTTATGTGATTTCTCTGAAAACTTAAATGTACGAGTATTAAAGAACGAGAGTTCAATGTTTTTGTTTACTAATTTTTCCTTTAGCTTATGGAGCAAATTATCATGTTCTTGAAACTGATAAAGAATTAATATCCGTAACTTTTCCTCCAACGTTAAAAAGGTTTGATAAACATATTTTTAGCGCGTTTCGGTTGTAGTTTTCTTCTAAATGTATTGAGAAACTTTAATAGTATTCCATGATTACCGCATTTGACAATGATAAAACCCAAAACGAGATTCCAAAAACTATTTATGGAATATATCCATTTATTATTAATCCATGCATATTTTAAAAGAATTGACTGATAATCAACAAATGAACTTGATAAAATTTGATTAGCATTTTTTGAACTGAGATTATTCCCGTGTTTTCTGTAAATAATGTATGGATTCTCACTAAATGAAAACTGAATATTATTAGTCAATAATTCAAGATGAAAAGGCAAGTCTTCAAAATTTCTTTTTGCATGTTTGAAATAATTACCCTTCGTGAAGATCTCAGATTTAACGAATAGGGTTATTGCTGGAATGGAATTTCCTTCAAATAGGTAATTTTTAATTTTTTCAATAGAAGTCAATTTGTTTATAATTTCACTCTTTGGAATAATTATTTTAGGAGATTCTTTTTCTCCTTCTATCACGAGTTGGGCTTTTCCAATTATAATCTTTGAATCTTTAAATTTATAAATGTCTTCTCTTAAGCCCTCAATTGCTCCTGGATAAAGTATGTCATCTCCTGCAATCCCTTTGGTCCATTCGCCTTTTATGTATTTGATAGCTCGTTTATAATTTTCAACAATTCCTGTATTAACTGAATGGGTTACAATTACAATTTCATAAAATAAATGACGATTAAGTAATTCCCATTCACGGATAATTTTAATAGTCGCGTCTGTAGAACAATCATCACTTATAATAACTTGAATATCCTTTGCAGATTGTTCTGAAACACTTTCTAATAATTGAGTTAAAAACAATTCTGAATTAAAAGTCAAAATGGCGAGAGTTATTGTACAATTATTCATTTTTTAAGAAAAACACTTATAATCTTATCCAAAAGCCCCATTTTTTTATAGAGATATATGGAAATTAAGATTGAAAATAGCCCAATTGTATAAAGTATAATCCAAGAAACTTTTAATTCTATTAGGAAGAATAAGGTAGAGGTTAAAAGTAATCCTAATAATAAAACAAGATAACTATTAAATTTTATCAAATTGCCGTATAGTTTGTTACAAATTAAATGTGTTTGAATAGCATAAAACAAAAATCCAATCATATAACCAATACCTAATCCCTCAAGTTTATAGAAATAAAATCCTAAACTTGAAATAAAAAAAGTGAGTAAAATAGCAAAGAATTCATTCCAGAAATAGATTTTATTGTTCCCTTTACTTAAAAGCAAATAAGAATGGCACCATCCGAATAATTTAAACATTATTCCTAGAATAGACCAAGCTATCATTGATTCTGCAGGTTCAAAATTCTTACTAAATAGTATTGATATTATTTGTTTATTGAATAATAAAAACATTGAAATCATTGGAAGCAGTAATGACAATCCAAAAACAAGTTGTTTATTTACAATTGCCTCTAATTCTTCTCGATTTTCTTTGTTTGAAGCTAAATTTGGAAAATAATCTGTACTCATTACGGAAAAAATAATGCCGAAATATGAATTAACAATTATAATACTAGCTTGGTAGAGACCTACTTCGTCTAACCCGCCACTTTTTTCGATTAATAATTTTATAAAAAGGTCTTTAACCAATGTTAAAATCGTTGTGACACTAAGTAAAACCCCAGTCCAAATCATTATTTTTCCTTCAGAGAAAACCGAAATTTCTTGAATATTTTCTTTATTTACCTTAATATCTTTAGTGAAATACCAACTTCTTAAATAAGATATAATTGAACTTACTATCAACGTTGGGATAATTGCATTTACTCCTAATAGGTAATACATTGGTATCGATATAAAAAGTCCGAATATCGCTCCAGTAATATTAGCGTTAGCAAGCTTTTTATTTCGCCTTAAACCTCTGAGAATTGCAGAATTTGCCGAGGTTAATTGGTTGATAAAAATCGTAATGGATAGCCACAGGATTCCCGTCCAAAAATTAGAAGAGTCGAAAATAAGCATGCTTATTTCCCGGCAAAAAATGGCTGTAATTACTGTACCAAATAGCCCTGTGTACCAACTTAAACTTCTCACCACGAAAACCACTTTTTGAATTCTTTTTTCCTCTTTACTTTGGGAGGCTTCTGCCAGATCTCTGACTGCAGAAGTGCCGATTCCTAGATTAGAAAATGATGAGATTAATGCGATTGTTGAGGTATATAAAGATAAAATCCCATAACCTGAAGTACCTAAAATGATTGCAACAAATTTTGTTCTAATTAACGAACAAATCATAACAATGAGTTGAGCACTTCCAAATAACCAGGTTACAGAGGCTATTTTTTTAAACGAGGTTTTCTGGTCTTCCAAACTAATTATTAAAGAATCTTTTTATCGATTCACATACTTCCAAAATTTCATGATTTTCGTGAACAGGGGATATTGGCAAGCTCAATACAGTATTATGAATTTGTTCAGTTATTGGTAATTTCAAATGATTAAACTCCTTGTATGCTATTTGTTTGTGAGGAGGAATTGGATAGTGTATCATTGTTTGAATTCCTTGCTTCCCCAAAAATTCTTGAAGCTCATCGCGTTCGTTCGTTCGAATTACATACAAATGGTAAACATGATTTTTGGAAAATTCTGGTAAAAGAATGGGTAAATCATTTAATTCCGTTTCATAAATTGCTGCAATTTCTAGTCTTCTTTTGTTATCCTCATCCAATTTTTGAAGTTTTATTCGGAGAAAAGCTGCTTGTATTTCATCAAGACGACTATTCAGTCCCTTCACTTCATTTACATATTTTTTGGAACTACCATAGTTCGAAATTGCTCTTATTTTTTGAGCTAATTTATAATTATTTGTTGTGATTGCCCCCCCATCACCAAGTGCACCAAGATTTTTGCTTGGATAAAAACTAAATCCCGCAGCATCGCCTAATGCACCTGATTTTATTCCTCTCCAGCATGCACCAATTGCTTGTGCATTATCTTCAATTATTTTTAGTTTATATTTATTGGAAATGTCTACTAATTCTTCAGACCAACAAATACGTCCATACAGGTGAACAATCATTATGGCTTTGGTTCGATTAGTAATGTGATTAACAATTTTTGAAAAATCGAGATTAAACGTTTTGGGATCGGGCTCTACAAAAACCGGAACAAGATTATTATCTGTAATTGCTAAAATTGAAGCAATATATGTGTTGGCTGGCACAATTACTTCATCCCCTTCATTAAAAAAACCCAATTCAATGTATCCACGCAATATCAATCTTAGTGCGTCCAAACCGTTTGCTACACCAATAGCATATGGAACTTGCGTGTAATTTGCTAATTCTTTCTCAAAAATTTTAACATTATCACCTAATAAATACCAACCAGAATCAATTACTTGACTAGCCACTTGTTTAAGTTCGGTTGCATATTGTTGATTGACCTTTTGGAGATCAAGGAATTTAATCATTGTTTAAATTTTTCCATTTTTCATATCCAATATCTTTCCATGGCATTTCACGATCAAAATTTTGTGGCCAAGGATAATGTGCCTCACCTGTTTCACGAGATTTTAATTCTCGTACATCCTTTAAATATTTTGCAGGATTTCCAGCAACAAGTGAAAAAGGTTCAACATTTTTTGTTAAAACAGAATTAGCCCCTACTAATGAATGTTCACCAATTACTATACCTGGAAGTATAATCGAACTAGTTGAAATTTGAACAAAGTCTTTAATCTCAGGTCCTTCAGAAATATTTGAAGGAGGATGAGGGTCATTAGTTAAAACAACATAAGGATAAATAAATACAAAATTTCCAATCTTTGAATTTTGACAGATATGAACATTGCTATGAAATCTACAGTAATTCCCAATAATTGAATGTCCCTGTATATCTGTTAAAGTTCCTACGCGACAATTATTACCTATTATCGTTTTTTCCCTTATTGTAACCCTATGTCCAGTTTCAAATTTATTACCAATGATTGTATCAGCGTAAATTATCGTATGACTACGAATTAAAGAATCACTTCCAATTATTGTCGGAGAATTAATATAATCAATACATTGGTAATATTCATTTATTGGCTCTCCAATAATACAATTATTACAGATAGTTGTATTGTCTCCAATAACGACATTATCATAAATTGTGGTGTTATCTCCAATTCTTACATTTTTTCCAATTTTAGCGTTTGGACTGATAACTACATTTCTGTTTTCGAACTTCATTATTTCAAGAGTAAATATTCCTCATAATTCCGGATATAATCATTTTCATTATAATCATGAGATGTTATAACTAAACAAATTGCTCCTGAAGAAAAATTAGTTTCTGCCGCCCATATTTTTGGAGGAATATATAAGCCAATATTAGGTCTGTTAAGCGTAATTCTTCTGTGATTTAAACCATCTTGTACAACAACATCAAAACTTCCACTTACAGCAAATAATAGTTGATGACATTCCTTGTGCGCATGAGCTCCACGACTTTCGCCTCCAGGTATGTCGTATATATAAAAAACACGTTTAATCTCAAATGGAATATCTTTTAGCCCTTCTATAGGACTTAGATTTCCTGCTCTATTTTTTACTTTTTCTAAAGTAATTAAACTACAGTCAAATACTGTGTTCATTTATTCATATGTTGAAAATAATTTATACTCATGAATGTAATCCTCTTCCTTGAAATAGTCCGAATTTACTATCATAACAACTGTATTCGTACTGAAATTTCGTAACTGACGCCATGTCATTATTGGTACATATAAAGCTGTAAAAGGTCTATTCAAGGTATAAGATTCTTCAATTTTTCCATCAGATACATACACCTCAACACTTCCTGATAAACAAATAATTACCTCCTTTTGTGATTTAAAAGCATGACCACCTCTGGTTTGTCCACTTGGTACATCATATATCCAATAAACACGTTTGATTTTAAATGGGACATGATCTGGAAACTGAATGAACGTCAAGTTTCCTCTTTCGTCGGCAATTTTATTTAGATTGATTAACTGTGGCCTATTCATCATATACCATTTTTTTTATTGTATACGTACTCTATATCATGTTGAGCTCGTATATAATCGTTGTGGCTCCCAATATCTAACCAATAACCGTAATGATTATAAAGGGTGATTTTTTTATTGTGTTTTATCAATAATTCAAGAAAATCAATAGCGGAAAATATGGAATTATCGGGAATCAATGATAAAAGCTCTTTCTTCATGATATACATTCCTCCGTTCGTATTATATGAATAGGTTGGCTTTTCTTCAATTTGAGAAAGCATTTCATTTTCAACCTGTAGAACTCCAAAAGGGATATCTATCTGATAAGGCACACTCAAAATTGTACAATCAGCACCGCTAATTTTGAAACTTAGGTAAAACTGTTCAATATCTACATTAGTAAGTAAATCAGAATTTGAAAGAAAGACATGGTCATTAAAAAAATTATCAATAAGTTTTATTGAACCGATAGTCCCCATAAACTTTGCCTCTTGAATAACATTTATCGATATACTATCAGACTTTTTAGTTTCGATAAAAGTATTTAACTGATCAGATAAATAGTTAGTTGTAATAAAAATATTTTCTATTCCATAGTTTGCATAATGATCAATTAAATGCTCAATAATTGGCTTTTCACCTACAGGCAATAATGGTTTTGGAATTTGATCAGTTAACGGTTTAAGTCTTTCTCCTTTTCCACCAGCCATTATAACACAGTCAACCGGCACAATTGAACGTTTTTCTCGAAAATTCAAAATTTCGATAATCCGCATTTCTTTGTTTACAATGGGGATAATCTTATAATTATTTTCTCTCCAAGAAATTATTTCTTCAATTTTAATATTTCCTTTTTCAATAAAAACAGGTTCTTTTTGAATGCACTCATACACCTTGGAATGAAGAGATTTTCCTGAAAGTATTGCACGTCTAATATCGCCATCTGTCAATGTTCCTAATAATTTATCCTCATTATCTACCAAAAATAAGATTGCATCAGATTTTAATATCTCAAGCATTTTCACAGCATCTGTTAAAGTGGCGTTTTGCTTAATAAAATGATCTGTTATTTTTTTCATCTGGCAGGATTACCTTTAACAATTGAATTATCATGAACATCATTAACTACAACTGAACCTGCTCCAATGATACAATTTTCACCAATTTTCACTCCAGGCAATATGGTCGCATTAGCTCCAATCAAAGTGCAATCTCCAACGACTACATTTCCTGCCAATACAGCTCCAGGGGCAATGTGCACATAATTTCCAATTTTACATTCATGTTCAACAGTAGCTCTTGAGTTAATTATAACTCCCTCCCCTATTTTACATTTTGGCTGTACAATTGCGCCAGCATTTACAATTATTCCAATTTCATTTAAAGGAGATCTCACTATTGCATGAGAATCAAGAATGGAGAATAATTTAACCTTACTTTTTAATTTTTTAGAAATATCTTGTCGAATGAAATTATCTCCAACTGCAATAAATATAAAGTCAGAATCTGAAAACAAATATTCATTTTCATCGCCTAAAAAGACAAGATTATAAGGATTAGCTTCATTTTCAACTTTTTCAAAATAACCTATGAACTGTGAACCATTTGAATTTAATGCTTCAATAATCGGATAACTGTGACCTGAATAACCAATAAGAAATTTATTACTCCTCATAATCTCACTCCACTAGGTATATTTACAATTCGATCATATAATTCAATGGCATTTTCTTGCCCATCTCTCCAACAATCTTTATACATTGGAAGTAAAAATGAAAGCTTCCAAATTGGTCGACATTGGATTCCTTGTGCATTCGCTTCTTCCAAAAATGAATTTCTTTCTTTCAAATTTTGGAATTCAATACAATTCAACCAATAATTAGCTTTTGTATTTTCCATTTCGCTTCTAAAAATCAGACTGTTGTTGAAGTAGTTAGCATATTTAGAAGCTAATTCACGCTTATTCTTTAAAAAGCCCTCAAATTGTTCTAATTGCGCACACAGTAGAGCCGCATTAATATTTGGCATTCTAAAATTATATCCAGATTCATCGTGAATAAACTCATATTTATGTGGCAATTTTGCAGTCGTTGTAAGATGCTTCGCTCGAGTTGCAAGATTTTCATCATTTGTTACGATAACTCCTCCACCTCCTGCAGTAACAATCTTATTTCCATTAAATGAGAAAACAGCGAGTTTACCAAAAGAACCTATTTTCTGTTGGTTATATTCACTTCCTAAGGCCTCTGCTGCATCTTCAATCAAAGGAATCGACCACTTTTTACAGATATTGGTAATTTCTTCTATTCGGCAAGGAAACCCAAACGTATGCATTGGAATACAAGCAGAAATTTTCTTTCCTGTTAATTTATTGAAACACTGATTATTTCTCAACTCAGCATTTTTATCTAAAAAATCAGTCAAACTTTTTGGGGACATCCCCATAGTATCATAGTCAACATCAACATATAATGGAGTAGCTCCAGCAAAGTGAATTGCATTAGACGTTGCAATAAAACTCAATGCCTGTGTAATAACTTCATCACCATATTCAACACCAACCAATTGCAATGCAACTTGCAATCCGGCTGTTCCATTTACAACTGCAACTGCATATTGTGTTCCCGTAAAGTTTAAAATGTCTTTTTCAACACGATCTACAAATGGACCTACACTTGAAACAAAAGTAGTATCAATGCATTCATTCAAATATTTTTTTTCATTTCCTCTAAAAATTGGGGCATGCAAGGGAATAAACTTCTTTTCACCAAATAAATTCTTAATCTCTCGAATTATTAAACCAATTTCTTTCATTTTCGGGCTAAAAGAGCAAAAAAATTCATTTTATAGGAACTTTTATTCATTTCTATTTCATTAATCTCTTTGATATAATAATAAAGTGCTTCATTTAAATTGTCACATTTCATTTTCAGTTTATCTAAGAGGTAATTTTTAAAAACAGCTTGTAGTACGTATTGCTCTATTCGGTAATCTAATACTTTTAATTCAGCTTTTTCAATTAATCCAAATGCATCAACAATACTATACGATCTTAAATGTCCTTCGGCGTCGTTAATTCCATAACTTCTATTTTCATATTCTGGTACTTTTTCGATGGGAAGATTTAAAAGCACATATTTCGATTTTTTTCCGCTAATTTTTAGCATTTTTAAATCATCCTCGACATGTTCCAATATGTCAGAAAGTATAACAACATCAATTTCTTTCATGTATCTTGAAAAAAAATCTAGATAACTTTCACTTGAAAATGTAATTTGTGGATAAAACTTTTTAGCACTTTGAATATTTCTATCTGAAATATCTAAACCCAATTTTGAAATTGAAGTTTTTTCAAGAAATAAATTCAGAAGTTCACCTGTAGCGCATCCAATTTCAAGAACATTAGTAAGTTCATGTATTATATTTTGTTTATTTAACAAGTCCTCTAAAAATTTTAATTTCCAGAATTTTACATCATTAATATATTTTTCATAAATAGCACCTTTTCTTTCTCTTAGCACCTCATAGTCAGGGTGTTCGTTGTATAATTTTCTATACTTATCCATCTAATTCTTGATTTCGTAATTACCAAATTTGTTCTTATTCTCAAATGATTCATTATAAACACCTGCTTTTAAAGCAATTATAAGTTCTGAAATACCATCTTCGATTGTATAACGAGGTTCAAAACCAAGAACTTTTTTCACTTTTTCGAATGACACCTTGTAATTTCTTGGGTCACTTCCATTTGAACCATATCTAATTTTTGCATCAGGAATATATTTCAATATTGTATCAACAATCATCTTCTTCGTATAATTATTTTTTTCTCCTCCCGCATTGAACACCTGAAAGTCAACTTTATCTTTTTCTGCCGTCATAACCAATTCTATAAGACAAGCAAAGTCTCGCACGTGACAATAGGGTCTCCAGGTGTGTTCGTCAAAAACATTTAATTCACTTCCAAAATACAAATCACGCACAAATTCACTAATACTTAAGTCAAAACGCATTCTATGAGACAATCCAAATGCTGTTGCGAATCTTAGGATTGTTGCAGCATAGCCTACTTTATTCTTTTTATTTAAAAGATATTTTTCTGCTTCAACCTTAGCCTCTGCGTATAATGAAAGTGGATTCAATTGAAAATTTTCGTCCGCTAACTCATTTTCTTTTATCAAACCATAATTTGAACATGTTGAAATAAAAATTAAATTTTGAATCTTCTTCTCATCAAAATAGTCAATGCAATCTTGAACACCATTTGTATTTATGCTTAGTGAAAGTTCAGGGTATTTTTTAGTAATTGGGTCTCCAACAAGTCCAGCCAATAAAACAACTGAATCAATTTCATTAATTACATCGTTTAAAGGACTCATGTTGCGGATATCACCTTTAATAAATTTATAATTACTGAGATTTATTAAATGTTCATTCGAAAAATCATGATTATAAATGAAATTGTCGAAAATAAAAACTATATAATTCTGATTTAGTAAATATTCAGCAATTACATTACCTACGTATCCTGATCCTCCAATTAATAGAACTTTTTTCATAAATTGTTCTTTTGATTTTTAGCTGATTCGAAATACCAGTTGATGGTTTCTTTCAGTCCTTCCTTTAAATTGTGGGTTGGACTATACATTAATCGTTTTTTCGCTTTTTCAATGGAAGCCAAGGAGTGGGGAATATCACCTTTCCTGAAAGGGCCATATGTCGGTTCTATTTCTGCTATTTCGACATCGAAAGACCCTAAATTCTTTCTGATTTCAAAATACAAATCATTTAATGTTGAACTTTCACCAAAAGCTACATTATAAACTTCATTAACAGCTTTAGGGTCAGACGTAAAGATTGCTAATTTATTGATTTGAATAACATTGTCGATGTAAGTAAAGTCTCTTGAAAAGGAGCCATCACCATTTATAACAGGTGATTCGTGATTCATTAACGTGTCTACAAATTTTGGTATTACAGCAGCATAAGCACCTGCTGGATCTTGTCTTCTACCAAACACATTAAAATACCTTAATCCAATGCATTCCATTTCGTAGGTTTTTGCAAAAACATCGGCATACAATTCTCCAACATACTTTGTGATTGCATAAGGAGAAAGTGGTTTACCAATGATATCTTCCACTTTAGGCAAACTTTCTGAATCTCCATAAGTTGATGAACTTGCGGCATAGACAAAACGCTTTATTCCCGCATCTCTGGTAGCTACAATCATATTCAGAAATCCGTTAATATTGATGTCATTTGTTGTTATTGGATCAGCAATTGATCGAGGAACAGAACCCAAAGCTGCGAGGTGTAAAACGATGTCAATATTAGCTACAGCTTTTCTGCAATCCTCCAAATTTCTGATATCACCTTCAATGAGATGAAAAGATGGTGATTTCAATAGTTCTTTGATATTACTCCTTCTTCCAGTAATAAAATTATCAAGACAAATTACATCATGTCCGTCGTTAATAAGGTTTTCACAGGTGTTAGAGCCAATAAAACCTGCTCCTCCAGTGACTAAAATTCTTTTTTTCATTTGCAGTAGTGTATAGCTTCGCCAATCGTCAGTCCCACGTCAAGACGCAAAACCACGCATATTAGTTGAATGATTTACTAAATTTTCCGAACATAAGATTTGGGTACATGTACCACAAATCGCTGTTCGAGACTTTCTATTTCAACAATAAGTTTATGTGTACGACTAACTTCTAAAGAGGTTGCAATTAATCCTTGGAAAGGACCGCGAATTACTTCCACTTTATCACCTTGTTGAATATTCACAAAATCCTCTTTCTCAAATTCTATATTTTCTTGCAGTAATATACGTAAATTTTGAATCTCGTAATCGCGAACTTTTGCTGGTTTTCCCAAATAATAAAGCAAAGTATGAAATCCAATAACAGTATATAAAATTTTTAATTCCTCTTCCTTACAATGAATAAATAGGGTTGATGATATTAAGGGCACTTCTACTTTCTTTTTTCGATCACTCCATTGTTTGATGGTTGTAACCAAGGGCAAGTATGCTTCTAGACCGATTGCTTCAATCCTCTCAAATACTTTTTTTTCAGCTCTTGAATTTGTTTTTACGACATACCAATTTAATACAGAATCTTTATTACTCACTAATTCCAATTTATTCTCTCAATTATACAAGCAAAGATATTAATTTAGCAAGGTTTAAATATAAAACTCATGTTAAAAAAACAAGCGAATTATAGAGTTCTTTTTTTGTTCATACTTACATCCTTGGTTTTTTCATCCTGTTATAAAGGAATTGATGTAGATCTGGTTATACACAATGCAAAAATTCACACTATGACTGATAAAAATTTAGTAGTGGAGGCAATCGCGGTTAAAGATGGGAAAATTGTTGAAGTTGGTCCAAATCAGCAAATCTTGAATAAATATAATTCAGAAAAAATCATTGATGCGAAAGGAAAAGATCTTTATCCGGGATTAACAGATGCCCATGGTCATATTCTTTCATATATGAATCAAAAGCTAAGTGTAGATTTAGTGGGTTGTAAATCTTATGAGGAAATGGTTTCTAGGATAGAAAAATACCAAGCCCTGAAAAAACGGAAAATTATTGTTGGTCGTGGATGGGATCAATCGCTCTGGGGAAAAAAAGATTTACCCACAAACGATGAACTTAACAAGGCTTTTCCAACGATTCCTATTTGTCTGTATCGAATTGATGGACATGCGGCACTTGTAAACGATGCGATGATTAAGTTGGTGGGAATAACCAATACAACAAAAGTTGAAGGTGGAATTATTGAAAAAAAAGATAATAAACTCACTGGATTATTAATAGATAATTCCATGAACTTGGTAAATAAAATACTGCCTGAATTTCCTGAAAAAGAGAAAATAGCAACTCTAGAAGAAATTCAAGATGAGTTATTACAATATGGAATTACAGGGATTCACGAGGCTGGAATTGAATTTAAAGACATCACATTTTTCAAGAAACTTATTGAAAAAGACATCCTTAAACTGAACATTTATGCTATGTTGTTACCAAGTCCAGAAAACATTTCATTTGCTACAAAGAATGGGAAGTATCAATTCAAAAATTTATCCATACGTTCATTTAAAGTATATGGGGATGGAGCCCTCGGTTCGAGAGGTGCCTGTCTGAAGAAACAGTATGACGATCACCCAGGTCATTTTGGGATGTTGACAACGACTCCAAATGAAATGAAACGCATTGCCGAAATATGTCAAAAAATTGGTTATCAAATGAATACACATGCCATTGGTGATTCAACTAATTCCATTTTATTAAAACTTTATGAGTCTGTATATTCTAAAAACAAAGACCATCGTTGGCGTATTGAACATGCTCAGGTAGTTGATCAAAATGAACTAAATTGGTTCGGAAAATTTGGGGTATTTCCTTCTGTGCAGCCAACACATGCTGTCAGTGATCAGCGCTGGGCCAAAGATCGATTAGGAGAAAAAAGAATGACGGGTGCGTATGCATATAAATCTTTGATGAATAGCTATGGAATGCTTGCCATTGGAACCGATTTTCCTGTAGAATTAACAAATCCATTTTTAACGATACATGCTGCCGTTAATCGAAAAGACAAGAACAATTTTCCTGCAAATGGATTTTATGAAAATGAAGCAATAAGTCTTGAAGAATGTCTTAAAGGTATGACTATTTGGGCTGCTTTTGCTGCTTTTGATGAAGTACGCTTGGGAAGTATTGAAGCTGGAAAGGATGCCACTTTCACGATTTTTGAAAAACCAATTGAGGCTAAAGATAACTATAGTGACAATTTCGCCTGGAAAACCTTTATTTCTGGAAAAAATGTTTATGCTTCAGATGAACTTGAATAAATTCTTTAGAAAAGAAAAATCAAGACTTGTTATTTCAACATTCTTCTCAATATCTTACCCACATTTGATTTTGGAAGCTCATCTCTAAATACTACTTCGCGTGGAACTTTATAACCAGTTAATAATTTACGGCATTCTTCGATCACCTCATTTTCAGTCAAAGACGAATCTTTCTTAACTACAAATGCTTTTACAAACTCGGTTCCATCCGAATTTTTTTCACCCCTCACCCCTACTTCCAATACTTTAGGATTTTCAGATATTGCCTTTTCTACTTCATTTGGATAAACATTAAATCCTGAAACTAAAATCATCTCTTTTTTGCGATCCACAATTTTAAAGAATCCATCCTCATCCATAACACCAACATCCCCCGTTAGGAAGTATTCACCCAGCATACATTTTGCAGTTTCATCAGGTCTATTCCAGTATCCCATCATTACTTGCGGTCCTTTAATTCCTATTTCACCCGGTTGACCAATAGCTACTTCTTTTCCATCGTCATCAAAAAGTTTAATTTCTGTATTTGGCAAAGGCAATCCGATCGAACCTCTTCGATGAGTTCCATTAATGGGATTTATTGTTGCTGCCGGACTAGTTTCTGATAACCCATAAGCCTCCAATAAAGGACTATTCGTGAGTTTTTCCCAACGTTCAGCTACAACATCTTGAACAGCCATTCCACCACCCAACGATATTTTAAGTTTTGAAAAGTCTAAATTTCTAAATTCTTCTTGATTCAATAGTCCGTTAAACAAAGTGTTAACTCCAGTTATAATTGAAAACGGATTCTTTTTGAGATCCTTGCAAAAGGCTTTCATATCTCTTGGGTTGGTAATCAGAATATTTTCTGCACCGTAACGAAAAAATACAATACAATTGGCTGTTAACGCAAAAATATGATACATCGGAAGTGCTGTAATTATCGTATCCTCACCATCCTTAAAAAGTGGATGAATCCAAGCTTCTACTTGTTGAACATTCGCACACAGATTACCATGTGATAAACTTGCTCCTTTTGATACTCCTGTAGTTCCACCTGTATATTGTAAAAAGGCTAAATCGTTAGAGGTAATATTAACTTGAGTTCCTTTTTTAGCTTTATGTTCACCCAATATTTTCTTCAGAGGTATTTCATTTTCAATCTTGTAAGCAGGAACCATCTTTTTAACATATCTAACCACGAAATTGGTAATTGCTCCTTTCACTGTCCCTAACATATCGCCAATACTTGTTGTAATGACTGTTTCTATTTGTGTATCCTCTAGAATACTTTCTAGGTTAGAAGCAAAATTCTCTAGTATAATAATTGCCTTTGCTCCAGAATCTTTGTATTGGTGCCGCATTTCCTCTGCCGTGTAAAGCGGATTTGTATTAACTATAACAAGACCTGCTTTCAAACAAGCAAAAATGGTTATTGGAAACTGCAATAAATTTGGCATTTGAAGAGCTATTCTATCTCCTTTTTTGAGTGTTGTTTTATTCTGAAAATACCAAACCAAAGCATCTACATGAGCATTAACCTCATTGAAAGTAAGGGTAACGTCCATATTTTTATAGGCTACCTTATTGCCATATTTGGCAACCGATTCGTCAAAAATATTGACGATATTTTCATATCTGTCGAGATTAATATTCTGATCAACAAAATCTGGATAACTGTTAAACCATGGCTGCATACTCGTATTTTTAAATTAAAGAATGTTCTAAATTACAAATTTTATAAGGAATTACTTTTTATTTCATCAACTACTTCTGGATTAAGTAAGGTGGAGGTATCTCCAAAATTAGAAAAATCACCTTCTGCTATTTTTCGTAAAATTCTACGCATTATTTTTCCTGACCTGGTTTTAGGTAGACCAGAAACAAATTGTATTTTATCGAGTTTAGCAATGGGTCCAATTTGATCAGAAATTAGTTGATTGATTTCTTTTCTTAGGGTATCTGAATCTATTTTTTCAACTCCTTCCATAAATGATACAAACCCATATAGCGCATTTCCTTTGATATCGTGAGGAAATCCGACAACTGCAGATTCAACAATTGCAGGATGTTCATTTATTGCATCCTCAATTGGAGCAGTTCCAAGGTTGTGGCCTGAAACAATAATTACATCATCAACTCGTCCTGTGATTCTGTAGTTTCCTTTGTCATCTCGTAATGCACCATCGCCTGTAAAATAATAGCCTGGATAAGCAGTGAAATACGTTTCTTTATAGCGATTGTGGTCACCCCAAATTGTACGAGCAATTGAAGGCCATGGAAATTTAATACACAGATTCCCAGAAACATCATTTCCAATTATTTCATTCTTCTGATCGTCCATCAATGCAGGTTGAACACCGGGCAGTGGCTGAGTAGCGAAAGTTGGAATTAAATCAGTTATTCCGGGAAGAGGAGAAATTAAAATACCACCTGTTTCTGTTTGCCACCAAGTATCAACGATTGGACAATTTTTTTTGCCAATGTTTTCATGATACCATATCCATGCTTCTTCATTGATTGGTTCGCCAACACTACCCAAAATTTTTAACGATGTTAAACTATATTTGTTTACCCAATTTAGTGATTCTTTTGCTAAAGAACGAATAGCGGTAGGAGCTGTATAAAATTGAGTTACTTTGTGTTTATCAATCACTTCCCAGAATCTACCAAAATCAGGGAAAGATGGAACTCCTTCAAACAGTACGGATGTCGCGCCATTTAACAGAGGACCGTAAACAATATACGAATGACCCGTTATCCAACCCACATCGGCTGTGCACCAATAAATATCATTTTCTTTATATTGAAATACATTTTGAAAGGTGTAACCAACATAAACCATGTACCCTCCGGTCGTATGCATCATTCCTTTTGGCTTACCTGTTGATCCTGATGTATATAGAATAAAAAGCGGGTCTTCAGCGTCCATTAATTCAGGTTCGCAAGTATCACCAACAGTTTCTAATTCATTTTTGAGAAGTAAATCTCTGTTTTCAACGAAATTAATCGCTTGAAAGGTACGCTCAACGACAAGAACTTTATCGACTGTAGGACAGGAAATAAGCGCCTCATCTACAATTGATTTTAAATCAATCACTTTATTTCCACGATAAGCACCGTCTGATGTTATAACAAGTTTTGCCGAACAATCATCAATGCGAGAAGCAAGAGCTCCTGAAGAAAAACCCGCAAAAACCACCGAATGAATAGCTCCAATCCTTGCGCATGCCAGGACACTTACTACCAATTCGGGAATCATGGGCAAGTAAATACAGACGCGATCTCCTTTTTTAATTCCTTGTTTACGAAGAACATTTGCTAATTTACAAACACGAATGTACAGATCATTGTATGTGATTTGTTGAACTTCTTCCTTCGGGTTATTAGGCTCAAATATGAATGCTGTATTCTCTCCATTAGACACTAAATGACGATCCAAGCAATTAACTGTAATATTTGTTTTACCGCCTTCAAACCATGAAAATTGAGCCTCCTCCATGGAAAATTTTAATACAGATTCCCACGGTTTTTTCCACCAAAAATTAGATGCTATTTCGCTCCAAAACTCTTCTGGATTAGCAAGAGATTTTTCGAATTCTGAATGATATTCAGATTTAGTTTTCAGAGAATAAGTTGACATGTATCAATTATATTGTATAGATAAAGATATAAATAAAACCTCAAAAATTGAAGGGGAATAAAATTTGTGTTGATAATGTTAATTTGGATAATGTTTAAATCGTTTAACCGATTTTAAAATCCCATTAACACCTCCTAAGCGTCGGATTGATCTGAGGCCTAGGAGGTTAGCCAAAATACTTTAATTGTTTATTAATAAGAAACCTATAAAATGGTGATTTGTGAAATTCAATATATCTCATTAACTTAGCATACTAGAGAAGCCATGAAAAATCAATTAGAAAGAATTACAATAAATACTGAAATTTGCCATGGTAAACCTTGTGTAAGAAACATGCGTTGGCCAGTAGAAGTAATTTTAGATATGATGGGTTCGGGTATGTCCATTTCAGATATTGTGGATGATCATCCAGAGTTAGAAAGAGAGGATATTTTGGCATGTTTGCATTTCGCTAAACTCTTTCTATCTGGACATTCTATAAAAGATGTTGCTTAAGGATGAAAGTACTTTGCGATGTTCACATTTCATATAAAGTCGTAAAGTTTTTTAGAGACCAAGATTTGGATGCAATTCATGTGAATGATATTTTGGATAAATGGTTCACAAAAGATAAGGAAATCATTGAATTTGCCGATAAAAATGATTACGTCATTTTAACCAAAGATATTGATTTTAGAAATTCTCATTTTTTACAAAATACACCGAAAAAACTAATAAAAATAAGTTTAGGAAATATTTCAAATCTAGCACTCATTGAAATATTAAATCAAAACCTACAAAATCTTAGAAAAATAGCTAAAAACGACTCTTTCCTTGTTGAAGTTGATAGTAATTTTATCAGCTATATTGTAAGTTGAAAATTAACCTAGATAGTTTTTTCACGTTTAAACCTTAAATATTTATTATATCAGCCAAGTGAAATCTAGATCGACAAAATTTATAGGTTTTATTGGTAATTCAATATTCTAAAAATTACAAAATCGTGTTCTTCAAAGGAATTTGCCCCAATTTATGGAAGTATTTTGATTTGATGGTTTCTTCTAAAAGGCCTAAATGTTCTATGCGGTGACAATCTGTTCCTACAAAATCAATCGCTTGGTTGTCGATTAAGGCTTCTGCCTGCTTTTTGATTCCCGGTCCGTAATTTCCGGTAAGTGAATTTAAATTGAGCTGAATATTTATTCCTTTTTGGCGCCATTCTATCGCTTGATCAACTTTTCCAAGGTAATACATGTAACGCTCAAAATGGGCAATTACCACGCGATAACCCGATGATTGTAAATCGAAGAATAATTGATCCACATATTGCGGAGGTGAATGAAAGCCAAACTCAATCAGCACGTAATTATCACCGAAAGTAAGGAGTTCTTTGTTTTTAATTTTTGGAAGTAAAGTCTCATCAAAGTAATATTCGGCGGCAGCTTCAATCTGAATTTTCATACCCAATGATTGAATTTCCTCCCGAACCTTTTCAAGTCCACCTAATATAATTTCAGGCGTATTTGGAAAAGAATCTGACATGATATGGGGAGTTGTGATCACCTTTTTATACCCAAGATTCTCAAATTTAGCCAACATGGCAATGGTTTGATCCATGGATTGTGAGCCATCGTCAATTCCAGGTATTAGATGACTATGGATATCTGTTTTAATTTGTGAGATACTAAACGGTGGGATTTCTTCCTCCTTCGCACCACCAAATAAACGATTAAAAAAACCCATGTATTTTATCTATTATCGTACATCTTTTCGTAATACTCTTTGTACGATCCACTTGTTACTTTATTTACCCACTCTTGATTTTCTAAATACCAATCTACTGTTTTTGATAAACCTTCTTCAAATTTTATTGATGGTCTCCAGTTTAGTTCGTTTTCCAACTTTGATGCATCGATGGCATAACGCTTATCATGTCCTGCACGGTCTGTTACATAGGTAATCAAATTTTCAGATTCACCTTTATCCCTACCTAATTTTTCATCCATAAGTTGACATAGAAAACGAACCAATTCGATATTTGTCCATTCGTTCAAACCACCCACGTTATAGGATTCCCCGACTCTTCCCTGATGAAAAATGGTGTCGATTGCACTGGCATGATCCTCTACCCACAACCAATCGCGGATATTATCTCCTTTTCCGTAAACAGGAAGTGGTTTGTTGTGTTGAATATTGTGTATCATTAAAGGAATCAACTTCTCTGGAAAATGATGACTGCCGTAATTATTCGAACAATTAGACATTTTTATAGGCAGGCCATAGGTGTGATAATAGGCCATTACAAAATGATCCGATGATGCTTTTGATGCTGAATATGGACTACGTGGGTCATACGATGTTGATTCAGTAAATAATCCTTCATCTCCTAAACTTCCATATACCTCATCGGTAGAAACGTGGTGAAAAATATGTGATGAACCTGTCCAATTTTCTTTTGCAGCTTGTAATAAATTTACCGTACCAACAACATTTGTCATTACAAAATCCATTGGACCTTCGATTGATCTGTCCACATGTGATTCCGCTGCCAAATGAATAACATCTGTAATTTGATACTTAGTAAAAATAGATCGAACTGCAGTCGCATCTACGATATCAACTTTTTCAAAATGGTAGTTTGGCGAATTTTCTATATCTGAAAGATTCTCAAGATTTCCGGCATAGGTTAACTTATCCAAATTAACAATCAAGTAATCTGAATAGTTTCTCAAAAACCTACGCACAACGTGGGAACCAATAAATCCGGCTCCACCAGTAATTAAAACTCGCTTTTTATATGCTTCCATTATAAACTCCAATATTCGATTTCTTTAATTTGATCTTTGTAAATTCCTTTCACATCTACAAAGATTCCTTTTCCTTCTTTCAATAATCCTTTGAAATAATTTTCATTTAATCCCATGTACTCTTTATGATTTACAGCAACAATAATCGCATCGTAATCATTGGAGGCATGAGAAATTAATGGGACACCGTATTCGTGTTGCATTTCGGCAGAATCAGCATGTGGATCAATCATATCAACATGAACTTGGTATGATTTCAATTCACTAACAATGTCAATTACCTTTGAGTTTCTAATATCGCTTACGTCTTCTTTAAATGTTGCTCCCATTATCAAAACCTTAGAATCTTGAATAACTTTTCCTTGAGCGATTATTTTCTTAACGGTTTGCTTAGCAATGTAGAATCCCATTGAATCATTTACGTATCTTCCACTAGTAATCACTTTTGAGTGATATCCTGCTTGTTGTGCTTTGTGCGTCAAATAGTACGGGTCAACACCTATACAATGTCCACCTACTAATCCCGGACGGAAAGGCAAGAAGTTCCATTTGGTGCCAGCAGCCTCCAATACATCAAACGTATTAATCTTTAACTTATTAAATATTATAGATAATTCGTTAATTAAAGCAATATTTACGTCTCTTTGGGTATTTTCAATAATTTTTGCTGCTTCAGCCACTTTAATTGTTGGCGCACGATGAACACCCGCTGTAACCACTAGTTCATAGGTTTTAGCTATTTCCTCTAGCGATTCTGCACAACATCCTGATGCTACCTTCATAACATTTTGAAGTGTATGTTGCTTGTCTCCCGGATTAATTCTTTCGGGTGAATATCCAACTTTAAAATCTTCCTTAAACTTCAATCCAGATATTTCTTCTAGGACAGGAATACAATCTTCTTCCGTACAACCTGGATAAACTGTGGATTCATAAACTACATAATCGCCTTTCTTTAAAACTTGACCTACGGTTCTACTTGCACCAAGCAATGGTTTTAAATCAGGTAAATTTGCCTCGTCAATTGGCGTAGGAACAGCCACCACGAAAAAATTCACATCTTTCAAATCGTTTATATCTGCTGAAAAAAGAATATCGCAACCTTCAAAATCTTTAGCTTCTAATTCATTACTAGGGTCAATTTGATTTTTCATCATATCGACTCTACTCTGATTGATGTCGAAACCGACGACTTTAATCTTTCTGGCAAATTCAAGTGCAATTGGTAATCCCACATAGCCCAAGCCAATTACAGCAAGTTTTGCTTCCTTTCTGATCAGACGATCATACATTAAATTACTCATATTATTTTGTGTAGGTTAGTTGCTCATTTCGTACTTTGTAGATACGTTCAATAATATCCACAACTTTCAATCCTTCCAAAGCATTGGTTGTCGGAGAGGTTCTTCCTTTTAATGTGTCAATAACATTCGATATCACATAATTATGATTCGCAGCCGATCCTTTGTACGGACCGTAATCATTTGCTGGATTGGATTCTTTTAAAACCGGCATTTCATAGCCAGAGATGTTACAGATTTCAACTTCATTCATGTATTGACCACCAATCTTTACACTTCCGTTTTGTCCAATAATCGTCATTGATGATTCTAAATTCTGATTAGCGACAGAAGTTGAATAATTTAAACTACCCATACCACCATTTATAAAATCAAAACTAACAAAACCAGAATCTTCAAAATCAGTAGTGTTTTGGTGATTAAAATCAGCGAATTTTCCTTGAATATTATCAATGTCTCCAAATAACCAATACATGATATCGATAAAATGTGAGAATTGAGTAAATAGGGTTCCTCCATCTAAATCTTTAGTTCCCTTCCACCCACCGACTTTGTAATAGCGATCATCTCTATTCCAATAGCAATTTAATTGCACCATGTAAATTTCCCCCAATTTACCTTCTGTAATTATAGATTTAATCCATTCAGAAGGGGGTGAATAGCGATTTTGCATAACACAAAACACTTGTCTTGAAACTTGTAAAGCCTTAAAGATCAAATCCTCACAACTACTTTTGGTCAAACCCATGGGTTTTTCGCAAACCACATGCTTTTTTGCTTCCAATGCTTTCAAGGATTGCTCTGCATGCAAGCCATTAGGCGTACAAACATTAACAACGTCAAACTCTAGTCCGCTAGCTAATAAATCTTCAACTGTAGTAAAAAAAGGAACATCAAACTCACTGGCACCACATTCATCTTTAGAGCGAACATCAACCATTGCAACTAATTCTCCTTCAGCATCGCGACGAATCATTTCTGCATGGCGCTTACCAATGTGACCGGCACCAATAACTGCAAATTTTATTTTAGCATCATTTCCCATATCAAATTTTTCTAACTTTATTTTCTACCAATTCATATTTTTCATCGGATTCCGGACAAACGGCTATTCCATTTTCGTCAAAATTCAATCGATGTCCAAACTCACTCATCCATCCAATTTGTCGCGCAGGATTTCCAACTACCAAAGCGTAATCTGGAACATGTTTAGTTACAACCGAACCCGCGCCAATAAATGCATATTCACCAATATCATGTCCACAAACAATCGTTGCATTTGCGCCAATACTAGCTCCTTTTTTAACCGTAGTTTTGGTGTATTGCCCTCTTCTATTTACTCCACTTCTTGGATTTACTACATTGGTAAAAACCATTGAAGGCCCCAAGAAAACATCATCCTCACAAACTACACCTGTGTAAATAGAAACGTTATTCTGCACTTTTACATTTTGTCCAAGTACTACTTCAGGAGAGATAACAACGTTTTGACCAATATTACAGTTTTCACCTAGAGTACAATTGGACATTACATGTGAAAAATGCCAAATTTTAGTTCCTTCTCCAATTGTACAACCTTCGTCAACAAAAGCTGATTCATGTGCAAAATACCCCATTACTTTATAATATATTTATCAAAATTATTATGGTCCGTTTCTTCTAATTCTTCTTTGGTAAGCGTTTGAAAAAAAGCATAGGTTCTTTTTAGTCCTTCGGCTCTATCGATTTTAGGCTCCCAATTTAAGAGACTCTTAGCTTTCGTGATATCGGGCTGTCGCTGTTTCGGATCATCAACCGGTAAGTCCTTGTAAATAACTTTTTGTGATGTTCCAGTCAACTTGATAATTTCCTCTGCAAATTGAGAAATAGTAATCTCTGAAGGATTTCCAATATTAACAGGTTGCGAATAATCAGAATGAAGGAGGCGAACAATTCCTTCCACTAAATCATCCACATAGCAAAATGAACGTGTTTGTGAACCATCACCAAAAACGGTTAAATCTTCACCTCTTAGCGCTTGACCGATAAAAGCAGGTAACACCCTACCATCATTTAGGCGCATTCTTGGACCATAGGTATTGAAGATTCTAACAATGCGAGTTTCAACACCATGAAAATTATGATAGGCCATTGTGATTGCTTCCTGAAAACGTTTCGCTTCGTCATAAACACCACGTGGCCCAACAGGATTTACATTCCCCCAATATTCTTCTGTTTGCGGATGAACCGTTGGGTCACCATATACTTCAGAAGTTGATGCAATTAGGACTTTTGCACCTTTTACTTTGGCAAGTCCCAAACAATTATGTATTCCAAGAGAACCAACCTTTAAAGTTTGAATAGGGATTTTTAAATAATCTATTGGACTAGCAGGAGATGCAAAATGCAAGATATAATCTAGATTTCCAGCAACGTGAATAAATTTGGAAACATCATGGTTATAGAATTCAAAGTGCTCAAGAGGAAATAAATGTTCGATGTTTTTTAGTCGACCTGTAATAAGATTATCCATTCCAATGACATGATATCCATCACGAATAAATCGATCACAAAGGTGAGATCCTAAAAATCCTGCTGCGCCTGTTATTAATACTCGTTTCATTTATTCTCTATACTATTTCTACCAATACTGCTGTAATAAAATCCTTTGCCTGACATTTCTTCCAATTCGAACAAATTTCTTCCATCAAAAACAACGGCATCATTCATCAATTCTTTCATTCTATTAAAATCAGGATTTCGAAAGATACCCCATTCCGTACAAATTACCAAAGCATCCACATGATTTAATACTTCATATTCATTTGTGGCAAACTGAATTTTATCTCCATACAATCGTTGAACATTAGGCATTGCCTCTGGATCGAATGCAATTATTTCAACTCCAGCCTCAATCATTAAATCGATTAAATAAAGTGCCGGAGCTTCGCGAATATCATCAGTATCCGGTTTAAATGCCAATCCCCAAATAGCGATTTTTTTGCCTTTCAAATTCCCTCTGAAAAAATTATTAATCTTTGGAAACAAAATAGTTTTTTGGGATTGATTAACCTTCATCACTGCATCCAAAATCTCAAAGTTGAAATTATTCTCTTTTCCCGACTTTGAAAGTGCCTGAACGTCTTTTGGGAAACAAGAACCTCCATATCCAATTCCAGGAAATAAAAATCGTTTTCCAATGCGACTATCCGATCCAATACCTATTCGTACTTTGTCAACATCAGCTCCTACAAGCTCACAAAAATTAGCGATTTCATTCATAAACGTGATCTTGGTCGCCAGAAATGAATTTGCCGCATACTTGGTCAATTCAGCCGACTTCTCATCCATAAAATATATTGGATTTCCTTGGCGAACAAAAGGTTTGTACAAGCTTTCCATTACTTTTTTTGCTCTTTCATCGGAAGTACCAATAACCACACGATCAGGCTTCAAAAAATCACTTACAGCAAACCCTTCGCGCAAAAACTCAGGATTTGAAACCACTGCAAAATCTACTTTAGCATGTTTAGCGATTGCCTTCGTGACTTTTTCTGCAGTTCCAACAGGAACAGTACTTTTATCAACAATAACTTTATAATCTGTAAGTAGCTTTCCTAATTCATCAGCAACACCCAATATATAGGATAAATCAGCCGAACCATCTTCTCCCGGAGGAGTAGGTAAGGCAAGAAAAATTATTTCTGCATCTTTAATTCCTTCGGAAAGAGAAGTTGTAAATGATAATCTACTAGCAGAAATATTTCGATCGAAGAGAACATCCAAATTTGGTTCGTAAATAGGGACTTCGCCATTCTTTAATCTTTCAACTTTATTTTTATCAATATCGATACAAGTAACATTGTTACCCGTTTCCGCAAAACAAGTCCCAGTAACTAAGCCAACATATCCAGTACCGACAACAGCAATTTTCTTCATTTTTTGTAGTAGTTTAGAAGAATTAATTATTCAAGTATTCAGCAACAGTTTTAGTAATTAACTCTAACTGTTCTGTTTGCATTTCTGTATGAATTGGCAATGAAATAACTCTTTCAGTTAACCAATCTGTTACCGATAAATTTAATGAAGCACTTCCAAAAGATTCAAACATTTTTTGACGATGAGCAGGTACTGGATAATAAATCATAGAAGGAATTCCTTTCTCAGCTAAAAACTCATTTAACCCATCTCTGCTATGTCCTTCCAAAGTCAATGTATATTGATGGAAAACATGTTTTGAATCGTGGGAGCGAAATGGAATTTTCACACCGGCCATCGGTCCAAAAAAAGCATCATAATAATCCGCAACTTCTCTACGTGCATCAATATAATTATCTAATTGACGAAGTTTAATCCGTAAAACTGCCGCTTGAATAGTATCCAAGCGAGAATTACAACCCACAACATCATGATAGTATTTTTTACTTTGACCGTGATTAGCGATCATTTTAATTTTCTTTGCTAATTCTTCGTTATTTGTGAATAATGCCCCTCCGTCTCCGTAACAACCCAAATTTTTGGAAGGAAAAAACGATGTACATCCAATATCGCCAATTGTTCCTGTTTTTACAACAGTTCCATCTGTTAAGTGATAATCTGAACCTATTGCTTGTGCGTTATCTTCAATCACAAATAAATTGTGCTTTTGTGCAATTTCCATTATAGCGTTCATATCAGCAGCCTGACCATAAAGATGAACTGGAACAATGGCTTTTGTTTTTGGAGTTATCGCCTTTTCTATTGCTTCCGCATCCACACAAAATGTATCTTTATTTACTTCAACAAATACCGGTTTCAAACCTAAAAGAGCTATTACTTCCGTTGTTGCTATATAGGTAAATGAAGGTGTAATGACCTCATCACCTGGTTTCAAATCAAGCGCCATCATTGCTATTTGAAGCGCGTCTGTACCGTTGGCGCAGGGAATGACATTTTTGACCCCTAAGTAGTCTTTTAAATCTTCAGCAAAGTTTGTTACTTCAGGACCGTTAATAAAATGAGCGTTTTCGATTACTTCAGAGATAGCTGAATCTATTGCAGGTTTAATTTTCTCGTATTGAGATACTAAATCAACCATTTGGATTTTCTTCATATTTTCTGTTTCTGAAAATGAACTGCAAATGTATTGAAAAACAACAAACTTTTAAATTGATTCCTGTTAAATAATTCTGAAAAACAACATATTATTTCAATGTTATATTATAAATGTAGCCTCCCCTTGTGCCAATTATTAGATTATTATCCACCACAATTGGAGATGATTCAATGGCACCGTCTAACATAATAGAATCTATTAGTTTACCTGTTTTACCATCATAAAGGCTTAGTTTACCAGAAACTTCTCCATGAATAAAAAACATATTTCCTTGATGATCATATACATCTACAGGTGACGACCACGAATAGGAATTCAATTTTATTGAATAAATTTCCTTTCCTGTTTCTTTATCAACCGCAACAATTTCCCCACCCATATCATTATTTACTCTTGAAAAAACAGTAATCACGAGATTATTTGACTTTCCCTTTCCTAGTAAGCAAGTAGATAAAATACCGCCGTTATTGGACAATGGCCCATTATTACTTCCAGTGCAATTTCGCTCAATATTCCAAATTTCTTTACCTGTTAAACCGTCTATTTTTCTAAAAAAGGCTTTTCCATGAGGCCCTTGTTTATCGACTTCATTTCCAACAAAGAGAAAAGGTTTATCCTTTATTACGTCTACGACCATGCTTGCATCTGAATCATCCAGATTGTCAAAATACCACACAGGTTTCATTGTTTTAAGATTCAAGCAAAAAACATTTCCATTATTATCTGAAAAATAACCAAGATTTCTGTAAGCTCCAAAACTTGATTCAATACCTTGATGAGGCTTGTTCAATTTTGAATATCTAAATTTCAAAGGCTCCTTATTCAATTTTTGTAAATCATATCTGTAAATCATACCATTTTCAGCTGGCCAAAATAGAATTTCATTTTTTTCATCAATCAAGGGATTACTATCAAATGCACCCCAAAAACGATTTGAAAACGGATCATTACCTGAATTATATTTTAGTAAATCACCTGAAAACATATCATAAAAATAATTACCGAATTTATCGGTATGTTGAATTCCTTGACCAATATATAAATTACCATTTAATCTAGGATCGATAGATATTGTTCCTTTTATTGGATTTCCAATTGAAATAGAATTTCTTGTTTCCGCCCCCTTTTCTAAATCCAAAAAATAAACCTTTCCACAAAGTGAGCCTACTATAATTTCTTTCAATTCCCCTTGATCCATAAATAAAGAACGAAGATTTTTTTTCCAAGTTGACCCCGATTTCCAGTGCACAAATAAAGGCTGCCCCGTCCAACCCGTTCCACCTCCCCATACACCAAATTGAGTTTTCGTTGAGTCATAACTCGTTTTAAACTTCCATTTAACTTGTAATTTGTTAGGACTTTTTACTAATTTACCTGTTGATGATTTTGACCTTTGAGCATTTCCTCTAAAGCAAAGAATATTAGACTCATCAGAATATTTTTGATAAAAATAAATTTGAGCATTGGTATCTATTGAATCTGAACTATAATTTACTGAAAAAATAAATGATGAATCACTAAATTCAGGAAATTGAAAATCTTTCAACCTAACTTCTTTATTTTCTTTGGAGATTGTTTTTTTGATCTCTTCGTGCGGTTTTAAAAAATAAAATACTATTGATAACAAGCACGTTGTAAAAAATATCAGAACTATTTTCTTAGACATTAGTTAATTTTTTTGAAACAGTTCAATTTGTACGAAAGTCAGTAGTAATTGTTTTCAGTTAGTAATTTTTCCAAAATAGAATTTCAAATCTTTGTCTATATGAAAATAATAAATTGGAGTAGTGATAAGCTGAATTCAAATTTTAACTTAAAAACTAATTTCACATTCAAAAAAAACTAATTTTGAATTAAAATCCATAAAAATTCAAAGGGACTATGAAACAAACCATTCAATTTATGTTTTTCCTTTCATGCTTTTTAATCGGGTGTTCACAAAATACTGAAAATAAAACCGAGAAAAAAACTTTGGCTAGTGAAAACACAACCGAAACAAGCACTGAAAAACTGGATGGCAAATCTCTCAATGAAGAAAGTGATGAGTCAAATTTAACCGTCGATGAACGAGTTGAACAAATTCGAGGGTGGTATGGAGAGATTCAAAAGATTGGGATGAACAATTGCAAAACAAAAAGAAAAACTCGCTATGAAAAGGGGTTCTCGTCTGATAGTGAAGAGTTTTCATTTGAACAAATAGTAAAAACCTGTGAATTAAACGAAGATTTCGAACTGATTAAAGGTGAATTTTCAGGATATGAATGGGCACAGCAAGTTTCTGTTTACAAACGAAAAGGTAAGATCTTTTTCATATTTGTTACTGGGGGAGCAGAGTCATGGACGTATGAATACAGATATTATTTTGATTCTGATGAAAACTTAATTCGTCATTTGGTAAGGGAAGCAGATGGAGGGGATGAAATTAGCGGACCCAATACAGAAAAGAAAATTAACGCTAAAAAGAAATATGTAAAAGATTGTGCTAAAGTATATTTCGATGAAATTGAATTTGTTGTAGGAAGAAAAAAATGATGGCTTTTTAATGGAGTATTTCTCTAACTAACTCCAACGATTTTTGCCCCTTAAAACTGGGAAGATGAATGGTCAAATAAGCAATTAAAATTGAAATAACCTCTTTTCCATTTGCTTGTAGTAATTCAGTATTATGTTCATTTTCAAATAAAAAATCCCGAATTGCCCTACTTGCACTTGAATTAATTGACTTATCTAGGTTAGTTGGATTAGATGTAAAAACACCTTGTTCAAGGTCGAAATACTGAGAATTTACATTTTCTACATGTGGTTTTATTCCCAAATAAGTGATCAATTTCAACAAGAATAAGGCTGGATAAACCTTTAATTGTTCTTCACTTTCAAGTTGATTTATTTCATTGTTTATGAATAAAAACAACTCTGCATCTTTTTCCTCCGTTTTTATACTTTGATAAAGGATTTCTGCAACAAAAAATACAATTACCGATTTTATTGGGTTTAAAAAGATGTTGTGCATAGAGTTAACCAAAACAGCTTGGTTTATCTTTCCTAATTCAGAATCAGGCCTTTTATAGAAAGTCAACTCATAAATGCCAAGTGGAAACAAATTACCTGATTTTTTCTTCCCACCTAAAAAAATAAATTTTTGAATACCAAATTTCTCGGTAAAAAAGGTTGCAATAAGACTATTTTCGCTGTAGGAAATGCGATTCAACAAGATTCCAATATCAGTTTGCTTCATTGAAATTATTTCACAAGTCTAATGAAAAGCTCTGTTCCCATTCTCGGCTTTATTGAATTATAGCATTCATCTATATTTATTTCTCTGTATAAGCCAGAAAACAGAGTTGCATATTCAGATAAATCACCACCAAATGGCGGCCCACCATTAAAATCTCTATTAAACAAAACACCTGTTAATTTTCCGTTTTCCTTCAATAATCTTGAAGAATGTTCGGCATAATCCTTTCTTTTTGAAGGATGAATAGCACAAAAAAATGTTTGCTCAATAATTATATCGTATGAATCAGAATGGTCAAAAAAATCTTTCTCTATTATATTTTCAGAAGGAAAATCTGGGGCTATTTTCTTAAAATTTGCTATTGCTTCTGGAGCAAAATCTAAAATGAATACATTTTCAAATCCATTTTGCCATAAATACTCTCCCTCATAGGCATTTCCGCATCCTGGAATAAGTATTTTTAGATTTTTATTGGTCAATTGATCAATGTACTCCTTCAAAGGTGTGGTTATTTGACCACAATCCCAGCCTATTTGATTTTGATTATATCTGTTACTCCAATACTCAGAAGACTCAACCTCATTCATGAATAAAACACCTTATTGAAGAGACTAAATGATAAAATGGACTAATTCAGACTTCAATTAACTTAGTCTGTATTTCTTGAAGAACGCATCCCAATTCCAAATAAAACTACCCATAACTTCATCCATTCGCTTTAAAAATAAAGGATTTGGAGCTTGCATACGTTTAAAATATTCGTCCTGATAATTATTGAGGTTGTATTTATGAAATACGCCTTTTGACATACCGTAAATCATATTTTTGGAAGGATGATTTACACGAGAGATAAACGATTGATAGCTTCGAATAAGATTTTCAAACTCCAACTCTCCCATTCCATATATTTTAGCTAATTTTTGAAAAACTAACTTTTCGATACGTGATGCCTGCTCTACTTCAAAAGTGCTTTCAAGAAGAGAAATGTTTGCTGTAATTATTATCAATCCAAACTTGCCGCTGTCTGCACTATTAACACCTGGAGTAGTCACAAAAGCAGGATCTTCATTGATCATTGTTGCGATTTCACCCCAACCGGAATCAACTGAATCAAATAAGGCATTAATAAAAATATTAGCCACTTGATTGTCTGATAATTTCTTTTTTAATATAGTGTTAAACATAGCTTTAAGTTTAATCTATTTGTGTTTCTTACAAATTTAAGAAGCATTAAAACTAGTTTTTAACCCCTGAAATTTCGTTTATCAACGAAGTTATTAACAGAAATCATGGTTTTTTGAGTGAAAAAATGTTAAAAACTATGGTTTTGAGCTTTTTTAATGCTATTTAACTACTGAAATGATTATTCTTTCTTGTGTTTTTGGCTAATTTGTTCCAGCTGACTAGCGTACTTAATTACCATTTCGATACATGTTGATGGGATTTTCCAAGCTTTTTTCCAAACGCGCTTATTAAATTCTTTATCAAGAAATTGTTTTCTTTCACTATCCCCTGAAGATAGCTCTACACAACTACCCAGTAAGCCAAATTGGTAGCGTACATAATTTTCCAATCCCCCACCAAATGTACTTGGGTCTGGCGAGACGGGCACTCTTGAGAAATTACTAACGTTCAATGCTGCATCATGAATCAAGCTATCAATCCCGTTAAAATAGGAATGTGTTTTGGAATCCGCCCAATAAATCAAATCTCCTTTTGTATGAAAGGATAAGGTCATCAAAGGTCTAATCTTGGAAACAAATTTTTGAATCACTTGCGTCTCAATTGGTTCAGCAGCATACTTTCCTTTATACCCTTCTGAACAAGGAACCGGAGATGAATTGTAGCTCTTATTAAGTGCGTGGGTACCATCGTCAAAAGAGTCATTTAAATCTATACCCTTTCCATTTGCCTTCCACTCCGCAAATGTTTCCATTTTCTTGATTTGTTGGATTTCTGGAAGAAACTTTTCGATATTTACCCAGTCTTCATGCGCTATTTTCAGACCGTCGGGATTTGCTACAGGCATAAAATACAAATCTAAATCGTCAAGATATTGAACAGCCTTAGAATATACAATTGAATCGCCTGTAAATGAAAGAAGATACATATTCAAAAATTTCATAACAAATTTAGAACTGTAATCCTCTCGAGCATGAACATTTCCAACAAAAAGCATCGATCTTTTTTTGGGAGTTTTGGAACCAATTCTCAATACTTGAATAGGCAACCCAAATTCTGAATTTCCGATTGAAAATAATTCAGTTCTTTCGGGAAAAATTTTAGCCAATGAATCTAAATCAGAGGATATCATTTCGTAGGTATATTTCTCATCATCTTCAATTAAATAACAAGATTTTTGACTTAATATCTGGCTTGAAATACAAACTGAAATGGCTAAAATTAATCTCGTGATCATTCTTTAATTGTTTTCACAAAATTAACGCATTCAAGTTTTTACTTCTAAAGAAAATAATTAACTATTTCAGTTAGAATTGTTAATAACAAAAAACACCCTGTCATTTCTGATCAGGGTGCCTCGCAGGTAGTTTGTTTAAACTAAAAAACTGGGATTTCGCTAATTTTCTTTGTTAAAGTAGTTTCTCTTTTTGGAATAGTTACATGCAATATACCTTTATCATATTTTGCATTAATCTTATCCGAAAAACAGTTATCCGGTAATGCAAACGAACGTTTGAAACTATTATAGGAATATTCCTTTCTGGAATAATTTGGTTCCTCTTCTGTAGTCTCAACTTCCTTTTCTGATCGAATATGCAATATTCCTTTGTCCACTTCCACTTTAAAATCATCTTTTTCCAAACCCGGTGCTGCTAAATCTAAAGTAAATTCATGCTCGTTTTCGTTTATGTTAACAGATGGAATTCTGTCAACATAATCCCACGGGAGCAAATCACCATTTAAATCAAGCATTGGGCTTAACAATCTTCCGTTATCAAATAAACTACCTGTCCAAGTCGGTAGTAAGCTTTTTCGTTTCATTAATGTAGTCATCGTAGTATCTTTTTCAATTGTATGAAACAAAGTTAAGAGCTGTTCATACGATTTCTTTTATAGCTATTTTAGGAATTATTACAAGTATTTGGGATGAGCTGAGACACTGTGAATTAGTCTACCTTTTTTATTCTTCGTAACTTTGCCCCTCATGAATAATCATAAATCAGGTTTTGTAAATATTGTCGGAAGTCCAAACGTAGGCAAATCGACCTTAATGAATGCTATGTTGGGTGAGAAATTATCCATTGTTACTTCAAAAGCACAAACAACACGTCATCGTATTTTAGGCATTGTCAATGAACCAGAATACCAAGTTGTATTTTCAGACACTCCTGGAGTTGTAAATGCTGCCTATAAAATGCATGAAGCAATGATGGGATATGTCAATTCTTCTTTGAAGGATGCTGACATCCTACTATTTATAACGGATCCATTTGAATCTGAAATGAATCACAAGGAAACCTTAGCGAAAATCCAAAAGTTAAAAATCCCAGTTTTTTGTTTGATTAATAAAATTGATTTGGTTGATCAGGCGAAAGTGGAAGAACGAATGAATTATTGGAAAGAACAATTACCTAATTCTGAAATGATTCCAATTTCTGCATTACACACTTTTAATTTGGAAAAAATTTGGGCAACGATTTTAGAATTATTGCCAGAAAGTCCACCCTACTTTGATAAAGAGGAAATCAGTGATCGACCTGTGCGATTTTTTGTTTCGGAGATTATCCGCGAAAAGATTTTTGAACTATGCAAAAAAGAAATCCCATACAGTAGTCAGGTAGAAATTGATACTTATTTGGATGAAGGCACCTTGATTCGAATTCGCGCTGTAATTATTGTAGAAAGAGATTCTCAAAGAGGGATAATTATTGGAAAAGGAGGAGACATGCTGAAGAGAATTGGCACGCAAGCACGCAAGGATTTAGAAAAGTTTTTAGACAAAAAGGTGTTTCTAGAATCATTTGTTAAAGTAGATAAGGACTGGCGAATGAGTGATAGCAAATTAAAGAAATACGGATACGGACATTAAATAAAATTTTCAATGGTAAACATTGTTGCAATAGTAGGAAGACCAAATGTGGGGAAATCAACCCTTTTCAATCGCTTAACGGAGTCGAGAGATGCGATTGTTAAAGAAGTTAGTGGTGTAACACGTGATCGAATATACGGAAAAGGAGAATGGAATGGAAAAGTATTTTCAGTCATTGATACCGGCGGTTATTCAGTAGGTTCTGAAGATATTTTTGAAGGCGAAATTCGCAGACAAGTGGATTTAGCAATTGAAGAAGCTACCGTAATCATTTTTATGGTGGATGTGATGAGCGGAATAGTGGAAATGGATGAATTAGTTGCTAAAAAGTTGCGTAAATCCGGAAAACCTGTAATTGTTGCGGCCAATAAAGTTGATAATACTCAAAGAATTGGGTTGTCTGCCGAATTTTATTCGTTTGGTTTAGGAGATGTTTTTGACCTTTCAGCGACAAATGGCACTGGTACAGGCGAAATACTAGATGCAATCGTACCATTTTTCAATTTTGACGAAGATATTTCTCGCGAAGAAGATTCTCTTCCAAAAATTGCGGTTGTAGGAAGACCAAATGTCGGTAAATCTTCCTTAATCAATGCCTTGACTGGAGAAGAACGAAATATTGTAACTAACATTTCAGGAACTACCAGGGATGCTATTCACACGAGATACAAATCGTTTGGTTTCGACTTTGTTTTAATTGATACCGCGGGAATTAGAAAAAAAACAAAAGTGCATGAAGACATTGAATATTATTCAGTTCTTCGTTCAATTCGAACCATTGAAAATGCGGATGTTTGCATAGTTATGCTCGATGCTTCGGAAGGACTTCAAAAACAAGATTTAAGTATCTATTACATTGCTGAGAAAAATTCAAAGGGAATTGTTGTTTTAGTAAATAAATGGGATTTGGTCGAAAAGGATCACACAACGATGAAAGCGTATGAAGCCAAGTTGAGAGAAGAATTGGCGCCATTTAATGATGTGCCAATAATTTTCACATCCGTATTGACCAAACAACGCATTTATCAAGCAATTGAGGCTGCAATTCGTGTTAATGAAAATAGGACGAAGAAAATTTCAACATCGGTTATGAATGATGTATTACTGCCAATTATTCACGCTACACCACCGGCTGCTGTTAAAGGAAAATACATCAAGATTAAATACGTTCAGCAACTCCCAACCTACGCACCTGCATTTGCCATTTTTTGTAATTTGCCTCAATACGTTCAAGATTCGTATAAGCGATTTATTGAGAATAAACTACGTAAAGAATTTGATTTTGAAGGAGTTCCAATAAAAGTTTTCTTCAGAAAGAAATAAACCCTTCACAAAGAGATATAAAAAAATCCAGAAATCTCTATGACTCTGGATTACAATGCTGTTTAGTATAAATTATTACTCAGATATTTCTTGAACCAAATTATCAATAGGAATTCTATTTTTGGACTCATTTTGTTTGTAAAATGAAGGGGTGATGCCCGTTACCTTCTTAAACTGATTAGAAAGGTGAGCAATGCTACTGTAATTAAGTTTATAAGAAATTTCAGATAAGTTTAATTCTCCATAAAGTAGCAGCTCTTTGATTTTTTCAATCTTATTTACAATAATAAATTGTTGGATAGTCATGCCATTTACCGATCTAAATACATTAGACAAATAGGTGTAATTATGATTGAGTTTATCGCTTAAAAATACTGAAAAATTCACCTTGATTGACTCTTCTGAATAATGAACCATTTCTATGATAATCAACTTAATTTTTTCACTTAAAATTGTTTTGTGATCATCAATCATTTCTAAACCCGATTTCTTCAGTTTGTTTTTAAATTCTAATTCCTGTAGTAATGACAATTCTTGATTGATAATTGATTCACCTAAGTTAACGATTGTGTATGCTATTCCCATGTCATTTAGTATCTGTTCTACTTGTGAAATACAACGAGAACTTACCATGTTTTTAATATGTAATTTTAATTCCATAATGTTTAATTTATTGTCGAAATTAGGATAATTTATTGCAAAATGTGTTGTAATATTATTTAATAATTTACAATTATCATTTGTATTTTTTTAGGTGATCTCAAAATTTATTTCACGCAATAATTGATTGTCTGTAATAGGGTTTTCAGACCACAGATTTAGATCTGTTACCTGAAAAATTTCAGCTTTTAAGCCATAATAATCAAGAATATTTTGCTTTAATTTACTCACTGTAGAATCTTCATTTAGGTATAAATAACCACTATTACTTTTCAGTCTGAACGACAAGAGTTTTTGGTCAGCTGATTCTACAAAAAGTTCAGAAAAGCTACCTGGATAAAATTTATCAATCTGGTGAAATTTTATTTTGAGATGTGGGAAATATTCATTGAATTCGTCTTGAATTTCTTGTAAGGTTCTGTTGTTGGAGATTTCAATTCTATACATGATTATTATATTAGTTTGTAAAAATCAATTCTTCTTTTTTTACTTTTAAAAATTGTCGTTCGATACTATTTCTTGCCATCAAATAGGTAATTGTAGATTCTGCTCCCTGATTAATGTTTACTCGATCATGTTCTATCCCATCACAACAACCACCAGTCAATGGATTATATACTATTTGATTAAGGCGATTATGTCCGTGATACCAATCAAAAGCCTTTTTCATTTGTATATCATAGCCCTTATTTTGAAAAAATTCATTGAATTTTTCTAATGCCATTATCGTGTAGGCTACTTCGATAGGTTGTTCTCCAAATTCCGATACTTCTTCGTCAATTTGATGCCATGTTCTGTTTGAAATTGTAGTAAAATGTTCTTTTTCAAATAAAACAGAAAGTAGAAATTCAAAAGATTCCAAAGCAATTTCTTTATAATCTTCATTTTTAGAAATATCATAGGCATACAAAAGTGCTTCCGATAAAATTGCATTTCCATACGTTAGTTTATCCTCAAACCAATACCAAGAAGTGTTTTTCGTAGATTGATAAAATGAAATTAATCTATCTGCTAAATCAAGGATTAAAGAATGAATCACTAAACTGTTTTTATCCTCGTTGAAATTGTACAAACCTTTAATGGTAAAAGCGATTGCCCTTGGTGATTCAAAGGATCCAATAATTTGAAGAGAATTTTCAAGGAGCTCTTCAATTCTTGTATTGAACTGTTTATCAAAAAGTACCCTTTTAGAGTAAAAATATCCTAAGGCCCAAATGGCTCGCCCATTCGAATCTTCGAGATTTTCTTCAAAATTCTGTAATGTGAAGTGGCCATATTTGTCAAGGTAATTTAAAAACTCACCCCCATCCTGTTGCATGAACTCAATAAAATTAAAGTATGTATTAATTAGATTGATGGCGTTTTCATCCTTAGTAAGTTCAAAATATTGAGTTACAGCAATTAAAGCTCTTGCATTATCATCAAGAGTAAATCCAGAATTAAGATCTGGGATCTCTGCTTTTGAAAATTGAATAATTCCCAAAGAATGAGTCAAATTATTAATGTGTATCAAATTATAACTAGGTATTTGATAATTAATGATTTTCCTTTCTAAGTTAGTGTTATTATTTAACAAATTGAGGTGTTTAATCGCTATATTTTGCCAAGCTGACGATTTTGTTTTTTCTAAGGCATTTATTCTCATCGAATTCAATATATCAGGGTTTCTAAATAAATAATTCGTAGATTGACTCAGTTGTTTTGAATCATTGTGATCAATTAAAATTCCAGCACTGCCCAATGAATCAATTGCATGAGGGAATTGAGTTGAAATGATCGGGCAATTACAACCCATGGCATAGGTAAATGTTCCGCTTACTGCTTGATGAGGGTCTTTAGAAGTAAATAAATAGATGTCTGTCATTTGAAGAAACTCTAACAGATCTTCATTTGTAACAAACTTATTTACAAAAAGCGTGTGATTATGCAACTTTAGCTCGTCAATTATCTGCACTAAATATTCACGGTATTTTTCACCTTCCTTCTTTAAAACCTCCGGATGAGTTTTGCCAATTATCAGATAAATACAATTTGGATTTTCTTTTATTATTTCAGGTAATGCAAAAAGTGCTGTTTCAATTCCTTTTCCTGAATTTATAAGCCCGAATGTTGAAAGAACCTTACGTGAATTCAAGAAATATTTTGTCTTTAATTCTTCCTTATCTTTTAGAGAAATGAGATGCATTCCGTGTGGAATAACCTCGATTTTAGTTGGATAAACATCATATTCATTCTGTAGAATCGATGAACTATTTTCAGTCATCACAATTATTTTCTCTGAGATTTGTGCAATTGATTGAACAATAAATTTTCTTTTTACAGATGGATTTGGAAGTACTGTATGGAAAGTTGTAACTACTGGTTTTTTAATTTCGTGTAAAAAAATCAAAATATTTTCTCCTAATTCACCACCAAATAAACCAAATTCATGTTGAATAAGGACAGCATCGATTTCAGGATTTTGATTAATGCTTTCCGCTAATTTGCTATAACTTGAAGTAATTTTATCCTCCAATATATATTCAACTGGAAAATCATAGTTGTTTTCTGAATAATTTGACTCAATTGCACAAATTGAAATATGAACAGAATTTCCAAAAACGTAAAGAATATTTTCTCTTAAATCTTTAGAAAATGTGGCTATTCCACATGTGCGATCAGGATAACTTGTTATACAAACTATGTGAATGGGTGAGTTTTGATTAAGCGAATTAAATTCTTCATATGCGACTAATTCAAGTTGTTCGTCTAATGTGTTTTGATTAATCATAATTTTAGTTTTGTATGTATGTAAATTCATTAGTTAAATTGATTAAATCGACTGATGCACAGCCAATTTGTTTATCTGCACCTCCGTAATAAATAAAAAGAAATCCATCTTTAATAAGTGCGCCGGTTGGGAAAACTACATTTTTAATATTTCCATTTTTTTCCCATTCAAGCTCAGGTTCGAGTAGGGAATAAGGTAAGTATGCAATTACTTTTTGAGGTTCATTTATATCTAATAAACAACAATGCGCTTTATAAACCAACTCACTATCAATCTCATAAACAGCATGATAAACTAAGATCCATCCCTTTTCAATCTCAATGGGAGGACAACCTGAACCCACATAAAGAGCTTTATCTAGTTTTAATTTTTCACAATCTAATGTCATTGATTTAATTCTACTGAGGTATGAATTCCAAAACGAAGTGTTAATATCGGATAATTCAGAAGCGTAAGTCACTAGAATACATGGTTTTATTCGATGTAAAAAACATAATTTGCCATTAATTCTTCGTGGAAAAAAAACAACATTTTTATCCCAAATAAACTCTGAATTTGGATCAGATCGCAATTGTTTAGTATAATTATTAGCACAAACACTTGCAGGAATTTTATTGTAAAGTGATTCACTTTTTAAAATCAAAGGAACGAGCAAGCCCCAACGATAAAAATGATGAAGATCAGTTGACAAAGCCAAAGCTCCCAGAGCATTAATTCCATCAAATGCTGTATATGTTAAATAAAATAAATCATCTATTTTTACAATCCTCGGATCTTCAATTCCTACAGCCTCATAATCCCTAAGTGGTTTTAACAATGGAAAGCGAGATCTTTTTTTTATTTTCAATGGGGTCTCCATTCTACAGTAACCAATACATGAATGATTTCTATTACTTAATGCGCGATAAAATAGATGAATGATATCATTTTCAACAATAATACCTGGGTTGAAAACACCTTGATTTTCAAAATATAAACTTGATGGTGATAGAATTATCCCATGTTTGGTGATTTTCAACATTTGTTGTGGTATGTTGTTTTATAACTCAGCCGAAGTACAATTCGCTGCTTTTTCTTTTACGCTACTAGTTTCTGTTGACTGGTTAAATAATACTTCAACAAAACGTTTTTGAACCAGGACTTTGATTGTTTGATTTATGATATCAGGCTTTGGAATAATGCTATCAATTGATTTATTCATTAATAGGGTAAAAGCCTTTTTTGAAAAATAGGGTTCCAACTCATCGGAAGATAACATATCACTAATAGAGTTTTTTACACCAGTAAAAGGGGATAAATTATCTAGTGTTTGCTTCATTGATTTAAGAACTTGCTTTTCTTCAATCGCTTGCTGTTCATATAATTGACTTAATCTTTTTTGTAAACTTTTCATTATTATTACTATTAATTTAATGGAGAAAGGAAGTTGCTCAAATTCTTTAGAAAATGTAAATTATCACTTTGAAAATTGCTAATTATTAAATTCTATTTTCAACAATTTTAGATTAGTATATTGCATTGTAATTCATGAAACTTTAATTGACTGATCTTCACTAAATAGATTATTAATTATTTTATTTTGAATTGACTTTTCAATTTTTCGTTGATTTAAAACACTTATTATCATTGCCACTAATAAATATATTGTGCCTATAAAACCAAAACCGGCAATATAATCATTAAGGTAATCTGAAATATAAAAACCTAGTGCTATACTTAGAATGAGCAACGCAATAGTAAAAAGCATCCAACGAACCACTTGTAACAGGATGTATGAGCTAATTATTACACTTCGTTCAATTAATTCAAGCTTAATTATTTCAATAGTAGTTCTAACGTACTGCTTTAAATTCTGAGTCAGCACATCAATTTCTTGATTATTTTCCATAGTTAATTTATTTAAGAACCCGGTATTTTCAACCGGGTCGCCTAATTATCTAAGGCAGTTGGAGATGAGTAAACCTTAGATGATTTTTTATATAATTGAGTTAAAGTTTAGAAGTTCTCTCATGTTTATCCATTCGTTCCTCTAAAGAATTAGCCAATGTGGGATTTATTGTACTTGCTAATTTTTTTGCACCACCAACTAATTTTCCTCGTGTAATACTTCCCTTGTCAGGAGCAAATAAAATCCCTAAAATTGCCCCTACGGCTGCTCCTGCTATTGCTATTGTAAGAAGAGTGGTTGTGTTGTTTTTTGTTTCCATTATCTTTATGTTTTTAGAAAAATCGCCCAAAATGTTCATGTGAATTTTTCATTCAATATTAGTTTTTCGGGCGATTCATTATTAAAAAAAGTTTTGTAATCTCTTAACTGGTTTGTTAATTCTTTATATCATTGTTTGCAATAATCTATTCAACTTGACCTTTTTTAATGATATTAATTACTTCATCTGATTTTTTATTCAAGCTTTTTGAAAGTCTGTGTACTAAATCCATTTCTTTACCTGTTTCAAATTTCAAATCAGCTTCATTTAATTGAGGATACTTCTTTTTAAGTTCTTTCGCTTGATTTTCCCAATTTCCATTGATTTTGAAATCCATTGAACTTTTCTTTGATTTTGTTTTCGTTTTTGTTTCCATTTTGTAGTATTTGATGATTAATTACTTATGAAGCAAAGTTCAATATTAGTACAGAAAATCATTTATAAAGAACAGAATAGAATTATCAAAATTCACGCTGATACTAATACGCTGTCCATCCGCCATCAGAAGTGATAACGGCCCCATTAATAAAACTAGATTGTTCACTAGCTAAAAAGAGTGCTATTTGAGCTATTTCAATGGGTTTTGCCATACGAGGATTCAATACCATTCCAGAAAAAATTCGTTCCTTAACTAATTCTGTGATTTTATTTTGATCTATAGTAGAACCTATTGAGGTCTCAACTGCTCCAGGTGCTATACAATTGCATTGAATTCCTTGTTTTGCATAAAGATATCCAGTATTTTTAGTCAATCCAATTATCGCATGCTTACTTGAAGTGTAAGCAACGCCTGCTCTTCCTCCTGTCAATCCACCAATAGAACTAATATTAATTATATTTCCCTTTTGTTGAAGTAAGAATTCTTTGATGACGGCACGAATTGTCTTAAATGGTCCATCTAGATTAATTTTAAATACTTTTTCCCATGTTTCATTATCCACATCAGCAATTGATTCAAAATTATCCATTATTCCTGCATTATTTACAAGGATATCAATTTTTCCAAAGGTATCTTTTGCAAATTGAACCATCTTTAAGATCTCTGATTCCTTAGAAATATCAACCTGAATAATAGCAATTCCAAGGTTTTGATTGATCGACTCATTTTCAAGCTGATTCAAGTTCTCGTCATGGATATCTGCTGCTATTACCTTACAACTTTCTAAAGCAAATAATTTAGCGATTTCTTTTCCAATTCCAGATGCTGCTCCAGTTACGATTGCAACTTTATTTTCTAGTGTATTTGCCATGATTATTAATTTTTAATCAAAGATTGTTGTCAAAGCAGCAAATAATATTACGTAAATGTGATAATAATTAATGATATTTTCATTTTAAGAATCGCGTCCATTTTCTAATGTTGTATAATTTTAAGAAAAACAAAAAACCCTGACGACTCTTACGAATGTCAGGGTTTTAAAAATCGGCATCGTCCCGATAGCTATCGGGATACTCTCCCAAAGTGTTTTCTAGTGATTTATAAATACCAATAAAACAAAAAACCCTGACGACTCTTGCGAATGTCAGGGTTTTAAAAATCGGCATCGTCCCGATAGCTATCGGGATACTCTCCCAAA
>JBIIFU010000065.1:0-7759 GCA_044237035.1 Crocinitomicaceae bacterium
ATGCATACGGAACTTTTACCAATGGAGCTTCCACCAATTTAGGAATACCCTCTGGTATTGTTTTGACAACTGGAAATGTAAATACATTAAATGGAACTGGAAGTACTTTTTGGAGTGCAAATAATGGTACTTTTTGTAGTGATCCCCAATTAGGGAGCCTGGAGCCTTTGGCTGAATACGATTGCTGTATTTTAGAATTCGATGTGGTTCCTTCCTGCACAACACTTAGAATTCGGTTTGTATTTGGTTCTGAAGAATATCCGGAATGGGTTAGTGCAGGCTATAACGATGCATTTGGATTTTTTGTATCTGGTCAAAATCCTGGTGGTGGAAATTATAACAATACCAATGTGGCGACCTTACCAAACAATACTACAATTGTGAGTATTGATAATGTGAATGCTAATACAAATTCTGCTTATTATGTTAATAATTCTACGGGAACATCAAATGTGCTAGACGCATTTACAACCGTTCTGACAAGAGATGTTGCTGTTACTCCCTGTCAAACCTATCATTTTAAATTAGCTATAGCCGATGCAGGAGATCCAATTTTCGACTCAGGAGTATTTATAGATTTTTTAGATTGCGTAAACTCTGTTACCTCCACAACCTCAACCACGCCTGCTACTTGTGCTGGAAACGATGGGACGGCAACTGCCAATGTCAGCGCAGGTTATCCGCCATATTCTTACTCTTGGAACACAACACCTCCTCAAACTACAGCAACGGCAACAGGCTTAGCTCCTGGCACCTACACGGTTACTATCGATGACGCGGGATCATGTACACCACCACTTACACAAACGGTAACTATTGGAACAAGTGGTTTGACAACTATTCCATCGTTTAATCAGGTAGCACCAATTTGCTCAGGTGGATCTTTTTCCTTGCCTACTATATCAACAAATGGAATTACAGGAACTTGGTTGCCTTCAATCAATAACACTGCAACAACCACTTACACTTTTACTCCAGCAGCAGGTCAATGTGCAGGAACATCCTCAATGACAGTGACAGTCAATCCTCTTGTTACACCTACATTTACTCAATTAGGACCGTTTTGTCAGGGAAGTGTTGCAACTCCTTTTTCAAACACATCATTAGAAGGAATAAACGGAGTTTGGGGTCCACCAGGAATAAATACAGGTGCAGTAGGAACTACAAATTATGTTTTTGTACCAAATTCAGGTCAATGTGCAGTTAATCAAAATATGTCGATTACCGTTAATCCTTATTTAACACCAACATTTACACAACAAACGCCATTGTGTGTTGGAGATAATTTCGTGCTCGCTTCACTATCTAATAATGGTATTATTGGTACGTGGACACCTGCTATAAATAACACTACAACTACCACCTATACTTTTACGCCAACAACTGGTCAATGTGCATCGAACCAAACAATGACAGTTGTAGTTGGCCCTCCAGCTGTTCCCACTTTTAATGTACTTGGCCCATTTTGTGTAGGGAATACATTTGGCTTGCCAACGAGTTCATTAGAAGGATTTACCGGCACTTGGTCCCCTGCAATTAATAATCAGATTAATACAACGTATACTTTTACCACAACCACCGGACAATGTGCGTTAAATGGCACACTTGAAGTAATAATTAATCCAAATCCGACAATTGTAATTAATGAATCTCCTGAAATTTGTCAAGGACAAAGTGCTACACTAACAGCATCTCCAAGTGCTAGTGGTGGAACATTTTTATGGACGCCTGGAAACAATTCATCAAATACAATCACTGTATCCCCTAATGCAACAACCGTTTATGCTGTTGTTTACACATTGAATGGATGTGTTAGTGCTCCTGCAAATTCAACAGTCACTGTAAATCCAAATATTCCTGTTGATGGAGGTCAGGATATTATCTTATGTCAAGGAGGTAGTGTAACTTTAACTGCTAATGGAACACCAACAGTATCCTGGTCAGACGGAGTTCAGAATGGGCAATCTTTTATTCCATCGACTTCAAATTCATACGTCGTGACTGGAACTAGTGCAAATGGCTGTATTACTACAGATACAGTTTTAGTTACCGTTAATCCTTTACCAGTAATTAATGCAGGAAATCCACAAACGGTTTGTGTAGGTCAACAAGTTACATTATCGGGTAGCGGTGCCGGCGCAGGAGGTGCTTATTCATGGTCAAATGGAATTCAAAATAATACCCCATTCACAGTTAATGGCACAATGACATACACCGTAACAGGAACTGATACAAATGGCTGTTCATCTCAAGCGCAAGTAATTGTAACTGGACTTCCATTACCAAATGCTAATTTTTCGCCTGACGTTACAACAGGAGCAATTCCTTTAACGGTTAATTTCACAAATACAAGTACAAATGCAAACTCCTACACCTGGGATTTTGGCAATGGTAGTGGAACCAACACTCTTTCTTTAGCGAATACTTCGACTGTTTATTCTGAGATTGGAGTTTACACAGTTTGGCTTGTTGCATCTAATGGATACTGCGAAGATTCAACATCTACAACAATTAATATTAATTTACCCCCTTGGATTTTTGTGCCTAACGTATTTACTCCAAATGCTGATGGGTCCAATGAAACGTGGATGGTTCAGACTGAAAACATGGCAAGTATTGACTTAATTATTCTCAATCGTTGGGGCAATGTGATGGCAAAAATCGAAGATTTGAATGGTGGATGGGATGGAAAAACTTCAGATGGATCTGATGCCACAGCAGGAACGTATTTCTACAAGTATGAAGCTAAGGCTTTAAATGGCGAAGAATTTTCTGGTCATGGGTTTTTGACCTTAATTCGTTAGTTTTTTATTGGATAAAATAAAGTCTTTTTAAATAAAAAATGTCGAAAAGAATTTTCCGACATTTTTTAATAATATTTAGTTCTAATTACTTTCCTTCTTTCATCATTTTTTCCATCTCCGCATAGTTATCACATTTTTTCATATCTTCCTCAAACTTTTTACTATCCTTTTCATTCAATTTAACACATTTATCTATAGCGGCCTTATTTTTGTCTTGAATAGCTTTAATTTTAGTCATATCTTCTTTGGCTGCATCAGCTTCTTTACTCATATTTATGGCTGTATCAACACAATTACAAACCTCTGACTTACCACAAGAAGCCAATAGTACTAATGCCGCAGAGGCACAAAAAATTAGTTTTTTCATAAAATATTTTTAAGGTTATCTGTTGCAAATAAACAACTATTTTTTAAACTGACAACAATCATCTAGAATTCCTTGATTTTTGTTGCTAAATAATTGATAATTCAATAGTTTTACCTATCTTTGCACCCCTTAAAATGCTATTTCTCTACTTTAAATAGCCATTATAAATAACCTTTCAGAGTTGTAGAGAATCTGAAATACAAAATTTAAAAGCCACATGGCAAAATCTAAAGCAACTGCACAACCTACTGAAGGTATAGCAGATTTTAATTGGGAAGCCCTTGAATTACAAGGATATACTCAAATTGAACGTTCTGAATTATCAGATCGTTATGAAAAAACCCTAACATCCATCAATGAAAAAGAAGTAATTGAAGGAACTGTTATGATGATTACTAAAAAAGAAGTAATTATCAACCTTGGGTACAAATCTGAAGGAGTTGTTCCTTCAAATGAATTCCGTTACAATCCAGATTTAAAAGTGGGTGATACGGTAGATGTTTATGTTGAATGTCAAGAAGACAAAACAGGTCAATTGGTTGTTTCTCACAGAACAGCTCGTATGCACAGTGCATGGATTCGTGTGAATGACGTTCTTCGCTCAGGAGAAATTATTACCGGTTACGTTAAGTGTCGTACAAAAGGTGGATTAATCGTTGATGTTTTCGGAATCGAAGCATTCTTGCCAGGTTCTCAAATTGATGTTAAGCCAATTCGTGACTACGATGTATATGTGGGTAAAAACATGGAATTCAAAGTTGTAAAAATCAACGAAGAATTTAGAAACGTTGTTGTATCTCACAAAGCACTTATCGAAGCTGAACTTGAAGAACAGAAAAAACAAATTATTTCAGGTCTTGAAAAAGGTCAAGTATTGGAAGGAATTGTTAAAAATGTTACTTCATACGGAGTATTCATTGACTTAGGTGGTGTTGACGGATTGATTCACATTACAGATCTTTCTTGGGGTCGCGTAACGCATCCAGAGGAAATGCTTGAATTAGATCAAAAATTAAACGTTGTAATCCTTGATTTTGATGACGATAAAAAACGTATCGCACTTGGATTGAAACAACTTCAACCTCATCCATGGGATGCATTAGATGCTAATTTAAATGTTGGTGATAAAGTATCTGGAAAAGTTGTTGTAATGGCTGATTACGGTGCATTTATCGAAATCGCAGCAGGTGTTGAAGGATTGATCCACGTTTCTGAAATGAGCTGGTCACAACATTTGCGTTCTGCACAAGACTTCATGAAAGTGGGTGATACTGTTGAAGCCTTAATCTTAACTCTTGATAGAGAAGAAAGAAAAATGTCTTTAGGTATCAAACAATTAATGCCAGATCCATGGACTGCCATTGAAGCTAAATATTCAGTTGGTTCTAAACATAATGCAAAAGTTAGAAACTTTACAAACTTTGGTGTTTTTGTTGAATTAGAAGAAGGTGTTGATGGATTGATTCACATTTCTGACCTTTCTTGGCAAAAGAAAATCAAACACCCATCTGAGTTTTGTAAGGTAGGTGACGAAATGGATGTTGTTGTTCTTGAAATCGATCGCGACAGCAGAAGAATTTCTTTAGGTCACAAACAATTGGAAGAAAATCCATGGGATGTTTTTGAAACTACTTTCGCTGAAGGATCTGTTCACCAAGGGACAATTATCGATATGAAAGATAAGTCTGGTATCGTTTCTCTTCCTTACGGAGTTGAAGGGATTTGCCCAGCTAAGCACTTGAAGAAAGAAGATGGTTCTCAGGCAAAAGTTGAAGAAACATTAGAATTTAAAGTGATTGAATTCAACAAAGAAGCGAAGAAAATCGTTGTTTCTCACACAAGATTATTTGAAGAAGGAAGCGATAAACCAGCAGCACCGAAAAAAGGAGCGAAAGGTTCAGCAACAGATAACGCAGTTAAAGCGGTAAATCAAACTTCTGAAAAATCAACCTTAGGGGATATCGATGCTCTTGCTGAGTTGAAAGAAAAAATGGAAAAAGGTAATTAATACCGATCCACAATAATTTAAACGGCTGCTTATTTCAAGCGGCCGTTTTTATTTTATACCGATGACGTTCACTTCAAAAATTAGTGTGGAATTTTCAGGAATTCTCTCTCGCGCAGATCTTCCATAGCCCATATTTGGCGGACAAATAAAACGCGTACAGCAACCTGCCTTTTTGCCAACGAGAACCTCTTTCCATCCTGCGATCAATGATGAAAGAGGTAACTCAATAGGTTTAGTAGTTTTATCGAAAACAATTCCATTGGCCAACATTCCTTTGTATTCAACAACTAGAACATCACCCAAATGAATCTCTTGACCCATCCCTTCTTTTAATGTTTGTTCATATACTCCAGATTCGGATTTTGTCATATCCCATTTATTTTTCTTGATAATCGATTGAATTTCAGCATTGAATTTTGATTTCTCATCCTCAGAATAACCTCCACATGACACAATAAAAAACGATGTTAAAAATAATAGATAAATAGCCTTCATTTGTTCAAATTTATTAGGTACAAAGATATACTTCTATCTTTTGTATTGAGTGAAAAGAGTAAATTTGTAATAACGTCAAATTATTTTATGTTCAAAGAAATTCAATTTATTTTTAATCCATCCGAATTAGGCGCAGGCACCTATGGGGCATCTCTTGGCCCTGCTGCGATACAAACAGCTGCACGTAAATCAAAAAACAACTTTTTCGGAAACTACTCAATTCAAAAAATCCAGGATAAAAACCATTTATTGGAACAACCCACTTCTTTTCGTTTTGCAAAAAGAGTTGATGGTATTAAAGAAGTTGCAGTTGACCTATCAAACACGGTATCCATTGCCCTTGTAAATGAGACTTTTCCTTTTGTACTTTCTGGAGATCATTCATCTGGAGCTTTCACCATTGCTGGTATTCGTAAAGCCTTCCCAACGAAACGTTTGGGAGTGATTTGGATTGATGCGCATGGTGATTTACATTCTCCATTCACTACTCCGTCCGGAAATTTACATGGAATGCCTTTGGCTATTGCTCTTGGCGAAGATAATCTGGAAATGCAAAGAAATGAACCCGATGATCTAACCCAAAATTATTGGAGTGAATTAAAAAATCTTTCAGGGGTTTTTCCAATGATTAATCCGACTGATCTTGTTTTTGTAGGTGTTCGTGATACAGAAAAAGAAGAGGATTTTTTAATTGAGAAACATGGGATTCGCAATTTAAAAGTAGAAGAAGTCAGAAAAAACGGAGTTGAGCAAACGTTGGCTGAAATCAACCATCTATTGAAAAACTGCGATATACTCTATGTCTCATTCGATGTGGATTCAATGGATCCAGATCAAACTTCTTATGGGACGGGAACTCCTGTGAAAAATGGGTTAACGATTCAAGAAGCCCATTCACTTTTGGTTGGATTGGCAAAAGATACTCGAACAACATGTATTGAATTGGTAGAAGTGAATCCCTGTTTAGACGATAAAGTGAACAAAATGGCAGAAGTTGCTTTTGAACTAATACAATCAATAGCACAAACGATAGAGAAAAACTAAGATGGAAGGAAAAATAAAGACCGTATTGGTCGAAAATAGTCTAGCTCTTTTTGGAGTTGAAATCACTGAAAATTTAATTCAATTCCAACCAACTAGAAAAGATGTCGATGGTGATTTTACACTGGTTGTTTTTCCGTTTGTGAAATTGCTAAAATGTTCTCCGGAGGAAGCAGGAGAAAAAATTGGTTCTTTACTTATTTCTCTCTTGACTGAAATAGATTCTTATGAAGTTATCAAAGGGTTTTTAAATATAAAGTTAACGGATTCCTATTGGTTGAATGAGCTAAAAAAAGCGTCATCACAAGTAGATTTCGGATTCTCTAAGCCTAATTCAAAATCTATGGTAATGGTTGAATATTCCTCCCCCAATACCAATAAACCTCTGCATTTAGGTCATTTGAGGAATATCTTCTTGGGATATTCAGTTGCGGAAATTTTAAAAGCTGCTGGACACTCAGTTGTTAAAACACAAATCATAAACGATCGAGGCATTCATATTTGTAAAAGTATGCTGGCTTGGCTGAAATATTCACCACTAAATGAAATCGGTGAAAGAGAAAATCCAGCAAATACGGGTCTTAAAGGAGATAAACTAGTTGGGAAATATTACGTGGAATTCGATAAACATCTGAAAATCGAAACAGAAGCGATACTAAATTTATGGAATAAACTAGAGTTTGAAGGTTTTGACTCGGTTGTTGTAACAGAAGTTCAGCGACTTCAATCGGCCCAAGTAGGTAAAGATGAAAAAGCTCAGGAAACCATTACTGATAAAATCAAAGAAATTGCCCGTAACCAAACTGATTTGATGCGCGAAGCAAAGAATATGTTGGTACGTTGGGAAGCAAAAGATCCTGAAGTGTATTTGTTGTGGCAAACCATGAACGGATGGGTGTATCAAGGTTTTGAGCAAACGTATTCTAAAATGGAAGTTGATTTTGATAAATATTATTATGAATCAGATACCTATTTACTTGGAAAGGAAGTTGTTGCTCAAGGACTGAAAAACGGGGTATTTTACCAAAAAGAGGACGGTTCAGT
>JBIIFU010000066.1:0-7753 GCA_044237035.1 Crocinitomicaceae bacterium
ATTGAAAAGCAAAGCAAACATCGAACATAGTGCAAATATTGTTGTGGTATGCCCCGAAGGAAAACTATGATTCAAATGCATTTTCAAACCATCTACAGTTTCTACATTTAACTCTCCAGCTTTTATATAGAAAAGTGGACGCATTGATTCAGAAAACACGAAATTTTTCAATCCCTGCGCAAGTATAGCTGAAATAATAAAAGTTAATAATAGAAGTACCCCCTCCTTTCTACCTTTGACAAAAAAAACAAGAATAGCTATTAAAACAGCAAAAATACCATCTCCTAAAAAAGTTATAGCCTGAAAAAATATATCTAAAAATACTGAATGATAGGAATTTAGATATTCATGGATGTCAGATTTAGTATTGATTAACACTATTAAAAATGCAAATAACCAAGTCAGAATAAAAATCTGCATGAATATTGCAAACCCAGTGCGTTCTTTTAAAATTCTATACACGAAGCAAAAATACGCGTTGAAATTCGGATAAACAACGAAATGATTATCTTTGACCTCAAATTATGAAAAACGACTTACTACTTAGAGCGGCAAAAGGAGAAAATATCAACAGATATCCTGTATGGATTATGCGCCAAGCAGGTCGGATTTTACCAGAATATCGTGCCGTAAGGTCTTCCGTCAAAGGATTTAAAGAGTTAGTAAAAAATCCTGAATTATGTTGTGAGGTAACTCTTCAGCCAGTTGATATACTGGATGTGGACGCAGCAATTATTTTTTCTGATATTTTAGTTGTTCCTGAAGCTATGGGACTAGATTACGAAATGATTGAACAAAAAGGCCCCTGGTTTGAAAAAACAATTCGTTCCGAAAAGGATTTTAGTTCCCTCTCAATGGATGTCGATGTTGAAGATAGGTTAAGCTATGTGCTTGATGCCATTTCATTAACTAAGAAAGAATTAAACGATAGAGTTCCACTTATTGGATTTGCAGGTGCGCCATGGACAATCTTCTGCTATATGGTTGAAGGGAAGGGTTCAAAAACATTTTCTGAATCACGAAAAATGTTGTACGCAAATCCGGAATTAGCCCACAAACTATTAGATCAAATAACCATTGTTACTATCAACTATTTAGAAGCTCAAATTACACGTGGAGCTGATTTAGTTCAGGTATTTGATTCATGGGCTGGTATATTATCACGTCAACAATATGCTGAGTTTTGCATTCCTTATTTGGAAAGAATTTGCGACGCAATAAAAGAAACACCGATAACCATATTTTCCAAAGGAGCAATTTCATCCTTACCTGATCTAGCAGAATTAAATTGCAACACTCTTGGTTTGGACTGGAATATGGAAATTGAGAAAGTACGTGATCTGGTTGGTGAATCAAAAACATTACAAGGAAATTTAGATCCTTGTGTACTTTATGCGGACAACAGAAGGATTGAACAAGAAACAAAAAAAATGCTAAATTCGTTTAAAAGTAAGCGACATATTGTTAACTTAGGGCACGGAATTTATCCAGATACCGATTTTGAAAAAGTAAAAACCTTTATTAATACAATTAAAAGTTATGAAATTAAGTAACGTAAAATCTGCAATGAATTGGTCTTTAAGCTCTATTGCAATAGTTGGGATCATTGTTATTTCTAACCCTATTTTTGGACAAAAAGGCAAGAAAAAAGAAAGCAAAGAAACTTCTGGTAACGAAAGTAACCTAGTCAATAATGGGAGTTTTGAAAATTTAAAAGATAAAAAACCAAAGAAATTAGGTGGAATTAACACAATTGATGGTTGGTTCTCACCTACAGGCGTTAAAGCAGACACTTATCGCAATGATACGGATACTCCTGTAGATTCAAAAGGGAGACCATTAATTGGAGCACCCACTAGTACATTTGGTCAAGAGGATGCTTACGAAGGGAAATGCTATGTTGGAATAAATACTTATTTGACAGGAAAAAAACAAAATGAGCGTTCTTATTTGACTGGAGAGCTAAACACTAAATTAACTAAGAATAAAACCTATTGTATTGAATTTTGGGTGTCACTAGCTGAAGGTTCTAAATTTGCAAGTAACAATATTGGGGCTAAATTCGATCAAAAAAGACCAGAAGAAGGAAAAGAAAAGCAATTACTCAAAGGAAATGTTGACGTTCTTCATCCTGAAAACAAAGTGTTCAACTCCGCCAATGGATGGTTCAAGATTTGTGGCACATATGTAGCTAAAGGAGGAGAGCAATACATTACAATTGGTAATTTTGAAGCAAATGCAAAAACAGCAAATGAGCCATTTAAACAACCAAAACAATCTAAAGCAACAGCAATTCAATCTGCATATTACTTTATTGATAACGTAATTGTTAGAGAGGACTACTCAAACTTTGAAGCATATTTGTTGGCTAATAATATTGATGCTTCTGTATTGTCTGAGGATGAACAAGCTGAATGGGAGGGGAAATTTTCTAAAATTGAACCTTGTACATGCTTTACTAAAGCAGTTATAGATACTGATACAACCTATTCTAAATTAACTTATCAAAAGGATTTTATCATTGAAGATAGAATGAAGCCTGAAGAAAAAATTCAGACATACCAAGTTTATTTCGCTGCAGGTAATTCTAAATTATCTAGTGAGGCAAATACTACGTTGGATGAAATCGCAAAATTATTGAATGCTAATTCAACATTTAAGTTAAAAGTTGTTGGGCACGCTGATACGGTTGAATTTAATTTAAGCTCAACTAAAAAACCTGAATATGCCGATGTTGATAAGAAACGAGCTGAAGCAGTCAAAGAGAAATTAACTGCTCTTGGTGTTAAAAATGTTATTACTATTGATTCAAAAGCAGCAAAAAATGAAAGTGATTCAGTTTCAGGTGATTTAGAAGAGAAAGAACTAGACTGGGCTAAAAATCGAAGAGTTGAGTTTTTTATTGAGAAATAAAAAAATTGAATATTAAATTTAAGCCGCTTTATTTAGCGGCTTTTTTTTTCTAAAAACTAAAGTATTCGTTTGCTTTAAAATATCAGGAAAAAATTTCTGATTCTTAAGTTTAGACAATAATACTTTTAACTTATCTATTGTTAAATCTTTATTTTGACTTAATTTTGTTACTCATTATTTGAAACTATGTTTGAAAATCTTACCGAAAAATTTGAAAGAGCATTTAAAGTCCTAAAAGGTCAAGGACAAATTACTGAAATCAATGTTGCTGAAACTTTAAAAGAAGTCAGAAGAGCCCTTTTAGATGCCGATGTCAATTTCACAACTGCTAAAAATTTCACCAATTCTGTTAAAGAAAAAGCGTTAGGAAGAAATGTATTGACATCAGTTTCTCCGGGACAACTCATGATTAAAATTTGTCATGAGGAACTTGTTGAGTTAATGGGTGGAAATGAAAGTGAGATAAACCTGAAAGGTAATCCTTCTATCGTATTGATGTCAGGATTACAAGGTTCAGGTAAGACTACTTTTACGGGAAAACTTGGGAATTACTTAAAATCTAAAAAAGGTAAGAAAGTTCTACTAGTAGCATGCGACGTATATAGACCGGCAGCGATTGATCAATTGCACGTACTTGGAGAGCAACTAAATATTGAAGTTTATTCAAACAAAGAAGAAAAAAATCCTGTAAAGATTGCTCAAGATGCTATTCAATTTGCCAGAAGCAACTCATTCAATGTTGTTTTGGTCGATACCGCTGGTCGTTTGGCAATCGATGAGCAAATGATGGATGAAATTGCTCGCATCAAAAATACCATCGAGCCATCTGAAACACTCTTTGTTGTCGATTCAATGACAGGACAAGATGCTGTAAATACAGCGAAAGCATTTAATGACAAAATTAATTTTGACGGAGTTGTACTTACTAAACTAGACGGTGATACTCGCGGTGGTGCTGCACTAACCATTAAATCAGTAGTTGACAAACCCATTAAATTTGTAGGTACCGGGGAGAAAATGGATGCTCTAGATGTTTTCTATCCATCGAGAATGGCCGATCGAATTCTTGGAATGGGTGACGTTGTCTCATTAGTAGAAAAAGCTCAGGAACAATTTGACGAAGAGCAAGCTCGAAAATTACAGAAGAAAATCATGAAAGATCAGTTTGATTTTAATGATTTTCTTGCTCAACTTCAACAAATTAAGAAGATGGGTAATATGAAAGATCTTATGGGTATGATACCAGGCATGGGAAAAGCCATGAAAGATGTTGATATTCAAGACGATGCATTTAAACACATTGAAGCCATCATTCAAAGTATGACTCCCAAGGAAAGAGAAAATCCGGGTATATTGAATAACTCAAGAAGAATGCGCCTCGCAAAAGGAAGTGGAACTAATATTCAAGAAGTTAACAAGCTTATTAAGCAATTTGATGACATGAAAAAAATGATGAAACTCATGAGTAATCCACGAAATATGGCTAGCATGATGGGTCAATTAAAAGGAATGAAAGGCGGCATGCCCGGAATGTAACACTACTCAGGTGCTAATCTAAGAGTTATGCCGTCAATCGAATCATTTAGGTGAATCTGACAGCCTAATCGACTATTGGATTTTACATAAAAAGCTTGATCCAACATATCTAATTCAGCATCGCTTTGCTCTGGTAATTCCGTATCAGATTCTAAGTAACATTGACAAGTCGCACACAAGGCCATACCACCACATTCACCAATAACAGGGAGATCGTATGCCTTGCACAGCTCCATGATATTCATGTTCATATCTGTGGGCCCAACTAAATCATGTGATACCCCTTCCCGATCAATTATTATTACTTTAATTTCATTATCCATGGTGCAAAATTAATTGTAAATTTTGAATTACGGCATTGTCAGTTTTTGACCAATTTGTAAATTATCTGATTTCAACTTGTTTTTAGTTTTAATTTTCTGAACTGTTGTACTGTATTTTCTTGCAATAGACGTTAAAGTATCACCCTTTTTCACAACATGATAAATCACCTTTTTAGATTCTGTTTTACTGTTCTGATTCGTTTGAACTTTATTGTTATTCTTTTTGTTCTCCACTTTCATTATAGGAGGTGTTTTTATTTCCTCTTTGTTTTCATTTATTTGAACAAGCGATGTATCTCGAACAACGGAATCCTGAGCTTTTTCAATGATTATCTTTCTATCAAACACAACAGAATCCTTTGGATTAGCTAAATAGCGAGAAAATGAATTCAAAATAGCATTGCCATACAATTCACCTTTAAAAATATATCCCGCTTGGGTTAAATGAATCTGATCACTTTTGGCTATTCCTGAATTCAACCATTTTTTCATCGACTTTTTAGCACCAGAAATCCAGAAATAATCATAAAATACAATGTTGTTTTTTCTCGCAAACTGCCGAATAAATTTTGAATAATCGCTAGTTACAGTAATGTTTTTTCCGTTAACAGTAAAATCTTGAATGGAAGGAACAACAATACATACATTAGGTAAAACCGACTTAATTCGCTGAATTGATTTAGTTAAATTGTTGACAAAATAAATTGAATCAAATTTACCACCTGCTAAATCATTGGTTCCATAATCCAAAATCACCAAATCAGGTTTTACCTGCTGCAATTGCTCAACAAATAAATCTTGTTTTAGAAAACTCACTAAACTTGCTCCATTAATTCCAACTGAATTATACAATACCCCTTGATTTTTTGAATTTACCAACTGAATTCCATACAGTTCCATTTCATTCTGAATAGAATCAGTTTTATGAATTTTAAACTCTAAGTATTTCGCTAATTTCTCTGGTAAAATTACCTCAATAAGGTTTGGTGAAAATGGTGAATTTAAAAGTGATATCGGAATCCAATTTGAAGTTGGAGAAAGTCGATATTGCAAATGATAAGATGAATCACTTGTTTTTACAAATAAGTTTAACTTATCTACCACTTCAAGTTCAGGCGAAGAATTGTAGAATTGAATGGTAAATCCTGCAGTTGAATCGGCTGTGTAAATTGTCGTGCCAGATATTCCAAGTGGATAATTAATTTCTTTACTAACATTGCGTGAGCCGGACCATTTTCCAGTTGAACTTGTCTTGTAATCATAGGCCGCATGAGTTCCAGCAGCAGCGTATGGAAAAATAAAACCTCTACCTGAAAAACCAAACATTTTTTGAAAAGTGTTTCTCATTGCTCCCGCACCTTGATCATATTGAACATGTGAATCACCAATATGAAGAACTTTCACTTGCTGATTTGTTGACCTTTTAAGTTTTTCAAAAAAAGGTTTAATTGCATCGAGCGAATAAAACTCTAGCTCATTGGTTTTATAATCAATAAAATTTAAATTCTTGGAATAAGAAATTTGTGAGACAATAGAAAGAGAATCAACCGTTTTATTTTGTCCAAATAAAGGATTTATTAAAATTAAAACTAAAAGTAATTTCCAATAACACATAGTTGAATTTCTAAACACAATTTACAAAAAAATCGCCGAGATGGAGATCTAACGGCGATTTATTAAGAATCTTTATGAATTATTTATTTTGTTACATCTTTAGATTTAGCCTTGGAAATAACAATTTCAAGATCATCTGCAGCAGTGTTCACATCCATTTGAATAGTATCACCTTCTTGCAAGTTTGACTTGATAATTTCCTCTGCCAAACGATCCTCAATATATTTTTGAAGAGCTCGTTTCAACGGCCTTGCTCCAAATTTCTCATCATACCCTTTGTCGACAATAAAATCTTTCGCCTTTTCAGATAAATTTAACGTGTAACCCAAAGTTTCAATTCTCTGAACCAACTTGATGAGCTCTAAATCAATGATTTTATGAATTTCTTCTCTACCCAATGATTTGAACATAATTATATCATCAACTCTGTTCAAAAATTCAGGAGAAAATGCTTTTCTCAATGCATTTTGAATAACCGCTTTCGCATTATCATCACGTGATTCAGATTGCGATTTTGTTCCAAACCCAACACCTGTTCCAAAATCAGCCAATTGACGAGCACCAATATTGGATGTCATGATCAAAATAACATTTTTAAAATCAATTTTTCGACCCAATCCATCTGTCATGTGACCATCATCAAGTGCCTGCAAGAGTAAGTTGAACACATCCGGATGCGCTTTTTCAATTTCGTCTAATAATACTATTGAATAAGGTTTTCTTCTCACTTTTTCAGTCAATTGACCACCTTCTTCGTATCCCACATATCCTGGAGGTGCACCAACCAATCTTGAAATGGAGAATTTCTCCATATATTCAGACATGTCAATGCGAATCAATGCATCTTCAGAATCAAATAAATACTTGGCCAAAACTTTTGCTAATTGAGTTTTACCAACTCCTGTTGGCCCAAGGAAAAAGAACGATCCAATTGGTTTATTCGGATCTTTCAATCCAGCACGATTTCGTTGAATTGCTTTAACAACTTTCTCAACTGCTTCGTCTTGACCGATTACTCTTCCTCGTAATTCCTCGCCCATTTTAGCAAGGCGACCGGTTTCTTTTTCTGAAACTTTTGTAACCGGGATTCCACACATCATCGAAACAACCTCTGCTACATGTTCTTCAGTAACTGTAACTCGATTCGTTTTTGATTCTTCCTCCCATTTCTTTTTTGCTGATTCTAATTCTTCCTGAAGTCTTCGCTCATCATCACGCAATTCAGCTGCTTTTTCATATTGTTGAGATTTGATGACCTCATTCTTTTGAATTTTCAATGCTTCAATTTGCGCCTCAACATCTAGTATTTCCTTCGGAACATTAATATTTGTCAAATGAACACGAGAACCAACTTCATCCAATGCATC
>JBIIFU010000067.1:0-7494 GCA_044237035.1 Crocinitomicaceae bacterium
TTGTTCAACCGCAAAATACGGAGCCCTACTAAGGGATTGCTAGGTGTTTACATAAGTATGCTACGTAGTTGTGCGTATAAAAGTGGTAAAAGGGTTAAAAAAGTTTGGTTAGTTCTTTTCCAACAAGAGATCCAATAGCAACTCCCATCCCTCCCATTCTAACCCCAAACGCTATATTATCGGATTGTTTTCGTATAATTGGGGTCTTGGTATCCCCTACTCCCATAATGCCAGCCCAAGAATAATCTATGGTGTATTTGCATTGAGGAATTATAGTTGATTTTAATAGATTTTCAAGGGCATTTTGAATTTTTGGTGTAATTGATAATTCAATAGTAGTTTCTCCTTCAAAATCTAAATTACGTGCTCCACCAAGTAAAATCCTATTTCCAATGTTTCTAAAATAATAGTATCCACGATCTAAGTGAAAAGTTCCTTTAATTGCTAAATCTGGGATTTCTGAAGTTACTAGGACTTGAGCTCTTGCCGGTTTTACCTCCGCACCTAAAAAACGACCCGCAAATCCATTTGTGCAAATAATTAAGTTTGTAGATTTGACCTCTCCTATGTTTGAATGAATTAAAACATTATTTTGCGAATCCTCAAAATCAATCACTTCAATTCCAAATAAGGATAGAATCCCCTTGCTTGTTGCAATTTGATGAAGTGCTGTGATCAATTTTCCTGTGTCTAATTGACCTTCTTCCTTGTTGAAGTAACTTGTGCTAATATTATGAAATCCAAAAGATTGGCTAACATTTTTATCCTCAGAATAAATTGAATTAACCCCAAAGTATTTACTACATTTTTCATTTAAATACTCGATAAATGAATGTGAAATCTCAGTTTTAGGAAAATCTAAGTGAATCAAATCCCATGATCCATTTTTTTGATAATCGATATCAAAATCTTTTACTAAATCCTTTAACTCTTGAAGTCCTTCAAAGCGCATTGCAATTGTATTCCAAACTTCAGGTTCAGATGAATGATTGAGATCGTCAAAAATTTCCGTAGGACTCCCAAAACAGGTAAAACCTGCATTTTTTGAACTTGCCCCTGTTGGCAGGTAACCTCTTTCTAGAATTATAATTTTTGATTTGGGATATTTTCTTTTTAATTGAATGGCTGCTGTATATCCGACAATTCCTGCTCCAACAATAACAAAATCAATCCCCTCAAAATATAATTGCCTCTCCCAAAAACTCAAGTGATTTATTTGGAGCATAATTTGTATAAGTTAACTTTTTTAAAGAAATTTGTTCTTAATGTTGGTCAAATTTTATTTGATTTACAAATATCAAAATTATGAAGCATTTATACGGTTTTTTCTTTGTGTTTTTTTTCGTGGTATTTTCAGCAAATTTGTGGGGACAAGCTAACTTCAACTCATCAATTGCATTAGTTGAAAAGGCTCTTGCAGACAAGGACTTGTTAAAAGCAAAAAATTATTTAAGTGCTGAACCTCTTCAAAGCAATCAAGATAAAAAGGAAGTTCAAGTTTTAATGCTTAGATTAAGCTATCTTGAAAAACTCATTGAAGGGAATAATTTATTGAACGTTAAAAAATGGGAAGATGCTATTCTTGCAGCTAAATATGGCTTGAATGTTATTATAAAGCCAAATGAAAAAGTTTTTAAAGGAACTGAAAAACAGGATCTTGAGAAAATAATCACTGATGCAGAAAATGGGAAAAAAGGCATTGTTGTAAATAACTCATCCTCAACAAGCTCTTCACCTGTTCCAAATCCTTTACCGCTTGATGACCCCGGTTCGCCAATTGATTATAAATCAGGAATTAGTCAAATGAACAAAGCTTATGAGGACGAGAAAAATGGACCTTATAAAGAATTTGAAGCTAAAAAAGACACGATGAATCAGGAGTCTGAGAAGCGAATTAAGAAAATAGGAGATGACGTTATATTGAATTTAAAAGTAATTGATTCAGCGCAGGTTAAAATGGAAAATGAAAAAGAACGAGTTATTAAATCCATTGACAGTAATCGTACAGAATATCAAAAAGAACGCGACAAAGTAATTGAATCAAAGAATAATCAAACCAATGAAATGGCAGTTTACGTTCAGCGTTCAATGGAAAAAACAGATAGCTCTGTTGCCTTGATAAATGAAACAAATGAGGAAAGAATTAATCAAATCAAAAAAAATATAGATACTCTTCAAAAAGAAACGTCATTTGTTAAGGCGGAAATTCAAAAAGAAAACGATAAACGTATTGAAACGATTGGTAAAAACCAAAAGAGTGACGATTCGTTAAGGTATGTCGTTCGTACTTCAATGAATGAAATGACAGATGATAATGCAAAATATGTTGCAGAGAACACGCAGAAAATGGATGAATATAGGCAAACACCTCCACCAGTTACAAAAGGAAGCGGTATTGCAAACTCGAAAGGTGTACCTTATCCTGTTGGAGTAACACAAGGGGTATTTAGCAAAGGAGAACAAGGAAAGCCTCAAGTTTTAATTACAAGAAGGGTAAAAGTAGATGAAAACAACAATTATGATGTTTACATTAAACAAGAATCGCCTAAATCCATAACAACCTACACTAAAAATGGGTCTATTGTTACTGAATATCAGTGGAATGTAGAATCAGGGAATGTCACGAACTTCGAATAGAAAATAGTTGATAAATGCACATTTTTTGTGAATAAACACAAATCAAACAAATAGGTTATTTTTCAATAATATCATACTTTTACTAAAAACTATTGAGGATGTTTGATGACGAAGAAGATTTTTCAGAAAAAGAATTAAAGTCAGATATTGCACTTTTTGAAAGGTATTTAAAAGGTGAATCTGTAGGTTTTATTGATGGTGATAGAATTGAATCCATAATTGATTTTTATTTATTCAATTCAAATTATTCATTTGCAAAGTCTGCCTCAGAATTTGGAATTTCCCAATTGCCTCATAATGAAGTATTTTATCTTAGAAAAGCGCAATCACTTGCTGGTTTAGGTTTGATATCCGAATCGATTGAAATATTGCGTCAACTGGAAATAATTGAAAACCATCAATCAGAGTTATTATTAACCAAGGCAGCGTTGTATGGTCAAATTCGCGATTCCAAAAACGCAATTAAATGTTACCGTCAGGCTTTAGAGTTATGCGAAGATCAAGAGAAAGATGAAATTTTTGTTGACTTAGCATTAGAATATGAAAATTCAAGTGATTTTGATGGTGCCATTGAAATCTTAAAAAGCGCATTACGTCACAATCCAAAAAATGAAATTGCATTTTCCGAATTGTGTTATTGTATGGAAAAATCTGAGCGAATTGAGGAAATTAATCAGCAAATTATATCTTTTATTGATGAAAATCCATACTCCTATCTAGGTTGGTATCAATTAGGAAGTTTTTATTTGCGCAAAGAGGATTATGACAAAGCGATTTGGGCTTTTGATTATTGCTTGATAATTAACGAAAGCGCTGGTGCGGCTTACTTCAATTTAGGGAATGCTTATTTGTCATCGGATAGATTTCACCAGGCAATTGATAGTTTTAAGAAATGCATGGAGATTGACGGTGAAGATCCTTTGGCTCTCTGTTATTTAGGTGAGTCATATGAGAATATACATGAATATGAATTAAGTAAGAGTTGTTACCAAAAAAGTATTGAATTATCACCTGAGTTTTCAGAGCCTTGGTTGGGACTTGGGATTATAGCTGATTTACAAGAAAATACAGGAGAAGCAATCGTTTTAATGAACAAGGCACTTGATTTAGATCCAGAGAATCCAGTAATTCATCATTTAGCTGGTGCTGCCTATTTAAAAAACAATGAACTTGAACTAGGTTTTGGTCATTTAAAAAAATCCTTAGAGCTAGATCCAACAGATATGGATTGTCTAAAATCATTGATGGAAAATTTGGTAAAAATAGATATTCAAGAATCACAAGAGTTCATTCACGCCTTCAATTTAGAAAATGGTGAGGAAACTGAGTCCTGGTTGTGGGAGGTAAATACACTTTGGTTACTTGGTTCAAAAGAAGATTCCATAGCACTATTTAGTGTATGTATTGATAATGACTCAATGAAATCTAAAGAACTTTTTACGATTAATCCGCAATTACTTCATTGTAATGAATTGACTGATCTGGTTGACTTATCTGAATAATGTTTCATAAACAAGTTGAATTTTCTGACCATTCAGGTCCTGTTTATTGTTTATCAAAGCATGTAAATTCAGTATTTTCAAGTGGCGCCGATAAGTTTGTAGTAAGGTGGGATTTAAGTCAATTAAAACAAGATAATTTTGTTGTAAAACTTGAGAATTCCGCCTATTCAATTCTCCATTTACTAAATCTCCCTTATTTAATCATAGGCTGCTCGAATGGGGATCTTCATGTTGTAAATACAGATTCTAAGGAAGAGATAAAGTTCATTCAGCAACACAAAACAGCTATTTTTTCAATTTATGAAATTCCTGAAAAAAAACTAATAATCACCGGAGATGCTGATGGAAATCTATGTGTTTGGAATAGTGAAAGTTTTCAATTACTCCTACAAATCCCACTTAATTCAGGTAAAATCAGAGCAATTTATCATTCAGGAAATGAAGTGATAATTGGTTCAAAAGACGGTAAATTGAGGTTTTTTGATTTAGAATTTTTTAATCAAATTGACGAAATAGCAATAAACAAAGATGGGATTCAATCCATTATTCAACTTTATAATTATGTATTGATCGGTGCTTACGATGGCTTTTTATATGTTTTAGATTCAAAGGAGAAAAATCTAATTTCAAAAATCCCCGCTCATAAAGGTCCTATTTATTCTTTAATGATATTCAACGAAGATTTTTTTGTGAGTGCTAGCCGTGATAAGAGTATTAAAATTTGGGATAGGAAAACCTTCAAAGTTATTGATAAAAAAGAGTTTAAAACAGGTGGGCATCGGAATTCAGTTAATCAAGTTTTACCTACAGATGAAAATACATTTGTTTCTTGTTCTGATGATTCTAGAATAATTATATGGGCTAACAAATAAAGTTCAAGTAATCATTTCTTCTTTGTATTTTTGGAAAAACTATAACTCATGAAACTATTTTATTCACTTATTCTAGTGGTTATCTCATTAAATTTTGTTTTAGGACAAGAAAATCATACAAGCTGCTCAAAACGTGATCGTTTTAAAAATCAACACGCAAAAAGTAATACATTAAACGTTTCTCAAATCGCAGAAACTGAAAAATACGATGTTCACTTTTATCATCTCGATTTAAACATGACTAATATATCAACTTATTTGTCAGGAACGGCTCGTATGGATGCAATAGCCAATCAAAATATGGATTCAGCACTTTTGGAATTGTATCCAACATTAACGATTTCAGAAATACGATTAAATGGAGCTCCAACGTCTTTCTCAAGAATAGGAACAGCAGTTAAAGCGTATGTAAATACCAATTTAGGACAGACTTTTTCTATAGAAATTGATTATGCTGGAAATCCACCAACAGCTCAAACAAATCCTTTGGGTGGAAGTGGTATTACTGCCGGTTCTTCGCCAAGTTGGGGGAATAAAGTAGTTTGGACACTCTCAGAACCTTTTTCTGCGATGGAATGGTTTCCATGTAAGCAAAGTTTGACTGATAAGATCGATAGTTCGTTTGTTAGCATAACTGTTCCAGATACATGTAAAGCAGGTTCAAATGGGATATTATCAAGTATTGATACACTTGGAAATGGATTTTTAAAATTCAATTGGCAACATCGTCATCCTATTGATTATTATTTGATATCAATAGCCGTTGCTAAATATGTTGATTATTCATTTTTCGTTACTCCTGCGGGAGCTCCAAACCCAATTTTAGTTCAAAATTATATTTATAACAATCCACAGACTTTACCAAATTTTATTGATGAAATTAATGAGACAGGAGATTTTATCGAATTGTTTTATGATAAATATGGCCCCTACCCTTTTGAGGATGAAAAATACGGTCATTGTATGGCTCCCATTTCTGGAGGAATGGAACATCAAACTATGACAACGCAAGGATTTTTTGAGAAAAAATTAACAGCTCATGAATTAGGTCATCAATGGTGGGGAAACAATGTTACTTGTGCCTCTTGGTGTGACATTTGGATCAACGAGGGATTTGCTTCCTATAGTGAATATCTAATGCTTGAAAATCTTTATCCTGGAGAAAAAGCACAACACATGTTAGATGTACACCAAAATGTAAAAACACAAACGGGTGGTAGTGTTTGGGTATTGGATAGCTTGAATGAATCGCGCATTTTCAGTGGAAGATTAACATACGATAAAGGTGCTGGGATTGTTCACACCATTCGCTTTTTAATTGATAACGATAGTTTGTTTTTTGCAGGATTACGTGCTTTCCAATTAGCATTCTCTGAAATTTCAGCTAAAGGAGTTGATTTTAAAGATTTTATGGCTGCTTATACAGGAGTGAATTTAGATGCTTTTTTTGAAGAATGGTATTTTGGTGAAGGATATCCTACCTACTCTGTTCGTTGGAAACAAGACGGTCAAGATGTTTTACTAGAAATTTCGCATTCAGCTTCTAAACCATCGGTTACTCCAACCTTCACGAATGATATTGAAATTTTCTTTAATAGAATGGGACAACCGGATACTGTAATTCGATTTCCAATTTCTTCAAATATTGAACTTTTCACTATTCCAAATATCGGAACATTAAGCACTACATCAACGATAAATTTAGATCCAAATAATTGGATTATTAACAATACAGGTTCAATTATTCAAGACAATTCATTATCTATTCATGAAAATAGTACAAGTAAAGATCTTTTAATCACTCCTAATCCAAACAATGGCATTTTCGCCATCGATAATTTAAATTCGAAGGCAGAAATACACGTTTATGATATGTATGGTAAAGTAGTAAAGACAATAACTTTTGAACCGAATACTCCGATTAATCTTACTGATCTAGAAAAAGGAAGTTACTTGTTAGAAATCATTTTATCGGGTAACCACAAAAGATTAAAGTTGGTTCAATTTTGATTGGATGATCTTGAAATTAATCTTCTCCAATTTGTCCATTTATACAATCGAGAAAATAGCAAAAGCAATGCTGGTTGAATAAGGGCCAACGTTAGTATTGAATCAAATCCAAAAGTTGGTATTGAAGTATCTAAAAAAACGGCATCAGTCTGAAAAGCCTGCCAATTATTTGTAATCATTATTGCTGTAAATACATTGTTTGCTGCATGGTACCCCATTGATAATTCCATTCCATCATCCATTATTGTCATTATAGCCAAAAACACTCCTGTTAGAAAATAATAGGATAAAATCCCATAGCCTAATATTGCCACCTCCGGATTGAAAGCATGCATTAAGGCAAAAAATGCGCTTGTAGTTATAATTACATGTAGATAACTTCCAATTTTACGATAAAGATATTGGGCAAGATACCCACGAAATAAAACTTCTTCAGCGGTTGTTTGAATTGGAATTAATAGAAAAGAAATTAT